>JANXLU010000027.1 GCA_025354985.1 Chloroflexota bacterium
GGCAGAGTGCTGACCATCAGGGTTGCAAGCACGCCAATCATCACCAATCCCACAACTGCATCCAACTTCGGCACCGATATCACCGTAGCCGCGATAATCACCGCTACTGCCGTAGTGGGCATGCCGACGAACGACTCGGCATGATAAGGTGAAACATTAAACCGCGCCAAGCGCACGGCACCGGCAACAATGTGGAAGCAGGTTGCCAATAAAATCATCCAAGGTTCGGTTCTTGGACCAAGCCAAAAATACAACACCGCCGCACTTGCAAGTGAAAATGAGCTCATGTCTGCAAGCGAATCTAGCTCGGCGCCAAACGTGCTGGATGCGCCTAATAACCGCGCCAAAGATCCATCAATAGAGTCAAACGCGATGCAACCAACCAGAAACAGCGCCGCCATTTGAATCCCGCCTGCAGCTGCGCTAAGCATGGCGCCGAACCCCATTAACATATTCCCTGCGGTAAAGCTTGAGACCAGCACGATCTTTGCCATCCTCCTGTCTTCAATTGCATTCATACAACCAGATTCTAGAGCCTGTCAGCCCGCAGTTCTGGTCCGCCTCGCCTGCCTTCCTCCACCGGAGCGCTTGGTCTGAAGACCGCCTTGGAGGACAGTTCCAGTCACGCATCGTGAATCAGCCGGTGTTAAACACATTCTCATTGCTTTTATAAGAAAGTCTGTCTTACATATGGCATGATGCCGGCATGTAGTTTGAAGCTCCAAACTGCAATGGAAAACAACATGAGTCAAAAGACACTATTAATCGCCGCTATCTCAATCGCGTCGTTCACTTTGGTGGGCACCGGAGTATTCGCCGGCGAGTTACGCAACGCGCTCAAGCAGCCAAATGTGGAGGTGACCGCCAAGCCAGCCTCATCGGTTGACACATCCGCTCTACAAGCACAACTGGCCGATCGTGAAGCCGCTTACCAGCAATTGATTGCACAAGCGAATGCACAGCTTGCCCAGGCAAACGCAGATCGACAAGCGGCTCAATCAACGATCGCCAATGGCCAGGCACAAGCTGGTCAGCAGGGCGTTGCGACGTATGTGCAGTCGCGCCCGCTTCAACAATCGCCGGATAAGGTCCAAAGGTCAGCCGCAGCACTAGTTGCCCCGCAGGCTACCGCGATACCCAATGCAACGGCGTTGCCGGATTTCAACCTGACCGCACCACGAGAGGCTCCACAGGGTCAACCCGCAGCAGATTCCCCACAGAATAGTAGCGACAAACCCGCTGCCAGCCAATCCGATCCCGCTCCAACACGTGTTTCTGCGCCTACCGCGGTTCGATCCGATGACAACAAACCCCAGCTGAAGCCAACCGAGGCCCCCAAACCGGAACAACATCCGACATCCGTGCCCATGGCAACAGCACGTCCTTCCGATGACGGTGCGGTCGCCAAGACACCGGAACCTCGCCGCCCGGAGCCAACCCAGAAGCCTGAAGCAACGCAACGACCCGAACCCACCCAGCGACCCGAACCGACTCAGAAACCTCAGGTCCGCCCAACATCGGCGCCACAGGCACCACGGCCCAGTCAGGTTCCCGGTAAAAGTGGCAGCCTCATCGATGACACGATGGAGTCCATATAGCAATGATAAAACCATCTCAGAAACCTAAGCAGCGCAAGCTTGACAAATCATACGGCGCGCGAACATTTCTGACTATTGGCGCGCTCACTGGCACATTGTTGGGCTGGAGTGGATTCGCCCAGAGCGCACTTCAGGATGATTCGCAGACTCCTGACATTGCATCGGATACTTCATCTGTCGTTGCAGAACCTACGGCTGCCTTCACGTTTGCTGCACTACCTACGGTGATACCGCTCGTTCAACTAAAAGTATCAAGCACTTCCGGAGCCACTTTTCCAACCAATGAGCCTGCCGGACTGGAGAAGCAAGCCTCCT
Source organism: Chloroflexota bacterium (assembly GCA_025354985.1). Classification (GTDB taxonomy): domain Bacteria; phylum Chloroflexota; class Anaerolineae; order J036; family Brachytrichaceae; genus AQU-03. The sequence continues at coordinate 1,914 of JANXLU010000027.1, forward strand.
CAACTAACGTGCCAAACGTTGGTCCGTTGTCGACTCCGAGGAAAACTTCCAATCAGACTGGGGCGACTGGTGCACAAACGTCCGTCGGCACTGTTTCACAGGGTGTAACAGTTGCACAATCGCCTGCTACGAACCTCGCACCTGCCTCTTCTCAAAACGCAGGCACTGCCGCAAACGCGCCCCAAACAACTGCTGCCCAATCGACAGGACAGGCCGCGCAACAAAGTCAGCCTGCCCAGCAGCAAGCGCAGCCAGCCCAACAATCTGCCCCAGCTCCCAAGTCCAATGCTCCGGCGGCGCCGGCTCCTGCGCAGCAACCAGCCGCACAAGCAGCTGCCCAACAGCCAGCGGCACCTGCACCGGCTCCTGCCGCCGCACCAGCTGCGGCGCCAGCTCCTGCACCTGCCCCCGCCCCGGTTGTCAAACCCGCTCCCGCTCCTGCGCCTGCACCCGTCCCGGCACCAGTTACCAAGACAAAATCATCCAAAAAATAGGTTCTCGTCTCGGATAAATACGATACCTCCGACCCGATATGTGGCCGGGCAGGCTCGCAAGTGCCATGCGAACGATTGACTTTCGAGCCATGAACTGCGCAATTTTTTGCGCAGTAGATTCCGACGCACCTGCCGCAGAGCGGCTTCTTTCCCAGTGCCCGGACTGGTTCGAATTCTGGGAACAAATGTTTAGCAGATTCCGCGATAACAGCGAATTGTGCCAGCTCAATCGTCAGCCAGGCACGCCCGCGCATGTAAGTCCGGATTTGTTCAGTTTAATCCGCGTGGCCTTAAATGCCGCGCAGGATACCGAGGGATTGGTTAATCCCACCATGCTTAATGATCTCGAAGCAGCCGGATACGACAAAACATTTGATTTGCTTCTGACAAATCCGACCGTTCAATCAACGCGGGTCCCGCCTTCATCTACATGGATCGATATCGTGCTGGACCCGGTCGCGCAAACGGTGCTTTTGCCGGACTCGGTCCGGATTGATCTCGGCGGTTTTGCAAAGGGTTGGTGCGCGGAAATGACGGTGCAGCGTCTTGCTTCCCTTGGTCCCGCGCTTGCAAATGCCGGGGGTGACATTGCGATAAGTGGTTTCCAAAAAAAACACCCGTGGCCGGTTGCTATTGAAAACATTAATCCGGAAGAACCTGACCTTGCGTTGTTATCGCTAGGCGCCTGCGGCGTGGCAACCAGTGGTCGCGATTATCGTGCTTGGACAAAGGATGGGCGCTCAATGCATCATATTTTGGATTCCCGTTCACACTCACCCGCGAAAACCGACGTGCTCCGTGCAACCGTAATCGCTAGTAACGCCGTGCAGGCCGAAGTCGCGGCAAAAATGACGGTGATTCTAGGAGCCCAAAACGGACGTGCCTGGCTTGAGGCTCACAGCCTGGCAGGATTTATCATATTGGACAATGGCGAACAGCGACCAACCTCAAATTTTGAAAAATATATCTGGAAGTAATTCGGCACCGGTAGTTGCCACCACTGCGGTTGAAAAGTCTGGAACACCATCAACGGCCTCCGCAGGACCGCGTCCCGCGATCGCCCAAACAGGTCCACGTGCCGCATCAAGCGCGTCCGGTAGCGTACTGCGGGCGTCAGAACCACCCGAGTCGGCAATCAGTGGCTTTGCCGCAGTATTGCTCTTGGTTGGCGTTATTGCCGGGGCCTATATTGCCATTGTCATTTTGCCGCTCGTGGCGCCCGCGCTCCTGGCAAGCATCGTAAGTGACGCGCCAAAAGCCTATTGGTATCTATCGCGTTCGAGTGCGTTCGTATCACTGTTCCTAATTTGGCTGAGCATGGTCTTTGGGCTGTTGATCACGGGAAAAACGGCCATGGTATGGCCGGGTGGCGCCCAGGCATTCGATCTTCACCAACACGCCGGCTTACTGGGCCTGGCCTTTGCACTTTTTCACGCACTAATTCTGACTGGCGACAAATACATTAATTTCACGCTTGCGCAAGTGCTCATTCCGTTTGCAAGTGAAGGCTACAAGCCTGAATGGGTGGGACTCGGTCAAGTTTGTCTGTACGCGATGACAATCCTTGCGCTCAGCTATTACGTTCGAAAGATCATAACCCAGCGAGGTTGGCGGCTTCTCCACTACCTCAGCTTCGCGCTTTATGTTGGAACCATCGTGCACAGTTTCCTAAGTGGATCTGACACCGACACCACGCTTGCAAAGGGGGCATACGCGCTGTCAATTCTGTCCATCGCGCTCCTCACAATATATCGTGTCGTAATTTCCATTCGTTTACGAAAGTCGGAAAAAGGAATACCCCAGTCCGTTGCAACAGCCTAGTCACCAACTGGTCGCACCAAATCAGCGTCATTATTCCGGTAAGTGTTCACCCTGGGCGAGACTTCGTGCATGGCCAACAGGTCACTCGGATAAGGCGCAAACAAACGGGTCAATTCAGGCTCTGATGCGCTCGGATCCAGCCAGACGACTTCGGCACCCAAGGGCAAAAAAACCGGCATACGTTCATGCACCGGTTGCATAAAGGAGTTTGCTGCCGTGGTGATGATCGTGCATGAAGTCACCCAGCCGGTTGTTGCATTCGCTTCCGCAGGCTTCCAAAATTCATATAGACCCGCCATTGCAAATGGCTTTCCGGTTTTCAATTGGATGAACATTGGTTTTTTGGTTTTGCCATCCGAGAATCTTTGCCACTCGTAAAATCCATTGGCAAGCACCAGGCACCTCCGTTTCCTAAAGGCCGTTCGAAACGAAGGCTTTTCAGTTATTGTTTCCGAACGGGCGTTGATCAGTTTCGCCCCAATTGCCGGGTCCTTTGACCAGGAAGGGATCAATCCCCACTTCGCAATCGAAATCTGCGCAGGCAAATCCATGCGCACAATAGGCACCTCTTGCGTGGGAGCGATGTTAAAGCTAGGTGCCGCGTGTACGATCACACCGCTTAGCTCGATTCCAAAGTGTTCGGCCAGGGTCACTGGGTCAATGGTTATGACGTATCGACCACACATGTTGCTTCAGTCAACGATATAGTTTTTATACGTATCAAGCAGGCGCCCTGGAACGCGTGCCTCAATGTATTGGCCGTTCTCCTCCGGCTTATCAACATCAATCGTTCCCTGGCGTCGTAACAAAGCTACTAAATCACCTGCGTTGTATGGCAGCCTGACGCGCAGTGGCGTTAGACGCTCAAATAGCACGGCTTCGATCTCACTCAACAATTCATCCAGACCAAGATGCTTCTTTGCGCTAACCAAAATACCCTCGGACAGTATGCCGGAAAACACCGGCTCGTCATAACGTTTAAGCGGCTGACCATCCGCCGTCCACTCCTTTGGGCGAGATTCCAATATTTTCTCCGATTTGTTCAGTGCAAAAATCATTTGCTTTTCACCTGCGCCAAGGTCCGTCAATGTATCCATTACCGTCCGGGCCTGTTCCTGAGCATCGGTGTGAGTAATGTCAACCACGTGTAAGAGTGCATCTGCCTCGATCGTTTCTTCCAATGTTGCTCGAAATGCGGCGACCAGTTGCGTCGGCAATTTCTGAATAAAGCCCACTGTGTCGGTAATGAGCACTTCATGACCACGCGGCAGCCTTACTTTGCGCGTGGTTGGATCCAGCGTTGCAAAAAGCTTGTTCTCGGCCAAAACGTCACTATGAGACAGTGCGTTAAGAAGCGTGCTCTTCCCAGCATTGGTATAGCCCACGATTGCCAGCGTCGGCACTTCTGCGCGCTTTCGTTGCCGGCGCTGTTGCGTCCGTTGATCCTTGACCTTTTCCAGCTCGGCCTTCAGCTTACTGATGCGATCCTGAATGAGACGCTTGTCTATTTCAAGCTGAGTTTCGCCCGGTCCCCGCGTCCCCACGCCACCCGTGCCGCTTCGTCCGGATCCTCCGCCCGCTTGGCGGGCAAGGTGGGTCCATAGCCGCGTTAACCGTGGCATCCGATACTCATACTGTGCCAATTCAACCTGCAGCGAACCTTCGCGCGTTCGCGCATGCTGCGCAAAGATGTCCAAAATCAGCGCAGTTCTATCGAGCACCTGCACCTTGCCCAATAGGCTCTCCTCCAGCTCGCGCTGATGGCGCGGAGAAAGCTCATCGTCAAAGACCGCGATATCAAAATCCTCCGCATCCTTCCACGTCAACAGCTCCTCAACCTTGCCAGTACCAATAAATGTCGCCTTATTGGGTGCGTCCAGCGTTTGTGTCATTTGACCCACCACTTCCAAACCCGCCGTGTCACACAAAAGTGCAAGCTCTGTCAGGCTGGCGGCCATTGTCAAATATCCGTTGCGGGCCTTGTGTTTGTTGTCTCGAAATTCCGCACCAACCAAAAATGCACGTGGTTTGGACTTGGAAGTCGCACTCATGCGATCGCGTTTTGCCATTATTACTATTGTATTGGCGAACGCCTATTATTGCGGTGCACTTACAGTCAGCAGTTATGTCGCGTGGACAAATTCGTCCGCTATATCCAGTGCTTCGTCAATTATTTTTAGGCCTTCCATGATCTCGTCCTTGCTAATCGAGAGTGGTGGATTTACAAAAAAAGTATTCCATCGCACAAACGTAAACAAACCGTGGTCGGTAAAAAACTTTTTGATCATGTTCATCACGTCCATCTGTTTGCCGCTTGCGTTAAACGGTGCCATTGGTTCCCGGGTTTTGCGATCCTTCACCAGTTCGAAAATCGTAAATAGTCCAATATGACGAACCTCGCCTACGGACGGGTGTTTGGCTGCCAGTTTGTCCTCCTCTGCCGCCAGAAATTCGCCCATTGCTGCCGCCCGCTCAATTAGGTTGTCTTCCTTGTATACGTTTACGCAGGCAATACCGGCCGCACATGCGAGCGCATGCCCACCATACGTCAGACCTGCATACAGCACATGAGTATCGAAGTATGACGCAATTTCTTCGCTGACAATCGCAGCTCCAAGCGGTGCATAGCTGCTGGTCAATCCCTTGGCCACAGTCATGATGTCCGGCGAAATGTCGTAGTGTTCGCACGCAAACCACTTTCCAGTTCTTCCAAAGCCGCACATCACCTCATCTAGGATCAGAAATATCTTGTATTTGTCGCACAACTGGCGCAGCCCCCGATAGTACTCACGCGTCGGGATAATTATTCCGTTGGTGCCCGTAATAGTCTCCATGATGATGGCCGCGATGTTATCCGGGCCCTCAAACTGTATGGTGTCCTCCACGTGATTAAGACAGTTCAAGTTGCAGCTGCCAGCCGATTCACAAAAACGACAACGGTAGGCATATGGATCGAGCACGCGCACAACACCCGGGATACCGGGCTCCGCAGCCCATCGGCGCGGGTCGCCCGTAAGGGTCATGGAACCGGCCGTGCCACCATGATAAGAGCGATACCTGGCAATTATTTTGTGTTTGCCACTGACCATGCGTGCCATCTTGATCGCATTTTCGTTAGCCTCGGACCCGCCGTTCGTAAAGAAGCTCTTCTTAAGACCTCGCGGTGATATTTCGGCCAGCATCTGGCCCAACACCCCTCTGGGTTCACTGGCAGCATAGGGATTGGCGTAGGTCAATTTTTTGGCCTGTTCCTGAATTGCGGTGATCACCCGTTCGTCACCATGCCCAATATTCACCGACATCAATTGCGAGTTAAAGTCAAGAAACCGCCGGCCGTCCGTCGTCCAAAACACCGACCCCTTGGCGTGATCTATGGGCAACGGCGAGTATCCAGCCTGCGAGCTCCATTCAAAAAGTGTGTACTCTTTGTTTAATCTGATTACTTCTTCCGCTCCAAGTGCTTGGGTTGTCATATCCGAATTAAAGCACACTCAACCCGAAATGCGAAAGCTTATGGCAGATAATTGAACCTTGAATGGAATTGCAACATGACAGCGTTCTGGGTCGAATTCTGCACGCCAACACGCGGGGATTTACGTTTGGCACACGCGTGCCTAGGACGGACGTGCCAATATTTGGTTCGTTCATAAAGACGTTTATCGCCCACCGTGCGACCACGATCTATGGCGTGATTTACAACATAGAAATCAAGGAAAACGGCATGGCGAAAATGCTGTCGGTGAGTGAGTCGGTTCGCGCCGAGGATATAGCCTGGCTAAAAGAGCAGGTCGTCCCGGTAGAAGCCAGTGTGCTATGCGTGGCATATCAGGAACGCAATCCCCCAGGCCCCCTGCGACAGTCATTGCCCGCACAACCGCCCATCACGCTTGATGAAGTGCGATCATGTACGCACAATGAAATTGCCCAAGTTACGGCGTCGCCAGCCTATCTGCGGTTGATCCTTGACTTTCCCGATGCACCGGCCGATGAATTGATTGCGGCAAGCACTCGGTTGGTACAGGAAGCATATCTAGGAAGCCAGGCGGCATCTGATTTTGTTTTAGCCACGGGCCGCGAACTTGCGCGTTTGCTCGCCCGAGATTCTTCCCGACTCGAGGGTCTTCTTCAACGCATCTGTGCTTAGATTAATCGCGGCGATATTCTCCGGGAATCTTCGAAAGGCTATCCCAATAAATCTGGTTTGTCTTGCAGGCCTGCTACTTGGTTGCCAAAGACTTATAGAGCCAACCCCAGAACCAACTTCAGTGGCCACGTTTTTTGTCAAACCAACGGTCATACCGTCGCCAACGGACACATCCACCTCCGTACCGATCCCAACCGACACTCCTCGTCCAACTGCAACGGAGACACCTACGCAAACCGCCACCACAACGCCAACCGTTACGCCCACGCCAAGCCCAACCGTCTCGCCATATGCCGCACGAGTGAATGACACTCCGATTCTTAAAACCGATCTGGCGGATGAGATGCGCCGCGTAAGCGCACTGGTTCGCGATACAAAAACCATCTCTAGCGGCGCAGTGCGCGAGGCCGCGCTTGAACGGTTGATTGACAGCGCTTTGCTTGGGAGCTATACATCGCAGCACGGTGCGTTTGTTTCGAGCACGATGGTGGACGCCGAACTTGATAGGGCGATCAGCCTGCGTGGCGGTCAGGTTGCGTATAACAAGTGGCTGCTAGAAACTCGCCAGACGCCTGACGACGTGCACATCCTAATTGAACGTGATCTGACCATCAGAAATGCGCGCCAGCTCGTATTTTCAGGCAGCCCCACCACGGGCGAATACACAAGGCTCTCTCAAATAGTCGTGGCGAGTGAATTCGAAGCAAATGAATTGGTGAGCCTGCTAAAAAATGGCTCGGAATTTTCAAAACTGGCCCTGACCCGATCCACCGATCAGGGCTCACGTCTGGCCGGGGGCGAAATGGGCTGGTTCTACATAAACCCAATCGCGCCTGGGAGCATGGCCTGGCAGGAAGTTGAATCCGCTGTTGCCAACCTAGCGCCTGAGCAAGTCATTGGTCCAATAAAAACTTCGGTCGGTTTCCACATTGTTAAGATTACCGCTCGAACTATGCGCCCGCTTGCACCTGAAGATGCCGCACGGTTGCGCCAGGCGATATTCGCACGATGGTTTGCTGACCTGCGCAAGTCTGCAAATATCGAGCGCTTTCCTTAACCATTGCATGATTGATCTAAACAATCCACAGCAAATACTTAAACGTGACCGTCACGGCATGGGCCAGTCCTTGATTGGCCTCATCCAATCATTGCGGCAGACGTATGCCACGTCGAGAGCTGCGACAACTCCCGGGCGAACCAAACCACACGTGCTTGTTTTTGCGGGAGACCCCATATCCAATTTATCCGCCGCAATCCTGTCTGACACACTAGCCATGGCTCCGGGCATTCATATACAGCATGTACCCCTGAGCTATGCAGCGACAACGCCCTCGGACGGATCCCTGACCATCCGCACAATTTTGACTCCTGACGTCAACACGAGTCCAACACCAGTAGGCCCGACCGATCGATCCAATACAAATGTCGTGACGATCACTAGTCTGCCCGGCATGGCCGGCCATGCAGTCACAAGAGGTTATAACTGTCTTGTCCTTCCGTCTGGTAAATCGCTTGGTGAAACGATTGGAATCGCCGTCTTTGCAATACTCGGATTATTGGAAGCCCGTGGCGTTATCCCGCCACAACTATACGCGGTCGAAACAATTTTGCAGGTGCTGGAAGCTCAGGGCGAGCCTTTGCGGCCAGAATCTGTTGCGGCAAAAAACCCGGCGAAAAGATATGCGGGGCAGTGCATGGATCGACTGCCAATTTTTTTGAGTTCGCCCGAGTCTGAATCCGTTGCCCAAATATGGAAAATACATTTTCAGTTGTATGCGCGGCAATTTGCATCCGTCGAAGCCTTGCCAGCGGCACTGCACTCCTTTGCAGCTGGATTTGAACATCCAGCCGCAATATGGAGAAATACCGTGGTGATCGCGCTGCGCCTGGCGCAGAATGATGTGGTTACACGCTCCGGGTTCGACGCAATGGCTCAGGCAATGCTCGTTGGCGGGCTAAACCAGGATTCGGTCACTGGCCGTGGACCAAACGTTTTAGGCCAGCAGTTAAGTCTCCTGCAATTTGGTCTGTGGCTTGCCTACTATACGGCTGTTCTTAACGAGGTGGATCCTTCGTCACCTGGCACGTCGAATGACAAGGATGCATAGGCCTGCGGTCCTTGGATAATATGGAGCCAATGTTTAAGCGATTCAAGCTGATCACTGCTGGTTGGTTCATATCTTGTTTGGTCGTTGCCCTGCCTGCTGTAGCCCAGACGCCGCAGCCACCGACATCTCAAAAGCCGACAAGCGTGGCACCACTGGCTAGAATATCAGCACCAGTCACAAACCAGGTGCTGCGTGGCACGGCGGAAATCTTTGGAACGGCATCACTGCCAAACTTTTCGCGGTATGAGGTGAGCTATGCACCGGAATCTCGACCTGGACAATGGACTTTAATATATGGCGATACGCGAATAGTAAGTGACGGATCCTTGGCAGTTTGGGATACACGGGTTGTATCAAGCACAACCTACGCAATCAGGTTGCAGGTGTTTGGAACTGAAGGCGTTGAACTTCCTGCTTCGGTAATCCGAAATGTCACGATTTCCAATACCTTGACTGGCGGGTCACCCGCTACGATTATTTCGCCTGATTCGAGCGGGACGCTTTCCGCGACCAATCGATCATCAGTAACGAACTCGAACCCACTGCGAAACGTAAACATCAATTTGGCGGATATTCCACAGGGCTTCACATTGGGCGCACGATACGCCGCCTATGCATTTGCCGCACTGTTTGCGTATCTGGTGGCAAAGCGGCTCGTTTACTTTCTTTGGTCTAGGCGGCAGCGATGGACAAACTATGGCGACTGATACTGGCGCGCCTGAAACTATTCGATGGCGCTTAATCGTGGGCCTGGGAAATCCTGGTCGGTCATATGTCGGCAACCGTCACAACGTTGGGTTCATGTTGTTGGACAAAATTGCGGCAAAACACCACGCGAAGTTCAACAAGGTCCTAAACAAGGGAATTGCCGCGATTGGGGAAGGCGACCTCAACCGGGTCGTTCTTCTCAAGCCACAGACTTTTATGAATGACAGTGGCGTCTGCGTTGCGCCAACCGCAAAGTTTTACAAGTGTTCACCGGCCGATGTTCTTATCGTTTACGATGAGCTTGATCTGCCGTTTGGTCAACTTAGATTGCGTGCAGCGGGTGGTGCTGCCGGGCACAATGGTATGAGAAGCATCATCACCCATTTGGGCACACAGGCGTTTCCACGCCTGCGTATTGGAGTTGGTCGTCCGCCCGGAAAAATGGCGGGAGCAGACTATTTGCTTCAGAACTTTGCCAAAAGTGAACAGGCCACGCTTGATTCTTCTATTTTTGAGGCCACTATAGTGGGACTTTCAGTCTGGTTGACCCATGGAATAGAAGCTGCCATGAACAAAATCAACATCACGATTGCCTAAGGCGCGGTCAGGGGCCAGCCATTTGTGGGCGATTCGTTCCAGCGTGCCATCGGCTCGCATGGTGGCGAGTGCCTTATCCATCTCGACCCGTAACCGTTGCTGATCGGAACGTACCGCGAGTACATAAGGATCAGAGGCTACAACGGAAGTTGCCAAGTCGCTTGTTGTAAATTGAGCTGCATCCAGCCCATCGGCGAGCACAAATTCCACGGAACCAGAACGAACTAGCGCTACACCGGCTGCGGTTGAGCCAACAAGCACCTTATCAACGCCAACACCCCTTCTCAGCAGGCGACGCAAATACAGATCACCCCCACTACCCAGTTCCACCGCAATTCGCCTACCTGCGAAAATTTGCGGTGCCGAACCGGAGTCGAAAGGGGCGACATAACCGTTTAGGTACAGTGCACTCAGTCCGGCCTCGAAATATCCCTGGGTAAACAAGGCCTCCCTGCTGCGAGATGATTCTTGAATCAGGGCCGAAATCAATACATCTACGCGCCCAACAAATAGGGCGTCATATTGTGCGTCATACCCTACGGGATCGCTTTCAACCCGAAGGTGAACCCTTTTGCAAATCTCAAGCGCCACGTCAGCATCCATGCCGGTCCAACCCGATGAATCATAAAACGATACGGGAACAATAGTTGGATCAATTCCGAATCGAATTGCGCCATATTGCTGTTGGCCCGCCCACAGATTCTCCGACCGAACGTACCCGGCAATCGCTTGAAACGCGAAGCCCGCTGCGACCACAACGACGGCGAATCCAATGGCAAACAGGCACGTTCGTCGCCTTGCGTTCAATAATGTACGTTTACCAGAGTACCAACCGGCGTCCATGCAAACAGTCTTGCGGCGACAGGGGTGGGAAGATTGACACACCCGTGGCTCATTGGATGACCAAAATTGTGATGCCAATAGGTGCCGTGCAAGCCATAACCGCGGAAAAAGTACATCGTATACGGAACGTTCGGCAGGTCATAGCCCGGACCGCGCATCCGGGTGGCGACATACTTCACATAAACATGAAAATTGCCACGAACCGTTGGGTGCGCGGCAGTACCTGTGGAAACAAGTGAAGTCAAAAACAGGGAACCGTTGTACCAGGCATAGAGCCTCTGCTGAGAAAGTACAACCTCTATCCACTTTCCGGTGCGGTTGGTCAGAGTTTCATCCACAGATGCCGCTGCGACTGAATCAGACGTTGGCAAAACTGTGGTTCCGACTGCCATTCCCAGACCAAGCACTCGGGCTAAAAACCGCCTGCGGTTGGTCGGGAGTGCACTTGCTTCAATGATGGACCTGATGGACTTGCTCATTTCTTCTTCCGGTAGGGTAATGAAGTTTAGCCTATTTCTACAATAACCCGAAATTGACTCTCATTCCTGCCTGACAGCCTGCGCAATTTGCATTTGATTCAGTTTGACAATTGGGTAAATAGTTGCCAATAATGCACTGCCAAGTGCGATACAAAACGCTTGCATATACGTGGATGGTGAAAACTGCATTTGAATGGTCCAGCCAAATGCCCTGAGGTTAATGACGCGAACAAGGACGACCGCGAGCGCAAATCCTGTTGGCATGCTCAAAAGACCCGCGGTTCCGCCAATCAACCCGGTCTCGAACAGCATCATGCGAGCCATTTGCCCCAGCGTCATTCCGTTGGCGCGCAGCACGCCTAATTCGCGCGTGCGTTCAAGCTGCATCGCCATCAATGCACTTAGCACGCCGATAAATGACACCAATGTCGCCAGAAGATTAAGTGCACCTGTTATGGCGAAAGTTCGATCAAACACGCCGAGCGCATTTGCGCGCAGGTCACTATTGGCCGTCACAACAAGATCAGTCCCGGCCAAATTCTGTCTGAGCCGGTTGACAAACGGCGCTATCGATTGTGCGGTCGCCTGATCCACAAACAGGGCCATTGATCCGACCTTTGCGTCATTCCAATATTTTTCATAAAGCTGACGGGACATAAGGATCACGCCTTGTTCGCTGCCATAGTCAAAATAGATTCCGCGCACACGAACCTCCTTTAGGCCCGAGTTTGTCAGCAGTACCAGCCGAGCATGCGTTGCGTCAATGCCATATTTATTGGCCAGAGGCTCACTCACGAGCACATCTTCGTGATTTCGCAATTCATTCCACTGGTCAGTCCAGTTTCCCGGCAAATCGGTCCACTTCAAAGTGTCAACCGGTCGGATCGCATCAGTGTCTTCTGCAAGCAATAGCGCGGTATGCGTCACCGAACTCGATTGAATAACAGAAAAATCTACATCCGCTTGCCGGTACGTGTTCGTTCCAATGACGCCGGGCATTGCACGCAATGAATCAACGGCCGCTTGATCAATAAAGTTCGTGGCCGTATTTCGTCCACCGCCAGACGGGCGAACATATACATCGGCCACCAGCGTTGCGCCAAGCCATGTCTCCACGGTTGTGCGAAAGCTGCCGATCATGCTTTGGAGTCCAATGATGACAGATACCGCAATGGTTAGCGACGCAATGGCCACTGCGGTGCGTGACAGTGAATTGATCACGGCACGTGCCGCCATGCGGCCTATGGCGCCTGCCATGGTATTCATCACTGGCAGCGCAATCCGCATAAACCACACGGTGAATAAAGGAGCAACAAGCGCTGCGCCAACCACGATTCCGAAAATTCCCGCAAAGTTAATGGTCAAAATCGGGGTAAGCAGTAATGCCAGCGTGCCGGCGGCGGCCATCCCCAATCCCGCGAGAGCTACTTTTGGCACAATAGTTCGTACGGTGCCTTCAATGTTGCTTCGCCTTAACGCGGTCACGGGTTCAATCCGGGTGGCTTCAAAGGCCGGTGCGCATGCAGCAACAACGGATGCCACGAGGCCAAGCACGAACCCTTTGCCAAGAATCAAGGGGTTAATCTCGACATTCCGTACATTCACAACGTAATAGAGGTCATTAATGGTTTGCGTAACGAGACGAACGGAACCACGCCCCAAAACGAGACCCAGGACGATACCCAACGCACCACCCAAAACACCAAAGAGTACCGCTTCGCCCAACACCATTAAGAATATTTCATCTCGCGTTACTCCAAGACACCGAAGAGTTCCAAATAGCGGACGACGCTGCAGTACGCTGAACGTAATCGTGTTGTATATCAAAAATACACCGACCACCAGTGCCAGCAGACTAAGGGCGCTTAAATTGAGTTCAAACGCATCAGTCAAATTTTCAATGCTTTGGCTGCGTGCCTCGGGCTTGACTATTTGGATGCCGGCAGGTAGTACATCACGTAATCTTGCAAGAACCGCACGTCCTGCGGGCGTCCGTTCGTCGGCAATCAGGTCAATGTGGCTGATAAGCCCCGGCATTCCGAACAAACTTTGAGCAGTTCCTATGTCGACCAGTGCCAATCCATCAAGAGCCCGTTTGCTCGAGGCGTCAGCGGGTTCGACGAGTCCCACCAAGGTTAGCGACTTTTCGCGCCCGCCGACTTGAAGGGAAATGACGGCGCCAGGTGCCAGACCGTATTGCTCGGCAAACCCCCGGCTTAATACAAACGTGTCTGCCCGGCTTAGAAAACTGGAAAAGTCCTTGCTTTGAAGTGCCGCCTGACCTTGCGCCAGATACGAGCGAAATGGCGGCTCGGAAAAAACATCCACCCCCAACACATGCAGTGGCTGGCGATCCAAGGCCGGGGCGGTTGCATACGCTTCAATGACCGGGGCAATTTCTCGCAATCCAAGTTCCAATCGGAGTTTGGCGTACAGCTCCTGGCCGACGACACCACTGGCGCTGACTATTTGATGAGTTGCGCGTCCCGAAACCGTGTCGGTGCTTAGCTTAAAAGCTGCAGAGGCGCTGGTATTTGCCAGATCAATGGCGATAATCACGCTCACGCCCAGCGAAACTCCCAACACACACAGCAATGTTAGCAGCGGTCTGCGAAGCATATACCGCCAGCCAATTTTCTGTAACATTAATATTTGTCAGTCACTCGCCGATTACCTGAATTAGTGCAGAAATTGGCATGTTCCCCGTCACTCGAACCCTGTCCCATGTTAGCGCATTTGAAAGTTGATGCACCATTCCCGGATACGTTGTGACAGCAGCCAACGTTCCATTTACCTGTAACATTCGGACCGCGTTGGCATCATACTGCCCGGCTGGATAGGCAAAAAATCGTGGTCTTTTGCCCGTTTCACGTTCAATCGCCTCAATCGGTGTTTGTATTTGCATCTGCAGAAATTGGTCATCACGATTGCGCATGTCGGGATGCGTATAAGTATGGCTTTCAATGCTCATGCCAGACCGACTCATTTCTTTGATCTGACTCCAGGTTAAATAGTTCTGGTTAAAACCGATGGCGCCTGAAAAGACAAAAAATGTGGCGCGCAGGTTATATTTTTTGAGAAGCGGAAAAGCATTGGTGTAGGCATCAAGGTAGCCGTCGTCAAATGTCAGTACGATGGGCTTGTCTGGAAGCCGGCGCCCGGTTGACAGGTTCAAGAAGATATCCTCAAGTGAAACCGTATGCCAGCCGTGCGCCTTAAAAAATTTGAGGTGCTGATCCAATATCTCAGGGGTAACCGACAGCCCCACCCGTAAGCTGTCACTGGGGTCTGGAACTGCACTCACATAGTGATACATCAGTATTGGCACCCTCGCCTGTCTGGCGTCTGCCGTCACCTCAATCGTCGGCGTCGCCACGACTGGTGTGGCAGGTAACCGCGCGGCAACCAAAATGGGTCGCATCGGCGTTGGTGTCGGTTCCGGCGTGCTCGCGCCGCCACGCAATGGTGCAAGTAGCTGATCCAGAAACTCACCTATAAGGGTGCGACCCGCCGTCGAGACAACTTTGTTTGGAATGGCGGTTACGACTGAGGTGACTACCATTGGCCTGACGAGGTCGGTTGTCTGCGCGATGCCATCATTTATGCCCTGTGACTCCGTTACACCAGGCGTAGGCGGGTGTGCTGTTACCCGCTCCGCACTTGGTGACACCTGCGCGAGGTCGGCTGATTGCACCGTGTTGCCATGGCTCGCTGGAGAAAATGCAATAAGACAACCGACCACCAC
>JANXLU010000036.1 GCA_025354985.1 Chloroflexota bacterium
GGGGATGCCGCGGGGTTCGGCAATTAAGACCTGGTGGCGGTGATCCACGCCATCGGCTCTGGCTCCCTCTCCCGAAGGAGAGGGGGTAGGGGGCAGGGCGAGCGCACGCGCTAGGCAATCAGCGGGCGCGCCGCGCTCCAAGCCCTTCACCCCAACCCCTTCACCCCAACCCCCTCACCGCAACCCCCTCACCCCAACCCTCTCCCGAACCCCCTCACCCCAACCCTCTCCCGAAGGAGAGGGGGCAGGGGGCAGACGGCAGGGGCAGGAGAGGGGGCAGGGGCAGGGGGCGGGGTGAGCCCACGCGCTAGGCAATCAGCGGGCGCACCCACTTTACAAACGCCGGGAAAATCACCTCGGGCTCGGGGAGCTCGCGATGCCAGCGCTTCTCGTGTTCGCACACCAGCCATCCCGAATAGCCGGCCGCCTTGAGCAGCCCGATCGAGGTCGCCAACGGCAACTGCCCGGTGCCGGGCAGCATGTAGCGCCAACCAACCCGCGTGCCGCCTTCAAAGTTCTCACTCATCGCCTGCGGATGCGCCGGGTCAAACGCGGCGTCCTTCACATGCACGTAGCCGACCCGGGACCCAATCGCGGCCCAGGTTTGCTCCGGGCTCTCGCCGCCCACCCGAAAGGTGTGCCCCATGTCCCATAGCGCGCCAAAGTTTGGGCTCGGGATCGCATCCAGTAGCAGCCGGGCGTCGTTCGCCTTGACCCAGAGGTCATGCGTCTCAAACACCCATAACAGCTCGCGCGCATCATCCAGAGCCAGGATCTCCTCCACCATGTCGCAGCCGATCTTGGCAAGCTCGCTGCGCGAATGGGTGTCAAGATCCTTAAACGCACCCGACGAGCCAAACAGACGCACGATGCCGGCGCCCATGCCGCGCGCGGTCACGATGGTGCGCCGGGCCTCGTCAAGGTTGGCTTGGCGCGCGCCCACCTTGCATACCGCGATGCTTGAGCTGATGCAACTTACCTCCAGCCCGGCGTCGTTGAGCTGCCGGCGCGTTTTGGCCGCACCGGTTGTGAACATCGGCAGCGTGGTGATGTCCAGTGTGTCCAGATAGCCGCGAAAGTCCACACCATCAAAGCCGTAGTCGCGCCCGCGCGCGCAGATCGTATCCAGGTCCCAGCCCGGGCAACCCAGGGTCATAAAGGTGAGTTTCATAATTTTGCCCGGCGGTGAAATGCCGGAAGATAACTATACAACCGCGGGTGCCTGCCATCGTTCGAGGTGGCGGTCCCCGGTCGAGCGAAGCCACGCCCGATTCTCAATTGGTGCAACAATTGCCAGATACAGCACAAAGGAGTCACCATGACCAGCAATCCAATTTGGACAGACATTGACTACGAAAAAGACGGCAAGCAAACCGGGTTTCTCGGCGTGCCGCAATCGACCAACTCAGCCGGGTGGGCCACGGTGTTCGTCCCGATCATCGTCATTCGCAATGGCGCGGGCCCAACCGCGCTCTTGTTTGGCGGCAACCATGGCGATGAATACGAAGGGCCGGTGACCCTGCTCAACCTCGCGCACGATGTGGAGCAGGCCGACGTGCGCGGGCGCATCATCATGATTCCGGCGCTGAATCCGCCTGCGGTCATGGCGGGTGTGCGACTGTCGCCATTGGATGGGATGAACATGAACCGGGCTTTTCCAGGTGATCCTTCCGGCACTATTACCAGCCAGATCGCGCACTACGTGTCATCGACGCTGATACCAATGGCGGATCTGGTGGTGGACATTCATTCAGGTGGCCGTTCGATGCATTTCCTTTCGTCCGTAAACATGCACCGGGTGGCCGATGTGGCTCAGATGCAGGCGATACTCGCGGCTGGCCGGGCGTGGAACGCACCCTATGTGTTTATTTACCGCGACGTGGCCGGCTCGGGGTTGCTGCCGAGTTACGCCGAGTCGTTGGGCAAGGTGACGCTGGGCACAGAACTGGGCAGCGCCTCGCAGTTTGGCGTGAGCACCCTGCGCACAGCGGCGCGCGGCGTTCGCAATGTGCTTGCGTTGCGCGGCATGTTGCCCAAACATCGCCCGGAACCTTCGGCGCAGCCGCCGCAACTGGTGGCGTCAGAGCTGCGTGATGACTACGTCATGGCGCCCGTCGACGGCATCTTCGAACCATTTGTGGAGCTGGGCGATGCCGTGACGGCCGGGCAGGCGATCGGCCAGATGCATTTTGTGACGCAGCCCGCCTGGAAGCCTCAACCGGTGCCGGCCCTCACCGATGGCATGATCATCAGCCGACGCGCCTTTCCCCTGACCAGGCAGGGCGAGTGCGTGGCGGTTGTCGCGCGACCATTCATCCTCTGACGCACACAGCGGGTCAGGTTGTAGACTTGCCCCCCTCTCCCGACGGACGGATCTCACAGTCCGGTTCGCTTCGGGCTTGTCATCATGAGCTACCTGGAACAACTATTCAGCCTGGAAGGGAAAATCGCCGTGGTCACCGGGGCCAGTCGCGGCTTGGGTAATGCCATGGCCGGGGCGCTGCTGCGCGCCGGTGCCAGCGTGATTCTGGTCAGTGCCAACCAAACGCGGCTGGATGCGGCCACCGCCGCCTTTCAAGCGCAGGGCCTGAGCGCCACCAGTCACTGTTGCGATCTGGCGGACAAGACCCGGATTGCCGCGTTGATCGAGGCGGTGCGTCGTGACCCGGGCCGGGTCGATATTTTGGTGAATGCTGCGGGGATGACCGAGGGTCACGCGCTGGCTGATTATCCCGATGAGGTCTGGGAGCGTACCCTGCAGGTCAACGTTGGCGCGGTGTTCCACCTGGCGCGCGGCTTTGCGCCCCTCATGGCCGCGCAGCATGGCGGTTCAATCATAAACCTGACCAGCATCAACGCCGAGCAGGGTTTTCCCGGCAATCCCGCCTATGTGGCGGCCAAGGGTGCACTCAAGCAACTGTCCAAGGCGCTGGCGGTCGATCTCGCCACGAGTGGCGTGCGCGTCAACACCATCGGCCCGGGCTATTTCCACACCGACATGACCAGTGGCAGCTGGAACGACCCTGACCGCCGCGCCCAACGCAGCAGCCGCACGCTGTTGGGGCGCTGGGGCGAACCCGATGATCTGGCCGGGCTGGTCATCTATCTGGCCTCTTCCGCTTCCGGCTACGTTACCGGGCAGGACTTCTATATTGATGGTGGGTGGCTGGCCAAGGGGCTCTAACTGTTGGTTGGGGCCACCGCCCCGTGTTGCCCCGCAACATCCCGCCTGCCACGTACGCCGGGTCACGTCCGGCCGTGCCAGACCCTGCCGGGATCACGCGGTCTGCATATACTTTTGCACCAATGAACACGCACCTGCTGACGCAATTCCATCACAACCTTTGGGCCAACCTAAAGGTGCTTGATATCTGTGCCGCGCTCTCTGCGGATACCTTGAACGCAACCGACGGCGGCGCATACGGCACCGTGTTTGCCACGCTGGCCCACATCGTGAACGGCGAATCCTGGTATGTGTGGCTGCTCCACGGCGAACCGGCATCCGTGCAGCGGATTAACGCATTTGAAATGTCCGTCGCAGACATGCGCCCACATCTTGAAAAGAGCGGCAAGGCGCTGATTGAACTCGCAGGCGCTGCGGACGGTCTTGCGCCGACCCATCAAGGTATCGCGGTGCCGGCCGGCATCATACTCGCCCAAGCCACCATGCACGCGACCGAGCACCGCACAAATATCACCACTATTTTGGCCCGGAATGGCATACCAAAGCTGAACGTGTCGGTGTGGGAGTTCCATAGCCCGGAGGATTAATGACGGTTAACCCGGGCGAACTATATTGGGTGAGCCCCGCGGGCGGCGCAGACGGTGTGTCAGGTATCCCGCATCCGCATGTCGTGGTGCACGCCAACGTGCCCCGAAGCACCGAAGTTCTTACGGTCACGATGTGTGCGCTCACCTCAAATCTCAAGCGCGCAAAGGACTTTGGGAATGTGCTTCTGGATGAGGGCGAGGGCAACCTGACCAAGCGCAGCGTGGTGGAAGTGGGCAAGCAACACGCCATTTCCCAGGCGCGCCTGGGTGCCTTGATTGGCACGCTGTCAGCCGCCCGCATTCAGCAGATCGCAGCGGGCATGCGGTTTTTGCACACGGCCCACTTCGGACGGGGTCCGGCGTGACTGCAAACCTCTTGGAAAGTTTGCTGCCTGGGTAGCCGCACATGCACATCGGCCATGCACAGGTCACATGGCAGTTGTCGGCGCTGGGCTGACGCTCTACAACGGCAAACGCTATGAAACCCGCACTTTCACCACCAGCTTCTTGACAGTGGTTGGCGCGTGGGTTGTCAGGCGTGGTGCGTGCGCATCCGATGGGAACAGGATGGCAAACTGCCCGGCGCGCAGCCGTGCGGCAATCGTGCGGGCTTCATCCACAGTGCCGAGCATGAAGTCACGAGCAGGCGTGTATTCGGTGCTGACCACCAGGTCTTCGATCCGCGCCCAGCCGATCGTCTCTTCGCCGGACACCACGTACTGGATGTCAATGTATTGGCGGTGCGCCTCATACACCGCCTCGGACGCCGGCTTGGTGACATACGACTGCACCTCGGCATAGACATTGTCGCCGTCAATTGGCGCGCGGCCATCGGCCAGCGTTGCCAGATCGGGGCGGTGCAGAAAGGCCAGCGCCTTCTCAAAGTGGGGCGTGCCCCGCAGTTGCTCGTGGATGTGGGTAAGGTCGGAGATGATCATGGTGTGACGCGCAGTATAGATGGAACGTGACTCGGAACATGACACGTCGCACGCCCGTATAGTGCAGCGTTTGAATCCGGCGCCAAAACGGTTTCGCTCAGGCAATTCAATAAACCTGCAGATGCGGGCTATTCATGCAGTTGCAGTCACATCAGACCGGTAACGCTCTGGTAACGATGGCTCATACAATCAAGACAAGTGGATTGGTTGCCTGCGTGCGCAATCAGCAAAACAAATTCAAACTAATTCAGCGAAAGGAGAAACAAACATGGCATGGAAACTTAACAACGAGGGCGCCAAAGAAGTTGGCAGCATGAAGCAAGCGGAAAAGACCCAGCTAAACAACTGGATGCACGCCGTGAGCACCGGGGCACACCCCAAGACCGAGGCCGACAAGTGGGACTCGGATTATGAGGCTCTGCACACCAAAACCTCCACCGTGGATGACAAGAAGGGCGTCAGCATCAAATGCTGCAGCATCCGCCTGAGCAAGTCCAACCGGGTGTATTTCGTCCAGGTCGACAGCGCCCAGTATGTCAAAGTGCTGAAGTATGGCGACCATTCCGAGCCCACCTGGCCCTAAGGCCGCGTGACCGGCGCGATGAACTCCAACAAATTATGACTATCCTAAAAGTGGACTACCCGGCCGTCCTCACCCTGGCCGGGTGGGACAAAAACAAGGGCGTGGGTGCGAAGCTGTCGGTCGGCAAGACCGACGTGGGCGCCAACCTGACGCTCGTCGCGCAGGCCTTCAAAACCGGTGGCTTTGCCGACGTAAAAGAGTTTGGCGGGCTCGATCCGATCGAGTATGCAGCTTGGGAAGCCGGCCTGGTCGCCGGGCTTAGAAAGGGCGCCGTGGCGGTTGGCCATGCGCTGGACAACCTCAACGTGGCTGCCACAGCCGCACACACGGCATTTGTAAACAGCAAGCTGACGACCAAGGCATCGGTGGCCTATGTCAAGAGCATCCTGGATCAGATCACGCCCTTCAAGAACCTGGTGACCCAGTATCCGGATGCGGTGGGCCAAAGCATCTTGAAGGCATATCGGACCAAGTTGCGCGACCCGTCCAACACCAGCTATTTGCTGACAACCAAAAGCGGCAATTCGTGTGGGACCGTGTCCGCCAAAATTGTGCTGATGATCAAGGAGGTGGAGGCCAGCCCCACCGTGGCAAAGCTGCATGCTGTGTTTGGCGATGATGGTCCACACCGCATGTTGACGACCGCCTTCAAGGCCTGGGACCAACTTGCCAAGGGCAAATACCCAAAACTGGCCGCCAAGCACTATGGCGGCACGGCCATGACGGAGTTTTTTACCCTGCGGCACCTTGAGGACATGGGCAACGAGAACCAGGGAGACGCGTCAAAGAAACTTGCGCTGCTGGTCACCGCGGGCCAAAACGAGCGCCAGGTGGTCAACAAGTTCTGTTTGGAATATAGCATGTCCGTGCTGAAGTGCGCCACTTTTCTAAAGGCCTTCAAGGCGTTTGCCAGCGAGCTCGAAGCCGCCTAGCATCCCGCCACTTCCAATCCACCGCCGACCCCAACCCCAACCCTCACAGGGCTTCCGGGCTACTGCCCGGGCCCTGTGAGGGTTTCGCCGTACCACCGCCAATCGTCGGTTGTGATCCCACCGTCACTGCAAATCGCGCCTGAGTAACCGGCTATTCTGGCTGACCTCGGTTTGATTACTTTCGCCGCGCTTCAACCTCATCGCAGATTTGGCGCGCATAGGCCCATGCGCTAAAGTCATGCTTGCCGCCCGCCACCGCCGCCCGCCACCGACGACCCTCACAGGGCTTCCGGGCTACTGCCCGGGCCCTGTGAGGGTTTCGCCGTACCGCCGCCAATCGTCGGTTGTGATCCCACCATCACCACGGGCCCTGTGAGGGTTTCGTCATACCACCGTCAATCGCCGGTTGTAATCCCACCGTCACCCCGGGCCCTGTGAGGGTTTCGTCATACCGCCGCCAATCGCGCTTCCGCCACGGCCTCGTCCCAGGTGTCGTATACCCCGGCGCACGTTCGCTCATCCGCATTCATGTAGTGAAAGTTGTCATCAACCATTACGCGATATGCCGCAAATTATGCATTTGAAGCGCATACATCTGGCCGACCTGCGCGGGTGAACCGGTGCCATCCTGGCAGACGTCGGCCACATTGGTCCACTGGCGCAAAAGCCGATTAGCGGCCGGTGTCCAGCAGGGTCACGAATTGTCGGGGCGAGACAATCTTGATGCCTTGAAAACTTTTCGGCGTGAGCAAATCCGCATCGCCGGTCACGATAATTTCTGCATTCCCGGCGAGGGCAGTGGCCAAAATCAGGTCGTCATCCGGATCACGACAGACAGGCGCGGTCAATGGCGGTGCGATTACAAATTCGGCGGCATCACGGTAGGCGGTAAGGAAGGCAAGGTGATTGGGTTGGCCGTGGAATTTGCCTGCGAGCTTTTCCCCAAGTTCGCCAAGGAGCTGCTGAGACAGGATGAGCGTGTGTGTTGAAACACGCTTGCGCACAATGTCGCAGCAGAGACCGTTTGCAACCAGCGCGGCGATGACGATGTTTGTACCGAGGACCAGCCTCATGAGATCAGGGCAAAGACGTCTTCGTCGGTATAGATACCCATGCTGCGCGCTGTTGGCTCCAGCTGGCGGCGTGATTGGTCAAACGCATCTTCCCAAAGCTTGTTTTGGATGGCGCCACGGATGTATTCGCTGAGGCTCATGTGCGCCTGTTTGGCGGCACGCGCGACTTCGCGTTGCAATTTAGGCGGCAAGCTTATTGTGGCCGTGGTTCGCACTGTGTAAGTAACTGTAACGCAGCCTTCAAGGCCCTTCACGCCCCGCGCGACCGTTTCCCGGACGGCCCGGCGCTGACGAGCGATGGCACCATCAAACGCGCTTGTAGCGCGTTTGATGGTGCCGGTCCACCTCTCACGTCACGGCCGACACGTTCGGGCCGCTCGGCTTGGGCCGGGCTATGGCCCGGCTGTGATGGTGAGCGACCATCCTCCCGAGAACACGCCCGAGTCACCGGCGGCATCATCAACCACGTACAGGGACCATGTGCCATTCGGCGCGCTGCCGACAAACGTGCTGAGCGCGGTGGCGTAGGTGCCGGCTGGCGCTGGCGCCGCAAACGTGTCACCCGTACCATAGTTGATCGGCTTGAAGGTGCCGGTCGTCATCGGGCCGTTGGTGCCGATCGTGCCCGTCGCGGCATCGTCAAACGTCAGCGTGAGGTTGTTGGCGGCCGTTCCGCCACCGGCATCGCTCAGCAGCAGAAGCTTTTGCCCGCCCGGGCCGACCAGCAGAATGTCCAGATCATCCGGGTATGTGTGGGTCAGACCGTTGAGCGACACCACGACCTTCTTCACCGTTCCGCCCATGCCAGACACGGCAATGGGCGCTGGATACGGCGACGCCGTGCCGCTGTCTGGAATACCAATGCTCGCGGCGTTCGCGAATGTCGTGGTGGTGTTGCCACCGGGTGTGGGCGTGGCCGTCGGTGTGGCCGTTGCGGTTGGCGTTGGGGTCGGCGTGGGTGTGGCCCCGCCGGCCGCGGTTATGGTCAGGAAGACCGCCGAGACCGGACCAAATGTACCGGTCGCATCCTTGCCGCGCACGAAGATCGTGTGCGTCCCAACGCTCAACGCGCTCGTCGTGATCGGCGCGGTCACATTTTCCGAGGTGGTGTTAAAGGCCCCGTCTGTGGCGCTCATTGCGACCGGCGTGCCACCCGCCCACGGCGGAACATCGACATAGTATTCGGCCGCGGCGATCGCCTGCCCGGTCGGGTTTGGCGGCGCCGCAGGCGAGAGCACGGGCGGGCCAAACGTGCCAAACTGGCCGTCATTTACGTTTGCGGAGATCGTCGTGGCGCTGCCCTGCGGCACGGTGGGTGCGCTCAGACCGCTGGCGGTTGGTCCGCCAGGCGAGACATACGGGTCTCGCACGGCCTTGGCCGCGTAGATAAACGCCGGCTTGTTTAGCGGCCAGAACGTGCCATCCTGACAGCTGTAAGCCGGGGTAAAGCCACTGCACGAGCCGCTGGCGGGGCCCATTTCAAAGGTGTAGCCGGGCACGCCCAGCTTGCTGTAAATCCAATCATCAGTGGTGCCGGTGGTGACATACAGAATTTCATCACCGGTGCCGGTCTGATAGCCGTTGTAATAGCTGAAGCGAAACGCCAGGTTGCGCAGCCCGGTGTCATTTGGGGCGTAACCAGCGGCGCGCGAATCGCCATATGGCAGGATCACCAGGTTGCTATATGTGTGCAGGGTCAGGAAGATGCCGCGCGTGGTCGCAGGCGCGGCATCGGTGCGCAGCGGACCCTTGTTGTCGGCAAACAGCTGCACAAACAGCGATTCGAGCGCCTGTTCCTCGGGCTCACTGGCCGGGCCGGCGCCGCGATAGGTTTGATCGCACACCAGCGTGCTGGAACCGGAGCCGCCCCAGTTGTCGGTGCTGGAGTTTCGGTTTAGATCCACGCCATTTTGATTGCTGGCGGTGGGCGGGTTTGAACAGGCACCGGTGGCGCGTGCGTTTTTGCGCTGCAAATACGGGCTGTTACCACCACCCTCCACAATGACCCGGCCATCCGGATTGACCACTGGGATGACCCACATCTCGCTGTTGTTCAGCATCATGGTGACATCCGCGTCAACGCCGTAGTTCTGGGTCAGATAATCGATCCAGCGATAAGCCATCTCGGCCGTGGTCAGCTCCCGGGCGTGGATGGCGGCCATCAGCAGAAACCGCGGCTTGGACGCCGTTGGTGACAGCGAACACGAATCGGCGGCGTTGGCCTTATTGGTGATGCAGATGGCCCGCAAGGCGCGCCCCTGCAGACTGGTGCCGTAGGTTGTGATCGCGGTGAGAGCCGGATAGTTGGTGGCCACGGCGGTCATGTGGGCATCGTGTTCGGCCACGGTTCGGTAACCGCTGAAATAGGTTTCCACGGCATCGCCGCGCGCCAGCCCGCCACCGATGGGTCCGGTGGGTGCGAGCTTCTGCTCGACCTCAACCCGGAAGCCCTGCGCGGTAAGCCTGGCCGCGACTGAGGCATCCCCCATGACGAGGAGGTAGTCCGTGCCGCGCGCTTCGATGACGTCCCATCCGCCATTGACCAGCGTGCTGACGTCGGCCTCGCTGGCAACGTGAACGCGCAAGAGCTGGACGCCCGACTGGTCTGGTCCGCCACCGACAAGGGGCAGGAATATCGGGCCGGGGTTGGCCTCGTAGATCGCGCGGGTCGACCCGCTCATCAGAATGTTGCTTGCGAGCAGCGCACCTGCGGCGCAGAGGCGGATGAAATGTATGTTTTTGGTCATTGGTTCTCCAAGTGTGAAAATTATAGGGAAAATTTGTATTTTTGGTGCGCGTTTGAAAGTCCCCGCCACCGCCGACCCTCACACACCGCCGCTAACCCTCACAGGGCTCGAAGCCCTGTGAGGGTTTCGTAGAGGTCTGTGAGCGTTTCGTACACCTTCACCCGTCGCTGCAAACCCACACACACCGCCGCTAACCCTCACAGGGCTCGAAGCCCTGTGAGGGTTTCGCCGTACCACTGCCCGCCCAATCAAACCCCGCTCAGGCAGCGCGGCGGGACTTGCCGTACGAATTTATACTTAACGAAATGACTACGAACCAAAATGCTCCGAACCGCCTGTACCTGATGCAAGTGGGAATCATGCCGGAATATGAGATTCCGCTTGTGTGCTACCTGGTGCAAACGGGTGACGGCAGGAATATTCTGATTGACAGCGGTCTGCCAGAGGTTATGCCCGAAGGAGAATCTGAGTTCGAGAATGAGCGGGACGTTGTCGCGCAGTTGGCGGGCATTGGCTTAAAGGCGGACGATATTGATACCGTCATATCGACGCATTACGATATCGACCACGCCGGAAGACACGGGGCATTCACGAAAGCGCACTATGTGCTTCAGCGCGCGCATCATCTGGATGCGGCGACCAACCCGCGTTATGCCGGCACGCGACACCAATGGGATCAGCCAATCGAGCGCATTCGGCTGGTGGACGGGGACACGGAACTGCTGCCTGGGCTGGAGCTGATTGAGACCAGCGGGCATGTGCCGGGTCATCAATCGGTGCTGGTGCGGCTGCCCAAAACAGGTGCGATATTGTTGACGGTTGACGCCGTGGCATTCGCCGCGGGCTTTACCCGCGATGAGCCGGCCGACGGTGGCAACCCGGACGCCAAGGCGACCCGCGTCAGCATAATTAAACTGCTGGATCTGGTCGACCGGGAGCACATCGGGCTGGTGATTTTCGGTCACGACAAGGAGCAGTGGGCAACCCTCAAAAAAGCGCCGGAGTATTACGAGTAAAGGCAGCGTTTGAAGCTCCTCACCCTCCAAATTTAGCCCTGTCGCACCCGCCCCATGTCCCATGATGCCGCAGCACCGTCCGCGCACACGGATGAGTCCATCCGTGCACTGGTGGATGAAATTTATCGGACCGAATCCCGCCGCATCCTGGCCACACTCATCCGCCTGCTTGGCAACTTCGACCTGGCCGAGGATGCCCTGCAAGAGGCCAGCCGCGTGGCACTCGAGCGCTGGCCGCGGGATGGCGTGCCGGCAAACCCGCGCACCTGGCTCATTTCCACCGGGAGATTCAAGGCCCTGGATGACCTGCGCAAACGCGCCCGCTATGACACGTCCTGTGACGATGAGGCCAACCGTACCGAAAGCTCCACCAGCCTGCGCATCGATGAGAACTTCGACGCCTTCGATGAGCTTGAGGATGACCGGCTTCGGCTAATCTTTACCTGCTGCCATCCGGCCCTGCCACCCGATGCCCGCGTGGCGCTGACGTTGCGCGAGGTGTGCGGTCTGACCACCGAGGCCATCGCCCATGCCTTTCTGGTTCCCGCCGCAACGATGGCCAAGCGTATTGTCCGGGCCAAGGCCAAAATTCATGAAACGGGCATCCCGTATGAAGTGCCCGCCAAGTCCGAGCTGGCCGAACGGCTTGAGGCCGTGCTGCAGGTCGTTTATCTCGTCTTTAACGAGGGCTATGCCGCGTCATCCGGTGACGCCCTCATGCGGCCGGACCTGACCGGCGAGGCCGTGCGACTTGGCCGTTTGCTGGTTGGGCTGTTGCCCGAGCCCGAGGCGTGCGGGTTGCTGGGCTTGATGTTGTTTCACGAAGCACGGCGGGCCGGGCGCAGCTCATCCGAGGGCGACATGATTGCCTTGGAAGATCAGGATCGCAGCCTCTGGAACAGCAGCCAAATCGAGGAGGGCAAGGTCCTGGTACAACGCGCCCTCTCGGGCGATCACGTGGGTGCCTATGCGCTTCAGGCAGCCATTGCCGGATTGCACGCGTCGGCGGTCACCGTCGCCTCGACCAATTGGCCCCGGATCGTGGCGTTCTATGACCTCCTCCTACAAGTTGCCCCGTCGCCGGTGTTCGAGCTAAACCGCGCCGTGGCTGTGGCTATGCACGATGGCCTGCACGTTGGGCTGGCGTTGGTATCCAACCTGATCGAGCGCGGAGACTTGGGGTCCTATTACCTCATCCATGCCGTTCGCGCGGATCTTTACCGCAGACTGGGGTGCATCACAGAAGCGCGTGCAGACTATGAGCGTGCACGCGACCTGGCTCAATCCGCGCCAGTGCGAAAATTCTTGACCGGTCGCCTGACCAGCCTGGCGGCTTAGCTCCAATGTGCCGGCAAAAATATTAGTTTTGAAATGGTCGTCCGCAGTTGTCCATTTGGGCCCTGGTCAAACGACTATTAGATGTAACCGGGAGTCATGGTTTACGCGCAGCCACAAAAGTTGCGGCAGCCGGGCTCACATGTAACCAATGTTAGGAACAAAAGAAACAAAAGGAAAAAAGAAACAAAATCATGCAATTCATCACCTATCAACTAATGGACCCCACCACCCCCGCCGCGCCACCCAGCCCGCAGGTGCTGGCGGACTTGGCCGCGCTCACCGCCGAGGGATTCAAGGAAGGCTGGCTGGTCAGTACCGGCGGGCTCCCGCCAATGGGATCGCGTCTGCATAATTCTCTTGGAAAATTCACCGTGACCGATGCACCCATGATCGAGGCGAAGGAACTTATGGGGGGCTTCGCCATTATCCGCGCAAAATCGCTCGATGAGGCGATTGAAATGTGCAAGCGGTTTCGCCTGCTGATCGGAGACGGAGTCTCGGAAATCGTGCAAATATACGGACCGGACTAGACCCGGACACCACGTGCGACACCACCCGGGAAATTATGAAATACCTGCTCCTGGTATTTGTCGACGAGCTACGAGTACATGTGATGTCCCGCACCGAGCTGGACATCCATGATGCCAACTGCCAAACCAGTCTGGCGGCGCTGCAATCAAGCGGCCAGGTGGTGTGCGCTCAGTGCCTGCCGCAATCCGGACCCGCCACGGTGGTGCAGATTCAAGACGGTCGGGTGGTGCTCGGCGACTTCCCGCCTGGCGGCGCAAACCTGCACCGTTCCGGTCTGTTGCTGGTCGAAGCCAGCGACCTGAATGTCGCCATTCGTCTCGCGTCCCGTCTGCCACACGCGCGGATGGGTCCGATCGTGATCAGAACGAGGTAGGTTACCGGGATTCGACCCAAGCCACCGACCATGGAACAAAAACATTTAATCATGACCAACATAGAATCGAAACCCGCACTGTGGGCCGGCCGCATCATCGGCGGGCTGACCATTGCATTCCTGACGTTTGACAGCATCATCAAGATTATTCAGCTCCCTGAAGCCGTCAAGCCGACAGTGGCCTTTGGCCTGTCTGCCGGCAGCGTGCTGCCCATCGGTGTGATGGAGCTGAGCATCCTGTTGTTGTATGTGTTTCCGCGTACCACGATGCTCGGCGCAATTTTGCTGACCGGGCATCTGGGCGCGGCCATCGCCCTGCATCTGCGCGCAGGCTCAGATACCTTCTCGTTGATCTTCCCCGTCATCATCGGCGCGATGGCGTGGGGCGCGCTATGGCTGCGCCATCGCACGCTGCGCGCACTGGTGCCGCTGGCATAAACATTCGCCGAAGTTGCCACCTGCGCCATCCATCACCCGCCCTCCTCTGCAATGACCGCGCTCACCTACGTGTAAATCGACCACATCGTGGTCGATTTACATAAACGGTGATATCGTTGGTCCATGATTAGCCGAGTCATTAGCTCCAAGCTCTCCGCGGCACTGGCGGACACACCCGCGGTAATTCTGCACGGTGCCCGCCAAACGGGCAAATCTACGCTTGCACAGAATTACACCAGCACAGCCGGCGATCGGCCAGCCTATGTGTACTTCACGCTGGATAGCCCCGAAATCCAGTTGTTGGTCACTCATGATCCGGCGGGTTTTGTATCAGGTCTCCCCGAGCGCGTCATTCTTGATGAAGTGCAGCTTGCCCCGGAAATATTCCGGGCCATCAAGTTATCCATCGACCAAAATAGGAATCCCGGTCGGTTTATTTTGACCGGTTCGGCCAATGCTCTGCTCATTCCACACCTGTCAGAGGCGCTAATCGGACGATCGGAAATCTTGACGCTTTTCCCCCTTGCCCAAAACGAAATTGAAGGGACGCCCGGTGAACTTATTGATCTGGCATTTGAAGGAGAGCTTGCCGGGCTGGTTGGAAGGTTCACCGGTGGAACGCGCGCAGATTTAATCAGTCGCGTTGTTACGGGTGGGTTCCCCGAGGTGGTGACCCAACGGCGCGGTGCGCGACGAAGCGAGTGGTTTCAATCGTATGTCACCTCGCTGATTCAACGTGACATCCGTGATCTGGCCGAAGTCGAAAGCCTGGCAATGCTACCCCGGGTGCTTGGATTTATCGCTGCGCGCTCCGCCAGCCTTGCAAACCATGCAGAGCTGTCGCGCGCGCTCACTATTCCGCTCACCACGCTAAAGCGCTACCTGGCACTCTTCGAGGTGACGTTTTTAACCCAGACGCTCCCGGCATGGTCGGGGAATCTGAGCAAGCGTCTGGTGCGGGCCCCAAAGGTGATGATGACGGACACGGGATTGCTGTGTCATTTGTTGGGTGTGGATGAAGACCGTCTTGTTCGTGATCCGTTTCTCCTTGGACCAGTGCTTGAGAACTTTGTATATATGGAATTCAAAAAACTCGCCACATGGTCACGGAGCCGGATTCAGCTGATGCACTTCAGAACGTCGGCGGATCAGAAGGTGGACATTGTGCTGGAGCGCCTCGATGGCAGTGTGGTTGCGGTGGAGGTAAAGGCCGCGGCCACCCTGTCACAAAAGGACTTCGCGGGTATCGAGCTGCTCAAGCGCGAACTTGGCGATAAGTTTGTGGCTGGACTGGTTTTTTATACGGGCGTTCAAGTGCTGCCAATTAGCAAGAATACCTTTGCGGTGCCCGTTTCGCTGATTTGGTCGGTATAGCGTGAGTCAGATGCCACGGTTGATCGCCGCAGTACCCGCGGCCAGGTGGTGGTCATCATGCGCCGGGTCTACGAATGGCGATGCGCCAGTGATAGTGCTGGTGACGCAACGACCTGAACCAACACCCCGGCGATGCCGGATAGAAAGATGGTTCCGGCCCACAGGTGCACGGACCACCACAGACCCTTCGTGAGCAACAGCGTGGCGAAGTAGGCGGTGAACATGACGATCGGCGCGAGTTACGCGGCGGTGATGTGTTCCTTCTCGACGACACGCATGGCAACGCCCAATGGCAGTACTGAAATTGGATTAGACCGGTATCGCTCACGCAACCCGTGATACCGTTGACGACCTGAATAAATGACCGAACAAAATATCCAAACCTACCGCATCACCGGCATGGACTGTGCCGATTGCGCAAAGACCATCGAGCGCGGAATCGCAAAAGTTTCGGGGGTAACAGGCTGTGCACTCAATTACACTTCTGCCACGCTCAAGGTGACCGGCCCGGTCGCGCGCGCAGACGTCATTTCGCGGGTGACCGCTCTGGGTTATGGTGTGCGCTCAAATCAGACAGCGCCCATGCCCCAACAATCTTCCTGGCAGCAATTTCTGGCGCGGCTGCCAGCCACTGGCCCGGCCGGATTCCTAAAATTCCTGCTCTCTCGCGCCAACACGGCGCTGGCATTTCTGGGTCTGCTGCTGGTGTTGCCGGGCCTGGTCTTTCACGAACTGCTGCCTGCCCTGGGTTACCGCGGACTTTGGCTTGACATGACTGCAATCGCAGCGCTACTGGTAGCGGGCATACCCATCGCACGGAGTGCCTGGCGCTCGCTTCGGATCAGCCATGAGATCGGTATCAATATGCTCATGACGATTGCTGCCATCGGCGCGGTCATCATTGGCGCGTATACCGAGGCCGGTCTCGTTATGGTGCTCTTCTCAGTTGGAGAAGCCCTGGAAGGCTATACCACCGAGCGTGCCCGTGAATCCATCCAGAAGTTGCTGCAGGTGGCACCCGGCGAAGCCACGGTGTTGCGCGCCTGTTACGATTGCACGGAGCACCTGGGGCAGGATGGCTACACCGGCGGGCCTTGTCCTATGTGCGGCATCGAAGAAACGCGGGTGTTTGTGGATGAATTGCGGTTGGGTGAAACGATCGTGGTGAAACCCGGAGAACGCATCGCCATGGATGGAAGGATTCTCGCCGGGTTAAGCGCGGTCAATCAAGCGCCAATAACCGGAGAGAGCGTGCCCGTAGATAAGGAGCCCGGGAACAATGTGTTTGCCGGCACCATAAATGGCGGGGGCGTGCTCGAAATACAGATTTCGCAACTGGCTCAAGACAGCATGCTCAATCGCATTATTCGCATGGTGGAAGATGCTCAGGAGCATAAGGCACCGGCCGAGCGATTTGTAGATACTTTTGCGAAATACTACACACCCGCGGTGGTCGTTCTTGCTGCGCTGGTCGCCGCTATACCGCCGCTAATTTTCGCGCAATCGTTTTTGGGCGGCCGGGGATGGCTTTACCGCGCGCTTGAGCTGCTGGTGGTGGCCTGCCCATGCGCCCTGGTCATCAGCACACCGGTCAGTTTTATCAGTGCAATTAGCAATGCGGCGCGCAATGGCGTGCTGATCAAGGGCGGGGCGTATTTAGAGGCACTCAGCACCGTCAAGGCGATTGCCTTTGACAAGACTGGAACGCTGACAGAGGGCGCACCCGCGGTGATCCAGATCAAATCCATTGATTGCACCACACCGGTCACTGGCGATTGCGTCAACTGCGCCATGCTGGTTGATATGGCCAGCGCCGTGGAAAGACGCAGCGAGCATCCGCTGGCACGCGCCATTGTTGCCGCCGCTGAGACCTCGTCTGCGGGATCGCGCTTGCCGCCAGCGTTGGCTATAACAGCGCTGCCCGGGCAAGGCATTACCGGCCAGGTTGCCGGTCAAACCGTGGTCATCGGCAGCCACGCTTATTTTGAATCCGTCATGCCGCATGATCAAGCTGTATGTGACGCCCTAAACTTGGCCGCGACGAAGGGAGAGACACCCATGCTCATTGGCGTGGATGGGCGGTATATGGGTTACATCACGGTGGCCGACACCGTGCGCCCGGCCTCTCGCGCGGCAATAGCGGATCTTCGCGCCAGTGGCATTGCGGCTACGGTCATGCTCACCGGAGATAACGCGGCCACCGCCGCCGTGGTCGCCCGGCAGGCGGGTGTAAGTGAGGTGCGCGCCGATTTGCTGCCGCAGGATAAGGTGGCGGCCGTCAAGGAGCTTCTTGCGAAGTACGGCTCGGTAGCCATGGTGGGTGACGGCATCAATGACGCGCCGGCAATCGCTACAGCTACGGTGGGCATCGCCATGGGCGCCGGCAGTGCCCAGGCACTTGAAACCGCCGACGTGGCGCTCATGGGCAACGACCTCGGCAAGTTGGCCTACGCCATCCACCTGTCGCGCACGGCTATGCGCACCATCCGCGGCAACATCCTGTTTGCCATTGGGATAAAACTCGCGTTTCTGGTTCTCGTACTTGTGGGTCTGGGCAGCATGTCATTGGCGGTGCTGGCCGATGTAGGTGCCAGCCTGTTGGTCACGCTCAACGGCATGCGCTTGCTTGGGTATCAGCGAAAATTGCAGGCCGCAGGGTGATGGATTTACCAGTTGGTCCGCCTGCCTCTGCAATGACCGCGCTCACAAATATGTAAATCGACCACGATGTGGTCGATTTACATAAACCGTGATATCGATGAACCATGATTAGCGTGAGTCAACTGGCTCGCCACCTTGGACCGACTAATCGCCCGACTAATCGCCCGGCTCTCGCGCGACGAAGCAGATAGTGGTGCCAATGTCCACCTTGCCCAACTGCGGGAGCTGGTCGCCGTCGATGTCCACCTCCGCGTCGGCAGCGATGCCACGGTTGATCGCCGCAGTACCCGCGGCCAGGTGGTGGTCATCATGCGCCGGGTCTACGAATGGCGATGCGCCAGTGATAGTGGTGGTGAGGCAACGACCTGAACCAACACCCCGGCGATGCCGGCTGGAACGATGGTTCCGGCCCACAGGTGCACGGACCACCACATACCCTTGGTGAGCAACAGCGTGGCGAAGTAGGCGGTGAACATGGCGACCGGCGCGAGGAAGGAAAACAGACGCGTGGCCGCCGGACGACCGGAGCCCGGGCGCAACAGACGCGCCAACAGCTCAACGAGCAGACCGGCGACCGCGATGACACCGATGACCATTGGATAGCGCAGCAGCTCCTTGAGATGGAACAGCCCCATCAACGCCAGGTTGCCGCTGACCAGCAACCAGAGACCGCCGACCGGCCAGCGCCAGTTGCGCAGGCCATACAGAATGCACCCCATGGTGAACACGGTCTGCAACAGCACGCCCGCGATCAGCAGCGCGCTCTGAAACGCATCCGCCCCAAAGCGGTGCTCCACAAACAAATTCGGATACGAAAAGGCATTTGCATACTCGGTGAAGAACGTGAGCACCGATAGCATCAGGGTGAGCGACACAATAGCCGGCCAGAGATCGCGCCAACGCGGCCCGGGCGGCGGCGCGGCGCAGGCGGATCGCACGGGACCGGACACCATCAGGGTCATCGTGCAGGCCAATATCAAATGGGTCGGGCTGAGCAATGCATCGATGCTGGCCTCAATGCCAAAAAGCTCGTGCCAGGCCAGGTCCCCGAGGCCCCCGAGCAGGAAGCCCGCGGCACCCAGCAGCGACAGCCCGTAACCGGCAGGCAGGGCGAAACGGAACCCCGCACCGGCGCGCATGCCGCGAAGCTGGTTGATGGCAAGGAACGCGGCGGCCGCGGCATAACCCGAATACAGCACGCCGTGCCACGGCGTAAAGAAAGTCTCCAGCCCCGGCACGTGGCGATGGGCCCAGCCATCCAGATATAGACCGCACACCAGCCAGAGTGACAGCACTGCCATGGCACGGTCAAACCATACCGGGGATACCGGGGATGACGGGGATGACGGGGATGACCGGGATGACGAGGATGACGGGGATGACTGTGACGGCGAGGATGACGGGGAGATTAAGGCGGCGCTTGTCATGGCAACAATCTTCACACGAGACCCGGCCCGGCTATGAGTCCATCATGGGATTTTTTGCCAGCACTTCGGGCGCGAGCAGCAGTGCAGCCGTCACGATCATGCCCGCGGCTATCCAGCCCAGGGTGGGCACGGCGACCACGTTGGTGAGCTGAAAGGCTAGGAACGGGGCCAATGCGCCGCGGATGCCGGTGATAAAGGTGTGCGCCGCCATGTAATCCGCGACCTTGTCGGGCGTGGTGTATTTGGTGGCCCACAAACTCCAGGCGATGTCACCTCCGGCGTTGGCGATGCCGACGGTGATGGCGCCGATCCACAAACCGGCTGGGCTGCCATTCGCAAAGAAGGCGATGATCGAAAGCGCAAAACCCAGGTTAAGAACCACGCGCATCGTAAAGAAGCTGTAACGGTCAAACACCCGGCCCCACAATGGGCTGCACACCAGGCGCACAACGGTTGGGATGGTGGACACATACAGCGCGATTTGAGCCGCGTCCAGCGCTACGCCGTATTTTGGGTTTGCCAAAACTTCCACCCGCAGCGGGCCCGTCATTAACGTGCCAAAGCCCACCAAAAACCAGGAAATTTGCAGCAGCAAAAACCGTCGATCGGTCACCAAATAGCGCAGGCTGTGGAACGGATTGCGCGCGGCCGTGGCGGCCAACGGTTTGCCGGGTATGCGCGAAAAGCAAAAGGCCGAGAATGCCGCGGCGAACGCGTAGATCAGCATCAGACCGCGCCACCAATCCGGATTTTGGGTGAGCAGCCAACCCGCACCCAAACCGAATACCGAGCCTGTAAATGTGCGCAGCATGGCCACCCGGCCAAACAGCGCGCCCCGTTCGCGCGCTGGCACGTTGTCCTGATACATCTGGGTCAGGAACGGTGTGACCAACGCCACCAGCAGGGTCCCCATGGTCGCGCCAACGACATAGACGGAGTGCGTCGGCCAAATCACCGGCACCATAAACGCGGCGGCGGCGGCGGCCACGAGAAGTGCCGCGCTGCCAGCGGGCCTGGCACCCGCCCGCCGGGCCAGCAATACAACCACCGGGACCAGCAGCAGACCGCCGTTATTGCTGGCCGCCAGCAACCCCTTTTCAATCGACTGCGCGTCAAACACCTTGACCGCGATCAACAGAAAAAAGGTGATCGAGCTGGTTTCCAGAATGCCATTCGACAGCCCGCGCACCTGTTCATAGAAGGCTGTGATGTCGCGGTCACTGGTGCGCTGCATTGGTCCAATGGTAACCGTCTAACTGTCGGGTTGCTTGTCCAATTAACGAATCCATACCTGAACATCCGGTTTCGTGCTATAACGTATTAATCATGCCGCGCATCAACCTTGTCTGTATGGCAATCATTACATTGATGGTTACCTCGACGGTGCCAACGGCGGCCGAGTCAACAGCCGCGCCGATCATGGTGACCAATTTGCTTGATCATGGCCCGGGCAGCCTGCGCGCGGCTTTGGATGCAGCTAACGCATCCGGCGGCGATGACACGATCCAGTTTAGTGCTTCGCTATCGGGCACAATTGACCTCAGCACGACGCTCGTACTAAGCGATACCGGCAGCGTGACCATCACCGGTCCGGGCAGTAAGGTGATCACCATAGCCGGCAACGATACATTCCGCCTGATGAACGCAACCGCACCCGCTTTGAACATATCAGGGCTTGGATTTGCACATGGCAATAACTTTGACTTTGGCGGCGGCGGACTGGCGTATCAGGGCAACGCGCTCAGCCTGACGAATGTTGCGATGGATCATAATCAGGCGGATGCCGATGGCGGCGCGCTGATCACCTCGGGAAAAACAATCATAGTGGGGTCAACGTTTACCAATAACGAGGCTGGCGGGGCCGGCGGAGCGGTCGAGGCACTGCAAGACCTGACGGTTCTTGGCAGCACGTTCACCAACAATTCCGGCTTCTTCGGCGCCGGGGCAATCTTCGCAAACGGGCCGCTAACGGTTGCACATGGCGCCTTCTATTCCAATGTCACCAGCCTGCTCGGCAACGTCGGCGCCATTGAGGCCCTGAGCGACCTGACCGTTGACAGCAGCATCCTTATCGCGAACAAATGCGCAATCTTGTATAGCGCGGGCACCCGTGGGCTGATCACAAATTCACTGTTTGCCCGAAATGACTGCCCGCAGGACGGTGCGGCGATCACGGTGCGGGATGGCGCGTCGCTGACGCTCACGCATGTCACACTGGCGGCCAACGGGACCAGCTCAGCCGCCATCGCGGTGCTGAGCGGTAAGCTGATGCTGCGCAACAGCATCGTGGCGAGCAACACTGTGGGCCTGTCGGTAACGGCCGGCTCGGCCATGATCGCCGGCTCATGGTTCTTTGGCAACGGCGCAAATGCGCTTGGCAACCTGCCGTCCCTGGCCCCGATTTACACCGGCGATCCACGCTTTGTAAGTCCCACGCAAGATAACTACCACCTTCGTGCGGGCTCGCCGGTCATTGACGCCGCACCCAACATCGGGGTGGCCCTGGACATCGATGGCGACCGCCGGGATGCCAGGCCGGATTTTGGATACGATGAATTTGTAACGCACGCATATTTGCCGGCGATCAGCAACTAGGCGCGGCAAACATATCAAACCCGCTGGATCGATCGACCCAACCGCACTCCGTATACCTGATTCTGTCACGTGGATGCAAATGCGTGACCACCCCATTGCAAATCGCACACAATCCAATACAATCTCATATAGTTCATATATGCGATCATTCGATACCCGCCTCACCACAATCAGCCCCGAACTCATCCGCCTGATCGGCGAGATTGAGCAGTTAAAGGGGCAGTGGGTATCCAGCAGCAAGCTTAGCCCGAAAGGCTTACACCGCCTCAAAAGATCGGTGCTGGTGACTTCAACAGGCGCATCTACACGCATTGAGGGCTCACAGTTAACTGATGAGCAGGTGGACACGCTCATGCGTGGATTGACCATCCAAAAGATGGCAAACCGCGATGAGCAAGAAGTGCGCGGCTATTTTGAACTTCTGCAAAACATTTTTGATGCATGGGAGAGCATTCCCTTTAGCGAAGGCTCCATCAAGCATCTGCATCAAGAACTCTTGAAGTATGTTGAGAAAGATAACGTACATCGCGGCGACTACAAGCACAAAGAAAATCAAGTGCGCCTGATTGACCCCAAGGGCAAAGATCACGGCACCTTATTTGACACAACCCCTGCATTTCTCACCCCGAAAGAAATGAGTGAGCTTGTCGAATGGACACGCAAAGCTCTTGCCGATGCAACCTTCCATCCGCTTTTAGTCATCGGCCATTTCGTGGTGGCGTTTTTGCATATTCATCCCTTTGAAGATGGAAACGGACGATTGTCACGACTGCTTACAAATCTGCTTTTGCTCAAGTCCGGCTATGCCTTCGTGCCGTATGTATCTCAAGAAAAGCTGATTGAAGATCAAAAGACAGGCTATTACCTTGCTTTGCGTGCCAGCCAACAAACATTCAAGACAAAGCGCGAGGACGCGACCGCATGGCTCACCTTCTTTTTGAAGATCGTGAACATGCAAGCAGCCCAAGCCATCCAACGCACTGCACATGAGGACATCGAAGCAATGCTTTCAACAAAACAGCTTGCGGTATGGCACTACCTGCAAGAACAGCACGAAGCAACACCCCGCGCCATCGCTGCCGCAACAGGCATAGCCCGCCCGACAGTCGCGCAGGCGTTGAATAAGCTGGTTGCACTTAAACGCATCGCACGCATGGGAGAAGGCGCAGCA
Organism: Chloroflexota bacterium; assembly: GCA_025354985.1. Lineage (GTDB taxonomy): Bacteria > Chloroflexota > Anaerolineae > J036 > Brachytrichaceae > AQU-03. Next base: position 22,969 of record JANXLU010000036.1, read on the forward strand.
ACCCGATACCGAGTAAAAGACAGCACCCTATAACCGAGCGACCAGCGCCCAAGATCGAACGTGCACCCCTGCACGCTGAGACAATCGCGCGCGAAATCACCAGCGCCTGCTCTGTGGGCGAAGGACGTTTGTCATCGTACGCTAGCAGACGATGTATGCAAAGCAAGCTTGCCCTTGATAGCGTCTTCTGCGCTCCAACCAGTGTGCACAGCGCAACGGCACTGATGATAGAGGGTAAGCCAGTACGCGCGTGTTGCAAACGGCGGGTTAAACCCATCTGGACGATTAGTTTCCGAGTTTGATATCCTCACCATCTCATATGCAATGTTCACCCCGTTCGCTATACTTGGTATATCAGTTATAACTTATTTACCCAAGGATAGATAACATGAGTCAGATCACAACCGGGAAGATGGGCATTAAAGGGCATGTCGTCATGCCGCAGACCGTACGCGAGATGCTGGGTGTTAACAAAGGATCGACTATTGCATGGGTCATCACCGATGACAAGCGTATCGAGGTGCGACCTATCAAACCCGAAACCATTGCGGAGCCTAATGAATTTGAAGAAGTGCTTGCAGAAATGGGCATGACCTATGAGGACTGGCGCGCACGCCGCAAAGAGTTTGTAAAAAAGTATCGTGCAGAGAAACTAGCCAAAGAAGAAGCCGAGAAGAAAAAGGAAACAGTTATTAGCCCATCGCCTGCCTAGACTGTTTTTAGATACAAATGTGCTGATAACAATGGTGCGCTCATCTCGTGGAGCATCGTATGCGTTGCTTGAATATGCACAAGCAGCGCGGCCACAGGTTGAGCTTATTATTAGTGACTTTGTGATATTAGAAGCACGTGACGTGTTTACTCGTGATGGATACCGCGCCGAGGCAAAAGCATTGCATGAGCTTGTATCACGCCCTTTTTGGCAAAAGGTTACGACAAGCTCAAGCGAGGATTACGAAGCAGCCCCAGTCGTAAGCGATCTTGACGATGCTCCTATTGTGGCAGCAGCACGCAAAGCAGGTGTCGATGCGCTGGTGAGCTTCGACCGAAAACACCTGCACACACAAACCATCGAAGCATACATAGGTGCACCTGTCATGACAGCAGGAGACGCCTTAGCGCACCTACGAGCACAACCTTAAACCCTATGGCCCAACGACCATCACCCCAGATTGAACGTGCACCCCTGCATGTTGAAGCAATCCTGGCCGAGACTATAGCGTGGCCGCAGTGGGTGACGTGGAAGTATGAACCGCGCCCGAAGGGAGGCAAGCCCTTCAAGGCGCCGTATAGCGCCGCAGGGACACGCGCCGATGTGACCAATCCGCGCACATGGTGCAGCTTCGATAACGCAGTCGAAGCCTACGAGCACGCCCCCAGGTATGCAGGGGTGGGCTTCGTCTTATCAAAAGCCGATCCCATCGTCGGGCTTGATCTTGATCACTGCCTAGATGCTGGCCAGCGCACGCCTACGGCTCATGCAGTGGTGAGCATGCTTGACTACCTGTCCACGGAATCGGCACCACTTCAGTTGCGATGAACAGCCTTGTAAGCATGATGAACTCCTTTAGACCAGTCTTTTTTGCACAGTCAAACTTTTGCTTGTCTCAACAGACCTCACAAAAATCAATGTGTTGTATTCAAAGGTTCTTTCGTAGCCCGCTGGTCCACGTTTCTCGGTCCAATTGGGCAGCCGCACTTCGACATACCAAACTGGTTGGTTCACATCTACATCAATATAAGCTTCGACCAAAACAAAATTCTTGAGCACACCTCGCTTAGCCACGAGCGGAATCAGAGACTTTTTTTCTTCTTGCACAAATGCAGGATTGGTCTTTCGCAACTTCACCAAAGCAGCTTCTGGCGTATCTAGTCTTTCCACTTTGTAGGGATCATCAGCCGTTGGCACGACAGGCGCAACATGCACAGGGGTCTTGGTCGGTAATGGCGAAATCAACGCGCCGGGCGGGATTGGGTCACCGCATGCCGTAAGCAGCGTCAAGCACAGAGCCACGAATGCAAACTCAACTTTTGCCATAAACCCTCCTTGCTGGAAAGATTACACCGAAGCCCGCCAATTGCAACAACCAAGAGGCCACAAAAGTTGACAATCTGATGACAACTAGGCCCAGATAACCGTAAACCAAACTAGACTGATACCAAATCTATCCTGCTGGTTTTCGCCTAGGTGCAGTGGACAACTTAGTTGGCGCCAGCGGTCGCCTCGAGACCAGCACGCGTTATACCGCGTGACGGTGCACCAAATTCAGTTTGAGCTGGCCAACATGGCAGCATGGCTTAACTGACCGTCAACGAAATCGGGGGAGATCCAATAATTGATTCAATGGTGAAACTATCATTGTTAATTAGGCATCCCATATACGGCACACGTTTTGTCACTAAGGTCTTTACCGCAGTGACAGACTGTTGCGCCGCTGTTTGCATACCCTTTCGTATGTTTCCATTTGGACTTTCGCATGCCCCAAAGGCTGATTCTGGTTGCCTCAGTTCTAGAGTCACGATCACTAAAACACCAACGAATAACCACCGTGGGATCATGGTTTCTCCTATATAAGTCTCTTTTGAGCCATTAGGAACTTTCCAGTTTGTGCCGATAGCAG
>JANXLU010000007.1 GCA_025354985.1 Chloroflexota bacterium
GATCGACGTCGGGATCAACCTAAACCTGGTGGAAAAGCGCGGTTCGTTCATCATGTAGGAGGGTACGCGTATTGGGCAAGGTCGCGAGAATGCCAAGCAGTACCTGAAGGAACACCCCGAGACGGCGCAGAAGATTGAGACCGCAGTTCGCGCGACGATTGCCGCTGGTACTGCCGCAAAGGCCGCATCCGACACCAAGGCGGAGGCCGATGAGGATGAGGGCGCAGATCCGGACGAGGAATAAATTCACATGGTCGAACGTGCACATGGTCAGTTCGTGCCGGTGGTCTCTATTGAGCCATTTCGCTTTGGAGGACGAGACGATCAGTTGCGCGTCGCCGCTGCGGTCGGAGACGCGTGTGCCCGCCATGGTTTCCTGTCGGTAGTCGGACACGGTGTTGATCCAACCCTCATCGAGCATACACGTCTTGTCGCAAGTGCGTTTTTTGATCTGCCAACTGATGAAAAAAATCTGATTAGAGTGAATGCAACTGGTACAGGATATGTGCCATTTGCGTTGGAGGCACTTGCTGCCAGCCGAGGTGATCGGACACCAGGAGATTTGAAGGAGTCGCTGAACGCCGGGCGAGATCATGAGGCAAATCAATGGCCAGAGCGACCGGCATTGTTACGAGGATTCTGGACCGCCTATTTTGAGCAGATGAATGTGCTGGCTTCGACCATGATGCAGCTGTTTGCAATGGCGCTCGGCATGCGGGATGACTTTTTTGCGGACAAAATTGACCAACCGCAAACCTTCATGCGTGCCATAAACTATCCGGACCAGCCCAACGCTCCGGAAGCCGGGCAGCTGCGCGCTGGTGCCCATACCGATTATGGCACCCTAACGATCCTGCTTAGTGAGAACAAACCAGGGGGACTTCAGGTTCTAGCGCCCGAAGGACACTGGATTGACGTGGTGGCGGTTGAGAACTCATTTGTCATAAACATTGGCGACATGATGCAGCAATGGACCAATGACCGCTGGCGGAGCACGTTGCACCGCGTGGTAAACCCGCCGCACCAGGCAGGTCTGAGCACGCGCCGTTTGTCGCTTGTCTTTTTTCACAATCCAAATCCATACGCGATGATCGCGCCATTGGACGTTTGTGTTGATGCCACGCACCCCGTTCGCTATCAACCGATCATGGCGAGCGAACATTTGAGAGCCAAAAGCGAACGGGCCGGCGGTCTCGGAAAAACATAGATCAGCGAGCCATGCCTCGCAGGACGCTTTGCAGAATCCCGCCGTTGGCAAAGTACTTTACCTCCACTGGCGTATCCAGCCGTGCGACGACTTTGAAGGAAAATGGGCTTCGCCCATCAGTTGGCGAAACTTTCACCGAAAGCATTTGGCGCGGCGCAATCGAGCTGGTCAAATCCAGCGAGTATGTTTCATTGCCCGTGAGACCAACGGAATCTGCGGTCTGACCTTCAACGAACTGGCACGGTAACACGCCCATTCCGACCAGGTTGTTACGATGGATTCGCTCATAACTCTCGGCGATCACCGCACGCACGCCCAGCAGGCTGCTTCCTTTCGCCGCCCAATCTCTGCTGCTGCCCGAGCCATATTCTTTGCCGGCGATTACAACCAGTGGAATTCCGAATTTGCGATATTCCTGGGCGGCGTCAAATATTGGCATTACGGAACCACGTTTGTCACCGTAGCCCAGATATGTTGTAACGCCGCCTTCCACACCCGGAACCAACAGGTTCTTTAGTCGGATATTTGCAAACGTGCCGCGGGTCATGATTTTGTCGTTGCCACGCCGAGCGCCATATTGGTTGAAGTCTTCCTTTACGACGTCATGATCCTCAAGCCATTGACCAGCCGGACTCGAAACAGCAATATCGCCGGCCGGGGAAATATGATCGGTTGTTATGCTGTCGCCAAATAACCCCAATGCACGCGCGTGAACAATGGGTTGAACCGGGGCGGGCGTTAGTGTTAATCCATCAAAGTAAGGTGGCTCCTGAATATATGTGCTGTATTCATCCCAGTCATACAGCTCGCCAGATGCGCCAGTAATTTTCTGCCATTCGGTACTGCCATCGAATGCCGAGCCATATTCGGTGGCAAACATCTCGCTACGAATATGCTTGGTCATCGCATCCTGTATTTCGTGTTGGCTGGGCCATACGTCCTTTAAGAACACTGGCTGGCCGTTGGCTCCGATTCCGAGGGGCTCGGTAGTAATATCCTTCGCGGTGGTACCGAGCAGGGCATATGCGACCACCAAAGGTGGGCTGGCAAGATAGTTTGCCTTTACCAGTGGATGCACCCGCCCCTCAAAATTTCGGTTGCCACTGATTACGGCGCTGGACACAATGTTCCCATCAGTTACTGCGCGGGCAACCGGACCCGGAAGTGGACCGCTGTTCCCAATACAGGTGGTGCATCCGTATCCAACAATGTTGAAGCCGAGTTTTTCAAGTGGTTCGATCAGGCCCGCGTCCTTGAGGTATTCTGTAACGACCTTGCTGCCCGGGGCCAAAGAGGTCTTCACGTAGGAGGGAACTTTAAGTCCAAGTGCAACCGCCTTTTGAGCGAGCAACCCAGCACCAAGCATCACACTGGGATTGCTGGTATTGGTGCAACTAGTAATTGCAGCAATAACTATTGCGCCATGTTCAATCATAACTGGGGGCAGGGAATGAACATCAGGTCCATCGGCTTGAGGAAAATTGGGCCATGTGACCTTGGCGCTGCGTGCAAGCTCGTCTGATTTCAGTCCAAACCCGCGATCCTTGGTTGGCGCCGTAAGCGCATCCACAAAATTTTTTCGGACACCGTATAAAGGAACTCGATCATGTGGTCGTTTCGGACCGGCCACACTGGGCTCTACGGTTGACAAATCTAGAGAGAGTGTGTCTGTGAATATGGGATCAGCGGTTGCATCGGTGCGGAACAAGCCCTGTGCGCGCGCATAAATTCCGGTTAGTTCTGCGGCTGCCGACCGATTGCTGTTGCGAAGATATTTGAGGGTCTCCTCGTCAATCGGAAAATATCCAAGCGTTGCGCCATATTCCGGCGCCATATTAGCGATTGTGGCGCGGTCGGCCAGCGTCATATTTGAGAGACCGGCGCCGTAAAACTCAACGAACTTTTCGACCACGCCCTTCTTTCGCAACATCTGCACTACAGTCAACGTCAGGTCGGTGGCGGTAACACCTTCGCGAAGAGAACCGGTCAGCTTAAAGCCAATCACGTCAGGTGTTACGATATACAAGGGTTGACCAACCATGACGGCCTCAGCCTCAATTCCGCCAACTCCCCAGCCGACAACACCCAATCCATTAATCATCGTCGTGTGGCTGTCTGTGCCCACAAGCGAATCCGGATAGGCCACACCGTCCTTTGTGGTGGTGACTTGAGAAAGGTATTCAAGGTTTACCTGATGAACGATTCCAGTGCCTGGAGGAACTACCCGGAAATTTTTCAAGGCTGACTGACCCCACTTGGCAAACTTGTAGCGCTCGTTGTTTCGACCGAATTCCACCTGCAGGTTTTTTTCAAATGCCTCTCGCGTGCCAAAGAAGTCAACCTGAACCGAATGGTCAATTACCATGTCGACTGGCACGAGGGGATTAATTTTTGCGGGGTCGGCGCCAAGTCGCTTCAGGGCCGACCGCATAGCCGCCAGATCGACCAAACACGGAATCCCGGAGAAATCCTGCAGGATTACGCGGCTGGGCTTAAACGGCAACTCAAGACCACCTGTGTCTTTTGCGTCCCAATGCGCAATTCGTGTGACGTCGGCACTCGTGATTTCAAAGTCATCACACTGACGGAGCGCCTGCTCCAACATCACTTTTATGCTCATTGGCAGTGCCGCAACCTGAGGTCCTAATTCGCTGATATCGAAAAAATTGAGATTGGTGCCGGGTAGGTTCTTTTTTGAGGACGCAAAAGGATTGTTACTCATGAGTTGGTATATATTTTACAACTTCACACGTGCGCAATGGGTAGAACAAGTGTTCTAAATTTAAGGTAATTGCCTATTGACAAGCGCGCCGTGCGGCTCTACAATCTTGTTATAGTCTTTCAAGGGTCAGTGGGCAAGGTGACGTGTGATATACTTACCCAACAATTGAATGTCTTGAAGATGCAGCGACGTTGAGATACACAGCGCAAGCTTTTTTCGCTTGCGCATATTCTGTTTTTCGCGCTCGCTCGTCAAGCGTTCGTGCCCTTCTTCCAGCAGGTGATATTACATGGAACTGAAAGATTTTAAAGCACTTCGAATAAGCCTGGCTTCCCCGGATCAGATCAAATCGTGGTCCTATGGCGAGGTCACAAAGCCCGAGACCATCAATTACCGCAGGCTTCGTGCGGAAAAAGATGGTCTGTTTGATGAAGCGATATTTGGCCCGACGCGCGATTTCCAGTGCTATTGCGGTAAATACAAAAATATCCGCTACAAGGGAATTATTTGTGACAAATGCGGCGTTGAGGTCACACGTGCCGCCGTTCGCCGAGAGCGGATGGGTCATATAAATCTGGCCGCACCGGTGGCGCATGTTTGGTATACCCGTCGCGTGCCCTCTTTCTTGGGCACACTGTTGGACATCACCCGGCGCAATCTGGACCGGGTGCTATATTTTGCCCAATACGTAGTCACGCATGTGGATGAAGAGGCTCGAACCAAGGCGTTGCGCCGGCTTGACGATGAATATCATCGACGAAGTGCGGACTTGGAGGCCAAGACACGTGCACAGGAAGACAGTGCCTCGGGCAAGACGTTGAAGCAGCTCGTAAAGCTGCAGAAAGAGCTCGACGAAACAGTTGCGAAGTACAACGACCAGCTCGAGGGCGAAACCGAGCCCATCATGAAGGCCGCGCAAAAGACACAGCGCGACGTTGAGAGCAAGACGGGTAAGACGATCCGGGTGGCCATTACATTTGAGCCAACCCAAACCGTTATTGCCGAGGAAGGCATGGAGGTAGGACGCCCTGAACTCAACAAACTCAACAGCGTCGTGAAAGAAGCGTTGGCCACGGTTGAATCCCGGATTAACGACGAGAAAGACCGTGCGGTGAGCCGATTGCAAGGTGAAATCTCCATTTTGCAGAGTAAGGTGGACGATGAAACCAAGGTCGTGGCAGAGCGTTTGTCAACCGAAATGGAGTCTGTAACCACCAAATACAGCGCCGATCGCGACGATTTGCAGTCCCTGGTGATCACCATGTTTCTTACCGAAACACGGGTGAAAGAGCTCCGCGCGCGGTTTAGCACAGTATTCAAGGCTGACATGGGTGCGGAAGCTTTCTACGAAATTCTGCGTCGAATGGATCTGGATCAGATGAGTAAGGAACTGTGGCGGGAAGTGCGACACAGCTTGAGCAAGGTCAAGAAGAAGAAGGCCATCAAGCGCCTTCGAATTGTCGAGGCCCTGCGAAAGAGCGGTAACCGCCCGGAGTGGATGATATTGACGGTATTGCCGGTAATTCCGCCCGAGTTGCGCCCTATGGTTCAGTTGGATGGTGGTCGCTTTGCCACCTCGGACTTGAACGACCTGTACCGCCGTGTGATCAACCGAAACAACCGGTTGAAACGTTTGCTCGAGCTTGGTGCGCCGGACGTTATCGTTCGAAACGAAAAGCGCATGTTGCAGGAGTCGGTGGACAGCCTCATCGACAATAGTCAGCGCGGAAAGGCCCTAAGCCGCCGCGGGCGGCGAGAGCTGAAGTCATTGAGCGACATGTTGAAGGGCAAAAAGGGTCGCTTCCGCCGAAACCTGTTGGGTAAGCGCGTGGACTATTCCGGTCGATCCGTGATTGTCGTTGGTCCAACTCTTAAGCTGCATCAGTGCGGGTTGCCAAAGATCATGGCGCTGGAGCTGTTCAAGCCCTTCGTCATTCAGAAGCTGGTTGAGCTCAACTACGCCAACAATGTTAAGGGTGCCAAACGCGTAATTGAACGTGAGCGCCCGGAAGTATTCGAGGTTCTTGAGGAAGTCATTAAGACACGCCCGGTATTGCTGAACCGAGCACCCACATTGCATCGTCTTGGCATTCAGGCATTTGAGCCAGTACTTATCGAAGGCAAGGCCATTCAGTTGCACCCGCTCGCGTGCGGCGCGTTTAACGCGGACTTTGACGGCGATCAAATGGCCGTCCACGTTCCGCTGTCACCAAAGAGTATTGACGAGGCCCGCCGGCTCATGATCAGCACGAACAACCTGCTGAAGCCATCTGACGGGGAGCCAATTGTGTCGCCAACCAAAGACATGGTTTTGGGAATTTATTACCTGACCATGACCGAGCCGCGCGATGGCGAGTTCAAGCTCAAAGGCGATGGCTTGACATTTAGTGAGCTAGATGACGTTGAGTTGGCGTATCGGACCGGTCATGTTGTCTTGCATACCAACATCAAATTGCGGGTAATTTCCCACAACGATGAGAAGGGCAATCGCCTGGCTGATGGTGAACAAGTCACAAAGATTTTGGACACCACGGTCGGACGCGCGTTGTTTAATCGGATTGTGCCGCCGCCGGTTCGGTTCGTGAACAAGACCCTTGACAAGGGCGGGCTGCAAAAGCTTGTCAGTTCAATTGTGCAGGTGATGGGTGATGAAGGCCACCAAGATCTGGTGAACTTCCTTGACGATGTGAAATCGTATGGATTTAAGTATGCGACGGTTTCCGGCGTAAGCATTTCCATCAGCGACATTGATGTCCCTTCCGCGAAAGGGCCGCTTTTGGAGGGTGCAGAAGTGGTTGTGAAGGAAATTGAACGGCAATATCGGCGCGGTTTGATGACCGAGGATGAGCGGGAGACACGCACAATTGAGGTGTGGACCAAAGCCAAGGATGATGTTGCAGCCGAGGTGCGCAAGGTAATGGATCCAGTCGGAAACCTTGCGGTCATGGCAAACAGCGGGGCGACGAAAGGTGGTTTCGGTCCGATTGCCCAGCTTGCAGGCATGCGCGGAATGATGGCAGACCCAAGCGGACGCATCATCGCGTTGCCGATTCGCAGCAACTTTCGCGAAGGGCTTGACGCGCTTGAGTTCTTTATCTCAACGCACGGTCAGCGCAAAGGTTTGGCCGACACGGCAATGCGAACCGCGGACGCCGGGTATTTGACCCGTCGTTTGTGTGACGTTTCGCAGGATGTAATCATTAATACAGACGACTGTGGCACCTCCAGTGGCATCTGGGTGCGCACGGGCGATGATGTAGGCAAGCAGAAGCTGAGTGACCGAATTTACGGTCGCGTTGCAGCATCATCGGTTCTTGACCCGCAAACGGGTGAGGTGATCGTTGAGCGTAACCAGTTGATCGACGACACGTTACTGGCGAAAGTGGAAGCTGCAAAGGTAACCGAGGTGTATGTGCGATCGGCGATGACCTGTGAGCTGGAGAGCGGTCTATGTCAGCTCTGCTATGGTCGCGATCTTGCCCGTGGTAAGTTGATCGCCATCGGAGCGGCAGTGGGCATTATCGCGTCGCAGTCTATCGGTGAGCCAGGAACTCAGCTGACGTTGCGCACTTTCCACTCTGGTGGCGTGGCGTCGCAGGCTAGTGACATAACCCAGGGTCTGCCGCGCGTTGAAGAGTTGCTTGAGGCCCGCAAAAAGCCGAAGGCCGAGGCCATTATTTCCGACATCAATGGCAAGATTCATCTTGAGCGCCTGGATGGTGGCATGCGCCGAATTGAAATTACCGAGACCAGCCTGCAGCGTGACGAATACCAAGTGCCGGTGAAGTGGGTGATCAAGGTGACCGATGGAGCCGAGCTCAAAGACAAGGAAATCATCGCCACGCAGGCAGATCAGGAAATGAAGATTGAGCATGGCGGTCGCGTCGTTTTGGACGGTCTGACGATTACCATTGTGTATGAAAAGACTGAAAAAGTTGAATATGAAGTCAACCCGGCCGCTCGTATCGTGGTAACTGAAGGTCAGCAGGTTAAAGCCGGTGACCCAATTACGGAAGGCACGAAGAACCCGCACATGTTGCTGAAGGTTTTGGGACGCGATGCATGCCAAAATTATCTTCTGGCTGAAACGCAACAAGTGTATCGGTCACAGGGCGTGAACATCAGCGATAAGCACTTCGAAATCATCATTCGTAAGATGATGTGTCGCGTGCAAATCACAAGCCCGGGCGACAGCGGCTACCTTCCGGGCGACGTTGTGCTGCGGCTTGAATTGTCGCGCACAAATGAGCGCCTGGCGGAAGATGGCAAGCGACCTGCGACCGGCACACCCGTGCTGCTGGGCATCTCCAAGGCGGCGTTGGCAACAGATTCGTTCCTGTCATCATCGTCTTTCCAACACACCATCAAGGTGCTGGCTGGTGCGGCGATTGAAGGCAAGCGGGATGATTTGATTGGCCTTAAGGAGAATGTAATTCTTGGCAAGCTCATTCCGGCGGGAACTGGAACACGCTATCCTGACGCCGTCATGTTCGAAGGTGTCACGTTGCCGAAGTTTGATCCAACACCAAAGACGACGCTTACGCAGCAGGCTGAGTTGGCGATGCTTGGAATTGGCCCGGATGGTGAACCGCTTATTCCGGAAGCCCTTTTGGGTCTTGGCGACATAACCAGCAATCCGCTTTTGGCTGGTGCAGAAATTCCCAAACCCGAGTAGTACATACCCCCAGGGTCTATCGCCGAAACTCTGGGCGGACTTTCAAATAGTCCGCCTGGAGCTTCGGCGATGTTCGTTTTCGCTTGCCAAGTATTAAGCTTGCGATGCATAATTCGCATTCCTAACAATGCAATATAAAGATTATTACGCCATCCTCGGGGTTCCTCGCACAGCCTCCGCCGAGGAGTTAAAGAAGGCTTTTCGCAAACTTGCGAGAGAGCATCATCCCGACGCAAATAAAGGCGCCAAGAAATCGGAGGAAAAGTTTAAGGAAATTAACGAGGCCTACGATGTGTTGAGCGATGTGAAGAAGCGTCAAGTGTATGACCGCATGGGCGAAAATTATGAGCAATATCGCCAACAAGGCGGTAACCCGGCAGGGTTCGACTTTTCACAATATTTTGGCCAGGGTGGTTCGGCAAAAAGTGCGCCACAAGGATTTGACGGCGGCTCGCTGGGAGAATTATTTGAGCAATTCTTTAGCGCATCGCAGGGTGGCGCGAACAGGCAGCGAGCCGGCGCAGGTGATGCCGAGCAGGATATTGAAATCACGCTTGCGGAGGCTTTCAAGGGCACTGCACGCGTTCTGCGCAAGCCAGGTAGCGGCGAAATTGAAATACGCATTCCTGCAGGTGTGAAAACGGGAAGCAAGGTTCGCGTAAAAGGGCAGGGCGGCAAGCTTCGCAATGGCACCAGCGGCGACTTGTATTTGGTGGTTCAAGTGATGCCTGATCCAGCGTTTGAGCGCAAGGAAGATGATCTGTACACCGAGCTGCGGGTGGATTGCTTTACCGCCATGCTTGGCGGCGAGGTTGTTGCAAATACGTTGTCGGGTAGCGTAGTCGTCAAGGTGCCACCAGGGACATCAACCGGAAAAATGATTCGATTGCGCAACAGGGGTATGCCAAAATTGAGCACATCCGGTGAATTTGGAGATTTGTATCTCCGATCAGCTGTGACTGTTCCGCAAGAACTTACCGAGGAACAGCGCGCGTCGTTGAATCACATTCGGCAAAGTCTGCAGCACTAGAGCCAGGTTCCTAACTGCACGGTTTGGTGATGCTACTGGATGAGTAACAAAACGCCAGTAACGAAAAGGCTTACAAGCACTACGATTTCGAACGCCCGTCGATTGATGCGGACAACAATTTTGCGACCCAACCAAACGCCGAGCGGCACCAGGGGCATCAACCAGACGTATTGCACGAGGACTGTCGGATGAAAAATACCCAACCAAATGTATATGGGCAGCTTGAACAGATTTACGGAAGCGAAAAAAAGTGCTGCGGTGCTGACAAAGTCCTGTGGGCGTAGATTCTGGCTCAGCATAAACATTGAAAACGGCGGACCACCAGCATTTGCAACGGCGGATAAGCCACCTGCGGCAAACCCTGCTGTTGGCGCATGCCACGCCTGGGCGACATATTGACCCGTAACAGTGGCCTTCTGCTCCAGCAGTTTGAATAGCACAAACGCCAGGCAGAATACTCCAAGAGTGATCTTTGCCATTGCCGCAGATGCGAAGTTCAAATAGAGCGCACCGCCCACGATGCCCAGTGCCGCGGCCGGTAACATGCGCTTGAGTAGTCCCGAATCCCACTTGCGCCAGTAGGCTGTCATTGAAAATGCGTCGCCGAGCAGCAGAATGGGAAGCACCAGTCCGGACGCGGTAGCCGCCGATACAAATAGGGTAAGAATTGGGGTGCTCAGGGCACCCGTTGTGCCGCCAAAGCCTCCTTTAGAAAGACCTGTTATCAGGCAAACCAATGCAAGTGCGAAAATGAAAAGCGGTGAGGGGTTTTCCAAAATGTGTTCTTTGAATGTACGCAAGGTACCTATGACGGCCGGGATTTAGGTAAGCAGAGAGACTGCAACTGATGCCATACCCATGATCCCACCAGCAAAAGTCGCTAGAGCGTTTACTGTGTCATTATGGACCATGGACCAACCACGCACCAACACATTCCGTGATCCGTCAGCCTCAAACGCCCGCTCAGTCAAATTGCTTTTGTCTGCTGACAGATAGCTGGCTTGGATCGTGGCGCCGAGCCAGCTGTCAATCAGCGCTCCGATCGTACCGGACATAGTTGCGACGACTATAAATGTTTGGATCCCGGCGCCTGCCAGTCCAATCCAATCCGTATGTATGTAAAGCGACGTGAGCCCTAATGCATCAAGCAGGGATAGCAAGCCAAACAGAAGGCCGATAACAAGACTTCCCGCAATTGCTGCCAGTGTTCCAACCAAGCTAACGCCACCGCTGACGCCCGGCGCCACCTGCCGCGAAAGGTTGGTTATGAGCCTTGGTCCTGAGTGATTGAGCACACCCAACTCGGTTGCCCAGGTGTCTGCATTCGCGGTCGCAATGGCACCAACCAATCCAGCATACAGAATCACTGATGAGGTTGGGCTTATTCCAATTGTGAGGAAATGGCCAACTGCGAACACAGCCGCAAATCCACCGTTTGCCAAAACCTGACCCAAATCACGCCGACTATTTTTGTCAAATGACCTGGCTGCGGATACTTTCTGCAAGCTGGTCTTTTTGTAATGGCTCACTGCGCTGGACGTTATAAAAAAGGCGACGAGGAGCAGACCGGCAACAGTGCCGCCAAACCCAAATATTATCGTGCCAATGATTATGGCGCCACCCGTCCCACTCGCAGATAATGATTTTCTGCGATACGCAAGTATGCCTATCAGCAGGCTAAGTGCGAGCCCAAGCACCAATCTCAACGCTAGCGGCTGCATTTTCAGAACTGCAGCCGTTTGTATCGCATGCTTACGCTCTCGACCAGGCCTATAGCGACCAATTGTGCGATGAGGTTACTTCGACCGTAGCTTACAAATGGCAAAACCACGCCCGTGACCGGGAGCAGTTGCACCTGCATTCCAATATTTGTATAGGTTTGGAGAAAGAACACTGCAGCAACGCTTACACATAATAGGCGGCCAAAGGTGTCGTGACTCTTCCAAGCGGCCAGGAGCGTTCTAAAAATTATGAATAGGAGGAGTCCGATGACCACGACGCAGCCGACAAATCCCAATTCTTCACCAATAACCGAAAATATGAAGTCGGTATGGCGCGCGGGAAGATAGCGGCCCTGGGTCTGACCACCCTGGCCAAACCCTTGACCCGTCATTCCGCCGCCGCCAAGTGCTATAAGGGCATTTTTGCTTTGATAATCACTGCCATCGGACACGGGTTGGTCACCATTTAGAAGGGCCTGTACACGTGAAATCTGGTATTCGGGAATGATGCCCAAACAATCCGTGACTCTGCCGCTGGATTTATCCTTGGCCGGTGTTGGCCGCAAGCACAAATCCTGCACGCGAAAGTGGAGCAACACAATGACCAGTAACATAACGACACCAGTCAAGGTCATTACTGCGGCGTGAGAGTTACGCAGGCCACCCACAAAGATCATCGCCAGCCACATGAATAGTATGATGACAGCTGAACTTAGGTTGGGCTGGGCAAGGATCAGCCCAATACATGGCGTGATCAGGACGAAGGACCAGAATACTGTTTTTAAATAGCTACCCTTACCTTCGCGTGAACTTATGTAGCCTGCCATGGCAAGACCCAGTGTGAGTTTGGCAAGCTCGGCTGGCTGAACGTCAAATCCGGCAAATCGGAACCATCGTTGGGCTCCGTTTTGTGCCACTCCAAGGCCTGGCACCAGCACGAGCGCAAGCGCCAGAAGCGTTCCACCATACAAAAGGAATGTAAAACTCCTAAACAGTGAATAATCGATCAGCGAAAGTAGAAGCAGCAGAAGAAGTCCTGCAAGCGCGGTGATGGTCTGGTCGACCGGCGTGCGTGAAATCTCCGAGTCATTACGCGCAGAACTGTATATCATGGCGACGCCACCAGCAGTTAATACCAGAATTGCGGCAATCAACCAAAAGTCAAAGTGGCGCCAGTTTCTTCGTTCTAGCATACGGCAAATCTACCTGATCCAGTTAAGCAAATGCAAAGTCGTGCGATCAGTCAGGCAACAGCTTTCAAGCGGCTAACGTGAAGCTGGCGGCCGCGCCGACAGTCGACCGCTTGGGCGGGTGCCTTGAAGGATGGGTATATCAACCAGCAAACGCCGCTCTCCAGCTTCATCATCCATGTTGACAGCCACGTGTGCCGTGTCAATTTGGAGTCGCCGCGAAATGACCGCGATGATGTCGTTCTTGATCTCGTCAAGAAGCCCGGGTGGTATTTCGGCGCGATCATGGATGAGCACCAAGCGCAGGCGATTTTTTGCGTCATCTGCCGAACGGGGGCCGAAAAAGCGGGTAAGAAATGAATTCATGCGCGTCCGAAGATTCGGTGCAAAAGCCCGCCAGATCTTGGCATTTGCACCGGCAAATTTTCCCCGTTTATGCGGCGCGCAATGTCACGATACGCCATTGCCGCCGCGCCCTTGCCTGAAATTGCGACCGGCGAGCCCCGATTGCTGGCAGACAATATCTCTTCGTCTTCAGGGACAATTCCGATAACGTTGCTGGTAAGTACCTCCATGATGTCTTCGACAGACAGCATGTCCTTTCGTGCAACACGCGCAGCGATAATGCGATTGATGATCAGTTGCGCAGGACCCTTGCCCGCGCTCTCAACCAATCCAATCACGCGGTCGGCATCGCGCACGGAGGAAACCTCCGGATTGGTAATGACCAGAACCTTGTCGGCAGGGGCAATGGAGGTTTGAAAGCCCTGCTCGATACCGGCGGGAGAGTCTATAAGAATAAACTCGAAGTCTTCACGAAGCTGGTCGCAAAGGGCCGTCATCTGCTGAGGATTCATGGCGGTCTTGTCACGCGTCTGCGCCGCTGGCAACAGAAATAGCGATTCAAGTCTCTTGTCGCGAATAAGCGCTTGCTTTAGCTTGCATCGGCCCTCGACCACGTCCACCGAGTCATACACAATTCGATTTTCCAAACCCATGACGATGTCCAAGTTGCGCAAACCTATGTCTCCGTCGGTGATGCAGACCTTCCTTCCGAGCTGAGCAAGTGCACAACCAATATTTGCGGTGCTGGTCGTCTTGCCAACTCCGCCCTTTCCCGATGTGACTGTGATGACTATGGATTCCATTCGGTAACAACCATTTCCTCTCGTTCGATGTGGGCGCGTTCTGGACGTGCGTGTTTGGCCCTTTTTCCCGCCTGAAAGCGCCGTGCTACATCTGCAATTCTCAAGATTGCCGGAGAAAGCTCTAGCGCGCAGATTGTGGCCTGCTCGTCGCCGAGCGCGCCAGCATGGGCAGTGCCTTGTAATTTTCCCCATACAATAATATCACCGCCTGCGACGAGTTGGGCGCCGGGGTTGACGTCGTCGAGAACCACTATGTGACCGGGGTGGCGAATCATTTGACCGCTCCGCACGCGCCGTCTGACCAACAGGCCGTCAGTGCCGTCGATGTAACCCGTCTGTATGGATTGACTGGCATCAATTACTTCAGGTAATTCAGCACTTGTGACTGGAGCGAGCTCAGTTTTTAGACCAAGCTCGGCGGCACGGGCCCGCGTCAGCTCGCTTTCAGATTGAATAGCCCATAAGACTATGTCATGCTCGGCAAGCATGGCCCGTAGGCCAACCAATTGGCCGACGCTCAATGGTCGGTGACCAACATCGCAAGCGATGGTGCCACCTTTGAAAAACCCGGAGCTATTTATGATTTTCGACTGCAGGCTGGCGCATATGTCCTCCCACAATGCGCCGTCGTCGAGAATGACCAGCAGACCTTGACGAATCCCCTTAAAGGTAATCATGGATCTATTCAACACCGCTTCCACATTCGGCAATCACTTTGGCTTTGTCTTTTTCCGCGAGCGGAACATTAAAGTATTGCGCCAAGATTCGCTGGGTAATGGGAGCGGCAACACCAGACCCCTGGCAACCATTCCAAACATAGACGGCCATGGCAATTTGTGGTTTGTCTGCGGGTGCGTAACTCACAAACCATGCATGAGAAGGCTGGATTTTAATGCCAGGGTAGCAGATGCCCAATTTTTGGGCGATGTCGTCGCAGAATTCGGCGGTCCCCGTTTTACCCGCATAGGCAAAACCAGGGATGACAGATGTGTTTGCCGTACCAGTTGGGCCGACAACTTCCTTCAGCGCGCCTTGAATGAGCGCCATGTGTTCAGTTGAAATGGGTAGCTTGCGGGCCACTTTTGGCTGGAACGGCGTAACCACATTGCCTTTTGCGTCAATGACATCACGGACAAGCTGGGGTTGGTATCGGGTGCCGCCGTTCGCAATGGTTGCCATCATATTAGCCATTTCCAAAGGCGTCACCAACACGAAGCCCTGACCAATTGCCATGTTGTAGCTATCACCAGTGGTCCAACGTTCGCCAAAATATTTGCGCTTAAATTGATCACTTGGGCGAAAGCCGGCGGATGCTTCAATTTCGATGTTAGAGTCTTCTCCAATGCCAAATTCTTGCATCCATTTCGCGAGTTTTTCCGGACCGAGGGCTTCACGCTGGCCCGGGGCAGGGTTGCGTGGCGCGAATCCGTCTGCCAGAAAGCCGCCGACCGTTTTGTAGAAAAACGTATCGCATGAATTCCGCAGCGCATCGCGCACGTTTTGGGACCCATGGCCGGTTCTCTTCCAACAATAAAACTTTTGTGCAGCTTTCTCGTTGGTTGGATCGTTTTCGTTTGGCAGGCTAAAAATACCTGGATCATTTACGCGCGTGTTTGCGTCGATGACGCCCTCCTCCAACAGCGCCGAAGCAGTCACTATTTTGAAAATGGATCCGGGGGGAAGTTGGTCGCTTGTGGCCTTGTTTAGCAAGGGTCGGTGCACATTTGTCGTGAAAGCATCCAACTCGCGCTGAGTGACGCCACGGATAAACACATTGTTGTCATAGCTGGGAAATCCAACCATCCCCAGAACCTCACCCGTGTTGGGATTTATGGCGACTGCCGCAGCGCGCGGGCTTTTTACCTGGCGCATGACCGAGAACAGGGTGTCACTCATGATCTGCTGTAACCGCATATCAATGCTTAGCCGGACGCTAAATCCATCAACCGGATCACGCGTTTCACCAATGCGACGCTGGACTTCGCCGGCAGCGTCGCGTAATAGCCGTTCACTGCCATTTGTTCCGCGCACCTGATCCTCCACGGCAAACTCAATGCCACTCACTCCAACACGGTCCAAATCTGGATCATAGCCTTTTTCGCGGTATTGTTTCTCGCGTTCGGCCGGGATTTTGCTGATATATCCAAGCACGTTGCCAAGCAACTCGTGATAAGGGTAGACGCGAGAACCGACAGTTGATACCACGACGCCGGGCATGTTGATGGCCTGTTCCTGGATGATCAAGGCGAGATCGCGCGGGACGTTTTCGGCCAATAGAACTGGAGCGTAGATCAGGCCATGGCCAATCGCCTGACTAACCCGCGTAAAAATTTCACCTGCCGTGATTGTTGCTCTGTCAGAATCTGTCAGCACCGGCGCAACGTTTAGTTGATCTTCGCTCGCATATTTTGGGGATTCGGCGAGCATTTCCGCAAGCCGGTTATAGATGGCTGCTCGTTCTTCACGCTGCTGCAGTTTTGCATTGTCAGCATAAAAGGGCAAGTCGTTCGGTATGATGCTGACCTGGTACGCCGGTGCATTGAGCACAAGGGGCACATCGTTGCGGTCGTAGATAAGCCCACGTAAAGCGGGCAGCGTCTTCGTTACGACGCTGACGTTTTCTTGTTGACCCCGAAAGGTTGCAGATTGGAGCACCTGAAGGTTATACAACCGCAAAATAATCGCCGAAAATGAAACGAGCATTCCAAAACCAACAAGAAGCAAGCGCAATCGACCGCCGATATGGTCGGGCGGTGGGGATTGCCCGCTTCGGCGGGTAATGGGAATTTCGTCAACAATCATGGTTACCGTATGACGCCGCGGGCACGCTCGTCGATGCTGTCGCTGGCCAGTCGCAAAACCGCGAAAACGCCCATACTTACGAGTGGATTTATAAGCAGAGACGGGAGGATGAGGGCTGACAGCGTGTAACCTAGATCCATTTTAATTCCGCTTAATATTAATCCAACCACCAACACGATTTGTGAGATCGCTGTCGTTGTGGCCACCCAATTGGTTGCACGGAACAGACGTGACGGTAAAGGCAGGCGGTTGACTAAGCTAGCCAATAAATTCCCAAGAACTAGGCCGGCCGTATGCAAGCCAAACGGGCCGGAAGACGTAAAGTCCAGCATAAGGCCCGCACCAAACGCCCAAATGAGACCTTCATCACCACGGAGCGCGGCCCACACGGCTGAAATGATCAGCACAACGTTCGGACGCAACCCGGGAGCCAGCAGCCTTGGCAATAGACTTGTTTCAAATAGTGCCGCAAGTGCCAAGATTATTATCGGGATCGCGATTCGTCGCATGTCAGCGCGCTATGGTTTGGCCGTTGGACCGGGAGCTGGTCGCGGGTCAGGCGCCGCACAAGTACAGGTGGCCGACTCTGGGATCAGCGGGCTAACCAACGTGCTCGTGATTACAAGTACAGTCGTAATTCTGGAATAGTCAGCGGCAGGGCGCAGACGAGCCTGCCGAAATAGCTGTGCATCCGAGCTGACGATAGCTTCGATTTGCCCAATTGGAAGACCGGGCGGGATGCCGCCGCCGAGCCCACTGGTAACAACAGCATCGCCCACCCCCAAGCTGTTTGTTTGTTGAATATTTTGTAAAACCAACTCACCGTTAGGCTGCCCGGTAATGGAACCACTAACACGCGTGCCCTGAACAACCACATTGACATTTGAGCGCGTGTCATTTAGCAACTGGACGGTTGAGGAACCCAGGCTGGCTTGCCCGATGCGTCCGATAAGGGCCAACCCGTCACCAACGACAGGCATGCCTGACCGAATTCCATTCAACGTACCAACGTCAATGGTAAGAAACCGGAGATATGGCGTGGAATCGGCGGCGATGACATTGGCACAGGTAAGTCCAATTGGCCGTTGGTCCGCCTGACTGTTGCAACCGCTTAACGCAGGACCGACAACGTCGGCGCCAATCGCCTTGATACCAGGGTTTTCGGTCGAAAATTTTAGGAGATCGCGATAGGCATCGACCTCAGCTTGAAATTGACGCAGCCGTATATTTTCGGCACTTAGGCGTGAATTTTGTTGTTGGAGAAGCAGGTTTTCGGCGCGCAATGTCTGGAGGTCGGCCGGACCGCTTAGGGCGTTATTAATTCCTGAACCCACCGAGAGTAGCACGCGTTGCACCGGAGCGAAAACCACGGACAGTGGCCCTTGACCAATCTGCGTCTGACTGCCCAAACTAAGGGCAAGAAGTATGAAAACTGCAACCAGAAGTGCGGGAACAAGCAAACTGCGATACTGCCCCCTATTCATGGGAGGGCGATATCGCAGCGCTGTGAGGTAGGAGGAAGCGGATGATTATGGAAGCTGCGCTTGACGCTACGATTCGTCGTCGTCGTCATCTTCTTCATCTTCATCGTCGTCATCCTCATCCCATAAGTCCTCGTCGTCATCCTCATCAAGGTCGTCATCCTCCTCGTCACCAAGGGCCTCGAGCGAAACTTCCTCTTCATCGTCGACAACGATTTCGTCCTCTTCTTCTTCGTCCGCTTCGTCGTCCACATCGTCTTCGTCGTCATCAGACAAATCGATCTCAACGTCTTCATCATCGTCTTCATCCCGGGGCATGATTGGTGTAGTGACTACCACGGGATGGGTAACTTGCAAAATCGAAGTTATTGTAAGATTCTCTATCGGTGATGTTTGACTGTTGGGATCGCGAAACGGCGATTCAACCGTATTCAATTTGAGCGGCATGAGATTTCTCCGGGTGAAGTTTTAGTTTGTGCGGCTGCAGATTATATAAGGACCAAACGCTACCGTAGAACTTTCATAGCTTCGCTTACAACGTTGTTGACGCTGAAGCCCAATCGCGGATAAACATCCTTGATTGGTGCGCTGGCTCCAAAGCGGTCAAGCGTGACGAAGGCGGCATGAGTACCAACATACTTATGCCAACCCATTGACACCCCAGCTTCAATTACAACATTGGCCAATCTTGCCGGGAAAATGCTGTTTCGATATTCAAGATTTTGAGAATCAAAAAGCTCCCAACTAGGCATGGAAACTACGCGCACCTTAATGCCCCGGCGCTCCAATTCCCGGGCAGAATCCAAGGCCAGGGCGACCTCACTTCCGCTTGCGACGAATTGAACTTGGGGCTCGTTTACGTCTAGTATGACGTATGCACCCTTTGCAACGTTCTCTGTGGCAGGCAGGATGGGAAGGGCCTGTCGTGAGAGCAACAGCGCCACCGGGCCATGACGATGTTGTATGGCTATGCGCCAGGCTTGAGCAGTTTCATTGGCATCGGCCGGTCGAATAACGGTCATATGGGGCATCGCGCGCAGACTAGCCATTTGTTCAACAGGCTGGTGTGTTGGTCCGTCTTCACCGACGCCTATACTGTCATGGGTAAACACGAAGATACTATGAGCCTCGCTGATTGCGGCAAGTCGGAGTGCCGGTCGCATGTAGTCGCTAAATGTAAAGAAAGTTCCACCATATGGAATGATGCCGCCATGCAGAGCCATGCCGTTCATCATTCCGCCCATTCCGTGTTCTCGAATGCCAAATCGGATGTAGCGACCCGTAAAATCTCCCTTTTTAAGACTAACCGCATCCTTCGGCATGGTGTTGTTGCTTGGTGTCAGATCGGCGCTGCCACCCAAGAGCGTTGGCACTGTGCCCACGAGCGCATTGATGACGGCACCGCTGGCTGCGCGTGTTGCCATGGGCTTGTCAGTGGTCGCAAACTTAGGAAGTACGGTATCCCAACCTGCGGGCAGGTGTCCACTGACGGCATCACTAAATTGCATGGCGAGGTCAGGGTTTTTGGCTGCAAAAGCCTTCCTAAGCGCAACCCATTTTTTCTGGGCGCCTGCTGCGCGCTTGCCAATCTTGCGCCAGGCCTGCAATACGGCGTCAGATATAAAAAAGTGTTGGTCGGCATCAAATCCAAATGCGATCTTGGCCCCATGCACTTCATCTTCGCCTGGTGCATCACTGTGCGCCTTCTGAGTGCCGGCACGGGTGGGCATACCCTTGCCAATGATCGTTTTGCAGCAAATAATGCTGGGCTTATCGGTCACGTTCCGAGCACGCTTGATCGCTCGCTCTATCGAAACCATGTCGTGACCATCAATTGTTTGCACGTGCCAACCATAGGCTTTGAAACGGAGAGGCACATCATCGCTATAGCTGAGCGATGTTGGGCCGTCAATGCTGATACTGTTGTCATCGTAGAACCAAAGGAGCTTGCCTAAACCCAGGTGCCCAGCCAAGCCCGCGGCTTCGTGACTGACCCCTTCCTGTAGGTCTCCATCGCTGACAATTGCGTAGGTGAAGTGGTCAACCAGATTGTCGCCATCGCGGTTAAATTTGGCGGCCAGCCATGCCTCAGCCAATGCCATGCCTACACTGTTTGAAGTGCCCGCGCCCAATGGACCAGTCGTGACCTCAACGCCCTTTGTAAGTGTGTTTTCCGGGTGGCCAGGCGTGAGGCTATCCCACTGTCGAAAACGCTGCAGCTGCTCTATGGTCACATCTTTGTATCCGGTCAGATGAAGAATGGTATACAAAAGCAGGCTTCCATGACCGGCGCTGATTATGAACCTGTCCCTGTTGAACCAATCCGGATCACGCGGATTAAAACGCATAAACTTGCGATATAAAACATAGGCAACATCGGCCATACCAAGGGGCATGCCCGGGTGACCGCTTTCGGCCTTTTGGACGGCATCGAGCGTTAACGAGCGGATTGTATTTGCACAGTCTAAATCCAGCGGTAAATAAGCCATATCTAAAAGATTATATGCGGCGCAGCAGTGCCACGAGGATCAGGAACATTACGTTACGATTGCGCGGCTCGCAACCGTTTAGCAAGGGCAACCGCGATCTGGGCAGCCACCGAGGCGTTTTGGATGAGCAGTGCGCTGTTTGCTGTCACGCTTGCGCCGTTCGTTAGCCGTGCAATTTCAGCCAACATGAAAGGGGTACTGGCTGCCCCGTGAATATTTTGGACATCAGCCTGGTGCTGTGCAAGTTCAATTGCATGGTTTGCTGTATCGGCCGGAAGTTCATGCTCAACAGGGACCGGTACGCATACGAGTTCACCGCCGGGCAAGCCCAATTGCCGACGAGCCAAAATTATGTCAATGACCTCGTCAGCTGACTCGGCTGAATAGTCGGTGGACAAGCCGCTCTTCCGGCTGTAAAAAGCCGGAATTTCGTCAGTGCGCCACCCAATAATTGGAACGCCCAAGGTTTCCAAGTGCTCAAATGTAAGCGGGAGGTCGAGCAAAGCTTTGGCACCCGCACAAACGACCGTGACGGGCGTTCGAGATAGCTCGGTTAGATCGGCGCTGATGTCGAATGGATGACCACGGTGCACACCGCCAATGCCACCGGTTGCGAACACGGAAATGCCGGCCTTGTGGGCAAGCCACATTGTTGCAGCAACCGTTGTTCCTCCGTCAAAGTTCCTGCCAACGGCGATACCGAGATCACGCATGCTGCACTTTCGAATGCCTTTTGTTGAAGCGAGGTGCTCCATTTGGGCACTGTCGAGACCCACACAGGCCCGGCCAGCAATAATTGCGATGGTTGCCGGAGTTGCGGAAGCCGCCGCAATGGATTGCTCCATCCCACGCGCGACGGCCAGGTTTTGTGGATAAGCCAAGCCATGAGTGATGACGGTTGACTCAAGCGCTACGATCGGACCGCGTGCGCTCAGTGCGCGCGAAACTTCAGGCGAGAGTACAGATGTGTGTTGATTCATTTGTTATTCGTGGTTTGGATTGCAATTCGGTTTTGATTACGCGAATACACTCAGATTCTCTATAATGCGTAACCTTGAAAATTGGTATTTTGGGTGGGACTTTTGATCCACCCCATATCGGTCATCTTGTGATCGCTGACCAGGCACGCGCACAACTTGGCGCCGATTCCGTATGGTTTACACCCGTTGGCCAACCGCCACATAAGGATGATAGCCGGGTATCGGCCGCAACGCACCGCGTAAATATGACGCGACTGGCGATTGGTGGAAACCTGAATTTCGATATTTGTTTGATTGATGTTGACCGTCCACCACCGCATTTTACGGTTGATTTGTTTGTGATACTCAGGGCAAGGTATCCGGCCCATGAATTTACTTTTATCATCGGAGCCGACACGCTCATGGACTTGCCGCACTGGCAGCGGCCGCGGGAACTACTTACATTGACACGTGTGGCAGTGGCGCATCGCCCAAGGTTTCAGCCTGACTTGGGCGAGTTGGAAAAACAGTTGCCCGGGATTGGCTCCCGCATAGAGTGGGTGGATACGCCCCTGACTGATCTTGCCTCGCACGATTTGCAACGCCGCGCCAAAGAGGGTCTACCGCTAAGGTACACCGTTACCCGTGCCGTCGCCGACTATATTCGCGAGAACTCCCTCTATACTTAAATAGCTGTGGAATAGGTAGGCTCGTGCGCTAAATCTACAAAAGTGAACCCTGGATGGAACGCGGCGCGTATGGGACACCGAGATGTTCATAGGCACGTTGGGTGGCTACCCGACCGCGCGGGGTTCGATCCAAGAACCCCAATTGCAACAGGTATGGCTCGACGACATCCATTATCGTGTCGCTTTCTTCGGCGATACCTGCGGCAATTGTCTCCAACCCGACCGGACCACCGCTATATTTTTCGATTAGCGCCTTTAACACGCGTCGATCAAGATCATCCAACCCAAGCGGATCAACATTCAGAAGTGTCAGCGCCTGAACGGCCAGATGGAGCGATATACGCTTTTCTTTGTCCGTCCCTTTTACCTGCGCATAATCGCGCACGCGCCGCAACAATCGCAGGGCAATACGCGGAGTGCCACGGGCACGCTTGGCCGTTTCGGTAATTGCATCCGGATCAATTGGCGCATTTAGCATGCGCGCAGCACGTAGAACAATTTGCTCCATTGCGTCCAGCGTGTAAAAGTCAACGCGATAAACCGCGCCGAATCGGTCTCGCAAGGGTCCGGTGATCAGGGCGGGGCGCGTTGTGGCTCCAATAATGGTGATTGGAGGGAGCTTGAGGCGAACGCTTCTGGCACTGGGACCCTTGCCTATGACCAAATCGAGCGCATAGTCTTCCATCGCCGGATAAAGTATTTCCTCAACGGCGCGGTTTAGACGATGAATTTCGTCGATAAAAAGGATGTCGTTTGCCCGCAGGTTCGTCAGAATTGTCGCGAGGTCACCCTGGCGTTCTATAGCCGGCCCGCTGGTAACGCGTAGATTTGAGCCCATTTCATTGGCGACCACGTGCGACAATGTCGTTTTCCCCAATCCTGGAGGACCATATATCAGGACGTGATCCAGTGCCTCAGACCGCCCTCGGGCAGCGGCAATTAGAATTCGTAAATTGTCTCGAACATTGTTTTGCCCGATCACATCTTCAAGCTTTTGCGGTCGCAATGCGCGATCAAGCGACCCGTCCTCGTCAGAGTTGGGTTCCGGGCTCACTGGTCGATCGGGATGTTTTGACATAACTGCGCGAACATTCGTTCGCTTGTAGCTAAATTATAAGCATGAGAGTTTTTACCCTTGTTACTCCGGCTGACGCTATGGCACGTATGTTTGCTGCGATGGAACGCGCATCGAGCTACACCAGATTGGAAGTAGTCGATGCTTTGGATGCGCTTCACCGCATCATCGCGCAAGACATCGTGGCGGACGTGCCGATGCCGGAATTTCGCCGCAGTACTGTCGACGGCTTTGCAGTCAGGTCGATGGACCTTGGAGACGACTTGATTCTTGCTGGCGAATCAGTGATGGGTGAATTGGAGCTCGGTCAATTGGGTGCCGGCCAAGCAATGAAGATACATACCGGCGGCAGCGTTCCGGTTGGATCTGATGCCATTTTAATGGTGGAAGATAGCCGGATTTCAGACGATGGACTGCAATTGCGTGCGACGCGCCCAAAATTAACACCCGGTGAAAACATTATTGAGATCGGTGAGGATGTGCTCGCGGGAGCGGTAGTCATATCTGCGGGCAGCCGTTTGCGCGAGGCCGAAATAGGCGGACTTGCCGCGCTTGGGGTTACGCGCATTAGTGTTTATGCTCGCCCGCGTGTTGCGATTATTGCCAGCGGTGACGAGGTTATTCCGCCGTCAGAAAAGCCAAGGGCCGGTCAGGTGCGGGACGTTAATTCATACACAGTTGGTAATTTGGTGCGGGCTAACGGCGGTATACCGGTCTACTACGATATTGTGCGCGATGATCCAAGCACCTTTATGCGAACTGCAGAGACTGCACACGCTGAGTGCGACATGCTTATATTTATGGCAGGTAGCAGCGTGAGCGAGAGAGACCATACGCCGGACGTAGTGGCAAAACTGGGTAACCCGGGGGTATTGGCGCACGGTATCGCTTTTAGACCGGGAAAGCCAACTCTCTTTGCCGTGTGCGGCGGAAAGCCCATTATGGGATTGCCCGGCAATCCTGTGAGCGCACTTGTGACGGCGCGGTTGTTCGCCACCAAGATTATTTGGAAAATTCAAGGGGCAAGCCGGCCACCACTTGAATCAGAAGTTTCGGCCAGGCTATCTGTTGCGATGGCTTCACCAAAAAATCTTGAACATTGGTTCGGTGTAAAACTGGATGGCGATCAATGCGTGCCGGTACTGGCAAAGAGTAACCTGATTTTTTCTTTGACGCGCGCAGATGGAATGGTGTGTGTCCCGATCGGCGTGGATCACTTGGAAGCTGGTTCAATTGTCAAGGTACGATTGTTTTAGTATCGCGATCGGGAGAACCCACGGGTGGGGACCTTTGGAAAACCACCAGACCTATCATGGCACAGACCACAGTCAACGCAAGAATTGCCAGGCCGACATAAAAATCGGTTGGGCGAAAGCTAAGTTCGATTGTGCTTTGACCGGAAGGTATTGGCACGCCGATCAAGGCGCCGTCGGTCAAGATGGGACGTAATTCAACCCCGTTTACGATAGCGATCCAGTTCGCGTAATATGCTCGACTAATCACCAGCAGAGCAGGGGCATTTGAAAATGCTGCGACCTTTAAGTATCCAGCGCTTGTGCCTTCAACACCAGCTTGATACTTGGTTGCTATTGTCCGCGTGGCTGCGGCATTTATGGTCAACGCGCCGTATGTAAATGCCTCACCAAACGGGTCGAATTTTTCGGATCGCAGCGCGTCATACAGCGCGTCCTCCGACCCTACAGAGGTAACTTCGGGCACGATCCAGGCTTCGCCTACCATGTCCGGTTGCCACAGCAGCTCATATGTTCGGCGCGAGGGCTTGTCAGGATCGTCGGCAGAAAGTTGCTTGTAGGGTATGGCCCGACCTTCAGGTGTCGTCATGTTCTGGCGCCAAGTGAGTGTATGTCGAACGTTAAGTACTTTTGTCAAAACGTCCTCCGGGGCACGTGCGAGAAATGTCGCATACGTTTTTAGGCTGATTGGTGAGCCTCCTCCAACCTCACGGTAACCATTAACGCACGCCACATTCAGGTCAAGCGCGTTTTGGTTATTGATCCTTGCAGATTTATCCGAAATGACATCCAGCAAGGCCTGGTGTGGGAATGGGTTCGCAAATGGTTGTGTGATGGTCAAACGAGTAACAGAGAAAAGGTCTCCCAAAAGCACTACCAGGATAAGCACGGTCCATCCTGCAGGCAAGCCCTGTTTGTGACCGCGCCACAGTAGCAACCCACCACAAAGGGCCATTCCCATAAAAAGTATTGCGAGTCGATTGGCGAGTTGAAGCAAATCGGCATGAGTTGCCGCAAGATATATGCGCATGGCAATTGTGCCGGCCAAAACGACGACGCTCCATTCGAGCAGGCGCAGGCCGAAAGCACGGCACAGTTCGCGGGATCTTTCCGACAGGGGTTGAACCACCGCATCGAGACCAACGGCAGCGACAATGCACAGTGCGAACGAGATGATAAATGCCGCGCGTTCCTGGCTTCGAAATTGCGCAAAGCCTGGCGCCACCCAAAACGCGACATCGTAGAAAATTGCGTTCGCACCATATGATAGTAGTAGGGCTATCCCGCCAATTGCGACCCATAGCCAAACATGTCGCCAGCGCAGTGACACGCCGATGACTGCCAACGTAAGCGTGGCGATACCAACGTAGAGGGGTTGCCAAAATGTGAAGTTGTCATTAAGCAGGAACATCCACAAGTCTGACAATTGGAAACCGTTCGACGCCTCAGCATAGCTTATGGCCGCCCTTGTAGATGCCTGGGCAAATGCCAACTCGGGGATCAATTGAGGTGCACTCAGGCCAATTGTGAGCAAGCCCGCAATGATGATTTTTGTCACAGGCAGGCGCAACCCGGTTGGTTTGGATGAAAGCCCAAACGTCCAAAATACAAATGCCGCACCACCAACGTAGAGTTCAAAGAGCAATGTCTGAGGGTGTCCAGCCAGAAACGCACACGCCAGAATGAGCCCGGTTGCGCAGGCGGCGGGGAACCAGCGCTTCGTTGTTGCAAGCCCGTGCAGGGCCAGCAAGAGCATCGGAAGCCAGGCTGCAGTCTCTAAAATCCCGGTTTGGAGGGTTGCGTAACCATTGATAAATCCGCCGAACATAAACCCACATGCGCCAAAAAGTGCTGACGGCTTCCCTAGGTTGAATGCGCGACGGAGGAACGCAAAGAGGGAGATGCCCGAAAATAACACATGCACCATGACCTCCCATTCAAGTGCCCGCAACGGATACTCCACCCAGTGCAGGATTCGACCCAACGTCATGATGGCAAGTACCGGTGGATACAGAATTTGGGATTGAGGGTCGGCCAGGAACGGATGCCCGCTATAAATACATTCCTCTACAAAAGGCATAAGTCCTTGAGCCAGCTGGTGGAATCCGAGTTGACGATAGGCCAAAAATTGCAGGGTGAAGTCGCCGTTGAGCAGGAACGTGAGGCGATCATTAAGGTTGGGCGTTAGGATGCGCCAGAAAAAAAATATCCAAAGCGTCATCATGGACAGGAACGGCCATGTTTGATCTAGGCATCTGCGAGCGATGGCAATCGGGTGCCAAGACGTCGGATCGAAATTCCAAGCCTTCATTACCGTCCTACTGTAACTGACCCGATCACCACATGATCACGGCCATTGGCCGTGAGAATTCTAGGCAGTGACACCAATGAATCGTCATAAAGTCCAAACCAGAGCTCGTACGTACCGGCTGCAAGATTGGCTGGCAGTGGAATGCCAATCGTTTTGCCCACGGCGTTTTGGGCGGGGATTGCAAAGACATCATCCAGTTGAAGCGCTACTTTTTCAGGATGCAGCGCCGGAACCAGATGGAGAAAGTATTTTGTGTGGTCCGCATATATTGTTATCGGTGAATTGAATTGAAGGTCCACGGCTACTGCAGTTTTCAGAGTGTCGGTCAATATTTCAGCAGAAACTAATCGGACGTCATTTGCAAACACCTCGTTGATAGATGATCCCCTGTCACCAAAGGCACGTTCGTAAATATCGATGCGGCCGTCCACCAAGTTATGCACGCCCACCTTTTTGTAGGAACGCGAATCGGGCTCAGCTGCATAGCCACGCAAATCCCACCAGCCGTGGTTTGCGACGTGTACCAGTACGCGTCGAACGCGGTCTTCAGAAAACTTATCGAAGCTTTGAGTGACCGATTGCTCATCGGCAGCGTCTTGCGGCAACGTAAGACTATTTTCGTTTGCTCCAGGCAAGGCGTTTCGTTTGTAGTAGTAAAGAAAGGCCGGGTCGGGCATGTTGACAGCAACCCGCACAAAGGACTGTGGAATATCACGAGACCCTTCCTGAAACGCGCTTATGAGCGGTTGCCAGCCATTTGAGGTGGATAACGTACCAAGATAAGCCAAACTTCCTGCCAGCACCACGCCTAGATACAGCATTGCGCAAAAAATGGTCACCAATTTGCCTGGCAAGCGCATTCTGCACACCGTAAGCATGGCGCTGCCAGCCAATATCGACAGGGCGGGCATTGCCGCAATTAAGTATCGTGGATGGTAAATTGGTTTTACCCAGCTAATGGCCCATATAGTGATGAGCGGACCTATCGCTCCGGCCAATAGGACAAGTGCTGGCGTTCTTGTTGAACTATGGCTAATCAAAACAAACCCACCAATAATAATGAAGAGCGCAATCAAAGACATTGACAAAGGCGCAAGCATGCCAGTGAAACCTCCCGACGAAATCAAACTAAGGGCATCCAGAAACACCGTTGGAAACGCCAACTCGCCGCCACCAGTACCAGGATACGAAGAGGCGGTTCCCCGCGCGAGGAGGAGCCACGGTACTGTCAGGCAAAGAACAATGACTTGAAGGACGGACCAGTAGCGGACCAAAGCCAACTTTGGACGGCGAGATTTCCAAGTCGCGATCCACGAGCCAAGCACCACAAGGTTGATGGCCGCAATGCTGATTCCGGCGACATAGTGCGATTGAAGTGCGAACCAAGCCATCACAACATATGCGGCTCCCATTTTGGAGGTTGGAAATCGAAGGAATTCAATAGTACAAATCAGAATGGCCGCGGAGAATGCAAGGAGGATTGCATATGTTCGGTACTCACGGCTGTGTTCCAGAGCCAGTTGGCTGATGGCAAACAAAATTGACGCGAAGCTCGCTGCGATGATGGTTGACATGTCACGTGGTGACGCCGTGGTCAACCGCGTCGTGCTCTTCATAAGCCGCCATATAAGTGCAACCGCCAATGTTCCGAATTCAACATTGAGCATGCGTAATGCAAACTCAGTGTTGCCACCTAGATGCAACCACAACTTTTCGAGAAAGAAACTGGCCACCGGTTGCGGTTCACCAATACGTATGATCGTCGTCGCCAAATCGAAATAGGACAGGGATGCCAAAAGATATGTAAACCCTTCGTCACCTGACAGTTGGGGGAACTGCAGGCGCCAAACACGCAGCACAAACGCAGCAAAAACAATGCCACAAGCCACGCTCATGATCACGTTTTTAGGGATAAGAACGTCTGTCTTCGGTGGCCGGCCCGCCTTTTTGGACACCATCAATCGGTTCAACGGGTCATCGTATTAAGCGTTGTGCACCAGAAGTGTCGCAACTGTGGACAACTGTCGCACGGCTTCCTTGGCGCGACGGCCGATTGCGTAGAATTCCGTCCAACCACCATCGTTCCTGCGCACCAAGATTTGCTGTCGCGGATATAGTGTGACAGCGATCGCTCCCAAGAGGGAAAGTGCTGCTCCCACAATGACCAACGGCGTGCCCGGCCAATAGGCAGCAGAAATGATAGCTCCACTCTGCAATTCCACGTTGAGTTCGGTTTGGCCAAAATTTATCAGGGGCGCAATCTGTGCTTCGCTAACCAACCGGCCACTTGAAACCGCAAACGCGCGGACGCGATTGTCCGAAATCGAAAACACGGTGACCAAGCCTTCCGATGCAAACTTGATCGCATGTTCGGATTCGCCCGTGCGAAACGTCAGAACGATTTCTGATTCCGGTTTGGCATAATTGCTCACTGTTCCGCCCAGCGGTTTCCGATCCGCGCCAAATGCTCTGACGCGAATGATTGGCGTAAATTCCGTGGCTGCGAGCGCCACTCCGTCAGGGCCAACTTGCAAAGGCGCACCGATTGAAAGTGATCGATTACCCCCGTTGATACTAACTTTGACAGCGCCAATTGTGGGATCGGCACCTGTCAATTGAATTGGGAGCTGATTGGCAACCAGGGCTGTTCCCCCGGGTGACACTTGAGTCCGTGGATCACTCCAGCCCAGAATCATATTTAGCAGCACGCCGAGCAAGCCCAGTAAAGTTGCGGTGTGCATGAAAATCGTCGAAGCATGGGAGGACGTTGAGCTGCCAAACGCGACCCAGCGATCGGCATCCTCCACTCGCATCCCGAGGCCGCGTTTAATGGCACGTCTCCTTATTTCATCCCAGGGCAAAGCTTGATCATCGACACTTATTCGGCTACCATCCGACAGCCGCGCCATGTCATATATTGGGCGGCGCCATTGGTTCCACCTATCCAAGATTCTCAACGCCACCATGGCAAGAGCCAGCCACGTGGCAACACGAAGGATGGGTGTGTTCAGCACATCGAATAGACCCAAATTTGAAAGTATGAAATAGGAGCGGCCCGAAGCTTCATGTGCGCCCGCCTGCCATTGGCTAAATGCGATTGGGTCATTTGATCCGTCTATTGGAGTTTGAGGCAGAACGAGTGAAACGGTCAATCCGATTCCTATAATGGTAAGAAGAAAAACCACAACCATATCGGCCGTCACGAAATTCCAGACTGACCTCCAGGGATCGTGTTGTTCGAGCGCATCGGATTGTGATATCGCAGGTGCGTATGCAGGCGGTCTGGTGGAATCTTGCAACCGTTGCGGTTCGTTCATGGCGAATTAAGGCAGAATACAGCCTCGACAAACAAACTACCAAGGCTTTCCAATTATAAGTTCGTCACTGCTGTCAAATAGCTGAATACCATGCACAATCAAAGAAACGCAAACCGCCTGCTCAGCGGGATCCTTATTTGTTCCGTAATAGCACTCAGTGGATGTGGCCTGCGCCTAAAAATGCCGGATGAACTTTCAAAGCCACTGGCAACGGTGAATGCTGCGGTAGAACAAGCGAGCGGGATACAACCTACCGTTACAGCCACACAGGTCACGGGCAAGGAACCAACCTCAGTTGCGCGCACGCCGAGGCCTGTGTTGGCGGTTGGCGAAACCACAAACGCGTCGACTTCGCGCGCTGATGCCCTGCCAACGGCAGTTCCCGCTGGCGACCGGACGCAATTGGACGGTGAAGAAAAGGTGTTGGTCAACTTGTATCAGCGCGTGAATCCCGCTGTTGTCTATATCGCCAATGAGGTGGGGGGTAGGCCCGTAAGCAGCGGAAGCGGGTTTGTTATTGACAAGCGGGGATACATTGTCACAAACAATCACGTGGTCGCCGGTGCAGAACAGTTGGACGTAACGTTTTCTGACGGAACAGTTGTCCCGGCAGATTTAGTCGGTCGAGATCCCTACGCGGACCTGGCGGTTATCAAGGTGGACTATCCCGCAGACAAGCTTGTTGTGGTTGAGCTGGGTGATAGTTCGATTGTTCAGACCGGCCAGAAAGTGATCGCAATCGGCAATCCGTACGGGCTCAAGGGCACGATGACGAGTGGTATCGTCAGCGCTGTCGGGCGGAACCTTCCGGAACGAGGAGAAACAGACACGAGCGCCAATGCAGGCTTTTTCAGCAACCCGGACGTAATTCAGACTGATGCAGCCATCAACCCTGGAAACTCGGGCGGACCGCTATTTGACAGCCGAGGACGCGTGATTGGAGTTAACACGGCGATTCGTACGGACAACACGGGTGCGGGCGGTGCCAGTAATAGCGGCATAGGATTTGCTGTACCGGTCAATACGGTCAAGCGCGTTTCACAACAGTTAATAGCCGACGGCAAGGTTAGTTATCCGTATCTTGGCATTCAAATGCAGCCGATAAACAATGCGGTCGCCACACAATACAAGCTGAGTGTTCAGCGCGGTGTGCTTGTAAGTAGTGTGGTGCGGAATGGTCCCGGGGACCGAGCCGGTCTACGGGGCTCACAGGTTTCACGTGATGGAAAGAGCATTTCTGTGCTAGGCGACGTCATTACAGCCATGGATGGCCGTGCGGTTAAAGATAGCGACGAATTGATTTCGCTGCTCTCAGCAACGCACAAACCGGATGATACGGTCACATTGTCGGTGTTGCGGGATGGCGCGCAGGTGGAAGTCAAGGTCAAACTCGGTGAGCGACCACGTTAAAATCGTTTCATGAGTTCGCCTGAGTTTTACAGCAACGCGCAAGCATATGACATCGCCTTTAGTGATCGTAATTTTGTTGATGAATGTAATTTTCTCGACTATTGCTTGCAGACTTATGGCGCGGTAGACTCACCGCGGGGTGGACTCTCACCGGGTAACCGGCAATCTTTTCTGGAATTGGCTTGCGGTCCCGGGCGTCACGCGCAGGAGTTTGCCGGCAGGGGTTGGCGTGCAGTCGGCTTGGACCTGAGCCCGGAAATGTTGGAGTACGCCCGGTCGATTGAGGTACCGACAAATCGGCCCGTAAGTTGGCACGCCGGAGACATGTGTGACTTTACACTTGACGAGCCCGTGTCATTGGCTGCCAACCTGATGGAGAGCTTAAGTCACCTTACAACAAACGAAAGCGTTGTCAACCACCTTCGGGCAGTCAGCAGTAACCTTGCATCCGGCGGAATTTTTGTAATTGAAATGGCGCATCCTGACACGATTTGGCGTGACAGTCTGCCAAATTCGTGGCGGAGCAAATCAACAGAGAATCCCACATTTGGCAATATTCCGCCGATAGACGTGGATGTTCTGTTTGGCGCCGCCGATGACCACTATGACTGGGTTGATCAGATTTGGACGGTAACAACTCGCCTGGACATTCACGAAGATGGCAAACCGTCGCGCGTAGTCGAAAGCAAATATCCACACCGGTGGTATCAGGCACAGGAGTTACGAGCTTTAATTGACCTGAGTGAAGCGTTTTCAAAAACGTGGTTTCTTGGAAACATGGTCATACCACCGCCACGTTTAGATAATAGTGAGAACAGCCAGCGTATGGTGGTGGTCCTTCGAAAATAGCCGTTAAGCTTTCACTTATTTCGGTTAATCACACTGAAGTAGCACTCCTAAAAGACATCATGAAACTTTCAAATCCGCACGGTTTATTTTTTGAAGATTATGAAACTGGCCAAACGACCACGACATCGGGCAGAACTGTGACGGAGGCTGATATCGTAGCCTTTGCCGGCATTTCGGGCGACTATAACGAAATCCATACGAACGAGCACTATCCCGGAAATCGATTTGGCAAACGGATCGCGCATGGTTTGCTTGGATTGAGCATTGCCAGTGGGCTGGCCTTTCAACTGGGGTTTATGCGTGAGACCGTCGAAGCCTTTCGCGGTCTGGACTGGGAATTTACCGCACCAATCTTTATTGGTGATACTGTCAAGCTGACGGTCGAGGTGCTTGAAACAAAGGCCGTTACACGACTGGGTCTCGGCAAGGTTTCGTTCAAAGTTTCACTTGGGAATCAGGAGGGCACGGTCGTGCAACGCGGGACCTGGCACCTGTTGGTAAAGCTCAGACCGGTATAATAGAAATTCACACGGGGATGTACAGGCTTCGACGGAGAAGTTCTACTGCGCGTGGCGAGCCGAGAAGCGACTCTCGTATAAAAAGTGCAAAGCACGTAAGTGCAAACGTCAACTGGAACGCTGTTCCCGTCGCCGCGTAATTGCGGAGACCAATAGCGTCCTGCGATTAATCGCAGGCGTCGGCATGTCCCTCGCACAGGTGGGGATGTGACGCGATGTAATAATGCCTGTGGATGCGCCATCATTTCAATGGGTGGGCAAGCATCGGCTGACAGCCATTCTATTGAATAGTGTTCGGCTTACTTTGCTGGTGGAGCTGCCGGGCGCGAAATTCAAACATCAGCTACGCTCGTAGTCATTCGCGGCAAGCTTGCTTCGGACCCGGGTTCGATTCCCGGCATCTCCACTTGGCAGCTAGCGGCCCATTGCGCTTTTCAAAGAAGCGCATGAAGGGCAGCTACCGTCAGGTCGGACAATCGAAAATCCCGCCTGAGGATCGCTATCAAACTGTCGGGCATTTACGTTCCAAACGACCATGAAACGTACGCGGCCACTATTGCGAGAAAGCACCGCAGCACGGCCAAGCCAGGCTGCCTGGTTTGCTAGGGTGATATTGCTTCCCCAGCCAAACCCTGCTGGCAGGGAGCCGATGCCCTCCCCGGTAACGTAGCCGAGCTCAGTCCAGCATATGGGCACACGGCCACCAAAGGCGCCCGATACCACAGCGAGCGTGCCCTGGAAATACCACTGATGATGGTCCGAGCTTCCAACTGGAGCCCCACTTGTCGTGTCAGGTCCAACCATTGTGCCGTTGTGGTGGGCGCCAACGCAGTCCATATAGTTGGCCGCACCTGCCCGAGCCATGCGGGTCAGAAATGGTTCATCGTCGCAGCCGACGTTGGAGCATCCACCACCGAAATATCCGGTTGGCGCTGTTGCCGCTGCAATGACGAGGGTTGAACGCCTGGCACCCTTTATGTAGCTATAGGATGTTCGAAGCAAATTGGTATAACTTTCCGGGCTGACCTTGCCTGTCCCTGACCCGCCGTATTCACGGTCCAAATTTGGTTCATTCCAAACCTCAATGGCATCGGCTCCCTGGGATGCAAGACTGGCCAACTGTTGTGCAAACTGTTTCTGGTAGTTGCTGTCCGCGGCTAGCGCCCGATTACCAACTGCACCAACCAACAGCTTAAAACCATTTGCATGGGCTGTATTAATCTGACCCTTGATGTCAGGCGCCCACTGGTCGAAAACGACTTGTGTTTTGGCCCATGTCATTCCAACATCGTGCATCGTGCTCAGATTATCAAATGTGAGGAAGTGACCTCCCAGCTCAAAATTCCAACCTGTGGTCGAGGGTGGGGGAAAGCTCTGTCCGCCACTCGAGGGGGCTGGAGCAACAGATACGGGAGGCGGTTGCGTTACAGGAGACCCGGTTGACCTAGTCGTGAACGGGGCATAAATATAAGCGGCCTTGCCGTTGTACGAAATCAGCAGCCAAGCACCACGGCGGCCATTTGATTGCACAATATCGCCTAATTTGAATCGCCCGACGATTGCATAGCTAGTGCCGGGTCCTGAGCGAATATTCAACGTGCTACTTGTTACGCGTACGGATATGGCACCTGTTGGTGTTGGCGTTGTAGGCGAGCCTACCGACCTCGTGTAAGCCGCAAAGATAAATGCAGCCTGACCATCAAAATCTATTTGCCACCACTTGCCATCCGCGCTTTTACCGGAAGGAGTGACCCGGGATCCGAGTGCCAGCTTTCCGATAATCTTGCCCGAAAGACCCGCACTTGAGCGAACATTTAGACCATTGACGCCAATGACGACATCACTTAGCACCTGCAATTCGGTACCGACAGGAGTGCCGACCGACGACGCTTGTGCCGACAGCGCGAACTGCGGTGCCACGTTTATTGTCAATGATGCAATAACGACGCAGAGTGCCGCTGACATTCGCGAACGAACAATATTCGTGGAGCCTGACCGTGTAGATCTTGACATAGTTTTCTACGATTTTGGTGATTCTACTCCCAACCTTTAGTTATGACAACCTTATTCCAATGCCAAAACGACCCGTAGCCCCGCGTTCAGCCCGATGACTGAACCATTCGTCCAAGTTCGAAGCAGTACATATGTTGGAACACTCTATGTGTTTTAGCCCGGACTCGAAAATTTGAGAAGTGGCAGCCAGCCATAGGTTGACCTTTGGTTTCGGCTCCGCGACCAAATTTGATGTTGGCGGTCGCACGATAATTGAATCAGCAACAGCGTGTTGAATTTGTGCAGCCACCTCCTCGCCAACTTCAAACTTCCCGGGACCGATCGATGGTCCAACACAGGCTCGAATATCGGACGGATGGCAACCAAACTCCGATCCCATTTTTGCGATAGTGGCAGGAATAATTCCACGGACGATCCCGTGCCAACCAGCGTGTGCAAGTCCTATAGTGTGTGTCACAGGGTCATAAAATAGTATTGGAACACAATCAGCATAACGCATTGTGAGCGTAATGCCGGGGACGTTTGTGACCATGCCGTCGGCATGTACATCGTCACAGTTTGGTTCCGCCAGCGTAGCACGCTCGATCGTGCGCACTATATTGCCATGGACCAACCAACTCGTTATGCTTTGATGGGCCGAAGTTCCAAGTGCGGCATACATCCGCGCCCGGTTTTCGCCAACCGCGATGGCGTGATCACCTGTTGACCTGCTTAGATTAAGGGAGGACCATACGCCTGTGCTTACGCCTCCGCGCCGCGTAAACACTCCGTGGGCGAGGTCATCACAACTGGCTAAGGACTCAAAACGATAA
The DNA here is from genome assembly GCA_025354985.1 of Chloroflexota bacterium. Classification (GTDB taxonomy): domain Bacteria; phylum Chloroflexota; class Anaerolineae; order J036; family Brachytrichaceae; genus AQU-03. The sequence continues at coordinate 35,672 of JANXLU010000007.1, forward strand.
TAAGCAAGTTCTTCGTACGCGTGTCGTTGCATCGATACGCTATGATACTTCTTACATCGATGTCTGCACACCTACCGTCTCCCGCCAAGTCTGAATTCCGCTCGCTTATGATGTCATCCGGTTATTCAGACGCTCCACACCAGTCAACTAATATGGCCATGGTTCCAGCTTTGCCGGACCTGCCCGCCGAATTTGAGTGTCCGGTGTTGCCCCTGGTAGACACGGTTGTGTTTCCGAACTCCATGGTGCCGCTCAATATTGGAAGAGAGCGGAGCATGCGCGCGATTGAATCGGCCACCGCGTTTCTTGTTACGTTGACTCAGAAGGATCCGACTCTGAGTGAAGCAAAGCCCAGCGATTTGTATGGCATAGGGACTCTCGTAAGTATCGGACGGCCATTGCGCATGCCGGATGGCACTGCGAGCGTGCTGGTCCAGGGTCGGTCTCGTGTGCGACTTGTGGAATGGTTACAGGCCACGCCATTTCTGGTGGGACGGTTTCAGAAATTGTCAGAAGAGGGGTCTGGCAAGTCGACCGCCGCGCTTGAGGCTGTCGGGCGAGCCGTGCTTGCACTATTCGACCAGGTTGTTCAATTGGATGATCGACTGCCCGAAGAAAGTTTGGTGTATGCATCAAATGCTGAATCTCCACGTGACCTTGCGGATTACGTAGCGCAAACAATTGAGCTGTCAGTTGCCGCCCGTCAGGAGCTACTTGAATTGGTTGATCCGGTGGCGCGGTTGAGAAAGCTTACGATCATTCTTGGCAAGCAACGGGAGGTGCTGGAGCTGGAGGATAAGATTCACGAGCAGGTCCAAAGCGAGATGGACAAGGGTCAGCGTGAAATGTTCCTCAGAGAGCAAATGAGGGCCATTCAAACAGAGCTGGGTGAGTCTGAAACCGATGCGCAAAGTGTCACGGCCCTCCGCGAGCGTGCTCGTAAAAAGAACCTTCCAAATGTAATAGCGGCCAGAGTTGAAGATGAAATATCACGGTTGAGCCGCATGAACAGCATGATGACGCCCGAGGTTGGGATCAGCCGCTCTTATATTGAGTGGCTGCTGGATTTGCCGTGGACAGAGCAAACAATGGACCACCTGGACGTGAGTCATGCTGCCCAGGTTTTAAACGAGCGCCATTTTGGACTTGAGAAGATTAAGGATCGCATTCTCGAATATATTGCGGTGAGAAAACTGGCCGGCGAACGATTGCGCAGCCCGATCCTTTGTTTTGTAGGCCCGCCAGGGACTGGAAAGACTTCATTAGCTCGGGCAATTGCAGATTGCTTGGGTAGAAAGTTTGTGCGCATGAGTTTGGGCGGCGTGCGAGACGAGGCCGAAATTCGCGGACACCGACGGACATATGTTGGCGCACTGCCAGGACGAATACTGCAGACTATTAAGCGTGGTGGCACCATAAATCCGCTGTTTGTACTGGATGAGATTGACAAGCTCGGCGAGGATTTTCGCGGAGATCCCGCCTCTGCGCTGCTTGAAGTACTTGACCCGGAGCAGAATTCAGAATTTGAAGATCACTATTTGGACATCGCGTACGATTTAAGCAAAGTCATGTGGGTAACCACCGCGAACTCCCTTTTTAACCTGCCGTCAGCGCTTGTTGATCGGATGGAGGTTATTGAGTTTCCTGGATACACTGAAGAGGAGAAACTGCAGATTGCGCGGCGATATCTGGTGCCGCGTCAGCTTGATCAGAACGGAATTGTTGCGACTGATCTGAGCTTGACAGACGAAGCCCTGCGGCACATCATTCGCTTTTACACGTACGAAGCGGGCGTGCGTAACTTGGATCGAGAAATTGCCCAAGTAGCTCGCAAAACTGCCCGCCGCGTTGCCGAACATAAATCGCACGCAAAGCGCCCCGTCGCGTCGCAGTTGCACAAATTCCTGGGCCCGCCGCAATTTGATTTTGGCATGATGGAAGCGCAAGATCAAGTTGGAGTGGTGAATGGCGTTACATGGAGCGAGGCCGGCGGCGACCTGCTGGCAATTGAGGTCCGCTTGATTGCAGGCAAGGGCGTTTTGACCCTTACGGGATCCTTGGGTGAGGTCATGCAAGAAAGTGCGCAAACTGCCTTGAGTTACGCGCGCGCGGAGGTGGCAAACTATGGCATTTTGCCGAAGGTGTTTGAAAAGAATGACATACACATTCACGCCGCTGAGAGCGCCGTTCCCAAGGACGGCCCTTCCGCAGGTATAACGATGGCGACAGCACTTGTCAGTGCCCTAACCAAGACGGCAGTTAGGCGGGATGTGGCGATGACTGGTGAAATAACCTTGCGTGGGCATGTGTTGCCCATTGGCGGGCTACGTGATAAGCTGCTTGCCGCATATCGTGCCGGGATCAGGACATTCATCCTTCCAAAAAAGAATGAAAAGGATTTGGAGGAAGTGCCAAGGCAGGTCATTCGAGTGATGAATCTGATCAAGGTTTCGGAAATGAAGGATGTGTTGAAACACGCCCTCGTAGGACCCATAAAATCCGCGAAAGTCAAACCGGCACCAAGAACAAAAAAGATTAAGGCTTCGGTCAAAGCTGTCGGCCGGCGAGCGAAGTGAGCGAGGATGAATTCAATCAGGCTACTTTCGGACGGCACACTCTTGTCAGATTCAGGTGGCGCGTTTGGGCTTGTGCCGCGGTCAAAGTGGAGCAAGGTCATGGCCGCTGATGAAAAAGGTCGCCTGCCTCAAGTGTTATGGACGCCATTGATATTTGTCGACGGCATACACATCCTCGTGGATTGCGGTTGCGGCGACAAATACGACTCGTTGTTCGAGTTTGAGAGTCATAGAACAACCCAACTTGAACAGTTGGCCCAACTTGGATTGACACCCGAGGATATTGGCATGGTTGTATTGACTCATCTCCACGGTGATCACTCGGGTTGGTGTACTAGAAAAAATGGGCCGGCACAAAGTAATGAAATACAAACGTCGGCACTGGTTCCAACTTATCCCAATGCAAAATATTTTGTTCAGCGTACCGAATATGAAGATGCGGTGGCGACGAATGAACGAACTCGAAATACTTACTTTGCGGACAATTTTGTTCCTTTGTCACAGGCAGGTGTCCTAACGCTACTGGATGGTCCCTGCCACCTTACACAAAACGTGCAGGTAGTTCTTACCCCAGGCCACACGGCGGGTCACCAGTCATTAATTGTTGCCGGTCAGGCGTTCGGACAAGACGAACCGCCGGTTCTAATTCTGGGTGAACTCGCCACCTATATGATTCAGTTTGAGCGCCTACCCTGGGTCACAGCCTATGATGTGCTACCCATGCGCACGATTGAATCCAAGCGAGCGTGGCAGGGATGGGCGCAAATGCACGGGGCAACTTTGATTTGTTCGCACGAACCAATAACTCCGGTGGGAAGCTTTCGAAACTCAGGAGAATATTCGAAAATCATAGCAGTGCAACGCGATTACATCGTAGTGTGAAAGCCGAACTTGTCAGGGAGGAACAATGAACCTTAGTCGCGCCACGTGCATTCCCCGGACAATAACAGCAATAATAGTGATTGTCGCCAGCTTGCTTTCAAGTTGTGGATATTCAAATCTTGACAGCCCCGCGCGCTCATCGATCGTATTGTGGTACTCAACAAACGGAGTGCGAGAGCGCATCTTATTGGACTTGATTGATCAATGGAATGTTACGGGTCATGGATTTCTCGTAATCCCGGAGCATATCCCTGTAGACACATATCACAAACGCGTGCTTGAAGGTTCGGCCCGAGGGGCATTACCGTCCCTTATGTTGATATCCAACTCACAGGCTGCAGTGTATGCAAAAGGCACAATAATTGTTCCCCTGGACACCTTTATGGCTGATGGTGGCGGAGATCAGGCATCGGCCTTCAGCGCAACCGACCTTAAAGATTTTTTTCCGTTTGTGCTCGCAGCAGGGCGCACGCCTCAAGGATTGACTTTTGGAATGCCGCAGGGTGGGCTGGGTCGAATCATGCTATATAACCTTGATTTGCTTCGCTCATTAAATCTAAAATTATCACAGGCACCGGACGATTGGGAAACGTTTGGAACAACATGCGCCCGCGTTAGCGATCCGTCTCGTGGATTAACGTGCATGCAGCTCGAATCCTCGGCAACAACGCTAACTGATTGGTTGTTGACGGGCGCTGCAAAGCTTGTGTCAGCGTCGGGTGAATATCAGCTAAATTCGGAATTTGGTCGCACGGCGGTCGACCGGCTGCGTATGTTGCTGTCAAATGGACAAGCCTATACGGGTGCCGACGCAGCTACGCTTGTGGATGATTTTGCATCAGCTCGGTCGTTGTACGCCTTTGATTGGAGCGACAGAATACCCGTCTATAAGGCGGCGGTAAAGGACCGCGATAATTTTGAAATTGGTCTTGGCAACCTGCCAAATAGAGTTTCGGGATCGAGCAAAGAGCAGGCGAATTTGCAAGTTCAATTCGCGGCGCCTCTGTGGTCGATAGCGAGAGGTGATCGTCGGAGCCAGACAATGGCCTGGAAGTTTATTAGTTGGATGCTATCTGCATCCGTGTCCTCCAAATGGTCACTCGCTACCGGTGACGTGCCGGCCCGCAGAAGTGCAATTGCGGGTGCAGAATCCATCTTTCCAGGTGTTGCAGGTGCAATCGCCCCTGTTTGGCAGATGGTTGGCACCAATGCCGTGGCAATGCCACTCCTGAGCGGCATCCCCTGCACATCAGAGCCGCTCGCGGCCGCGCTGCGTGGACTGGAAGACGTTTCGCGCACGACAGCTGACATACTTGACAGTGCGCAAACTGCAGCGTTGGCCCAGCTGGATACTGATTGCGCAACACCGTAGCGGTGGCTGGATCAAGTTACCGCGGCACAATTGCAGGGAGGGTTGCCATTTCGGCAACCAGTTGGCCGGAACCGGCTGTTATTTCAACGGACCAAATAGACGGTGGCGATGGAATGCCACCTAGTTTGTTCCGCACTGCCAGGATTTGACCAGGCGAATTGGACCATACGAGGCCACCAAATGTAAAGCCGGTGGCGTGGGTGACTTGGCGTACCGTGTGAGCAATCTCATTGGCCAACCAAATTTGTCGGCCGGTTTCACCTTCATTTGAACCACTGCCAAGCTGGGAAAAAGCTATGTTTCCGGATGGTCCCCAGACAACGGATCCCGGATCATTTGGAGTGGGATCGGTGATTGGCGCCACGATGCCTGTTTCGAGATTTGCCACTGCCAACTGATAGAGTCCGATTTCGGAAGCAAAATTGAGTAGGACACAAGCGAGTTTTTTGCCATCAGCTGACCAAGACAGGGACTCACCTGATTTGGATGGAATAACTGTTCGAGTGTTTGAATCAAAATCAATCACAATTATCTGGCCGCGTTCAGCGTCAAACGCGGCCAGTTTGTTCCCCACCGGGGACCACACCGCGGCGCGCAATCCGTTGTGCGGGTCTCCGAGCAGCGCCTCGGGTGTTCCGTAAGGAAATGAAAACGACCACGTTGAGATTTGATCTTCAAAAAGGTGTGGTCGTCTTTGATACGACAAGTGCTGGTGGTTCCAGTCCCATGATGGCGCGCTACAAATGTCTGATTCACAACCGGGTACGTCAATTTCGGAAGTTAGCTGGTCGTTACGGACGCTATACACCTTTAATGACGATCTGCTTCCGGGCGCCGTTTCGAGGGCCAGCATCTGCCCATCAGTGGAAAAAGCAAAGTCGAGAATTTCTTCCTGCTCACCGCCGGTCAGACGTGTAGGGGCCATGCCCGGGTTGTCCACAATAGAGATAGTCTCGGCGTTTTTGTGCACGTCAAGAAATGCCAACCGCGATGAATGCAATGAGACGAGCGTAGGCCAGCCAGTACGAATGGCCGGGACGATAGCACATACGATGGCCAACGCCAGGATTGCAGGGAATTTTGCTCTCATCGTGGCCAATTTCCATCGATAATACCTCGCAATGCGGACGTCCCGATGATAGAATGTTTTGTATGCAGATAACAGTACGGTCGCTGAAACATGTGGAGCTCGTTACTATTACCGGCAGAATAGATGGCGAAGCCGTGCACGAGTTTGAAAATGAGTTGCGTGGACTGATTGAGCGAAATAGACGGAAGATTATATTGAATCTTGCGGAGACCGAGTACATAAATTCCGGAGCGCTCCGATCCATGGTTAGTGCGCTTAAAGAATGCAAACGTTCGTCAGGCAATCTCGTGCTGGCATCCGTAAGCAGCCGGGTGCTGGACACGATGGGTTTGGTCGGATTCAATTCGTTGTTTGAATCGTTTGCAGATGTTGTCAGTGCCGTTGACTCGTTTAGTTAAGGTGTCGGACGAATTGTCAATTATGATAAGACACCTCGTAGTTGAGGCGAAGCCGATTCAACTGTCGACGCTAACGCATTTTGCGGCACTGGCAGCGGAAGATGCGGGGTTTGCGCCGCAACAGCGCGACAGAATCGAGCTTGTGATGGATGAAGCCTGTTCAAATATTATTGAACACGCGTACGCCGGGCGCCCGGGTACCATTGACGCCTACGTTGAAATTCGTCCAAATTGCGAATTAGTGATTAAATTGATCGACCAAGGCAAGTCGTTTGAACCGGAATCTGTGGCGCGATACCTGCCGCAGGCGGAACCTGCGAATATCAAGATTGGTGGTCTTGGTTTGTTTTTAATGCGAAAGGTCATGGATGAGGTGAAGTTTGAGTTTAATATTCCGGGAATCGGAAACCGCCTAACCATGGTGAAGAGGATATAAGCGAAATGGAATCAATTTTGACGGTGAATGAGATACCTGCAGATGCACACGCAAAGTCGTCGGCACCCGTACTGCAAGTGACAGGAAGGTTGGATACGAACACGATCAGTGTATTGGAAAAGGCCCTGATGCGCGCCATGGCCACGGGCGCTAAAAGTGTCGTGCTCGACATGAGCCAGGTGGGCTATGTGAGTAGCACGGGCCTGCGCGTGTTGCTTGCAGCGAGGCGTGAGGCACGTGAGCGCAAAGGCAATATTGTGCTGTGCGCGTTAACGCCACAGGTTCGCGATGTGTTTGACATGGTCGGCTTTACCTCCCTGTTTGATATTCGCGACAGTCTGGAACAGGGCAAGCGAGCTGTGGCTTAGGGTATAGCGCTGATAGTAAGCCTCGCGGTTTTCATTGCATTGAACGCAGATTCTTCAAGCTCGGCTGCGCGCCTGGCTTCCGCTTGCAGTCGCTGGACGCCCATTAGTATTTCACGTTCCAGATATATACGGAGGGGTTCGGTTGACGCTACGCCGTTCTCAGCCAAAGCCAGCGAGCCTGCTATCTGCCTCTCCAAATCAATCCGCCAACGGTAAAGCAGAAGCGCGAGTTCTGCGGAAAATCCCTGAACGTCGGAGAGCTTTTCATCCGAAATGTCTGCCGCCGTGCGTAGTTGTAGCATCGACAAGTGCCTTGTAAATGGACGTGCAGCGTCTGCACAGCTTCCATCCAAAATTGGGAATAATTTGAGCCTGGCCGCCAGATGGCGGGCGCTGCGGGGATCGGTCACTGCAAGCGTGTGTGTTGGCTCGGTCGCGGATTCCCATGCTGACACTTTTGCAACCAACTCGTTCAGGGTCCGGAAGTAATCTGAAAATCGCACGGTTTCTTCATAAGTTTGTGTAGCGCAAAACCAAGCCAGTTCCGATTCCAGGCTGCGGGTTTGTCGTGACCGTCGCCATTTCGTTTTGATAGCTGCAATTGGTACCAGGTCAATGATCGGTCCGAGTTTTGTTTCACGAACGGCCGGAGCCGGCAAATTGGATATTTCACGGATGGCAGGAATGCTGGGGGTCCTTCGTTGACTTCGAATATAGGCAACTGCTGCAGTAACTTCCTCAAGATATGTCTGTTTGAGGTTTTGTTCATCCATAGATTGCTTTGGGTGTAACTGCCGGGCGGAACGAATTGCCTGGACCCACTCAAAAGCAGATGGCCGCCTGGTTACCCCTAAAATCGGCGGTCGGAATGCTGCCTTGAACATGCGGTCGAAAGTTTCAACATCCTGTTGGACAAAATTGATCGACCGGGCATGCACATCTGTTGTTACAAACGCGTGGCGCCCGCTACTAATTGCACCAACCAAGGAGGCTCCCTCCTCGCCTGTTTGGTGCTGACCCGAAGCATATGGATGGCGGCCGTTGTGGAATAACTGATAAATCAGAACAGCCAAAGCAAAGCAGTCATGCTGTTTTGTTCGTTCCAGCGTCGCAAGCGACTTTGCGTGAATTTCAGGCGCGGCATACTCGGCCATGGCTACGCCGCTGCCAAAGAGTTCGTTGTCCCACCTGAATTGAAATCCATCACAGTCGATAAGATGCGTTTCTGCTGCGTCATCCACCAGAATGTTCGAAGGATTCAAATCGCCAATTACCAAATCACCTTCGTGTACAACTGAAACCGACATCGCCAAGTTGCAAGCCGAATTTATGAGGAATTGATCATCTGCATGGGGAAATAGCTTTGACCGGCTTTGCGGCCCATACACTTGATGTAGAGGATGTGTTCCAGTAAAGAATGGCTGTAAAAATCCCACAATAGGGCCACCTCGACCAACGTGTAATGTTTGAATCGGCCAACCGTTGGAGTTTTTGAGCGCGAAATCTCCGACTAGCGGCATAAGCCGAAGCTTGCGTTGAATCGTTGGACCGGGCAAAACATGATAAATTTTTGCCACGAGATCGTCCCGGTCTGCGACGCGGTATAGCGTTCCTTCTCCACCCCTGCCAATACGATTTAGGAGATGGATTTGGGCGCCGTCACGGGTGAAGAGTTGCGCAAGGTCCGGGCCTTGCTGTGATGCCGGTGACTGCATTTTATTTTCGATCATAGCCGTGAGGCCAGCATTAACGACGTATCATCGTTTGTTCTGGTACTGATCAGCTGGGACTGCAGATAGTTTGCCAGTTCGCCGTTGAGTTCCTCTTCAAGCACTCCCTTGTTTCGTAGAGGGAGAAATATTTTTCTGAAAAATGGCTGGTGAACTTGATGAGTTTGATACGATAAGAGAAGATCCTGAAGACCGTCCGTAAAGATGGAGACCTCCGCGACCGAAATTTTTAACATTTCAAAGTGCAGGTTGGAAGCGAAGTCGCGATCAGTAAGGAAGTATGTAGTGTTCGCATACTCACCTCGGTCCGGCCAAAACACCCAACCGTATTGCCACGGACTGCTTTCGAGCGCGACCACGATCGCCCCATCGCCGATTTGAAAAAATGCCGCGTGAGTGTGTCCAATTATTGCCACCGAAAGCGTTGCAGCATAGTCGGCCAATCGGCCCGTAGTCTTTCGCGAACAGGCATCAAGAGTGTTGCGAATTTGGAAAAGCCATTGTGTGACGGTTTCAAGAGTTAAATCATGGATTTCGCCGCCGTATAAAAGGTGGCGCCGTGCGTAAATCGTAAGCTGGCGCGTTATGACATCGGCGCCTGTGCGGCCAAATGTCGCAGCGCCAGCGCCATCGGATGCAACCATGACGAGCACATCATCCTGAGAAACGGTGGGCCATGCGGACGCCGCAATGGCGTCCTGACACTCAACGCCGCGGGCTGCATGGTGTAAACCGGCCACCGAAGCTCCCGCGCATCGCCACAGCGTGCCGGAGCTTTGATCCGCAACCGGTTCGGGGTGTCGCATTCGAACGTCCCAGTTGTTCACGAATAGGATCAGACGGCGCCCCAACCCGTTGGCACGGTGGGATTAACGAGTTGAACATCCTCGGATATGCGTGAGTGAGACACCGATTTGAGTGAATTTGACAGCCATAGAAACATGTCGCCAAATCTGAGGTCGCGCAAGCGGAGGGGTGACCGTACTGCAATCTCAGAAAGTGTGCGGATATTTGCGCCGTCGACGCCAACTGCAAAAAACGAAAATGCACGGCTTGACTCGCCAAACCGGACTTTTTCTATTGCACCTGAGACAATGTCACTTGGTTCTCCATCACTTATCAGAAATATCCATGGACGGTAGTAAGGTGTTTCGGAAGCCCGATAATAGGATTTTCTTGTTTCCAATAGGCTAATTCCCAGTTCAATAGCTTCGCCCATTGGCGTATTGCTCCGTGCTGATAGCTCTGGAGCCATGAAGTGATCGGCCGTTTGGAAGTCACTTACGACTTCCACGGGCCCAAATCGAATCAGGCCGATTTCGACCCGCTTTGCAGCCAAGGTATCCTCTCTTAGGTCAGCAATGAATGTGTGGAGGCCCTCGTTAAGCTGGCGGATCGCTTCGCCCTTCATCGAGTCCGAAGTGTCTACCAACAGCATGCAAGGGCAACGCGGCTCGGGGTTTACTGCAAATTCATCGACAAGGAACCTTGACAATGTGGGATGCCCGACAGAATTCTGTCCGCGATCTGAGCGATTACGCGAGCGAAATGGGTTAAAGTTGAACATAAATAACTGCTGCTCCAATAACAAATTAGAAAAGATCCCTGCTTCCTGTTAAAAATTGTAGCATTCTGAGATATAAAGTAGAGTCTAATGTTCATTAGAGTTTCTCTACGAGTTTTGCAGCAATTATGAAAAATATCTATGAAAAATATGAAACACAAATATTGGTTGCAAAATTCATAGATTACATATAGAATAGGCGTGTGTATCGCGGAGATCACAACACACCTGCCGTCCTACGGCCAAACTTGCCTAACTGTCTGTCGATTCCACTTTCAGCAGGGGCGACACATATTGGCCGGGCAGCATTTGGCGAAAACGACATTGCGATAGCACCAGACGACAGTCTCGCCTCGCGACAACACGCAGTTTTGTATCTTCGAGATGATGCCTGGTTTCTGGAAGATATGAGCAGCAATGGAACCTATGTGAGTAATCAGCTTCTGAGCAATCGAGTGATTCAGTTGCATCAAGGAGACTCCATACGCATTGGTCGCACCTTTCACTATACGTTTTGGGATCTCGGTTCAACAGAAGACGCTATGGCAGGTTCGATCAATATGCGCACAAACGATAGCGCTCCAGTTGAACAACCATCGCACCAACCTGATGCGGCACCTCGCGACGGCATCTGGCTTGGCCCGAGCGGCGCCGTGTATCGCGACGGCGTTATTGTGGCGGAATCTTTGTCGCCAACAGAACATCAGCTTCTAACATTCCTATCGGCCCGGCCGGGACAGCTTTGCGACTACGCGACCGTAAGCAAGGCAGTATGGGGCGATATTCGCGGATCGAGCAGCATGCACGAGCTCGTATTTAGACTGAGGCGAAAAATTGAAATCGATCCTTCGGCGCCCCGATATCTTATTATGCGTCCCAAACTTGGAGTCATATTCTTTCAGCGCGGGGAGCAGATTATGCTGGGCCGTTAATCACTGATTGTTCCGCCAGTTGCCGCAAGGGCCTTTGCCGCTATGATCGACTCATATGCGAATAAGGCACGGACGACTTCCGGAAGAGAATGACTCAAACAGGACCTGGCAGAAACGCCTGGACGATATTCGATCGAGTTTTGCCAATGTGCCGCGAGCACTTGGAATGGTGTGGCAGGCGCATCCGCTCGTATTTACCCTAACGGCGGTTGTGGCAATTTGTCAAGCCTTGTTGCCTGCGGGGCAGGCTTGGACCGGAAAATTAATTGTGGACGCGGTTGTGAATGCAATCGGAAAGTCAGGACCATTGGAAGGGTTTGCCGGGTTCGCTCTTGTAATTCAGCCGGCGGCTCCATTTTTATTTGCAGAATTTTTCTTGATAGCACTTGGCGCCGTTCTGGGGCAGGCGGACACACTTCTGGAACATATTTTGCACGCCCGCTTGAGCAACACCATCAACAACGCAATCATCCGCAAAGCGATGAGCCTTGATTTGCAGTACTTTGAGGATGCCAAGTTCTACGATAAATTGCAGAATGCGCGGCGTGAAGCCGACTTTCGTGCACTAAACATAATGACCACGGGATTCCAGATAATTAGAAACATCATTACGTTAGCCTCCTTTGCGGCATTGCTAATTGGCTTCAGTCCCTGGCTTACGGTTCTGCTTTTTGGCGCGACCGTTCCAGCGTTTCTGGCACAAATGCAGTTCAGCAATCTAAATTTCAAGCTCCTTAGCTGGCGTGCGCCAGAGGCCCGTCGCATGAATTACTTCGAGTATTTGCTGACAGTTGACAACTCAGCCAAGGAAGTGAAGCTGTTCGGATTGGGCGATACACTTTTGAAGCGATACAACGCGTTGTTTCACAAATTCTATAAGGAGGATAGTCTTCTTGCACGACGTCGGAGCTTGATTAGTGTCGGATTTGGACTACTTAGCTCGATGACCTTCTATGCGGCTTATGCCTGGATCATTTATCGCACGGTGCTGGCAACCATAACACTCGGCGACCTGACGTTGTATCTAAGTTTGTGCCGACAAGCACAGGGATTATTTAGTGGCCTTTTCTCAAATATCAATTCGCTGTATGAAAGTGGTTTGTTTATGTCGAATCTGTTTGGGTTTTTGGAGTTACAGCCACAAATTCAAACAGGAGGTACGCTGCGGAAGGTCCCTGAAAAAATGCGATTTGGACTTGAGTTTAGGAATGTGTCATTCAAGTATTTTGGCAAGGATGAGTTCGCGGTAAAGGACATCAATCTCAAAATTAAGGTGGGCGAAAAAATCGCGCTCGTGGGCCAAAATGGCGCCGGCAAAACGACCTTGATCAAATTGTTAACACGGCTTTATGACCCGACAGAAGGTCAGATATTGCTTGATGGAATTGACTTGCGTGAATATGATGTGAATGAGTGGCGGGACCATATTGGGGTGATCTTTCAGGATTTTGTTCAATATCAAACCACGGTCAAAGAGAATATTGGTTTTGGACAGGTTAAGGAACTGGGCGATGAGGCGCGAATTCTGCATGCCAGTGAACAGGGCGGCGCGGATGAAGTGGCCGCCGACCTGCCCAAGCAATATGAAACCATGCTGGGACGATGGTTTGAGCGTGGAAGTGAGCTAAGTGGTGGTCAATGGCAAAAAGTGGCCCTGGCACGCGCATTTATGCGCGACGGATCGGTGCTTGTGTTGGATGAGCCAACTTCAGCATTGGATGCCGAGCGCGAATACGAAATTTTTCAGCGCTTTCGCGAACTTACTGCAGGCAAAATTGCTGTGCTGATCAGCCATCGATTTAGCACGGTGCGTATGGCGGATACGATTGTCGTATTGGAACACGGTGCCATTACCGAGCTTGGGAGCCATGCTGCGCTCGTTGCACAAGGCGGAACTTATGCCAGGCTGTTCAACATGCAAGCAGAGGGTTATAGATAGAACCACCCCGGAACTGATGGTAACCACTGCGACTTGCGCTGAACCTTATGCCGAAATTTCTAACTGACATTCCAAAGGATGAGGCGATTGCAGCATGGGGTCGCGTGCTCTCCGACTGTGGCGTGCCGTTGGTATTGGGATCGGAACGCATTCCGCTATCGGCAGCGCTTCGGCGCGTGACTTCCTGCGGGATTTGGGCGAAAGTATCCAGCCCGAGCTACTTTGCAAGTGGGATGGATGGGTTTGCGGTCGACAGCGAACTGTCGGTTGGGGCCGCTGATACTGTGACAAAAAAGTTAACAATTGACGAAGATGCGTTTCACGTCGACACAGGTGATCCCATGCCAAGTGGAACGAACGCGGTTATACCCATTGAAAATGTTACGGTTGTTGAAGATTACATAGAAATTAATGCGGCCGTGCCGCCCTTGTTCCACGTAAGGTCGCTTGGCGAAGACGTCGTTATGGGCGAACTGGTCTTGTCCGCTTATCACGAGATCCGGCCCCAGGACCTTGGTTTGTTGGCGGCAAGCGGTAATTATGAGGTGGACGTTGTGCGCCGACCAAGGGTCGCAATTATTCCAACCGGTACTGAGTTGGTGCCAATTGGTCAGCGACCGAACCCGGGCGAGATCATCGAATCAAATTCGCTCATGTTGGCCGGATTCGCGCACGATTGCGGTTGCGACGTCACCTGTTGGGCAATTCAGCGCGACAGCTTACAAGAGTTGCGCAAGGCAGTTCAGGACGCCGGATATGGCCATGATTTGATCTTGGTAAACGCTGGAACTTCTCATGGCGACGAGGACTTTACGACCCAGGTAATCGCCGACCTTGGAAAGGTCGCAGTTCACGGGGTCGCGATTCGGCCTGGTCACCCAATAGTATTGGGCGCAATCACCATCTCGGATGATGGGCGCAATTGTGCAGTTGTTGGAATACCGGGTTATCCGGTTTCCGCTGCACTGGCATTTGAACTTTTTTGCAAGCCTCTTCTCGAAGGCTGGCAAAGGAGGACAGCTACCGCTCCCATTGAAGCAACTGCTGTATTAACACGTAAGGTGGTATCACCTGTTGGTGATGACGAATATGTCCGGGTATCACTTGGCCGGGTTGGGCGGCGTCTTTTGGCGACACCGCTTGCCGGAGGTGCTGCAGTTCAGCGCTCAATGGTTCGAGCGGATGGTGTGCTTGTTATTCCAAGGTTTTTAGAAGGCAAACATGCAGGTGATTCCGTAACCGTCACGTTGAGCAGTTCAATTGAGCGCATCAGCAATTCGATACTTGTAACTGGCAGCCACGATTTGACTCTTGATCTGCTTGCGACCGAGTTGCAATCTCGTGGCGCTAATAAAACCCTTACGGCCTCCCACGTCGGTAGCATGGGCGGGCTGTATGCCTTGAAACGTGATGAAGCGCATCTGGCAGGTTGTCACCTGTTGGACGAAGTAACCGGTCAATACAACGTCGCTGCCGTGGAAAAGATTCTGACGGGGTGTCATGTCAATGTTGTCGGTTTTGTAGGACGCATTCAGGGGCTGATTGTGCCGCGCGGAAACCCGAAATCCATCCTAAACTTGTCGGACCTTACCCGCAGGGATGTAGCTTTCATAAACCGTCAACGCGGCTCTGGGACCCGGGTCCTGCTGGATTATTTGTTGAGCAAAAATGGAATTTCTCCTCGGCAAATTCGCGGATACGATCGACAAGAATACACACATATGGGCGTGGCTGCGTTTGTTGCCAACAGAGCATGTGATTGCGGTTTAGGGGTGCTCTCGGCGGCGAACGCCCTAAGCCTCGACTTCGTACCATTGATGATCGAGCGATATGATCTTATTGTGCGGCGAGAACATTACGAAAGCGAACATTTGGCTGGCATGCTTGATCTTATTCGGAGTCAATCATTTCGTACGATTATTGATGATTTGGGCGGCTACGATACGAACAGAATTGGGCACCTGGTTTATGAAAGTCAATAACAGTCAGACCCGCTGATTGGTATCATGGCCTGAATGCGACGATCAGAATTGCGCACAATCAGCGGTGGTTTAATCGTCTTTTTTCTGGTGTTAGCATCATGCACGCGCGCAATCACGGTTCCAACACTTACTCCTGCGCCGACGGTGGTTCCGACCGCAGACTCAGGTCAGAGACTTGCTGCGCGTGCTCCCGCGCTGCAGATTCCAGCCGTGGCGACCAGACTTGCGCAGATCGACGCAAACCTCAAAGTTCCTTTGCCAATTATTTCGTTGTTGCGCTTGGACGATATCCAGAGGTTGGCCCTGAATATCGCCGTGAGGGATGCCAAATTTACAGACAGTATTCGCAACAAGTTAACGCGTGAACCCCTGCGCAATGAGGTATTTTCAGTTAGTAAGTTGAAAGATGCCGATTTGGCCGCGCCGCAACTAGAGCCTTGTCGCACCGTGACATGCTATCGCGTGGAGATGTATGAATATGCGTTTAATGCAACCACGATCGCAGTCGTCGATGTTGTTCAAAACAGGGTGATTTCGGTCATCGTGCAGCCCGATACCCAGCCTGAGATACCTCCACACCTTGCAGATTTGGCTGTACAGATAGCAATTAATTCTCCCGAGGTTAAGGAAGCGTTGGGCTTTAATCCGACCGAGGATAAGGCGGGAATGGCAAATGTAAAAACCGCGCTGAATGGATCGCGGTGTGAACGATCCCGCCATCTTTGTGTTGCACCAACGTTTATCGTGGGAGGTCGCGCATTGTGGGCGATTGTTGACCTAACCGATGCGGCACTGGTTGGCGTGCGATGGACGGATTTGGGTGAATCATCCAACAAGCGGTTAACGGAAAAATCCCTTCAAGATGACGTGGTGACTGAGCAATACTGCGAACACACAAATGTGGTTACCCGGGATGGTTGGACATTTAACTATATTTTGACCTTAAGCGACGGGATTCGCGTGAGCAACGCAAAATACAATGGCCAGCCGGTGATCAAGTCCTCTACACTTGTTGACTGGCATGTGAGCTACAGCACACGTGAAGGCTTTGGTTATAGTGATGCGGTTGGTTGTCCAACGTTTAGCAGCGCTGCGGTAATTGCATTCAATGGACCGTATATCGAGGACATCAAATCAGGCGCTGAAGTGATAGGGTTTACCCTGGTTCAAGAATATCGGAGCAAAGGTTGGCCGCAGCCATGTAACTATAGTTATCAGCAACGGGACGAGTTCTATACTGATGGCAGATTCAGGATTGTTGCAACCAGCCTGGGACGCGGCTGCGGGAACGACGGCATGTATAGACCCGTCACGAGAATTCAGCTTGCCGACACCACGCGGTTTTCGGAATGGTCGGGAACAGACTGGACATCGTGGACAAAAGAAGGGTGGCAACTTCAAAAAGCGGATACAGCAATAAGTGCTGATGGATTGCAATATCGCGTGACGAACGAAGCGGGCAGGGGCTATTACATCATGCCAAATAGTGGGCAGCTTGGCGCCAACGAACGCGGTGATGCGGCCTATGTATATGTGACCGTCGATCACCCCGATAAGGAGGAAGGCACAACTGATTTGCTCACAATTGGCCCATGCTGTAACACTGACTATCATCAAGGACCGGAGAAGTTTATTGAGCCCGCACCCGAGGCGTTGGGTGGCAGCCCAATTATTGTCTGGTACGTGGCTCAATTAAAGAATGATGATCGTCCGGGGAACCAATATTGCTGGGCGGATGCAGTGCCGGTTGCCGGCGTATATGTGCCGAAAGTCTGGCCCTGCAGTTCGGGTGCAATGTTTGTGCCGATTCCGCAACAGTAGTATTTTGGCAGCGAACCATGTCTAAGCGAAAGCGGGCAGCAGACCTGCCGGTTGTGGCAAAGCCGGCCGCCGTTGGAGCGCTACCCAAAGCCGACGTAAAGCCAACGAATGGCCCTGGCAAAGTACCGCGATTTGACACGCCCTCAAGACTGTCACGCAGAACTATCGTTGCAGCGGCCGCAGGTGTCGCAGCCTTGATTTTGGTAGTCACTGGATTGCTGGTAATCAAACGGGACACGGGTGGATTGCTGCCGCCATTGCCTTCTGCAACTGCAGCAACGAGCGCCAATACACCCGTACCACCAGGTAGATTGGGCGGCGTTTATAACTGTCGAACAATACCCAAATTTGCCAAAGACTTGGGCTTTACTACCAGCGCACTTTTGGATACAAGTGAAAGCACGCTCAACGTACGGGGACTTGTTTTGGTTGATCAAACTGGCGCAAGTGGACAACCAAGGACATATCAACACCCAAGTTGGGCGGATGCCGGATATCTCGGACCAATCGTAGGTGACCAGGCAAACAACATTTACGTGATTCCAGTTCCGCGCATTAATGTTTACGATAATCCAATTGGCAAGCAAAACCGTATATATAAGGTTGATGCAACAACGGGTCAAATGAGCGAGTTTTTGGAACTGCCACAGCCGAGACCATCCAATCAATCCAATCCGTATGGTGCACTCGGCCTGGCCTATGATTGTGAGACCAATGTCTTGTACGTTTCATCCATCGCAGGATCGAGCAGGACCGAAGAGTCTGGTCGAATTTATCGCGTAGACCTTGGTCAATCCAAGCCGGCAGTGTCAGACATTCTGCCAGACGTAGATGCGTTTGGCCTGGCTGTCGTTAACACGCCAACAGCGAAGAGACTTTTTTACGGTCGTACGCGCTCAAGCGAGGTTTGGAGCGTGCAATTGACCCAGCGCGGCGAGTTTTTTGGAAAGCCGCGAAAAGAATTCAGCCTTTCAGGCGCATATGGTGATGGCGACGACAAGATTCGCCGAATCTCGATTGCCAGTAACAACGATATGCAGCTGCGAGGGATAGAATTTAGCTACAATCTCGTTGCCGCTCGCGATAAATCAGAGACGATATATACCTTCCGTTACAACTCAAAAAGCGATACCTGGGATTTTTTGAACGCCCAAACACAAGGAAAACTGCCGAGCTAAAACCATCCGTTTCCGGCCGATTGCAACATTTTTCACAATCCTCGCATAGAATGAGGAACGCATGAAATTTGTTGTTTTTTCCGGTGGAGTTGGTGGCGCGAAATTTGCCGACGGGATCGTCAGAGCTGTCGGCGGCGAGAATCTTACAGTCATTGTCAACGTTGGAGATGACTTTGAACTTTATGGGATGCCGATCTCGCCGGATATAGATACCGTGGTGTATACGTTGGCTGGAGTAGCAAATCCAACAACGGGGTGGGGGCTTGAGGGCGAGACCTGGAATAACTTTGAGCGTCTGGTTGCGTTAGACGCGAAGCCTTGGTTTCGGCTCGGAGACAAGGATCTTGCTACGCACTTGTTGCGAACTCAGCAGCGCCGATCAGGCGCAACGCTTTCTCACACGACCCAGGACTTGGCCCGGCGACTGGGAGTTACCGCACGCGTTCTACCCATAACTGATGATCGATTGCGCACGATGGTCGAAACTGACAACGGTATGCTCGAGTTTCAGGATTACTTTGTGCGTCATCAGTGCGAGCCGAAGGTGCGCGGTCTGACGTTTATCGGCAGCGAGGAAGCTCGGCCCAATGGTGCGGCTGTAGCAGCAATTGAGGAAGCGGATTGCATTGTATTTGGACCGTCCAATCCATTTCTTAGCTTGGAACCAATGCTTGCCATGCCGATAGTAAAGGACGCATTGTTTAGCGCATCGGCGCCGATCATTGCAGTAACACCCATCATCGCCGGAGAAGCGGTTAAGGGACCAGCGGCAAAGCTAATGCGTGAGCTTAATTTGGATCCGTCGGCCGTCACGGTGGCAAAACATTATTCGGACGTTATCAACGGGTTCGTATTGGATTCACAAGATGCCCATTTGAAAGCTGAGATCGAAGCCATGGGCATTGGCGTTCACGTAACCGACACCTTAATGAGGGATCGAGACGATCGTGCGCGTCTTGCTTGTGAAGTGGTGAATTTTGCTGATGCGCTTCGTCCAAATAAATTGGGCGGTTGTAAGATAGTCTAAAGGCTTGTCTTGGCCGAACTTAGCGAACTGGATACACAACATTTGTCCGCGGAACTGGCGCGCATAGATGTTCTCGTTCGAAATCAAATTGAGTTGGCCGTGTTGGCCGGACAGGACTTTCAGGATCCCATTCGAGGTCTGCACTTGGCGGACCTGCAGGCCACGGCCATATCGCGGCGACCAATTGGCACCAGCTGGGCCACGCAGGCGCATGCTCCGGCAGAGGTGATTGCTCGTCATGAACGGGACTTGGCCGAAGCGGAATCCAACATTCGTATCATTGTTGCACGCGGGCGAATCGTTGGAACAAAGACGCGGTTGATGCATATTGCAGCGGCGTTTGGCTTGAGTCGATTTGAGTTAGATGCGTTCCTAATAGCGCTTGCTCCACAACTCGATATCCGCTTTGAGCAGATGTATGGCTTCCTAAATGATGACGTGACTCGAAAACGCGCCACGGTCAATCTTGTTCTTGACCTGTTACGGGAGCCTGGCATTGAGCGGTTGGCACATCTGTTTCGATTTACTGAATCCGCGCCACTGCAACGCTATCGGTTGCTCGTTGACGGACCGGATCCGACCACGCCGTCCGGCACCACACCGTTGCTAACCAAGAATTTGATACCGGACTCATCAATCGTTTTGTGGATTTTGGGAAACTACGTCCCCGGCGCAGGCGAGTTAAATTCAGACGCCTACTTGCGCTGGCGTTTGCTAGATGGTGGCGCGCCTGCGATGGTAGAGCCAGAATCCTGGCTCTACCAGGTAAGTGCACTCGTGGCTCGTGATTCGACTATGCTGGTTTCCTTTCACGGCGCGGACTCAGCGGCCCAGGTCGCAAGCTCCAAAGCGCTTCTCGGCCTCGTTGGCCGGGTTGGTTTGTTTGCCGACCTATCGTCCGTTTTTCCACACGCGCGGGCGGAGCAGGCTGGCGTGGACGGAAAAGATGCAGAACAATCGTTCGACGTCCGCACAGTTGACCCGACGGTTGCCGAGCAGCATTTGCGGCGTGCCCTTCGCGATGCAAGAATGACTGGATCCGTTGCGATCATCGATGGGTGGGAGGCATGCTTGAATGAAGGCATGATGCCTTCGATGCTGTTTCAGACACTTGTAGACCATCCCGACACGGTAATTTTGCTGAGTCGTTCTCACTGGCACGTCCGCGGTGGTTATCGCGAGCGACGTGTTGTGCGCCATGATTTCGGAATGCCAAGCTATGAGCAGCGACGGGCCATGTGGAAAGCTGCCATAGGTTCAGAGGTGGCTCAAGGAAAAATGTTGGATTTGCTTTCCGGGCAGTTTGCTCTCACAAGTGCGCAAATTGAAGACTCTGTCCAGGCTGCGCGTGATTTGTCCATTGAGCGGGGTGGGGTGGAACCGGAGTCACGCGATCTATTTGCGGCGGCACGGATGCACGTCAGCCCAAAGCTGACCTTGCTTGCAAGGAAGATTGTTCCGCGTCATGAATGGAATGACATCGTGCTGCCGCCAGATCAAATCTCCATATTGAAGGAACTAGTTGCCATGGTCCGCAACCGTCCAACGGTGTTGGAATCGTGGGCAGTTGGGAAGAAGCTTGTTCCAAGCTCCGGAGTTACCACCATGTTTGCCGGACCACCCGGCACTGGCAAAACGATGAGCGCCGAAGTGGTGGCAGCACAACTCGAGCTTGATTTGTATAAGATTGACTTGTCGAGCATGGTGAGCAAATACATAGGCGAAACCGAGAAGAATCTCGAAAAGATATTTCGCGAGGCGGAACGATCCAATGCCATATTGTTTTTTGATGAAGCCGACGCCATTTTCGGAAAGCGTGGCGACGTGCGTGATGCCAATGACCGCTATGCCAACATCGAAGTCAGTTACCTGTTGCAGCGGATGGAGGCATATGACGGTGTAACGATTCTTGCGACGAACTTGCGGAGTAACCTTGATGAAGCATTTACGCGCCGATTGCAGTTCGTCGTGGATTTTCCGTTTCCAGATGAGCAATACAGATTGATGCTCTGGCGCAATTTGTTTCCGGACACAGTACCGCATGATTCAATTGATTTCGAATCGCTTGCCCGGCGTTTCAAACTTTCGGGCGGAAATATTCGGAATGTGATCGTTGCCGCGTGTTACCTTGCCGCCAATGAGGGGCCTGACGGCCGGGTTACCAGCGAGCACATATCGCACGCGCTACGGCGGGAATTGCAAAAAATGGGGCGTTTGGTTTAGGAGCGATAAACTAATCATAATGAATCCATCCAAGTTTCGCCGTGCGTATCCGTCAGCATCAGAACCAGCGCAATCAAGTTCGGATGCAATCTGGCTTTTACCAAACGCGAGGGACAGCTTCCTGCTTGTTCGAGATGGCGAGCAGTGGATGCCGCCAAAGGGAAGTCGGCCACACGGTTCCACAAAGCCTGCCCACTTGCTTGGTTACCTTGACGACGTGCCATGCTACGGGCTTGAGGTTGATGAGATAGAACCGAAGTCTATACCTGGCGAAGCTAGATTCTTCGGTCTTCGCGAGTTATACGGTTTGGTCCCGGATGAATACTATGCGGTTGCCGGCTATGCGGCTCAAATTATGGCCTGGCAACGCGCAAGCAGATTTTGCCCAAGTTGCGGATCGATATGGCTTCAAAACGACGGTGAGTGGGGTAAACATTGTGATGTGTGTCAACATGGAGCGTATCCGCCAGTCAGCCCGTGTGTAATTGGTCTGGTCCACCATGGCGACCGGATCTTGATGACGCACAAAGCCGGTTGGGGGCCGCGCTATGGACTTGTGGCGGGATTCGTAGAGCCCGGTGAGACACTGGAGCATTGCTTGATGCGCGAAGTGCGGGAGGAAACCGGTGTCCTCATCCAAAATCCACACTATGTGGCAAGTCAGCCGTGGCCATTCCCACATCAACTAATGTGTGGTTTCTTCGCTGAGTTTGCGGGAGGCCATATTCAGGTGGATGGGAAGGAGCTTGATGACGCAAAATGGTTTACGGCCAAGGACGTCAGAACGGGCAACCCAACAATTCCACCTCCGCTCAGTATCGCGCGACAACTCATTGATTCCTGGCTGGCGCTGCAGCCATAGATTGTCGTTTGTAGCCAATTTAATGAACCGGTAACGGTAAACCTGTAAAACTTCATGAGCGTACGACGTTATTTGCCTAAGAATCGACTTAGATTCAGGATATACTCACACGGTAAAAAAATTGCATGTTTGACGAATTAGACGAAGCCGTTCGGCAATTGCTAATCCGCGAGATGCCTATCAAGATGGGCGAAGTGGACATCGCGTTTGACCTCCCAAATCGCGACTGGTCTTCTCGACTAAATCGGCCGACACTAAATCTATATTTGTTTGACGTGCGGGAAAATGCCGCCTTGCGCAGGCGCTCGCAGGATTTTGACGAGTCGCGGAACGCCGACGGTGTCATATCGCGACGTAGGAAGCCGGTGAGACTGGATCTAATGTATATGATGACCGCATGGGCAACCACGCCGGACGATGAGCATCGTATTTTGGGTCGGGCCGCTGCAGCGCTTTTTCGCTATCTGGCATTTCCTAAGGAATTGATTCCGGAAGGGATTCGCGAATCTGTGAGTCCCGTAACGTTGTATGCCGCTCAACGTGACATGTTGGAGCGGCCCGCCGATGTGTGGGGTTCGCTTGACAACAACATGCGGCCGGCGATAGGCTTGATGCTCACGATTTCGATGAATCCATATGCCGCGTTTGACACGCCTCCGGTTCGGCAGCTGGATGTGCGGGTGGGGCGGCGTGCGAGCGATTCTGAGGTTGGGCTTGATCTTAATACACGTGAGAAGCCGACGCGGACAATTGGAGGCCGCATTAGGAGCTCCGGGGCCCTTGAAGGGTTGCGCATTCAGCTCGCGGAGCGCGGTCTGCCGATTAACATTACCCCGGAAGGACAATACAGCATCCAGAACATTGAGGATGGCGCGTATACGTTAATGGTGTCGTTGCCTGGCCGAAAGACCGTGCAACGCAAAATAAAGGTGCCAGGCGATACTTACGATGTGGCACTCGATTAATCCGTGCACCAAACAGAACCTGAGGGCATGCTGCGCTCAGCACTTAACATTCATTGGAGGACCGTTGGAGTAGGAATAAAGTGTTAACAATGCTTGGCATCTAGAGTTGAGCTTGGAGTAATTCAAGCCGTGGTACATTTTGGATAGCGTACAGGGTTACCGTACTATTGCGGCGGTCATCCAAAACATAATAATCACAAAGTAGAAGGAGTGAATCATGCCCGAATATTTGGCACCTGGTGTATTTGTAGAAGAAATTGACAAGGGACCGAAGCCCATTGAAGCAGTTGGCACATCAACGGCTTGCTTTGTGGGATTCTCCGAGAAGGCGGTTAGCGTTAGCAAAATCGATGGCGACCTGGTTACTGAGAGCCTCATCAACAAGCCCCAGTTTGTTACAAACTGGAGCCAATACGTGGAGAAATTTGGCGGTCTTGTGCAAGGCGCCTACATGCCCTACGCCGTTTATGGGTTCTTCCAAAACGGAGGAGGCCGATGCTACGTGTTGTCACTTAAGACCATACCAGCTGCAGCCGCAACGTTGATGTCCTCCGATGGAACCGCCTCGTTAATGGTTCGTGCGCGTGACGCTGGCTTGGATGGAACACGTTTGCGAGTCAGCGTTTCTGGAACAACGGCCCCACAATTGCCTGCCGGCGACAAGAAGGCAAAAAAGACTGATGCCGCAGATGCAGGTGCGGCTACGGCTGAGGCGGCGGCACCAGCATCTGCGCCGGGACTGTTCACCATAACAGTGGAGAAGCAGAAGGCCAACGGCGGCTGGATGAATGTTGAAACCGTCAAGGATGCATCACTGGTTGAATCTCAGAACGAAGATGGCGTGCGCCAGGTACGGGTGGCTTACAAGGAAAATAAAGCGCCACGAGCCGTGGAAATCAATGTTATTGATGCAACTGCTCCGCTTGCAAAGATCAGCCCGCGTGATCAACAACAATCCCTGGCTATTGAGAGCAGGCAACTTGCGCCGGTCGGTTTTGGTGAATTTCAAGGCGATGTGACCGAGCGCAGTGGTATTGAAGGTCTAGAACAGTTTGACGACATCAACATCATCTGTGCTCCTGATGCCATGACGACCTTGCCGGGCCAGAAGCTTGACCTGGATCAGGTGAAGGCGATTCAGGGCATGATGATCGCGCATGCCGAACGCCTTGGTGATCGTGTGGTCGTGATCGATCCCCCGCCCAATATGAATCCCCAGCAGATTCGCAA
This sequence comes from Chloroflexota bacterium, assembly GCA_025354985.1. Lineage (GTDB taxonomy): Bacteria > Chloroflexota > Anaerolineae > J036 > Brachytrichaceae > AQU-03. The sequence continues at coordinate 60,247 of JANXLU010000007.1, forward strand.
GTGGCGCATGGATACCGCGGGCTTTGACAGCAGCTACGCTGCGATGTACTACCCCTGGATCACAATCATGGATCCCATTACCAATCGCCCGATGGCAATTCCCCCAAGTGGGCACATGGCCGGCGTTTGGGCACGCACCGATAACACACGTGGCGTGCACAAGGCACCGGCGAACGAAGTCGTTCGCGGCGCAATTGATCTCGCCTATAACACGACCAAGGGTGAGCAGGAAACGTTGAACCCTATCGGAGTCAATTGTATTCGCGCATTCCCCGGTATGGGCATTCGAGTATGGGGAGCCCGCACCCTAAGTAGCAACCCGAGTTGGAGGTATTTGAGCATTCGCCGATTCTTCAATATGATCGAGCGAAGCATTTACAATAACACTCAGTGGGCCGTGTTCGAACCAAACGATAACCGACTTTGGGGCAAGATTCGTCGAGATGTCGGTGCGTTTCTTAGCACCCAATGGCGTGATGGCGCATTGTTTGGCTTGACTGAAGATCAGGCGTACTACGTAAAGTGCGACGAAGAGCTTAATCCCGCCGCCAGCCGCGACTTGGGTCGATGTATCGTAGAAATTGGAATGGCTCCGGTTAAGCCTGCGGAATTTGTTATCTTCCGCGTGAGCCAATGGGCGGGCCCGGGCAGCGAAGCAGGCTAATACTTAGTTGGGGTGGTCGGAGCTTTTTGAAAAGCACTGAGCATCCCGAACCTTTGCAGCGAAAAAATAAGGAGTAATTGAAATGGCAGAAAAAGAAGGGCGACCAGACGATCCACTAGTTGGGTTTCAATTTAGATTGGATCTGGGCGGCAAAGTAGTTGGTTATTTCACCAGCGTCAATGGGCTGGGTTCAGAACATGATGTGGCCGAGCACAAGGTTACAGATCCCAAAGGGCACGCCGTGATATTCAAGGTACCTGGACGCATCAAATGGGATGACTTAACGCTGTCATTGGGCGTTACAAATTCCCTGGACATATGGAAGTGGCGTCAGCAGGTTGAAAACGGTGATATGAAGACAGCGCGTATGAACTGCTCTATCGTCATGATGGATCGCGATTTTTCAGATGCAGCAAAGTGGGACTTTCTAAACGCATGGCCAAAGAAGGTTTCCGGCCCACAGCCCAAGTCTGACAGCAACGATTTCTCAATTGAAGAAATGGTTATTGCTCACGAAGGTTTGGTCCGCAACGCGGCCTAACCGAAAGAGTCTGGTGGGTGGAGGTCCAGATAAGGTAATCGGAACTCCGCCCTATTTATGAATGCAGCATGGCAGCGCCAAAATTACGAGAACCGCTCATAAAATTCCAGTTTCGATTGGATCTTGGCACAAAGGTGCTGGGCTATTTCACCGGTGTTCAGGGCCTCGGATCGGAACACGATGTAGCCGAATTTAAGTATGTAGATGGCAATGGTCATGGTGGTATTCACAAACTTCCCGGGCGTCTTCACTGGGAAGATGTGACGTTGACTTTGGGCGTAACAGATTCGCTTGATGTTTGGAAATGGCGCGATGATGCGGAGAATGGAAACATGAAGGCCGCCCGTAAGCATTGCTCAATTACGATGATGAATCGCGAATTTGTTGACGTGACCACCTGGAGCCTGACTGATGCCTGGCCAAAAAAGGTTTCAGGCCCGGATCCTCAGGCGGATAGCAGCGACTATGCGATTGAAACCATGGTGCTCACGCACGAAGGGATGAAGCGCGAGGCAGCATAAATGGCGGCAGTTCCCTACAGGCTTTCGCAAACTCAAAATAAGTCCGATCCACTGCTCCTATTTCAGTTTAGATTGGAGTTTGGTGGTCGTGTGACCGGCTATTTCCAAAGTGTGTCGGGTCTTGGCATTTCATATGATGTGGTCGAGCACAAGGTCACCGCAAACAATGGTGACCCGATTGTGTATAAGACTGCCGGTCGGGTGAAATATGAGGACGTCAAATTCTCGCGGGGTGTGACAGACTCTCTTGAACTGTGGCGCTGGAGCGGGATGGTATCCGATGGTTATATGGTGCGTGCTCGAAGGCATTGTTCGGTGGTGATGATGAGCAGGGCCTTTCGCGATGTGGCGCGGTGGGATTTTTTTCACGCATGGCCAATGCATATTTCAGGTCCGGAGCCAAAGGCGGACAGCAGCGACATCGCGATAGAAGAAATGACCCTGGCCCATGAAGGGATGTTGCGTCGGACAATTACGAGCTCAATGGCGGAGGAATTGGCACGCAAGATTTCGGATACCTTGCACGGTCGGGTAAGCCTTCTTGAGAGAGTGGATTTATAACAATACATGCAAACAGAATTTGAGTTTACGTTGCCGGTTGGGTTTGTGGACGGTGAAGGCAACCGCCATCAGCAGGGCGCCATGCGAATGGCGACAGCATTGGATGAAATTGCACCAATGCGTGACCCGCGGGTGAGAAATAACCAGTCGTATCTTGCGATTGTCTTGCTTGCGCGTGTTATTACTCGGCTCGGAACTGTCGGCAATATTTCCTCCATAACCATTGAGAACTTGTTTGCAGCCGACCTGGCATATTTGCAGGCTTTCTACAAGCAGATCAACGAAACGGGCAAAAGTATTCTGGCTTGCAGTTGCCCAAATTGCAACACGGAATTTGAAATTGACCTGGCGGCCCTGGGGGGGTAGTCGGCTACCCCTCGGATCGCCTGCACGAGGAGGTAGCCTTTATCGCTTATCACTTTCACTGGTCTCATGATGACATTATGAATATGGAACATGCGGAGCGGCAGCGGTGGGTTGCGGAAGTGGCAGGCATCAATCGCAGGCTAAATGCCGAGGAATCGTAAAGAAAACGGACTTCGAAGCAGGAACAAAATGTACGTAGTTTTTGTGAACGGTGCAAACTAAACCATGGGAGTAATGACTTCGGTTGCGCGGATGGCAAAGGTCAAGGCATGGTCAGCAGCTGGAATGGTGCTGCAGGCTGCCCTTGGCGCGACGGGGATACGCAATGACGCCGCCGAAAAGTTCCGCTTCTATGTAGAAATCGAGGGCATCATCATCGCCCACTTTACAACCGTTGCTGGATTGGAACTTGAGCGTGAGGAGCTGGTGGTGAAGGAGGGCGGCGTAAATGACCACGTGCACAGATTGCCCGGTCGAATTGTGCAGAAAAATATTCGCCTCCAGCGTGGCGTCACCTATTCACATGAATTATTTGAATGGTTTCAAGAGGGTCGGCATACGTTTGGCGTCAGCCGTAGAAACATGACGATTATTCTCGGAAATACACAGCATTTGACAGTCCAACATTGGGACATTGAAGATGCGTGGCCCGTGCGTTACGTTGGCGCGTCACTTGACACAAGCAGTGCGGACATCGCAGTTGAAGAGATCGAACTCGCCTATGCAACTGCGAAGCTGACGCCGGATATTTTGACGCCAATGAGTGGTCTCATGGCCGTGGTCGACCTTGCGACGGGTAAAGTGCCAAACAACCCGCTTGTTTAGTGAGTGCTTAAGTTCAACTGGACATGGCTGAAATAGATTCACAGGACCAACAACCACACGAAACGGATAACGCTTCGCGCGCATCCCGTGGCGGTGTTGAAACCTCTTTGAGTGCGGCCACCGGACGACCCCAGCAAGGCAGATCGCCGTCAAGCTCACGTGAGTTGACGCCTCTAAAGCCAAGGCTTATCGCCAAGGTTAATCAGCCATTTCAACCAGTAAATCGGGCTGTGACTGTTGACGCGGCGGATAAGACCAATGCGACTTTAGCGCCAATCAGGCCGATTTTGCGTCCGACTGGTCAACGCTTACAACCGGAACGCTCTCCGGATTTATCTTCTTTGCGTGCTGCTGAATCCAACGACCACGGCGTTGCGGACAGGCCGTCGGATTCTCCAGCCAAATTGCCGGCTCTCATTTTCCGGAAGCCCGCTTCGCAGGTTGCAATTCCACAAGCAAACGTATCCGTTCCACCTGTTCTAACAACGCGACCTCAAGCGCAACCTCCAACAAGCGGTAGTACCAAGTCCACATCATCACAGGCCCGGGCTCCTGAGCTGCCCAGGGTATCCAATAGGTCGAGTATTACGGAGATGATCAATGCCAGACGTGCAGCATCCAAGGGCGGGGTGCCTGGTGATGGTGGCGTTGCTCAACCTGCGATGACGGACATCGAAAATCTCGAATCCGACCAGATAGAACCAGACGATCCGCCGCTCAGCATGTTCGAGAGACTCAACCGAGCTGTGGCAGCAACCCACGCATCATCGGGCGGAGAGCGACGATCAAATTCTGACAGTACCGTTTCCGCTGAAGTGCATTCAAAGAGACCATCGGTTCAGGCGCCAGGTACTACCAACCGCACAATCGAAAGACCAACTGACACTCGTTCAGCACAAGTGGTCCCTGCCCGGCCGTCATCTCCGGTTCAGCGGATCCAGCGGCGCACAGAGATCGTCAATGACTTGGCACTCCGCCGCGAACAGCGGGAGCCGTCACCCGGTCAGTCGCAGCAATCCGACATCACACGACCTGGCGACCAAGGCATTACGCGCAGGTCGGTTGTGGAGCGTCCAACGAATCAGACCAGCCGTCCAATAGAAGATCAGCGATTGGAACGGCCCGAAGTGCGCCCTACTACAGCAGAGTCATCTGTGACCGTCGAAGCGCGGAGCACAGGCACTCAGGCTCCCCGGAAACTGGAGCCGACTGTCGATCGGGGTGAGCGCCACACCCAATTGAAGAAGGAATTGGAAATATCCGATTCACCGGAACCTTCGGTCGATATACCGCCGCCAATTGCACGGCCGACGACCGATGCCATTCGGCGATTGGCAAGGCGAACCAACGACGAAGCCAAAGGAAACCCCGATGATTTCAGCAGACCCGTAGACGAGGCCACCGGACCTGAGATGGACCCGAAGGGGCAGAGAAGGCCCAATGGTAATCAGCTACCAGTATCCCGCGACGAGAGGACGGTGCAGGACGGACGTGCAGTCAAAAAGACTGCAGAACAAGCGGCGGAGGTCTCGCGTTTGGCCATAAAGTCGCCGGAACAAGGGCAAACGCCGCAGGAGCCTGCAGAACTCCCTACAATTAAGCGGCAGGTACATACTGGTGAGGTTCAAGGTCGTACCGAGTCAACTCCCGCGGCAAGCGTGGCCGCAAAACCTGGAGCCATCCAGCCGCGAAATAAGGTTGAACTACCGGCAGCGAGGCTTGATCCCAAGCATCAGCCCCCGGGTCAACGTCGAGGGACGCCACCTGTAAAGACCGTATTGCAGCGTAGAAATCTAGCCTCGAGTGGGCGCACGCCTCCGAATGAGGTGCCTTCAGGTCCAAAAGCGCAGCTGTCTGCAAGAGGCCCGGCATCGACGGCCCAGCCACGGTTAATTCCTGTTCAAAAGGGTGAGCCTGCCCGTAACACGCGCGGCATAGACCAGCCACCTTCTGTTCAACGCAATTTTGGTCCATCGAGTCAGCCCAAGATAGCAGTTCCCGATGATGCGGTTCGTAAAGGGTCTCCCAAGCGTGTGACGCTTATGCGTAAGGTAGTGCAGCCAACCCTTTCTGCATTCAAGCCATCGCATGAATTGACGGATCAGTCGACAGTGCCCATGACAGAAGTGCTGGTCAAGCCGGTAATTGCAGTGGTGTCTAGAGGCGGTGTATCTGACGTTTCGAATTCGGATTCTGCTGCATCGACTCCACACCTGCCGCCTAGCCAAGAGGATGCAAAATCGATTGATCGGACAGTTGCCAGGCGGCTACCTTCTGGAACTCAGCCTACCACTGACGCTGGCAATGCGAGGATGATTGGCGATCATCAGGTTCCAGGGCCCGATCAACTAATCGCTCCTGAACAGCCTAATATTGGCACAACCAAGCAGAACAGGATAGCGTTACGCGCCGTGACCCAGCAAACGTCGGTGGAACAGCGTCAGCAAATGCCACCTCGTCCGGCGCAGATGCCTGCGACTCCCGTGCGTAGAGCTTCCAACCCTGCGACAAATACCGAACCACGAAATAGCCCGGTGAGTCGCGTAACGACCTCGTCACAGAGTTCGATGGTGGTGCAGCGCGTTCTTCCGAAAAAATCCAGCGGGGCATCGGAACCCGCGAAGAAGCGAACACAGTCGATGACTGTTGGTACGAAGTCGCCGGCCTCCATTCCCGTTCGACAGCGATCAAGTTCTACACCTGAAAATAAGGCTTCGATCGAAAAGTTCAAACCCACCTTGACCAAGCAGGTGGCCGCGGCCCATTCAGATACCGACTTTAGAACCATTGCACAGTCCATTATGGCTGTGACGGGTTCGGCCGGTCCTTCAGACGATGAAATTGATTATCGGTATGGCAAACGACGAAGTGAGATGAACAAATATGAACTACGAGCGTCGTACGAAGAGGATGCCTCCGTGTTGGACGCGTGGTTTGATACTCAGTCGCCGTTTGTAGAGAATTTGGAACGAGAAGTGGCCGAGGCCAAAAAGCGGCTGGAGAAAGCAAAAGAGGAGGCGGCAAACAAAAAGCGTCGCGCTTCAGCAGGATCGACCGGTCTGGTGGCAGGGAATGACGAACGAGAAGGAAGCGTAACGGACGAGGTTGTGGCAGAAATCGATGACGAAGGCGATGGGACTGTGACCGATGAAGGTGTGGGCGAATCTGAACGGCGTGGTGAATCCCAGCGGCGATTGAGCTCGCTAATCGACCTCGAGGACGACGAAATTGATGATTCAACCGGAGATGCGCGGCTGCAGGCATCATCCCGGACCGAGATGCAATCAAAATTAGATCATCTGGTTCGGCAGCACAAGGAGCATGAGGAAAATTATGAAGAAGATTCCTCGATGCTCGATGCTTGGTTTCACGCTTCGACGTCTCCGATTAAGGAGCAGCACGACGAAGCGGGTGACAAATTGCGACAAGAGGCGGAAGAGCTTGCTCGAAAGCACAAGCTAAAGCTGCCAGACATGACGTTGCGCAAGCGTCAGCAGCCAACTCCCGATAAAACGGGTGAAGAGGATGCCTCGCACCAATCCCAAGACTTGGCTGCAAAGCAAAATGTCAGCCCGGAGACTAGCATAGGTCAGAAAGGCAAACTTGCCGACACGGGAAGATTTGCAAGCGCGGGCTTGGAAAATTTATCACGCGATCTCATGCCATTTTTCCGCCGCATGCTCGTGCGCGAACGGGAACGGCATTTACTCCATTAAGGTGAATATATAGCATGGCATTAACTTCACTCATACCAGGCGCATCAATGTTCTTTGGCAATCACGAACCGAAGAAGGCGATGATCGTGAAATATGACAAGGACGGCAAACGGCCGTTTGTAATGTGGCAATTCAAGGATTACATCAAATTTGTATTTAATCCCGAAGCCGTTACCTACCATGCCGGCACCAACTTTGCCATTCAAAAGCTCGCCGGCGCAGCGAACAACCCAATCATTTATGGCGGTCATGAGCCAACCAGCCTGACGATGAACGTCATTTTTGACGTGACCGAAGAGGATGGCCTAATATTTCCAGCAAACAACAAAAACGTTCGCAAATACACTGATTTCCTGGGCAGCTTGCTCTATGCCGAGAAAAAGAGGAGAGATTTCAAGCATGTGCCGATACTTTGTTCATTTGAGTGGGGGAATTTCTCGACAGATCCAAGCAAATCTTCCGGCGGGAGTCCTCTTTCGTTCCTGGCGACAATGACCCAGCTGACGGTCAATTTCACATTGTTTCGACATGACGGCACACCCGTGCGCGCAGATACGACGATCCAGTTTTCCGAGTATCGCGCACCCAAGAACCCGGGTGGCCAAAACCCAACATCTCGCAGTGACCCGCGTCGAACGATTCGTGTGTTACCTGGCCAAACGCTGGATTACATCGCGAATGTCGAGTTGGGATCCTCTGCACGTTGGCGTGATATTGCCAAAGAAAATGATCTGGCGAATCCCAGGGATTTGACGCCGGGAATGCTGCTTCGTATGCCACTGGACTAGGTCACAAGAAACCATGCCAACGCTTTCAGGCAATAATTACGGTATTACAATAAAAATCAACAACACGGCTGTTGAGAAGATTAAGGCCGAATGGTCTGATGCGATCGTTTATATGTCGGTTGAATCGGACATGCACCGCCCCAGTGAATTCATCCTGACATTTAATTCAAACAATGATCTGGATATTGTTGACAGTAGTCGGTGGGCGATGGGCGCAAAGGTGGAGGTATCGGTTGAAACGACTAAGGAAGGGAGTGTCACAGCCACCACGGGGAAAATTTTTGTCGGCGAATTGGTAGCGGTGGAGCCGGATTTCTCGCGCGATGCAATTTCATCTCTGACATTGCGCGCGCTTGACAAAAGCCATCGGATGTTCCGAGGCACGCGTGGTCAGGCGTACGTCAACAAGAGTGACAGCGATATTGCATCCGAAATTGCCCGCAAGAATGGTTTGCAAGCAAACGTTGACACCACCACGCCAAAATTTCCCTATGTATTGCAGGCAAATATTAGCGATATGGACTTTTTGCGTACCCGTGCCAATCGGATCGGATACCAACTTTGGGTAAGCGACGGTAAATTAAATTTCAAAAAGGTCGATACAACCCAAGACACGACTGTGCCAGAAATCGAGTGGCAGGATCAATTATTGGAATTTCGTCCGCGGTTGAGTGGCGCGCAACGCGTGTCTGAGGTGCAAATTCGCGACTGGAGTGCGAAAGATCAAAAAGCTATCGTGGGGAAGGCCAAGGCCGCGGATGCCGTATTGAAGTACAAGGCCGGGATAGCCAAGAATGCCGGAGCACTAACGTCTTCGTTTGGCACCGCAATATTTGTGGCGACCGATCAATCTGTGGGCGACGCCAGCGAAGCAGATGGCGTTGCCAAGCGGCTGGCGGATGAAATCAATGCTGACTACATTCAGGCCGATGGAATTGCATTTGGTGATCCACGTATCCTGGCAGGAAGGACGCTTAAGGTCAAGGGCGTTGGAACCAAGTTTAGCGGCCAATATTTTCTTGGCAGGGCCGGCCACGTTTGGGAGCCAGATCGTGGTTACCTTACCGTCTTTACCGTCAGCGGTCGGCATGATGATTCATGGTCCACATTGCTCAATCGTTCCGGGCGCGGCATGGATTTGTCAAGGATTAATGGAGTCGTTACTGGCAAGGTGACCGCGCTGGGCACGAAGACCGATACATCCGGCCAGGCGCCGGGATTAATTCGTGTCAAATTTGAGTGGATGGGCGACCAAATCGTAAGTGCCTGGATGCGCGTGCTCATGCCAAGTGGTGGAACTGAAACCGGTGTTATGTTCTATCCGGAGGTTGATGATGAAGTGCTTGTGGCCTTTGAGCAAGGTGACGTTAACCGACCTTTTATGATCGGAGCGCTTTGGAACGAAAAGCAAAAGCCGCCGGAAGGTTTTGATGCCGTAATTAAGAACGGCAAAATCCTAAAAAGGGTAATTAGGTCAAAGTCGGGCCACACGATTACGTTTGTCGACGACAAGGGAAAAGAATCCATCACGATTCAGGAAAAGAATAAGAAGACCGAGATACTCTTGGATTCCAAGGCCAAAGGAATGACCATCAAGGTTGAGAAAGATTTGACGATCGAGGCCGAAGGAATGATTTCAATCACCAGCAAGACAAAGGATATTACGCTGGACTGCAACAACTTTACCGTTAAGACAAAACAGAAAGCAACGATAGATGCCAAGGGCGATGTGGCCATCAAAGGAATGAACACAAAAGTGGACGGGAATATGAAGCTGGACATGAAGGGCGGAATAGGTCTCACACTGAAGGGTGGTCTTGCCCAAGCGGCTCTTCAGGGGGTATCGATGAACATAAATAATGGTGCGCTGGAGGTGATGTAACAATGCCTGGATTTCTGTTGACGATGAGTGCACAAGTAATGTGCTCACACGGTGGCCAGGCCAAGAGTCCGGCGCCCAACCCCCGTGTAAAAATAATGGGAACGCCCGTGCCGATGAGTGCAGTCCCATATATGGTGGCCGGTTGCGCCTTTCCGCCACCACCTGTTGCAAATGGCCCTTGTGTGACTGCGCCATTTATTCCACCCACGGCGACCATTCGAGTGAAATCTATGGGCCAGGGGTTGTTATGTCAATCCAGTATGGCTACTGCCGTGCCGACCGGAACCCCTCTCATAATCGCATTCGCGGGCCAAGTCAAGGTTCGTGGCATGTAAGTTCGGCTAAAACAAGTATGTGGAACGATTTGTATCGCGATGTAGTAGGCCAGGGTATCGCATTTCCGCTGCAATTTGATGCAAGGGGACAGCTCGCGCTTGCCAACGGATTTAATGACATTGATCAAAGCATTTCGATCATTCTTGGCACAATTCCGGGTGAACGTGTTATGCGCCCGGAGTTCGGATGTCGGGCGTGGGAACTACTATTTGATCCAATTGGCTCGGCCATGGTGGGACAAATGCGGGCTTATGTAGAAGAGGCGTTGGTCCAATGGGAACCCAGAATTGATTTGGCCGCTATTGAGGTGTATAAGGACGACGACCACGAAGGTGGCGTGTTGGTAGAAATCCAGTATGTTGTAAAGGCCACAAGTGATGAGCGCAGTATTGTCTATCCATTTTTTATCCAACCCGAGGAAGAATAGAACCATTCATGGCACTTGACGAACCGATTCTTGACGACCTGCGCTTTCAGCGCGACTTGGTGGACGAGGCGCGCAAGCGAATCGTGCGCTATTCACCCGAGTGGACGGACTATAACGTTTCGGATCCTGGAATCACGCTACTTGAACTCTTTGCTTGGATGACCGAGCTGACAACATACCGTCTGAATCGTGTTCCGGAAAAAAACTATATTCGATTTCTTGATTTGCTTGGTCTACAACTATTGCCGGCAAGCCCGGCTCGTTGTGAGCTGACATTTCGCTTGTCAACGCCCCTGCCGATTGAACCGGATAATCCAATTACTGCTATTGTTCCCGAGGGTATTGAAGTTGCCAGCTTGCCAACGGCGCAGGGTGACGAGGTAATCTTCACTACCGATACCCGCCTGGAAATTGCGGGGCCCAAGCTTACCCAACTTAGGCGGGCGGATGAGGTCACTAAAAATTATGTTCCGAGACTGGGGATAGAGCCCTTTTACGCCTTTGATCGCGCCCGTCCACAGCCTGGCGACACGTTCTATATTGGGTTTGACGAGCATCAGCCGATTGGCGGATACATACTAAGGTTGTCGTTTGAGGCGGACGAAACTCAGGCTCCAGGGATCCGGCGGGATGATCCTCCGTGGGTTTGGGAGTGTTCCATTGGCAATGGTCAATGGCAGGAAATTGCACCGAGCACGCGTCGAGATGAGCGTGATACCACCGGAGGGCTGAATAACGCCTATGGTGAGATCGTGTTTTACCTCCCGCTTGAGGCGCGGGTCGATCAAGTTCATGGACGAAGCGCGTTTTGGTTGCGCTGCCGAATCGAACAACGGCGTCCGGAACACCAGGGCATGTTTGCTCAAGCGCCTCGTGTTCGGGCGCTGGCGGCGCACTCGCTTGGCGGAACCGTGCGCGCTACGCATGCGACCATTATTACGCTCGAAGAACTCGGCGAAAGCACTGGAGACCCGGGACAATCTTTCAAGTTAAACTATTCACCGGTCTTAACGTTGCGTCAGGGCGAAACCGTTGAGGTTGAGGAGATTGTTGACGGCGAAACGGTTTTTGTAGCATGGGATCGCGTGGATGACTTTAGCCTAAGCAGCGCGCATGATCGCCACTTCAAGATTGACTACTCCACGGGCGAAATAATGTTTGGCCCAACAATTCGTCAACCCAACGGTGATCTCAAACAGTATGGCAGGTTGCCGGAATCCGGCAGAATGATGCGGATAACCAAGTATCGGACTGGTGGCGGAGTGGCGGGAAACCTGCCGCCACAAAAGCTCCAGGTTATGCGATCTGCAGTTCCATATATCGACTCAGTTACAAATTATCGGCGGGCGGAGGGTGGCCGTGATCAAGAGACCGTCGAGGAGGCCAAGATGCGGGCGCGCAAGGAAATTCGCGCTCAACATCGTGCTGTAACAAATGACGACTATGAATATCTTGCGAAAGGTACCACACGTGGCGTTGCCCGCGCCAAGTGCGTGAGCCCGAGCGAGGGGTCGAACTTGCCTCCAGGTACTGTCGACCTTCTGGTGGTGCCTGCAGTTTTTGACTCGATCCGCGTCGGAGACCTTAGCAGGCTCGCGTTGACAACCGCACTTGGATCGCAGGTTGAAGCCGGATTGGATGAACGACGGTTGCTAACCGCGACGCTTCGCGTGCGCGAGCCCGGATACATCGGGGTAAAGGTATTTGCCGACATAGTTCCAAGTCCCTATTCAAACCACGAGCTGGTTAAAGCGCGTGTGCTGGAGACGCTAACCCAGTTTATTACGCCGCTATCCCTTTCCAAATCACCCGTGCTGGCGACCGATGATCAATCTGAGGAATTGGGTGGTGAACAGGTTTCGTTCGAAGCGCCAAAGGTTACGCTTCCAAATGATTTGGTCACTGAAAATTGGGAAGGATGGGAATTTGGCCGTGATCTATACCTTGCCGAACTTTATGCATTAATTCAGCAAGTTCCGGGCGTGCGTCATGTTCGAGATGTTCGGGTTAATACGCGCCCGGTTGTCCCGGTTAGGGAGGGCCCGCAACCGGATGGTACCGAGGCACGCGTACCGCAGCTTACGGCCGTTGTGGGCAGGCTTCTGCCTGTGCCAGACGATCATTTGCTGTGTTCGTTGGGTCATACAGTCACTGTGGTTGAGATTTAGCCCGATGTCTACGGATCCACTGTCCCTGTCACATGTATCGCAGCCGGCTTGGTGCTATCCCGGTGAACCAATTACGTTCCAAACAAGGATCGTGGCGGCCAGGGCTGTTCGAGACGTGAAATTGCGTTTGGCCGTAGATTCAATAGTATCCATATACGATTTCGAAGCGTCGAGCGGCAGCGCGTCGGAACTTACGGAAAATAATCGTGTGCTTAGGGATGCATCAGAACAATGGGTCGAATGGCACGCTGATGCATTGGACGCAGGCAGCTATTTGTTTAAAGTGTCCGCTCGGGCCGATCATTTTGAATTTATTGGAAATGAGGACTGGCGGGATGGCATGTCACAGGCACGGCTGGAATATGCCGGTAATCGTCAGTTGGCCGTGACACAGATTCGCATAAAGCGGCGCGCTGCCTATTTGAAGTATCTTCCCGGTCTATACCGGGATGACGAAGTCATGGGCAAACTCCTTATGCTGTGCGAAAGTATGTGGCGCCCAATTGATCAGCAAATCGAGACAATTTATAACTATTTTGATCCGCGCATAATGCCCGCCGGGCTCCTTCCCTGGATGGGTGGTTGGATTGACGTGGTGTTTGACAATCATTGGCCCGAAGAAAAGCGCCGAAAGCTTCTCACGCGCGCGGTTTGGCTTTTCCGCCGTCGGGGGACACGGCGGGGGCTTGCCGAGTTTCTCAGGCTGTATACAGGATTGCCAGTGGAGATTGTTGAGCATCGCGCAAACAATATGCGCGTTGGCGCGGGCGCAAGACTGGGCAAGGCGGTTGCGCTGGGCCATAAAAACATTCCCTTTACATTTTCGGTGCGTATAGGTCGGCCACCGGAACAGGAAAATACCCTTGAATATCGAGACCGACTGGTCAAAATCATCAACCAGGAAAAACCTGCGCACACGCGCTATGAACTCATCATTGAATAACGCATGGCAACAAAAAGCGATTTCCTAACGACTGTCTCGATGGGCCGGGTAAAGCCAACGGACGGTATGGCTGTCACGGCGGATGTCTGGGAGCGGGCCCACTCGTATCACCTTCAGCGCGCCCGGTTGCATGCCTTGGCGTCCCATGGCTCGGGTATTGTCGCTGGTCTGGAAGTACAGCCAAGTGATCCAGCTGACAGCTCGGTTTACGTCTTGCCCGGCTATGCTATTGATTATTTGGGGCGAGAAATCATTGTGGCGCAGCCGGTTTCGTTTGATCTGGGAACTGCAGTCGGAAACCTTAAATTGGTCCTCAGTTATGGCGAAGGTGAACCCAAGCCCGAACCCGTGAACGGACGAGTCGAAGAAGGGGCGCCTTATATCGTCCAGGAGGCATTCACGATCGAGGTGATTAACATGGATCAACCGTCGACAGGGCTTGTGTTGGCAACAATTAATCGAACGGCGAAATCCGAACCTGTTATCGGCACGGACGATGGGCAGCAACCTGGGTCAAATTCGCTTGACTGCAGAATGGTTCGTCGTATTGGTGCGGCCAAAGTTCGACGGGTGCGCGTGGCGGTTGTGGCCATAGGACCTGATGCACCGCAAGATGCGGGCGATGGCATGGTCAGGCTCGCAAAAATTTGCAATGGGCACTGGCCGGGTATTTCTGTGACCGTGGATTCTCACAAAAATCTGGATACCACCCTAACCGGCTATTCCATGATTTATTTAATTGGGCATGGGGATTTTGGACTCAGTAGCGAAGCGATGACCGCTATTTACAATGCTTTGCAAGCCGGTGTAACCGTTGTACTGGATCGATCGGTTCGCGTTGCAGATTACGAAGCTGCCGGAAAAACCTTTGATGAAATGCTGCAGGCACTCGGTGTTGAACTCGCCCAGGTGCCCACTAGTCACGAATTGTTCTCAATCCCAAATTTGTTTGCCGAAGTAGCCCGAGGCTACGACGGCACGCAGGCCGCGACTGCCCGTGTTGGCGATGGAAGGGTGATAGCTTTTGATGCGGACTATGATGCCATTTGGCGTGGACTCAGTCGACAGCAGGCCGTCCCAAGGGAGCATTTGCGCTCGGCACATGAGTGGGGTGAAAATCTGATCCACTATGTCGCTGGACGGAAGGCGGAATGGGAGTTATGAAGCAAATATGGGTTAGTGATCGGGACGGCTGGCTTCGCGCATTCCCGCTCGGCAGAACTTTGATTCACATTGGCAGCGATGATCGTTGCGATATTGTGTTGAATGCTCAGCGTGGAGGCGGAGTTAGTGGACGCCACATCCAACTGGTTCTCCCTGGAAACGGTAAGCCCGGCAAATTGATTAATCTGGGCGATTCGGAAGTGCGTGTTGGTAAGGATCAAACGAACCTGAAATCAATTGTGCCTCGTGCTTCAAGCGAACTTGTCGAAGGACAAGTTTTACGAATCGGTGACTTTACGCTCTGGTTTGATGACAAGCTGCCGGGTTTACCCGTGTCGAGTGATCCAATCGTCGCTCTCCCGGCACCACAGGTTTGGCCCGCTCTCGCGGCGCCACAGACCGCGACGCCGATGCCTGGTGTCATGGTTGGCACAGCAACTGCGCTGCTGCAACCTGCTGCCACCATAGTCCCAGTAGCGCCGGCCGCGATCGCAACTCGCATTAGCCTGCCAAATCGAAATCTTTCGATTGATCGACCTCTTGAGGGTGCCCTTGTCGTAAGAAATGCGGGCAGCAAGACCGGTGCGCAGTTTCGGATTGAGCTAAGTGGTCTGCAGCCGCAGTGTTATGAGCTCGGTGCAGGTCCGGTTCTGTTTCCCAACGCCGAACGTGAAGTGCCTCTGCGAATACTGCACCCTGGGACAAACCTCCTTATGGCCGGTCCACGGCAGTTTACGGTTCGGGTAACGTCCCCACTTGCATATCCGGGTGAGGTCGCCAGCATAACCCATGTTTTGCAAGTTGATCCCGTATATCGACACCGGGTTGAGGTGAAATCATGAGACGCTCAGCGCCTCGCGCCATTTCTCTTGTGACGGTAGTGATCGCATGGGTAATTTCTGGAACAAGCGTTGTTGGCCAGTCCAGAGTGGGCGCCATTGCAATCACTCGAGTAGATGGATCTGGTTTTCCGCAAGTAGTGGCCGGAATCAACGTAAGTGACGCCACCGGACTTCCCATCGCCGGTCTAGGCGCCAGCGATTTCACTATAACGGAGGATGGCAGGCCAGTATCTGGCGCAAAGGTTGAAGGGGAGACGGCACTTGTTTCCATTGTGTATGCGCTGGACGTGGCCACGGATCGCCCCTCGCTGAACACAATCTCGAATGCTTTAAAGGCACAATCACTATTGGTTGGGGGGAAAGACAAGCTTGGACTCGTGACGTATGGTGAAAAAGCAGCGGTGGCGCTGGAACCAACTGACAACAAGGCGGTGTTTGAACGCGAAGTGAACGCGGCACCCGTTGGAGGGCAGTTCACCGCCTTTAACGATGGATTACTCCTATCCATAAAGACCGCAGCAGCACAGAGAGATGCGAATGTAGGCATTATTGCGATTACAGACAGCGGGGACAATGCGCCGGCAGGCGCTTCGATAGCGGATATTACTACGGCCGCCAGGAACGCGCATGTGCCGATTTATGTAATTGGATATGGAAACAAGCCCAAGCCCGCGGCGTTGCTTGATCTGGCCCAACAGACGGGCGGGCAATACTTTAATCAGAACACCGCCGACGATGTTGCACGAGTGCTCGCTTTAATTGCCCCCGGTCTAAGGCAGTCCTATCGGCTGACGTTTCGCTCTCAGCTTCAGGCCGATTCCGCACCTCATAAGCTGGTAGTTTCAACCAACGGTGCTTCGACAGAGGGTGCATTTGTTGCCGTGCCCGGAAAATTGTCGGTGACCCTGCCTCGAATGAGCGATGGCATTCGCCTTTCGAATGGCGTCACTTTGGTGCCACAAATCACCAGTCCGGCTCCGATCAGTAAGGTGATATATACCTTGGATGGGCAGCAAATAGGTGAATCATCCCTTCCACCGTACGCTTTTGATTGGAATGCCCAGTCGGTGCCAGCAGGGGAACACACGTTGGTCGCCAGCGTTCTAGATACGGCGGGAAATAAAGGCGAAACAAAGGTCCGCGTAGTCACGGAAGCCATCCGCGTGGTTGCGACGGCACCACCCATAGTTGTCACTTCAGCACCTGTGATTGTGCAAGTGCCAGCTACGCCATCCATGGTCTGGCTGAACACTTTGCTGCGAATATTGAGTGCCATTGTCGTCGCGGTAATGAGCGGTTCTGCGATATTTGCCCTTGTGCGCTGGTGGCGGGGCGGCTTGCGAAAAGAATACAAGCTTGAATTCGTTAATACGGGCAACGTGGATAGCCACTATGATCTTTGGGGCAGCGATTCGCAAGATACGATCCACTTTAGATTTCTCGTAAATAGTGAGTTAATAGGCGAGACCGGTGCGAAAAAGGTTTCGAAGAAGGTTCAGGCGGGGGACGCTGCGTCGTCGCTCAAAAACGCCGGCCAGAAAGCTTCGCAAGTGGGTTCAACAGCTGGGCAGGTTATTGGCACCGTTGGAGCGATCAGTTCATTTATTGGACGCGCAGCGAAGTTTCTGCCTCCCGCAATTGGCAAACCCATAATTGACTTGACAAGGGGAATTTCTACCGCACGATACGCCGCTTATGATGCCACTATGGCGCCAAGACGAATAGCTCAACAGTTGGCTGTCCCCACGTTGATTTCATCAAATGTGCCAAAACTTAGTATTGCTGGCGTAGGAGGTGGCGGTTCAGCCGGTAATAGCGCTACTCAAACCGCCCAAGCCACTGAAACCATGTCATCCACCGATTCCCAGTGGCCTGTAACGCCCGGCGTAGCTGCGGGTGCAAGGTTGTTAGTGACGGTTGTAGCTGAACCCAAGTCTTGGTTTGGCCTTACGCCCGGAAAGCTGGAGTTAAAATCCCGGTCGCACGAGGCTTCGGCCATGGGTGACGCCAGCACACTCCAGACACAAGCCCTTTCATTTGGAGGCGCCGACACGATTCTGCTGAGGCTGCTTCCGCCTGCTGCGATTGTCTTGGTGTCAGCGGCGGCTCTATTTGCTGTGACGTGGCTTTTGCGGGGGGCGCTTTAGCTTCAATTATTGCAGGTGCCATGGCCCAAAATAACGCGATTGAGTTAATAAGCCCTGACGGTGAGACAACGTTTGTGGAGTTGGATGCCCGGGGCATAAGCAATATTGGAAGTCATTCCGACAATCAGATTGTCGTGCCGGATCCCCGCGTTTCGGAATTTCAAGCCCTTCTAGACCACCGACAAAAACCGTTTCAACTAATTGTCTTTGGTGAGAGCCCCATTGTTTTGAATGGTGAACAACTGGCTCCAAATGCCAACACGGTGGTTACCGAGTGGGACACGATTGAAATTGCCGGGCACTCTCTACTGTTGATGGACGGCGTTCAGCCTCCACTTCCGCCTCGCAATGTGCCTCAGTCAACTATGGGTGGCTTGGCCGCTGCGGCCCCGCTGGCACTTGCAGCGGGAGTATCAGTCGGTGCCGCACAATTTACACCAGAGGTGGCAGCAGGTGCGGCAACCCCGGGTGTTCCGGTACCCGTTGTTGGATCGCAATCAAAGCCGCTGGGTTTGGGTAATGCAGTGCGCGACCAATTGGATGACTTTGTCGTTCTGGATGTTCCCGACCGCAGTTTCGACCTATTGGTTGAGCAAACGGCGAACATACCGGTAAACATCACGAACGGCGGCAGCCTGGTAGCGGAATTTGTCTTTCAAGTACAAGGCGTTGATCCGTCATGGGTGTTGATTGATCCGCCGACACTCAACCTTAAGGAGAGTAATCACGGCAGCGTGATGGTGAGCATTACGCCTCCCAGGCACTACACCACGACCTCCGGGCCCATGCATTTCGCCCTGATCGCCTTCTCACCAAATTATCCTGGTCACCAGGGTGTGAATGGCGTCGTGATAAACATCGCCCCGTTTCACGAATTTGAACTTACAGAGCCCGTTCCGAGACAACAAACAGTAACGTGGGGCAACCGCACAGGCGCCCTGGAATTTGCAGTTGCGAACAAAAGCAACACCGAGGCCGTTTTTCGATTCGACGGGCAGGATGACCAGGCTGCCTGCAATATGGAATTTAAGCCGGAAGGGAATGCCAACCGATCAGCTCGTGCCGTTGAGTTTCCCCTTAAGCCGGGTGTCACCAGCCGAGTGACGGCCTTTATCACCCCAACCAAGCGTCAACTTGTCGCGCTGCGACCCCGTGACTACTCCCTAAACTTGACGGGCACGTTGATGGCGTCAGCGCTATCGCCCAGAGGAATGTTTGCACAGCTGAGCGCCCGCCCGTTGATTGGGCCAGGCATTTTGTTGCTGACCGCAATATTGCTTGCGGTGTTGGTTGGACTGATATTTACACCAAGGGTATACGAATTTGACGCGGATCCAAAGGTCGTGGAAGCGGGAAAACCTGCACTATTGCATTGGAGCGCGAAGACATTTTCCGAACTGCGCATTGAACCGGAATTGGGTGCAGTGGCGCAATTGGATGGCACGCGCGCTGTGACCCCCAAGGACACTACGATCTATCGAATTAGCGCCGACAATTGGCTTTCGCGACTCGTTCCATTTATCGCACCCAAACCTCGCGAAGTGCAGGTTGTCGTTTTGCCCAAGCAGCCCTTCATAAGTAAGTTTGTGGCAGACAAAGGTACCCTGCTGACGGGTGAAAATTTGACCGTGTTCTGGGAAGTACTAAACGCCGATGAGCTTGTGCTAAAAACAAATGGCGCACCAGAGACGATTCCACCAGAACAACGCAACGCCGGGCTTCGTAAGCTCGCTCCCGAAAACAACACCACATTTGAATTGACTGCCAAAAACTATTATGGTGAGGTTACCGCCAACTTTGGCGTAAAGGTCAATCCACCGACACCGACACCTATTCCTCCCCCGGTTATTGTGCAGTTTGACGTAAAGCCATCTGTTATCACCGCCGGCCAGGAGATTCAGATTACGTGGGAAGCGACTGGTGCAGAACGCGTTGAAATCAAACCTCTTGTAGGCGCGGATAACTATCCGCCGAAGGGTTCCGTTGGACAAAAGCCAGATAAGAACACTACTTATGTGTTGACTGCCTTTAGCCAAGGCAAGCAGGTGAGTAGACAGGCCGCGGTTTTGGTCGGCCCGGCCCCAACCGCAACACCCGTGCCAATCCCCCCATCAATTGAATTTTTTACGGCAAGTTCCCAAGAAGTGGTGATAGGCAGCGCTGCTGCAGCGGATTTGAACCTGGTCTGGTCCGTCAAGGGTGACGTGAAAACAGTAGATATCAACGCGGGCGATTTGGGTAAGCTAACCGGTTTGGGCAAGAGTGGCTCCATAACAGTGACCCTGGCTAAGACCACGCTATTTGTGCTTACCGCAATGGGTGAAAAGGATTCGGCCAGCCAAACAACCAACGTCAAGGCCCTTGAACCAACGCCGACGCCCACACCACCGCCGACAGCAACACCTCCGCCCCCGCCACCTCAGATAACCAACTTTAGTGCTGCAAACGGGGATAGTCCGGTCCGGACACAGGACATTAGCCAAATTCTCGATCCTGCACTCGCAGCGAATACATTTAAGTACAGCGTCGCAGCAACCTCCAAGGTCAAAATGTCTTGGTCTTCTGCGTTGGCTGATTCAGCAACGCTGGATGGCGCCAGCGTACCAACTGCCAGTGATTTCACGTTTATTGCAAAAGTCGACGGTGAAACGCACAAATTGGTTGCCACGGGCGCTGGGGGCAGCGTTAATCGCTTTATTGTTATTTCGCTTCGGCCAAAGCCCGTTCCGCCGGTTCCTACTGGATTTACCGGAACGTTTACACCACCGGGTTCAAAGACGCCTCCAATAGTGCTCTCCTGGAACTACTCACAGACGTCGCGCGATCAAATAATCGGATTTCGCATTTACCGGGCCCTTACCATTGGCGGGGCCTTTACAAGACTGATCGACGAAAATACACTTGGCACGGCGGCCTCAACGTTTTCTGATATGGCCGCTGCTCCAACGTGCGGGCGCACGTATTACATAGTCGCGGTTTACACCAAGAGCGACGCCACAATTGCTGAAACGTCCTCCAGCACTACAAGTTGGGCCACGGGATCATGTCCATAGATGTGATTACCTCATTGCTAAGGCCGTTGACGTAGAATGAATCAGGTGGCTTTGACGATATATATGGTGTGAACTACCTCCAACCCGTACCGGATTTTGATGCCAGTAACCATGCGCCGGCTGCCAACAGAGGTGCTGACAAACAATGAATATTAAGAAACGCTACTTATGGGCCGTTCCGGTACTTTTGGCGGCGCTGTCGGCAGTATTGATACCCGTACTGGCGAAGGTATCGCCGTCAGCGGCACAAAATGCCACGATGTCATCGACGTTTGCGTCGTCAAATCCAAGTCCGAGCACAGCATATAACGGTGAACCCGTTACCGTAACACTGTTCTTTACAAACGTGAGTGCTATCTCGCTGACGAACGTTCAGCTGATTGAGTTGTTGCCACAGGCAGCCTTGGATAACGTTCAATGCCTAAGTGCATGCGCTTTATCGCTGTCGGCACCACGCACCATTCCCGAGCCGCTTGGTGGCACTATCGTGGTCTCAACAGTTACCGGGATACAATGGTCGAGCGTTGCGCCAGTTAACCCCGGCGAGTCATTCACCGTCACATATACGGCTCGCGTGGTTGGCCAACTCGCAGGTTCACTGCTGACATTTAAGCACAACGCAACCTTTCTTCATGGTGGTGTTCCGGACAACGCTAGCGCGCCTGCCGACAAAGTTACGGTGCAATTGTTTGTGACTCAGGCGGGCGTGGCTAGTCTCTCACCAGCGCCGAGCTGGATCAGTCAGGATGCGGGCGGCACAATTTCGCAAGACTGGGGCGACTATGACCGGGACGGTGGAATGGATCTGGCGTTGGGATCTTCACAAGGTGCGGCGATTTACCACAATGACAGCGGAACGTTAACGCCGCTTTGGACTGATGGCGAAGCCAAGCGTGCATATGGTGTGCGCTGGGCAGATGTTGACAATGACGGCTTTCTGGATTTGGTTGTGGTTGGCGAGAGTGTGGACCATACGCCGGTAACCGAGGGTCGGAACTATATTTATAACGTAAGTGGCAGCGTTGTATCGCAGAGGGCAATGTTTACCAGCACCCGCCAGTTGGTTCGGCTGGCACTCGCTGACCTGAACGGTGATGGCCTCGTTGATTTGGTTGCCAGCACCAATGTCATTAACGCGGGTGATTCTGGATTTTGCGGCGTAGTCATGTTCGTGAATCAGGGCGGCACATTCGGACCTGAAACGTGCCTATTTCAGCGCGCCACTGCTGCCATCGCAGTTGCAGATATAAACAATGATGGTCATCCGGACCTGGTTTTTGGCCAGTTCCCGAACCAAATTCTCGTTGCACTTAACGGCGGCGAACCAACGGTGCCATCGTTCTCGAACACCCTTGTTGTTGAACGCAACGTCCCATTTTTGGCGTACGATTTTGCGTTTGGAGACTATGATGGCGACGGGTTTCTTGACATTGCTGCCGCATATCCGCTGCAGCGTGAGGCGCGGGTCTATCACAATATCTCAACGGCCGCTGGATCTGTCGGGTTTGATGGCGCCAAGGTAATCAAAACGTCTACATTTTTGACGCCACTCTCTCTGGATTGGGGATTTTTCTCCGGGAGCGGACATCTCGAACTTGCGGTTGCAGATGACCGCCCCAAGGTTTATCAATACTTAAACGGCAAATTTTCCACGATTGACCAATTCACCCTGCCGCAAATTGGCGGCCAGCAGTGGAGCACGAGAGGCGTGCGGTTACAGCGCAGTACTGATGTTGACATAACGATCACTAACCGCGATAAGGCAAGTCAACGAAACAGCGCACTTACACCGCGGCTGGCCACCACCATGCGACCTCTTGATAACGCCGGTTCCGGCAGCGTTGCGTGGGGAGATCGCAATGGCGATGGCCTGCAAGATATTTTGTTTGGCGCGAGCTCGGGTGTGGGTACTGGTGCGGGCCAATACATGAATGGTTTGACTGTTTTTTCGGCAAGAACAGACGTGGGTGGTGGTCTTGGTCCTCAGCAAGTTGCTTTCGGGGACGTAAACGGGGATGGCAAGCTTGACACGCTGATTGCAAATTCGTCTGGCAGCGAATCAGTTGGATTGTTTCTAAATGGAAACAATAGTGGCAATGCGAACTGGTCCGTGTCATTGCGGGGCGGTAGCCATGTAGCTGCGTTTGGAGATGCCAATGGAGACGGCATCCTGGACGTTATGGTTGGGAGTGCCGGTGATACGCTTCAACTGTATCTTAATTCCAATGGGGTTCTCAGCAGCACAGCTGCGTGGGTCTCGCCTGTCGTTTCTTCGGTACGCAGCATAGCTTGGATGGATTACGACAAGGACGGTTACCAAGACTTTGCAGTTGCAAACTACGGCGTAGGCGCGCAGGTTTACCACAACAATAAAGACAACACGTTTACGCTTGTTTGGACAAGTACGGGATGCACCAACAGCACTTCGGTAGCTTGGGCCGATGTAAATGGAGATGGGATCATGGATTTGGCGGTTGGCTGTTATGGACAGGCAACACAAATATACGCAAATTCCATGCCAACAACGGTTGTCATGATCGCGACTGCTCCATCCTGGTCATCGGCTACCATGTCCAAAACCACGGCAGTCGCGTTTGGTGATTGGGACAACGATGGTTGGGCGGAATTGGCAGTGGCCAACGATGGTGAATCCGCACAGGTTTTTTCAAATGATACGCCGCGCAATGCTCCTGGCGCAATGCCAAGCATGAACTGGATCTGGAGCTCCGCCGAGAAATACGCGTTTACCGGTGCGGCTTGGGGCGATTTCAATGGAGATGGGTTCATGGATCTTGCGCTAAGTGCGGCTGTCAAGAGCACTCAATTTAGTGGCATCTACACAAATACAACGGTGATTCCATCGCACGTGGGGCAATCGTTCGCGCCTCTTCTTCCGCTGCCTTTTAATCCGCCATACGTAACCGTGGCGCGGCCGGGAAACACACCCGCGGCATATTTGTTTTCGTCCTCCGAACAGGTATTGAATAGTAAGTCGCTGACGCAGTCTGTCGACATTCACTACAGGGTGTATGACGCAAATGGCACCCGCAATACGGCAATTCAGGATGCAACGGGAATCACCATCGCAAACACCACTTTTGAGTTCTCGCTTGATGATGGCGCGAATTGGCACGCGGCAACACCAACCGGTACCGGCAGTATTCCGATCACGACAACCCGGCTTGGTCGAGATGGTATTTTTGTGTGGGACGCCGTTGCTGACAAAGCAATTAGCTATGACGCTCGATTTCGCGTCACAGTAAATATGGATAACTTGGCGGGGCCCGTGTATTCGACTCAGGGCAGTGCGGTTAGCCCGCCGTTTCAAATTCAGGCCACGACGTGTGAATTGCCCTTTGGAGCAGGCTGGTCAACGTTGGCTCTCGCGAACGGACAAACCACGTTCCAGGTGAATGACGTGGTGAATTTTGTCGGATCTGTTACTGCGAAGGGCACTCTGACGTTTACCTGGGATTTTGGCCCCGGAACCGTGCCACAGGTTACCTCCGGGGAAAACATTCCTCACACATTCCCAGCGAACGGCATTTACACGGTTACCGTGTCCGTGATCGGCGAGCCTTGTCCCATCACCCGAGAAGCAATATTTTCAAACAAAATTGTTATCGGATCGCCAACTGGTAATAAACGTACATATTTGCCTGTGATTGGTAGATCCACGGGAGGTGTCCAGTGAACCTTCAACAATTAAGGAAAGTGGGCTTGATTGGCGCCGCCAGCGCAACCATGATAGGCCTGTCGTTGTTGGCCAGGCCCGCAAACGCCGAAGCCGGACCTGCACCCAGTGCACCTCCTACCACGTGTATAGATTCTGGTATGCCGCTGCCGCCCTCGGGAAATTATGACTTGATCGTTCGTCCCGCGCTGAGCGTCAATAGCCGTCGTGTGGCTTTTGTAAGCACGGGCAATATTGACTTTACCGCTCCAAATACTATTAGCGGAACGAACTATGACCAGAGCATCGAACTTATGCTGGTTCAATTGGATGGAAGCGGCGGAGCCACCTACAAGGCGTTGACCAATTCGCCAGGAAGCATTTTGGGCGGTTTCAACCTCGCGCCCAGCATCTCCGCCGACGGTCGGCGCGTTGCGTTCTTTTCTGACCGAGACTTGACGGGACAGAACACAGACCGAAATTTCGAAATTTTTTTTGCGGATGTCGATGCTTCCCTAAGAGTTACAGTGACGCAGGTTACGACAACGACGATCGGAGTAAATACGTTTCCGTCATTGAGTCGGGATGGCAACACGATTGTATTTGAGTCGGACCGAAACCTGACGGGAGGAAATGCGCAAAACATTAGCCAGTTATTTCTGGCACAGGTCATTTCGACCGGTATTCAGTTTCGCCAACTCACGAATACTCCGCTCGGAGTTAACGTGGATATTCCGGTTCTAAATGTTGACGGATCACGTGTGGCGTACATAGCAAATGCAACGTTTCCGGATGGTCCCCAAACCGATGTTTTTGTGGCACTTGTGACATCCACCACCGTGACCTCGGCAAGAATTGCGACCGCCACCACGAACTTGACCTACGGCGACGTGGCCATGAGCGGTGACGGCACGAAGGTCGTCTATGTGTCCACGCCAGTCAGTGGTACTAGTAGCATCGTCTATGCGGATATCAGTGCATGGCCGTTGGTAAGCACCACGATCCTGTCGCATGGTGGCACAAATGATTCAAAGCCCAGTATCAGTGATGACGGTGGACGCGTTACGTATGTTTCGCAGCTGGGTGCCTCGAATTCTCTGGTCGTCCGTGATCTGTACGCGATTCCGCAGCTCGAGGAAATCATCCCAAATGTAGGTGATCAAGCACAGCCAGGCGTCAACGGCTTTGGAACGACAATTGTGTATGCCAGTGCAACTGGGCCGCGTATCGTGACGTGTGCACTGGCGGACTTGCAGGTGCAGGATGTTACCGTGGATCCGCCGGTCGTTGCCGCCGGTGCGCGCATTACGCAGACATTTAACATCGTGAACCCCGGGCCGTCCGATGTATTGAATGCAACTGTCCTTATCAATTTTCCGCCGGGCGCAACTTCGCAGCCCTTGCTGTCGAAGCTTTACGCCGACTCGGATTTTCTGGGCAAATTGTGCGCAATAAACACTTTGTCAATGATCTGCACATATCCGGTAATTCCCTTTGGCCAAACCATCCAATTGGTGGTGGCGTTTGATATTGGAGCGACGCAGTTTGATTCAATCCAGACCATTGTTCAAGCGTCTGCTAACTTGGTCGATCGCAATCCAAATAACAACGTGGTGACCCATTCCATTGATATTCAAGCGCCTGCCGACCTTATCCTGGATATGATTCCGGCCAAGGCGGGTGTGCCCGGCCGAGATTACACAATGACATTCGTGATTACGGATGTTGGTCCGGCGGCAGCGACGAATGTTTCGTTTACGCTAACCCTGCCACCAAGCACCACAACTACGGTGGGTGGTTCACCCGCAGGTTGCACGTTCTTCGCGGGAACTCTGACGTGCCCGATCAATACGTTGGCACGTGGACAGACCACGACCGAAAGTATCGTGCTGAAAATAGATCCGGCGGCCTTCATCGCCATCACCGGGACGGCATCAGTAACCGGATCCTACGACATTGCATCCAACAGCACAATTCAAGCACCAATAAAGCTTGCCGGAGAAGCCGAACTTGAAGCACACAAGCAGGTAGTAGAGACGGCAACTGTATTGACGTTTACGCTGTCTACGATCAACAATGGCCCGAGTTTTGCGCACAATGTGGTGCTGACCGATGTTTTGCCGGTTGGCTTGGGGGCGGATATTGTTGATCAAATCGATGACGATGCGTCGGCGACGGGGTTTGGTGGCGGGTCGTTTGTAAACACAACGGCAACGGCTACGGGCATGCAACTCACGCCACGCCTATCGTTTGGCATTAATGACACGCAAGGCATCCTTGGTGAATCATATTCGTTGGATGAATCGGTACCTCCGGGCAGCTTGATAAGTCAGAACTTTGAAGACAACAACGGTCAGGGACCAAGTCTCGCGAACTGCCAAGCTGGTAGTTGCCCGACTGACATTCCCGGTATCATAAATTTCGGTAAGCATTTTGACGGCAGCGCGAGTGAAGTTCAGGTTATTTATGCGGGGACGAGTAGTAGTATTGCGCTCGATGATAACGTCATGACGATCATGGCATGGGTGCGCCAGGATCCGGCGAATGCAAGTGAACAAACGATTGTCGCCAATCGAAACACACCATGTGATTTTGATCCTTTTGGGTTTGACGGTGGATACAACCTCAGCATCACAGGTCACACACTGCACTTGCGAACGCGTCAGCTCGTGGCGATTGGTTTCCCGACAACTTGTAATGATGTGTATGCGACTGCCCCTGTGCTGGCTGGTCAATGGGCACACGTAGCCGCAGTAATCTCCGATACGACCATTTTCCTTTATGTAAACGGTGTTGATGTGACGCCGCCGGGAGCAATTGTGCCACTCAGAATCGTTGGCACGAGGCAGGCCTTTTTTGGTAGGAGCCGCAATGACCCGTCACCATTTTTTGGCGTTCAGCCTGGCGTTTTGCAACGGTATCAGGGCGACATGGATGAGGTTGCATTCTTCCGTCGTGCTTTTACGTCCAGCGAAATGGCAAATGTTTATGCAAAACAGAATCCTAGTCTGCATGGGAGTTTCATTTCTCGCGTGATTGACAGCCGTTCGAGCCGCATATGGGATCAATTACTATGGCGTCAAACAAAGCCCGTTGGCGTACCTGATGATCGAATACAGGTCCGTGTGTGTGTAACGTCCGACTGCAGCGACAATCCAACCTTTGTCGGGCCGGACGGAACTGCAGGATCGTTCTATTCGACAGCGCAAAACGCACTTGTTTCGGCGTCCATCGTACCGCCGCTGTTTGGACAATACTTCCAGTACCGTGCCCTGGTTGATGCCAGTGCAATCTCACTCACGGCGCCTGTGCTAAATTATGTTGAAGTGCGCCCGACAAATTTCCCTCAAAGCTCGGATCAGGCGGGGCGATCTTGTTCTCTATTAAACGGTAATGTCGTTAGCTGTGCGGCAGGCACGGTGCCCGTCGGCGCCGCTGCCACCTTTACGTTTTCCACGAACGTTACAGTTACAGGTGGGATTGCGGCTTTTAACACAGTGTCCGTTACTGCCTCGGAATTTGATCCTATTACTAAGAACAACAGCTCGACGATACAAATAGGATTAAACCCGACCAATATCACGGTTGGCGGATTTGCCTCACCAAATCCGGTAAATGCAGGCGCAATCTTGACGATAACGGCAATTGTCAGCAACACCAGCCCCGGTAGTGATGCGCACAAGGTAATTCTCACCCCAACGTTCCCGTCAAACTTTACGCTAAATGTGATTCCTGCAAATTGTGATATGAAACAGGGCCCGCTTTTGTGCAATCTCGCTGTATTGCCCGGAGGGAGTAGTGTTCAGTTTGTGTTTACAGGAACTGTCAATCAGGCGGCCACAAGCTCGTTGAACTTTCAACTTGGAGTTACAACCGTAGACTTTGAGCCCACGGGGGATAACTTTACATCCTTTAATGTTGCAGTGTCTAGTCAGTCGCAATTTCAGATTACTACAGTGCTAATTCCCGACCCGCCTGTTCCGGGTCAAAATCTTACTCAAACATGGACCATTACAAATCTGGGCCCCTCAGCGGCATCAACACTGCAACTGGCTCTTCTCAAGCCCTCAGCTTCGGTTCTGGTTGGCAGTTCGCTGGTCATTACCAATGGCGGCACATGTAATTTGGGCGGGAATGGTCCATCGGCAAGTTGTGTGTGGCCAGCCGTGCCTGTTGGAAGCCCACGCGTGGTCACATTGACGGGTGTAGTACCCCAGGTGGCACGTGCGATTTATAGCGACACGGGCATTACGAACGGCGGCGCACAGGTGCAGCTTACTAGAGCCCTTGTCGTTCATGAACCAACCGGCGTTGTCATTAGCGGCCCGCAGACAGGTCAACAGAACGTGCCGTACGAATACACCGCAACACTGTCGCCACTAAATACAACAGTGCCGCTCACGTATGTCTGGTCAGTTCAAGGACCGGCTGGTGCCAACACGGTGGTACAGGCTGGCCAGTTGACAACAATCCGACCTTTGGGTGGATTCGTGGCAACAACGGGCGGTCTCTATACAATTGCGGTCACCGTCACGAGCGTGACGGGCGTTGTTGTCACCGATAACATTACGATGAGTGTCAATGTGCCTCCAACAGGGTTGGCATTGAATCTACCAACAGTAGGGTCTACGGGCACTGCCTATGCGTTAACAGCCACCGTATTGCCGGCCATCGCAACAGTTCCGTTTACGTATACTTGGTCCGTCGACAGTATTAACTCCAGATCCGCGTTGGTAAATGCCGTGAACGATATCTTCACGTTTAGTTCCAATGCCGCCGGCACACACCGCGTTGTTGTGACTGCGACAAGTGGATTAGGAGCAATCGTTACCGCCACGGGCTCCATCATTCTTTACGTTCCGCCAACGCAAGTTAACATTACAGGACCGACAACTGGAAACGTGAACACCAGTTATTCGTTCACGGCAGCAGTGGCAGGTGGCGGAACATCATTGCCACTCTCTTATGTTTGGTATGACACCGGCACGGTTATAGCGACTCATGCAGGCGTTAATTCGTTGACTGATTCAGTTGCAACTTCGTTTTCTATTGCAGGCCTGCGGACAATTTCTGTTGTCCTCACTGGACCGGCCGGCGCGGTCGTCACTTCAAGTCAAACCATAAGCCTGTTTGTCCAGCCGGCAACCGTCAATGTCACCGGACCAGCCGCAGGCGTTGGAATTTCAAATACTGCTATTGGTTTTTCGGCCACCGTGCTACCCGCTGGCACTTCGTTGCCGTTGGACTACGTTTGGTTTGAAGATGGCGTCGTAATTGCAACGCAGGTGAACATTGCTTCTACTACTGAGAGTATTACGCGCACCTACAACCTGGCGGGAACGCATTCGATTTCAGTTACAGTAACGTCCCCGACTGGATTCTCCGTGTCAGATTTGACACCGTTTCAAATATCGATCAATTAATTTTTGGCCACGTGTGTAGGAGTACCGAGGTAACCATGAGTTGGGTTGGAAGAGCGTTGTGGATGGTTACCTCGGCGCTGGCGTTGGCGGCTTGCAGTGCAGCGAATGTTCAGCCCGAGTTTGCCCCAACTGTGAATTTTGCAGCCACTCCCAAGCCAACCGTCACGCCGTGGATAGGGCCCTTGCCTGATGTGCAATCAAAGGTTCCCGTGACGGTCGTGACAGCTGTGGGTCCCCCGGACTTTCGGTGCGGAGTGGAATTTCTCGCAAGTAATGTACACGTAAGCGCCTCGTGCAGCTTTGAGGAAAGTGAGAATTCCGCGGTTGGCCCAATGATGTGCCACATTGAGCGCGACACCTGTGAATTCGGACGCCTGGCTAATGTCAGTGCCTCAGGCATCTTGTTTTTTCGAGAGGAGCCGCCGCCGTTCGACGACGAGGATAGTTTGATGCACCCGGCCATGGTGCCTCCGCTTTTGCGGCTCAACGAACTGCTGATAAAAGAGTGGGGTGGGGCGGTACAGCTTATGGTGACTGATGCCTACGACAGTCACGGAGATCACGATCTTGCACAGCCGTCGTTGAACAAAAAATACTCACAACACTTTGAGGGCCGATCCATTGACCTTGTCACCTGGCCGGTCGACGTCGCCAAGTATCCGAAGTTGTGTGCCCTTGCGTTTGCGGCCGGATACGATTGGGTACACAACGAGGTCACGCATTGCCATGCCAGCATCAAGGCGGATACCTTGTGCGGCGTGTGCAAACGATAACCCGTGATCGTTACGAAAGTGATGTGAGTGCGTCGACAACCGAGGTCACACCAACTTCCCGTGCTACTTCGAGAGGCCAGGCACCCGCGGTCGTCAATTCGGTCTGCGCTTGTCTGAGTGCCCGCTCGGCACGTCCAATTGCGGCGACGGCCTCGTCGTGTTCAGGTTCAGTAGCCCGGCTCCGGAGCTCCGTTCGCAGCTGTCCGAGAGCCGCAATCAAGTCACCAAGGCTGGCTGTGGCCCCGGCTGTCACGGTGGTAGGGGTGCTGTCAGCGCTCGCTGCCTCAGAACCATGCTCGTCTGTTATTACTGGCTCCGTTGATCCCGTGGCTTCGACGGTGTCAACAGCCGGTTCGGTGTGCTCTGACTCGGCTGCCATTTCGGTATGTTCTTCCTCCGCAGGTGTGTCGGAGGACTGCCCGGCCAACTCGGCTGCGCGTTCGGCTTTGGCCTGTTCTTGGGCGCGCTTCTGGCGCTCTTTTAGCGCATCCGAACTTCGCCGCAACTCATCAGGATCAACTTGCTTTGCGGTCAGCCCAATTCCACCCTTCCGACCTGCTCCCCCACCGTCCATTTTCATCATATGTTTTATTCTCCCAAGCTATACCTTGCGACGCCACGGTAATCCCGCCGTCGTTTCGCATAGGCATTAATAATATAATTATTCAACAAAATTAAATAGAAATAATAACATCCAATAAACCATTCAATCCAATACCGTAACTGCGCCAACCAAAACCACAAACAACACCCAAAGCTACATCTGACAAAAAAGAATGCTGGCGAAACGCCTCGCGCTTAAATATATTGCTCAAATGAACTTCTACGAAGGGTAGTGCGACGGCCGACAATGCATCCCTTAATGCCACACTGGTATGCGTCAGCCCACCTGCATTAACTACAATTCCGTGGGCCCATGTACGTGCTTCCTGAACAGCATCAACCAAAAGCCCTTCATGATTTGACTGCACGATTCGCAATTCTGCGCCACGGATCCTACTAATTTCAAGCAAAGACTTGTTAATTTCGTCAAGCGTGGTCCGACCGTATATTTCGGGTTCACGCAAACCAAGCATATTTAAGTTTGGCCCATGAACTACTAGGATATTTGTCATAATAACAATGGTTAACTTCCTAAACAGATATTACCGTTGCTTCGCCTTGTCCAACACCAACGCACAAGGTCGCGAGACCATACTTCACCTTCTCTCCCGTTCTTTTTCGGCGCAACAATTCATGAATAAGCGTCGTCACGATTCGGGCTCCGCTACAGCCCAGCGGATGCCCCAGCGCAATAGCACCACCATTTACGTTGGTGATTGCGCTACTTAGGCCGAGACCACGCACCACCGCAATTGCCTGCGCAGCAAATGCTTCATTTAACTCAACAAGATCAAGATCCGTTACCGAAATACCAGAGCGTCCACACACCTTTTGAACGGCTGATATTGGCCCCAGTCCCATCACACGAGGATCAACGCCCGCCGTTGCACTAGCTACCCAGCGAGCAAGAGGCGCGACGCCAAGTTTTCGGGCTCGGGGAGCAGACATCATGACCAAGGCGGCGGCCCCATCGTTCAAACCGCTGCTGTTGCCTGCCGTCACCGTGCCGCCAAGACGAAAAACCGAATTTAGAGCTGCGAGCTTAACGAGTGAGGTAGTTAGTTTATATGTAGGTCGATCTGTTACGTCGTACGCACTGTTAAATTCAGGTTCAAGCATCCGTTGCATCCTCGGATATTCGTCGGTATCAAAGGGTGGTGCGGGCTTACCCTTGTACCGAATAGGCACTGGCACCAACTCATCATTAAACCTGCCAGAATTTATGGCGTCAATGGCTCGCACCTGACTCTGAAACGCAAATTGGTCTTGATCCTCACGCGTTATTGGTCCACCAGGTAAATCACCCCGCATACTTAGATCAACGATATTTTCAGCCGTTTCGCCCATTTGTTCGAGTGGGAATAACGCTTGGAGGGATGAGTTGGGATAGCGCCATCCTAGCGTTGTGTCCCAACCAGTCACGTTGCCACTGGGCCCAAATGCCTCGGTGTTCTTTGGAACGGAATATGGCGCGCGCGTCATGCTCTCGACACCGCCAGCCACGTAACAATCCCCTTCACCAACTGCTATGGCGCGAGCGGCAAAGTTAATTGCACTTAAACCGCTGGCGCACAATCTATTAACGGTAACTCCGCCAACTGTCTGTGGCAGCCCGGCGAGCAAAGCTGCCATCCTGGCTACATTGCGATTGTCCTCACCGGCTTGGTTCGCGCAACCAAAAATGACTTCTTCGATGTGCTCGCCGCCAACCCCAGACCGACGAACCGCCTCCGCAATGGCGATTGCGGCCAAATCATCCGGACGGACATTCGACAGCGCGCCTCGGATTGATCCTATCGGCGTTCTACATGCACTGACTATGACAACTTCGTTCATGCAATTTTGCAACTACATTTTACGAAGGTATTCCCGAATCATAAGCGCCGCAGTTGCACCTTCGCCAGCGGCACTGGCTGCCTGCTTGGTGCTTCCCAGACGCACATCGCCGGCGGCAAATACGCCCTTTAGTGATGTTTCCAGCATGGCATTGGTCACCACAAAGCCGGTCTTATCTCGATTTATCTCGGATGGAAGCCATGCAGTGTTTGGCTGAAGACCTATGAATACAAAGACGCCTTTGGGATTCAACTCGTGCTCGATCCCACTTTTCGTATCTTTGTAGGTTAATCCGCCAAGCTTGCCATTTCCTGTAAATCGAACCACTTCTGTGTTGTATCGCACATCTATTTTAGGATTGTCATTGATACTGTCGATCACAACTTTGCTAGCCGATAGTGCTTCGCCGCGGGCCAAAATTGTAACTTTGTCTACGAATCGGGTAAGAAATATGCTCTCCTCTCCCGCGCTATTTCCTCCGCCAATCACGGCCACGTGCTGGCCCTTATAAAAAGGACCATCACACGTGGCACAAAAATGAATACCGGCGCCAATAAAATCATCTTCACCCATAACGCCCAGCCGCCGATATTTCGATCCGGTTGCAATCAGTACGGCCCTTGCACCATATTCGTTACCGTCTTCGGTTTGCACATACCGACTCTCACCTTCGGCGCGTAACCCGGTGACGTTCTGAGCCTTTAGGGATTCCACGCCAAAGCGATGCGCTTGTCTGGCCAGCCGGTCCGCAAACTCCGATCCGGCAATACCATCTGGAAAGCCCGGGAAATTATCCAGCCGCTCTGTAATTCCTGCCTGGCCACCAAGCGCGCTACGCTCAATGACCAGAACCTCCATTCCTTCGCGTGCAGCATAAAGCGCAGTAGTAAGGCCGGTGGGACCGCCACCGACAATGATCAAATCATAGTACGACATCCGGGCCTTGGTTTGCAATCCCAGCTTCTTTGCCAGCTCGGCGTCACTTGGTTCAACCAAAAACGTGTCATCTGGAAAAACTATCGTTGGAATGATGCGCTTGCCCTTGTTAACACTCTCGACATACGCTTGAGCATCGGCATTTTCCTCGATGTCCACCCAGGCATAGTGGATGCGCTGTTCACCCAAAAACTTTTTGGCACGTCTGCAGTCCGGGCACCACGAGGCGCCATATACGATTATTGGTTTGGGTGAAACAGGGGAGGTTGCATTTAATGCATCTTGCATGATTTATTGTTCCTTTTCCTTCGTAAGTCTAGCTTAATTGATATTTGTTACATCTGGACTATGTATATAGGTCAAGTCTTGTCTGAACGCCAATCGAACGACAATTTTGCAACCGATCCACCGCTCGACAGCGATAACCAACTTGTCGAAGCATTGCGAGAAGGCGACGAGCGAGCATTTGCACAACTGCTGGACAAATACCACGGATCGATGATTCGAGTCGCCACACTTTACTGTAGAGATGAACAAGTAGCCGAGGACGCGACCCAGGAAACCTGGCTGGCAATTCTGAACGGAATTCATCAATTTGAAGGCAGATCGACTCTCAAAACCTGGATTTTTTCAATACTTTCAAACAAAGCGAAAACCCGTGGACAACGGGAACGTAGAAGCGTTCCGTTTTCCCAGCTCGTCGACCTGGAAACGGATCAGAATGATCCCGCACTACCGGAAGAATTTTTCAATTCTGCGGATTCAGATGCGGACTGGATAGGATGGTGGCATAAGGATAATCATCCGACTGCTTGGCAAAACATACCAGAGACAACTGCTTTTATATCCGAAATGCGCACAAAACTTGAGACGGCCCTGATGACGCTACCCCACATGCAAGGCCAAGTGATCTATTTTCGTGATGTCCTTGGTTACGAATCGCAAGAAATTTGTAACATATTGAACCTGAGCGAAACAAATCAGCGCGTCTTGTTACATCGGGCACGTAGTAAGGTGCGGCTTGCGTTGGAGCAATATTTTAATGAAGTTTGAATCGTGAGGCAACTGTGGCGGAACTAAAAACCAATTTTCATGGCACCTGGGTGGATCGGATTACGTGCAAACAGTTTGTAGAGTCTGTTACAGACTATTTCGAAAACAAACTCACGGCGGTGGATCGCACGTCCTTTGAGGCGCACCTGGCCGAGTGCTCTGGTTGCCCAACCCATCTGGAGCAGATGCGGACAACTATCGCCAGCCTTGGCAAGCTGACGAATGGATTGCCTGAATTGCATCCTAAAGCGCGCAAAGAATTGTTGGCGGTTTATCGGAAGTGGAAGGCGCACTCCTGATGCCAATGTGCGCCTATATCTCGCACACTCAGGGAATCAACGCTGCCAGGGCCTCAAAGCCCACCCGGTTGCAATAGTCGCCAAATGCTTCACTGGTCGTACGGTGCAGTTTATAGTCGGCAAAAATTAACTTCATCGTAGGCGCCAATTTATCAATTGGCACCACATCCTTAAACGGCCGCGCAAGTCGGGTTCCAACTGCATTTCCGCCCAAGTAAATGACGTACTTATTGAGGCTGCGACCAACAAACGCCAGTTCGGCTGAGTAAGGCCTCGCACACCCGTTTGGACAACCCGTAACCCGCATCACAATCGGCTCTTGGATCAGGCCTGTTTCTTCCAAAGCACCTTCTATATCTTCAATTAAATGCGGCATGGCCCGTTCCGCCTCGGTGATTGCCAGACCACAGGTGGGCAGGGCAGGGCAAGCCAGCGCACTTCGACGCAGACCCGTAATGGTATCCACCCGAGTTATGCCATACTCCGTCAATGCGGCTTCAATATCTGCCCGGTCGTCAGGCTTTATATCTGCCAGAATGATATTTTGTTGCGGTGTCAACCGAACTGACAAGTTATGCTTTTGAACAATATGCTTTATTCCGCTGCGCAACCTCTGCGTGCCACGGTCGGCAATGCGTCCGCTGTCGATAGGCAGTCCCAGAAATAAGGTGCCGCTGTCCAGCGCATGCCAACCCAGATGATCATCAACCCGAAATGCTGGCATCGGTCGAGCTGCTTGCAGTGCAAAGCTCAGCCGGGATTGCAACTCGGAAATGAATTTCTCAACGCCCCATTCATGCAAAACATACTTCAACCTGGCGTGCTTTCGATTGGTACGATCACCAAAATCGCGGTGAACGGTCACAATCGCTTGGATAACCTCCAGGGCTTGATCGGGCTCTACAAAACCAACTAGATCAGCCAGTCGCGCAAAGGTCTTGTCATCATTGTGGGTAATACCCATACCCCCGCCCGCAACAACATTGAATCCAGTCAGTTGACTTTGTTCATCAAACAACGCAATTAGTCCGGCGTCATTTGTAAAAACATCCACGCAGTTGTCGCCGGCATATGCAATACCCACTTTGAATTTACGTGGAAGATAGGTTTTGCCATACAGTTTGTCGTGCTCATCCTGCACCAGCGCTTCGCCATCCAGCCAAATTTGGTGATAGGCACGTGTAGTTGGCAGTGTTGCGAGGCTGAGCGCGTCGGCCACTTGTTGCACACGCAACCGCTGCGTATCGGTGGTTGGAGCCGGACAGCACATGACATTGCGAACGACATCTCCACATGCACCAAAGGTGGTCACCAGCGCATGGTTTAGTGCGCGTATCGTCTCACGCAACTCGCCTTTAATTACGCCATGAAATTGGATCCCCTGACGAGTGGTAATTCTGAGCGTTTCGTTTCCGAATTTTGAGGCAATTTCGTCGTGTACCAGATACTGTGCAGCCGTCAGTTTGCCGCCGGGAAGCTTGCTGCGGATCATGAACGAGTAATCTTTGGCCTGCCCGCGCTTATCTCGATCGGATTGCTCATACGAACCATGGAACTTGATCAAAATCTTGCCAGCGTCGCTGAGAAAAGCATCGCTGCCTGACAGATCACTGGCCAATGGTTCGAACAGACCGTTACTATCAAGTTTTACCTGCTCTACATTTGCATTAGACATATTAGTTAGTTCTTCTACCCCACGCGACGCTAGGTCATCCGCACGAAGCTATCTACAAAACCAACGCCGACAGTTCCATGCGTGTTTTCATTGATCAAAATGAACGCGCCATTGTGGGAATTATCTCGATACGAGTCAACAAAAACTGGCTGTGACAGCCGAAGCTGTATAGCCCCAATTTCATTGAGTTTCAGCTCGCCTGGATCGGGCTCGGTGTTTTGAGTTGTTACATTGAGTCGATTGGACAGGACAGTCACCTTCGCCCGCACGCGCGCGACGCCATGTTGAAGGATGTATGTGGAACCCTGCCGCAAGGCCTCGTGATCCATCCAGCACACGGTTGCCTTCAACTCCTTGCTGCCTACTGGTGCGCCAGCCACCCGGGAAATCATTGCGCCCCGGCTGATATCTATGTCATCCGAGAGTTGAAGCACTACGCTTTCGCCTGCCTCTCCAAGATCGACATCAACGCCGAATCGTTGCATCTGCGTAATGGTGGACTGACGATTTGCTGGCAGCGCGACGATCGTATCGCCAACCGCCAACCTGCCTCCCGATATTCGACCGGCATACCCACGAAAGTCGTGCAGCTCTGGGGTGCGCGGTCGAATAACATGCTGTACTTGCATGCGCGCCGGCACCAACCGGGCAACGTGGGCGTCTGCCTCTTCCAGTAACGTAAGCAATGGCGGGCCGTTGTACCATGGCATGGTGCCATGATTCACCGTGATGTTCTCACCGTGCAGAGACGAAACAGGAACAAAAGTTAGTTGCTGCTCCGAAGGTCGCAATTTACCGGCCACCAACAAAAACTCTGCACAAATTGCCTCAAACTTGGTCTGATCATAGTCAACCAAATCCATCTTATTAAGACAGATGATTACCCTTGGGACTCGTAACATGGCGGCAATTGCATAGTGCCTGCGAGTTTGTTCTACAACACCATTGCGGGCATCGATGAGAATAATAGATACCGATGCAGTGCTGGCGCCGGTCACCATGTTCCGCGTGTATTCGACGTGGCCCGGGGAATCAGCCACTATGTATTTGCGCTTCGGTGTGCTGAAATACACGTGAGCCACATCAATTGTGATTCCCTGCTCACGCTCTGCGATGAGTCCATCAGTTAACAACGACAAATCAAGAAAATTTACCCCTCGACGCTTGCTGGCGGCTTCAATCGCCAGCAGCTTGTCCTTCGGCACAGAATTTGTTTCATATAGCATGCGCCCGATGAGGGTGCTTTTGCCGTCATCAACGGATCCGGCGGTGGCGATCCTAAGTATGTCCATCACGTTCGCTCGTTCTAGAAGTAGCCTTGCTGTTTGCGCTTTTCCATTGCGGCTTCCGACCGCATATCATCGATCCGCGCACCACGCTCGGATATTTCCGCTCCGCGTATTTCTTCAATGACGTCGTCAAGTGTGGTTGCACGGGAAAGAACAGCGGCCGTGCAGGTCATATCACCCACCGTCCGAAACCGCACACTCGTCTCATAAGGTTGTTCGGTCGGCATTTTGTTTATGAAAACGGAATCCGCCCAAACCAAATTATCGCGGTCAAACACCTTCCGCGGGTGGGCAAAATATATTTCTGGAATCGCAATATTATGCGATCGGATGAAATTCCATACGTCGAGTTCTGTCCAATTTGAAATGGGAAAAACCCGGACATTTTCTCCTGGGCCAATACTCCCATTCAACATATTGAACAATTCTGGTCGCTGATTCTTCGAATCCCATTGGCCAAATTCATTACGAACAGAAAATATTCTCTCCTTGGCGCGCGCCTTTTCTTCATCCCGCCTGGCTCCTCCTATACAGGCGTCAAACTTTAGCTCCTCGATTGCGTCAAGTAGCGTGACCGTCTGAAGCGCATTGCGACTGGCGTACTTGCCGGTTTCCTCCCGCACGCGACCCTTGCTGATCGAATCTTGCACGTAGCGCACAATCAAGTCCAATCCAAGGTCGGCAACCATCCTGTCGCGATACGTTAACGTTTCAGGAAAATTGTGACCAGTATCCACGTGCAGCAACGGAAACGGGATTCGTGCCGGCGAAAATGCCATCACAGCCAGGTGGGTAATGACGATTGAATCCTTGCCACCTGAAAACAATATCGTCGGACGCTCAAATTGTGCTGCCGTCTCCCGCAGTACATAAATTGCCTCATCCGCCAACTCATCCGGAAAGGATTCAGAACCAAATTGCAATTTATGCATGCAAGCCGCACTCCTTTTTAGAGGATTCCCACCACCACCTCCCGGCGCGCGAATCCTCACCGGGTTCAATGGAACGCGTGCATGGCGCGCAGCCGATGCTAACAAACCCTTTTCGATGCAAAGGATTGTCTGGAACGTTATTGGCTGACAAGTGCGCCTTGACCTGATCCAGGGTCCAGTCCATAAGCGGGTTCACCTTAATCAAGCCATGCACGTCATCCCACTCGACTGCGCGCATCGCAGCCCGATTAGCACTCTGCTCTGCCCTGAGCCCGGAAATCCAAATATCCATGCCACGCAAGGCGCGCTTCAATGGCATGACTTTGCGAATATTGCAGCATTCTTTGCGGTCTTCCACCGAATCATAAAAACTGAACATTCCTTTGTTTGTCGTCAGGTTTTCAACTTGTACGGCATCCGGAAAAAAGACTTCAATCTTTTGTCCATACTGCGCACGTGTTTCCTCAATAAGTGAATACGTTTCGCCAAATAGTCTCCCGGTATCCAGCGTGACAACTCTGATACGTCCATGATTTCTCCAAATCACGTCCGCAATCACCTGATCCTCCTGGCCCATCGCGGTGGTAAAAACCGCAGTGCCAGAATAGCGATCATCCAACACTTTCAATACACCCGCGAGATCCAATCCATGAACTGCCGATGCTAATTCATCAACAGTGCTTTGCGTTGTCATTTTTCTTTCCTTTGCCTGGAATGTCCACGTCTAAAGCGCGGGCATTCCCCAGCGAGCACTAATTCGCCGTTCAACGGGCGCAAACACTAATTGATTAACCGCCACGCCCAGCGCGATGATAAGCAACATTACTGCCATCACGCTTGAAACATCATTCAGATCGCGACCAGTCTGGAGAAGATTCCCCAAACTCAATGTGTAGAACAACAATTCAGCCGCCATCAAGGACCTCCAAGCAAATGCCCAGCCTTGCTTTAGCCCGCCCATGATCGAAGG
>JANXLU010000053.1 GCA_025354985.1 Chloroflexota bacterium
ACGTATGGAGCGCGGGCACCTTGCCCGCTCTTTGAGCACCGCACAAGTATGGAGCGCGGGCACCTTGCCCGCTCTTTGAGCAACGCACGCATTACTTTGCATTCCAACATCAAATTACAACAGTGCGATATTCAAAGAAATCAGCTGCCGCCGAAAACCAAGCTGGGAACCCGCGCACGATAAGCTCATCGCTGGACATTTGTTCTATCTTGCGGCATAATCCCAGCACTCATGCCCAAGCTCTCACCCGGCCCAAAACTCAAGACCCAATACACCTGCACCAACTGCGGCACTTCGCAGGCCCGCTGGGCCGGCCGCTGCCCGGGCTGCGGCGAATGGAATACGTTTATCGAGGATATCGTCGACACCTCTGAAGCCAAGTTGGGCGGCACCCGCCGACCCTCTGCGCTCTCAAACCCGCCCCAAAAGCTCAGCGAAATAAAGGCCGATGAGATTCAGCGTTATCCCCTTCGCATCGGTGAGTTCGCACGCGTGCTCGGTGGCGGCATCGTCCCCGGGTCACTCGTGCTGTCGGCGGCGATCCCGGCATCGGCAAAAGCACCCTGCTGATGCAGGCCGCGGTCGTAACCGCAAAG
Source organism: Chloroflexota bacterium (assembly GCA_025354985.1). Taxonomy (GTDB): domain Bacteria; phylum Chloroflexota; class Anaerolineae; order J036; family Brachytrichaceae; genus AQU-03. The sequence continues at coordinate 597 of JANXLU010000053.1, forward strand.
GAAGTCGGCACCACCATCTACGTGTCGGGAGAGGAGAGCGCCCACCAGCTCAAGATGCGTGCCGAACGCCTTGGCGTTGGTGACTCGGAGTTGTATCTCGCCACCGACACCAATCTGGATGCCGCGATTCATCACATCGAGGCCATGCAACCGAAGCTGGCCATCATCGATTCCATCCAGACCATGTATGTAGACACGTTAAACTCCAGCGCGGGCACGGTCACCCAGGTGCGCGAGTGCGCTCAGCGGCTGCAAGCCATGGCCAAATCCAGCAACATCGCATGCTTTATCGTGGGCCACGTGACCAAGGAAGGCACCATTGCCGGTCCAAAGGTGCTCGAACACATCGTTGACACCGTGTTGCAAATGGAGGGTGATCGCTTTCACACCTTTCGCTTGCTGCGTTCTATCAAAAACCGCTTTGGCGCCACCAGTGAGGTCGGCGTGTTCGAGATGTCTGGTGGTGGCATGACCGAGGTCACCAATCCCAGCGAGGCCTTCCTGGCCGAGCGACTGATCAACTCGCCCGGCTCGGCAATCGCCGTGACCATGGAGGGCACCCGTCCCCTGCTAATCGAGGTCCAAGCACTGACCACGACCACTCAAAATCCCAATCCCCGTCGCACCGCAAACGGCTTCGATTACAACCGTTTGTTCATCCTGCTGGCCGTGCTGAGCAAGCGCGTGGGCATCCGACTCCATGATCAGGATGTCTTCGTCAACGTTGTGGGTGGCATGACCATCGATGAGCCCGCAGCCGACCTCAGCGTGGCCGTGGCCATCGCCAGCGCCGCCAAGGGCGTCCCCGTGCCGCCTGATCTGGCCATCATCGGCGAAATCGGTCTGAGTGGCGAGCTGCGTCAGGTCGGTCAGCTCAATGCCCGGCTGAATGAAGCTGCCAAGCTCGGCTTTAAGCGGTGCGTGCTCCCCAAAACCGTCCGCGCAATCGAGAACCCACCTGCCGGTCTCAAACTGCTCGCCGCCCGTTCCATCGGCGAAGCCCTTGACCTTTCGCTTGGCTAAACCAGGACGCCCCACCCACGCATATTTTCGATGACGATGTTGCCGGGCAATTGCGGCCCGCGCATAGGCGGGTGGCGGCCCTGCCGCGTCCCGAGATGGAGGCTGCGGCTCTCACGTTGCTACGGTACATTTAGTAGTGGAATAAACAAGCTAAAGTAGCCGAACTCACGGTTCGCCTGCTGTGCCGCAAGCTCGGCACCCTGCCAACCTCACTGCAACGACAGATACAGACACTTGACGTGAACCGTCTGAACGCGCTGGGTGAGGCTTTGTTTGACTTCACCTCAACAGACGATTTGGGCGCATGGCTGAATCGTCAAAAGTCACAGTCGCTTTAACAACCTTGCCAGTCTGACCAGCTCGTCCGATCCGACATCGCCTAAACAAAATCCCGTTCAATCTTGTTAATCCTGTCAATTACCTTTACCACTTGGTCTATGATCACCACCATGTTGGACTTTACTGATGTTCGCTCAAACAAAATAACGATGGATCAGCTCGTTGCAGGCATGACCAAATGGGACCTGCACCGCCATACCGATGACATGATCAACGCGATGTGTGAGGCGGTTCAGGATGCCACCGACGCCGATGTTGTGTTTCAACCTGTCGATCCCGAGGCCCGGGACACCTTTGCTGCGCGGGCAGCCGATACCGAGCTGGCCTGGACGCTTGGCCACGTCGTCGTGCATGCAAACGCCAGCAGTGAGGAATCCGCCGCGCTCGCCCTTGAGCTCGCCCGCGGCATCCCGGTTGAAAAACGCAGCCGCTTTGAAACACCGTGGAAGACGGTGAAAACAATCCAGCAGTGCCGCGTGGCGCTCGAAGACAGCCGCAAGATGCGCCATGCCATGCTCGAGGCCTGGCCTGCAATTCCAAACACCGAAAACCGCTATGTTTACGTCGCCGCATTCGGCCCGTTAAATTGCTACACCCGTTTTATTCTTGGTCTGCGCCATGAAGACGCTCATTTGCCCCAGGTTCGAGAAATCATCCACCAGGCGCATGCCGCGCGCAAATAGCAGTCCCTTGACCAGTCAACAGCTCCAGCATGAAAACATATCTATGTGCCACCTGCGGGGTGCAATACCCGCCTTCAGTTCAACCGCCTGCGCATTGCCCCATCTGTGAGGATGAAAGGCAATACCTTCCGGTAACCGGCCAGCGCTGGTTGGACTATGCCGAGTGCGCCCAATCCCAGCGATCCGTATATCTTGAAGAGGAACCGGGACTCCTCGCGATTTCCCTTGAGCCCGGCATTGGCATCAGGCAGCGCACCGCACTCATCCATACTCCTAATGGCAACGTGTTGTGGGAATGCATCCCGGTGATTCATGACGAAACCGTCCAGCGCATCAACGCGCTCGGGGGCATCCAGGCAATTTCGCTGTCGCACCCGCACTTCCAGTCGGCAATCGCGGAATGGAGCGCAACCTTTAACAACGCGCCCATATATATACATGAATCTGATCGTCAATGGATTCAACGCGACACCGGGCATGTGCGCTATTGGTCCGGTGAGCGCCAATCGCTTATGGATGGACTGACCCTGGTCAATTGCGGGGGCCATTTTGACGGCTCCTCCGTGCTTCACTGGCGCGATGGCGCAGCCGGTGCCGGTGCGCTGTTCACCGGCGACACCATTACCGTGGTCGAGGATCGCCGCTGGGTAAGTTTTATGCGCAGCTATCCCAATCTGATTCCACTGCCTCCCGGCAAGATCCGTCAGATTGTCGGCCGCGTAAGCGACTTGACATTTGACCGGCTGTATTCAAGTTGGACGGGCGCAGTGGTTAGGAGCGATGCTCACGCAGCAGTAACCCGTTCAGCCGAGCGCTACATTCGCGCGATTTCGGACTGATCATACTTGGCGAGGAAAAATACCATGAATTATCGACATGTTGGCACTTCAGGGCTTCAAGTATCAGAAATTGGCTTGGGATCATGGCAGACGTATGGCAATGCCGTTGAGCTGTCGCAGGCCGAGGCCTGCATCACGCGCGCCTATGAGCGCGGAATAAATTTCTTTGACACCGCCGATGCGTATGCCCGTGGTGAGGCAGAGAAGGTCATGGGTAGGATACTGTCCAAGTTCAAGCGTGACACCTACGTTTTGTCGACCAAGATTTTCTTTCCGATGGGGCCAGGTCCCAACAACCGCGGTCTTTCGCGCAAACACTTGGTTGAGGGGTGTGACGCCGCGCTAAAGCGGTTGGGAACCGATTACATTGATTTGTATCAGTGCCATCGATTTGACCCAGGCACACCCGTGGAAGAGACTATGCGCGCTCTTAATGATCTGGCTCAACAGGGGAAAATACTCTACTATGGCGTGTCTGAATGGACTGGTGCCCAAATCTCAGATGCTGTCAACACCGTAGCGGCCCATAATTTTCAACCGTTGACGGTCAATCAACCCCAGTACAGCATGCTGGCCAGGGGTATTGAACGTGATGTCATTCCAGTCAGCGAAAAGGCGGGCATCGGCCAGGTGGTTTTCTCTCCGCTAGCCCAGGGTGTGCTTACTGGAAAATATAAGCCCGGCCAGCCGCCTCCCGAGGGTAGCCGGGCAGCCGATCCCAAGCAGAACCAGTTCCTGAAGACGGGCGTCTTGGATGCGCATGTTCATGATCGCATCACCGCAGACGATCAGCTTCTGCACCGTGTTCAAAATCTTGTTCCTATTGCTGCCGAGCTTGGCCTGAGCATGTCGCAATTGGCGCTGGCGTGGTGCTTGCGACAGCCAAATGTATCCAGCGTGATCATTGGCGCATCGCAACCGGCTCAGATCGATGACAATGCGGCGGCCTCGGGGATTGTTTTGTCCGAGACCACGCTTGCCAGAATCGATCTGGTTTTGAGCTAGCCGATACGGTCAACTTCCTTCCTGTCCGGAGACCAGGGCACGATTGCTCTCCCGCGGTCGTCGGGTCCATTTAAGCGAAACCCAATCAGCTCTGCAGCTGGTTGGCGCCGAACGCCGCCAAAATCCCGCGTTTGGAAAAATGACAAACGTAATAGCGAGGTGTCAACTTGATGACGTCCTTAACTTGATGTTCGAGTTGTTTTCATCACAATCAGCATCACATCGTGTTTAAGAAAAAGACTACGCCATCGCCACAACCTGCAGGACAGGATTCCCATCACCTGATGATTCTGAAGGATGTTAAGCAGGCCTATAAAACGGAGGCCGGTGACTTTTTTGCGCTCAAGGGCGTAGATTTGAAAATTGACAAGGGTGAATTTGTCGGTGTCGTCGGGAAAAGCGGGAGCGGAAAGAGCACCCTGATCAACATGTCGTTAGACAATCTTCCACCGCATCCAGGGTGCGGAATTGAAGAAACTTGCCACGACCGATCCTGGTGGCACCAGAGCGTCACAGCGCGCGCTCAATTCTTCGGGAAAGGCCAGGTCCAATACCGGGATCATGGCTTGCATTTGTGCCAATGTGCGCGGGCCGATCAAGGGTGCGGTGATGCCGGGTTGGTTCAACACCCACAGCACCGCCAACTGTGCCGGATCAAACCCGGCATCGCGTGCAATTGCTGCAAACTGGTTACCAACCTCGACTCCGCGTTGGGTCACCCGTTCGGCATAAACGCCTCCACGCAGGGCGATTCGGGAGTCGGCAGGCGGCGCATCAGCGCTGGAATAGCGCCCGGCCAGCATGCCCATGGCAAGCGGAGACCAGGTGATCAGGGCTATCTCGTGCCTGATGCATGCTGGCACTAACTCACTCTCTATCCTGCGATCCAGCAGGTTATACGGTGACTGTTCGCTGATAACCTGTACTAGACGATGTTGTTGACTCGTCAACAATGATTCCACCAAGTGCCAAGCGGGTTCCGTGCTGGTGCCGATATACCGCACCTTACCCTGGCCCACCAGATCGTCAAGTGCACGCAGGGTTTCATCTAATCCCACACGCATATCCGGGCGGTGGGTTTGATACAGATCGATGCAATCCAAACCCAGTCTGGAAAGCGATGCCTCGCACGCGCTCATTATGTGCATGCGTGACAGTCCGCGTTCATTCATGCCCGGTCCGGTTGGATAGAACACCTTCGTGGCGATCAGCATCTCGTCGCCGGTCTTTCGGGCTTTGAGCCATCGGCCTATGATGCGCTCAGCCTCGCCCTTGGCATAGCTGTTGCTTGTGTCGATCAGATTAATACCGGCTTCCCGTGCCGCATCCAGGATTTCAAAGCATTCTGCTTCGGGTGTGGGGTTGGCAAAATTGTCGGTTCCCAGGATCAGCGGTGCAATCTGCAAACCGGTGCGACCAAACTTAACCGTGCGCATTATTGTGCGCTATACCCCGCATCGACGTAGTGCATGGCGCCTGTGATGTAGCTCGCATGATCACTGCATAGGAAGAGCACCATGCGACCTATTTCGTGCGGCTGGGCCAGACGACCCATGGGCACCACCCGCGCGCCCATCTCGGCCGCTTGTTCATCCGTCAGTGGCACGCTGCGACCAGCGCTGCGCAACATTGGCGTGTCAACCTCTCCCGGGCACACTCCGTTTACCCGCACTCCATCGCGCGCATGTTCTATTGCAAAGGTGCGGGTGATCTGATGCACGGCCCCCTTGCTGGCAGCGTAGGCCAACGCGCCCTTTCCACTGAGCTCACCCCAGATGCTGCCGAAATTGACAATGGCACCCGCTCCTTGGTGTTTCATATGCCGTATCGCCGCCCGGCACATATAGAACACACCACTCACGTTTACGTTCAGCGTGCGCATCCAGTCTTCGTCGGTGGTGTCCAGCCCGGTTGCGCGGATGATGATGCCCGCAGCATTGACCAGGCAGTCAAGGCTGCCATGTGTGTCGACCACGTGCGCCACTACCGAGTTGCAAAAGGCGGAATCGCCAACATCGCCGGCAATCGCCGTTGCACCCAGTCGACTTGCGGTTGCCCGCGCCAATTCGGCATTACGATCGGCAATAAATACGCGGGCACCAGACTCGACGAACAACTGAGCGGTGGCCGCGCCCATTCCGCTGGCGCCGCCGGTAATCAAGACGGATTTGCTATTAAACCTTAGTTCCATGTCAAATAGATTTTAGGTGGCTTTGAACGATTCAAACCCGCCAAGCACCGAAGTAATGTTTTGACCCAATTGCGCAATGGCATAGCCACCTTCCATCACAAATAGCGTGGATAAGTTAAGCTCCGCCAGACTGCGTCCAATCAGGGTGTAAGCCTCGTTAGTGAGAGCAAAGTCGCCCAGCGGATCACCCTCAAACGTATCAACGCCCAGCGATACGACCAGCCAGTTTGGACGATAGTCGCTGATCCGATCACAGGCTTGATCCAGAATTGTCAGATACGCGTGGTCATTGATTCTTGCGGGCAGCGGAATATTGATGGTCGCGCCGACTCCTTCGCCCTCGCCCACTTCTGCCGCGCCACCACTGAAGTATGGATACTGTCTATCCGGATCGGCATGGATAGACACGAACAAAACATCGCTGCGGCGATAGAAAATGTCCTGGGTTCCGTTGCCGTGGTGGAAGTCCACATCCAAAATCACAGCCCGCACCGGACCGGATGGTTCAGCCGTAGAGTGATCAATAAGCCACTGCGCTGCGATGGCGGCATTGTTTAGAAAGCAATATCCACCGCATAAGTCTGCGTGCGCATGGTGCCCGGGCGGTCGACACAGCGCGAACGCCGATCGTGAGCCTTGTGAAAGCGCTTCCGCCGCGCAAATCGCTACTTGGGCCGAATCATAAGCGGCTTGGAACGTGCCATCCGTGATGACTGTTGTTGCGTCCAATGCATAGTATCCAAGCGCAGCCTTGGGGTGGTTTGGGCGCCTTTTGAGCTGTCGTACCGCAAACGTGTCTGCGACCGCACCCGAGGTACTCCCACCCGCCGCGAGCCATGCCGGGTAGGCGCTCTTAAACCAGTCCAAATAGGCCGAATCATGTATAGCTCGGATTGGTTCCCAACCGTGATCCGTCGGCAACCGAATTTCATGTCCGCCTGCTTCCCGAAGAGCTGTCAGGACTATGTTCGCCCGCGTCGGCGACTCCTGATATGGGATCAGCGCTCCTTCAAAAAACTCGTGCACCGGCGCGTGCAACTGATGGGTGGATGAATGGTAAATGATCACGCGCCTCACTATAATCATTTTCATGGCTGACTTGACTGAATTGGGCTCAGAGGTAACCGCTTGCCAGCGCTGTGGATTATGTAAAACCCGATTGCACGCCGTTCCAGGCGATGGGCCGGTCAGCGCCAGGCTGATGTTTATCGGCGAAGCACCCGGAAAGCAGGAGGATCAGCAGGGTCGACCCTTTATCGGGGCAAGTGGCAAGTTCCTCACCCACCTGATCGCTCGCGCCGGGTTTCAGCGTGAACAAGCCTATATTACGAACGTGGTCAAATGTCGACCACCAGATAATCGCGATCCGCGACCCGAAGAAATCGTCGCGTGTGCATCATTCCTGGATCGGCAAATCGCGCTCATAAATCCAGCTGTGATCGTAACGGTTGGGCGGATCAGCATGGCGCGGTATTTTCCCAATGAGAAAATTTCGGCTATCCATGGTCAGGCCCGGCAGATTAACGGGCGGCTCGTGGTTGCGATGTATCACCCAGCGGCCGCGCTGCATCAGCCCGCATTACGGACCACGTTGCAAACCGACTTTGACGCCTTGCGGCTGTTGCTAGACAAGCAGTTTGGGGTGGATCAGGGCGCAACACAACGCGCGTCACCCTGATCCTTATTATCGCAACATCATCGCAACCCGTTTCGTTTAGAAACTCTGCGCATCCGCAGGTTTCACGACGGCGGCTTCGCGCTTTTCCAGGAACATGATGCGGAAGGTTTCGGCGGGTGCCAGACCTTTGCCAGCGTGCCAGGCCCAGCCTTCGATTTCATTGACCGTGTCATCGCCAACCTGGCTTTTGTGACAGCGCAACGCGTCCTTCTTCTGCTGCAATGTTTCCGTGATATCCACCCAAGTGGTGGCCAGGCTCTCTTCCCACGCGCTCACCCAGACCTCGCGCACCTTATGGGCTTCGCCGAGTTCCGGATACATGAGCGGCATCGAAGCAACCGGTGCAATGGCATCCATTGTTGCCCAGCCCACGGCGCGATGATCCGGATGATTGATGTACTCGGTGCCTATAAACAGCCGGGTGGGATCCATCGCAATAACAACTTCAGGTTTGTGTTTCCTGATCAAACGAACGTAATCCTTGCGCAGCTCCAGTGTTGGCATGACTTCGCCATCGTGATAACGCAAAAACTCGACAATTTCGACACCACAGAGCTTGGCTGCCGCGAGTGACTCCTCCTCACGATGCGCGCCGATGGTCTCACGCGTAAAGGCCGGATCATGCGTCCCGCCATTACCACTGGTCGTGAGCACATAGACACCAACCGAACCATGTTTGGTCCACTTGGCCACCGTTCCGGCCACCCCAAATTCGTTGTCATCCGGGTGCGCTGAAATGACCATAAAACGCTTGGGAATAAATTCAGTTTTCTGGTTGGGTTTGTTGTCGTCTGCCATGCGCGCAATTGTAGACGTGACCGATTAACCATACAATTCGCGGCTTATGCGAATTGCGATTCTGGGCGATATTCACGGCAACCTTCATGCGTTTGAAGCGGCACTTGCCCACGCCAAGGCGCAATCGCCGGATCACCTTGTCCTACTTGGTGATTATGTCAATGGTTGTCCGGATTCGGTGCCGTGCTGGCACCTAGCACGATCGCTCGGCGCGTGCATGGTGCGCGGCAACCACGAGCGGTATGTCTCCGAGTTTGGCACGGATCGTGCCGATCCACAATGGGTGTCGCAACAATGGCTGCCGCTACAGTGGACGGTGTCTCAGTTTTCCGCTGCTGACAAGGCAGAGATGCGCACGCTTGCTTTTACGACCGTGCCTGCCGGTTGTTCCGATGTTCTGTTTATGCATGGCTCACCAGTGAGCGATGTTGGCAACATTGGTCTATATGACCGCGAGCAGTCGGTTGTGGATTTCATGGATGGTCACACTGCCCGCCTTTTCGTCCGTGGTCACACTCACCTGGCCATGCAGCGCCAACATTTGGATCAACTTATTGTTACAAATGGTTCGGTCGGTCTGCCCCTATCGGGTCACACGCATGCGGAATACGCCGTTGCAGATTTGATTGCGGGCCGCTGGACGGTGCGTCACATTCACGTGTCGTACGATCATTCCGCCGCGCTCCGCCGCTTTCATGACACGGGCTGGATGCGCGAAACAGGTGTCATGGGGCGGATGTATTTTCTGGAGGCAAAACTCGCGGGTTCCTTTATTGCGCCATTTTTGCGCTTACATCGACATCTGTCAACGACACGGGGATTTAATCTTGAGCAGAGTTTTGAGGTATTTTGGCGGGATTGGTAAGGCTGGCGGAAAGCTCAACAAGATTGGCGGTTGCAAGCGCACGCGTGCCGTCCTCGATTTCGTGGATCATGCGCACGAGCTTGTGCAGCGCGGGTGTTTCGACGCGATGGCGTGCCGCCCGATCCAGGATTGGCAGGAACTGGGCATCCACCTCGGTTTTGCGCTTTCGAATTGCGAGATCGCGCCACACGCCACTATGGGTCTGAGTATCACGCCGCCGCATTTCCACCAGATTGGCAATAAAAGGTTCAATCCGTTCCTTCCGGCCACTCATCACAGCATCCGGGTCATATCCATCAAACCCCAATGGCTGCACACCTTCCGCCTGTGCCACGCGCATCACTTCGTGGGCAAGCGCCACCAGAACGGGGTAATGGTTGGCAATGCCATCTGCCATGGTTTCATTTGTTAAGGCGGTACCAAATAGCATGGCACCATAGCCCATTTTTCCCCATAGATAGCCCCAGATGTTGTCGGTCATGCGAACCTGTCTTCGATCCTGTCCGGCTACGCTCCAAGCGCTTAGATCGTGCTGGAGCGCCATCAACCTTGGCGTAATGTGCCCATCCAACTCACCGATGTAGAAGGCTCCTGGACCACCAAGCAGGATCTTGCCGGGTTCACGATATGTTGCGGAAAAGTTGATAAAACAGCCAATCGTGCGTCTTCTTCCTATAACCTCTGCAATCCAGTGTTCATTTAACCCATTCTGTGCGCTCATGACGAATCCGTCCGGTGCAAGATTTGGCGCGATCATCCGAATGGCGGCTTGCGTTGCAGGAGATTTCACTGCCAAAATCACGCGGTGAAGATCACTGGGTAGTTTGTCGGGCGTTACGGCGTGCGCGCCCGTAGTAAATGACTCATCGTAGGTTGTGAGGTCTATTCCGTGGGCGTTGATGGCTTCAACGTGATCCAGCGCTGTATCCACAAATAGCACCTGATGTCCCGCCCGGGATAAATACGCTCCAACCGTTCCACCAATGGCGCCTGCACCGACAATTGTGTACTCCATACGCCTATTGAAGCACAAGACGAAGCACACGACCGCGCTGGCAGCAAGCGAACCCGGGTCAGAATCCGATCAGTCGCGCGCGTAGTTTGGTGATTGAAAGCTCTGGAACCCGCAATAGATTGGCCGCGATTACATATAGCAAGGCGCCCATCACGGCGGCGCCGACCGCAACACCTATATGCGCTACGCGCCCGACGTCTCCCAGGCGCGACTGGAGAAAGATCATGGCCTGCCAAACCCCAATCCCCATGATGCTCGCTGCAAAAATGACTTTACTCAGTAGCGTCGTAAGGCCGTTGCCTCGCAAGCTACCTACGCTGCGTGACAGAAAGGTACCCATTAAGATCATATCCACACCAGTCTTTAATGAATCCGACAAAATCAGGTCAAACAGCGTAAATGTGCGCAGACTGCTGGCATCAAGTGCCGTCAATGAACCTACAAGGATAAGGTAAAGGACGGTACTAACCAAGCCGATTAGAGTTGGCGTTCTGGTGTTGTGCCGTGCATAAAAACCAAAGATAAGCAACCGGTCTATGGCCGAGAAGAACAAATTGGGAACTGCAGCGCGCAACGCAAGGGCCGTATACGCCGTTGATTCCGGCGTAAACTCTCCATGTTCATAGAGCACGCCGACCACCGGAAGCGCCAGAATAAATAGTCCAATCGTTGCGGGCACAATAAGGACGGATACAAGACGCAAACCTCGCGCCAGCGTAGCGGAGAATTCGTCGCTCCTTGTTGTAGACAGGGTGGGCAGAATGGCTGCGCCAACAGCGCTGGCCACCATCCCAAGCGGAAACTGGATGACGTTTGCCGCATACCGCATCGTTACCGGTCCTTGCTCACTGATTCGGCTGGCCAGCGCAAAACTAATCAATGCTGCAATCTGGGCAAGGGCCAATCCACCCGCAACAGGAGCATACAGTTTGAGGATGTGTGCGATCCCTGGATGGCGCCAGTTAAGTGAGACTCGTATTGGTATGCCCCGCAACCCTGGTAGTTGCAAAATCACTTGTGCGATGCTCCCCATCAACAGACCGATCGCTAGCGAGTTGATTCCCAGCTGTCGACCAAGCAGCACCATCATTCCAATCATGACCAGGTTGTAAGTCGTGGCCGTAAAGGCTGTAAGGTTAAATCTGCGCCGCGCTTGCAATACTGCGGTCAATATCCCGCTAAAGTTGAGAAACAATATTGCGGGAATCGTGATGCGCAGCAAACGGGCGGTTTCGTCAACCAGTTCCGTCCGGCCTCCACTTAGGAGCGCCGCAAGTGGCTCGGCAAACAGCCAAAGCACAGCGATGATCAGGCTTATGGCGCCAAACACCAGTCCGATCAGCGCCCCAAGCAATTGGCCAAATGCTTCCAATGCGGGTTTGTTTTGCTGCGCCCCCAGTGGCCCGCTAAATGTAGGCACCAATGAGCTGCTCAGCATACCGCCGACGAGCAGATCGTTAAAGAGTGTTGGCGGGGTGCTGGCGAGCTCGAAAGCGCTCGCATGCCCGCCATTGCCAAAGAAATAGCTTTTGACGCTGTCGCGTCCAATGCCAACAAGGCGGCTGGTGAGGCTGCCCAGCGATGTAATCGTTGCCGCCCGCGCAATGGATTGCGGCGAGTCGGCCGGTTCGAACAGGGGCAAAGGCGCGATGGCGGCGTTTAGGTCGTTTTAAAGCAATCCACAATGACGGCGCGTGGAATGGTTGTTTGACTGCCGTCTGCTTTGGTGACGTAAATCGTGAAAAGGTAGAAGCCGCGCTTGTCGATCGTAAATGGTTGCTGGCCGCTGGGTAGCTGAAGCGGAAGGCGCTTGCCAACCGCACCCTGCAGTGATACGGATCCGATATCACCCACCGGGCAAGGGCCATACGTACCGCCACCTGCCGAGGTGGTAATCTCCAGTTCCGCACTTCGCGCTCCGTTGATTTCATATACAAGCGCCGTATTTTTGCTTTCGTTAAACCCAAGGGGCACGTCGCCGATATTGTCTCGGGGAGCAAATCGCATGTTTTGACTGTAGGGTAATAATGCCGCTGGCGCAACCGCGGGCGTTGCCGTTGCTGCTGCGGCTGCTCCAACCGGCGGGGCTGTTGGTAGACCCTTAAGGCCACCCGAATTGACGGTTTGCGGTGGCTTTGAGGCGTCTGCAGCCGGTGCCGCCGTGGCAGGTGCATCCGCCGCGGTTTTGGCGGGCTGTACCACCTTGAGCTTGCTGGCATCGCCATCAAACTTTACCAAGTCGGCAAATACCCAACCGTCCTTGCCGCTGAAATCTATGTTAAACCACGTGCCATCCTGATTCTTGCCTTTGACCGTAGCTTTTTCATTTTGCTTAAGCTGGCCCAATTCCGCGTTGCTGGTCGCCGGGCCCGATCGCACCCGCGCGAACTCATTTGTAACAGTAAGCTGACCGGGAGCATCCGTGGGTTTGGCGGCAGGCCCGGCAGTTGGGGCGGCGGTTGGCGCAGCAACTGCCGGGACCGTTGCCGCGACTGTTGGTTGCTGTGACACCACCGTAGCCACCGCTACGGGAGCCTTGGCCGTCACAATGACCGATGCATTGGCCAGCACTTCATTGGCCGCATTGATCCCCTTAACTTGCAGCACATGCGTATTCACAAGATCAGGAGTCCACGGTACGTTAATGGCGAACTCGTTTGGCGCTGTGCTCTGGGGCAAGGTGGCATATTTCACGCCATCGACGTAAATGTCCACCTGCTTTACTCCGACACCCGTTACCTTGCCAATGATTGAAGTCGATTGCCCAACGATTAAAGCAGTGTCAGCCGTTGGGGCGGTAATGACCGCGGCAGGAGGGGGTGCAGCTTGACCGCATGCGCTTATCGTTATCGCGCTTGCACACAACGCAGCGACGAAAGACCGTGTATTTATCAACTTCTTCATAATGGGCAGAACGATTCTACATCTTGCACCCCTATTTGGATCAATTCGCCGATTTCGCGACAGCACCGGTCGTTCTCGCTGGTGGAAACGCGCCAGCAAGATGTGATCACGCCACAGGTGAATTGTCGCTTTCCTAAATCGCGGAAAAATCGCTCTTCCCAGTCAACACTTTCTCGATGACACTGCGCAGCCCCTGGAGCTGAACGGGTCGCGAAACAAATGCAGTCATACCACTTTGCTCCGCCAGAGCGATATCAGCCGGATCATTACTCGCGGTAAACCCTATGATCGGAATTCCGATATTTTCCTGACGTAATGTGCGCACCGCCTCGAAGCCAGTGATTCCCGGCATGTGGCAGTCCATGAGGACCAATGAAAAGCTTGCGTGTTTGGCTCGCAATAACGAGATCGCCGATGGTCCGTCAACCACGGTTTCACTTTCGAAACCCATTTTCTTGAGTTGAAGCTGGCTCAGCTTGCGGTTTGCGGCGTTATCATCAACCACAAGTATGGGTTTCTCTTCTGACATAGATGGGATCAATAGTGTAACCCGCACACCGCCATACGTGCATCGACCTAAGTGAACGCTGGTGCTACGTCGTTGTATGTATCAGTAAAAAATCAACCACATAAGGCCCCACTGCTGGCCGGTCCCACCAGCTTTGCGTATTTCGCTAGTGCACCTGTTGTATACATGGGTGCCGGGCGTATCCACTGAGCCATTCGCGCCTGTATCTCGGTATCACTCAATGCGACACTCAATTCTCCTTCCATCGCATCAGTTGCATCCAAGGTTATGATGTCCCCGTCCTTGAGAATGGCTATCGGCCCACCAACCCAGGCTTCTGGCCCGACATGACCAACGGACAGACCACGCGTGGCGCCTGAAAACCGGCCGTCTGTAATCAAAGCTACGTCATAACCCAGACCTTGACCCATAATTGCCGCCGTCGTGCTGAGCATTTCTCGCATTCCGGGACCACCCTGTGGCCCTTCATATCGAATCACCACCACATCACCTTTAACGATCTCGCGCCGTGCCACGGCTGCGGCTGCGGCCTCCTCACCATCAAACACCCGTGCTGGCCCGGTATGTTTTCGGTTTGCAATACCGGCCACCTTTACAACACTTCCGTCCGGAGCCAGGTTGCCGCGAAGGATGACCATGCCGCCGGTTGGGCTCAACGCCTTTGTTACCGGGTAGATGACGTCCTGCCCGGGCAAATCAGCGGCAGACTTGGCGTCTTTCAGGTTTTCGCGCAGCGTTTTCCCGGTAACCGTCATCACGTCGCCGTGTAACAACCCGGCATCAAGCAATGTTTTCATGATCACGGGCACACCACCAATTTTGTGCAAGTCTTCCATGACATATTTGCCACCAGGAGTCATGTCCACGATGTGGGGTGTACGCCCGTTTATCCGGATAAAGTCGTCAAACGTTATTTTGAGCCCGGCTTCGTGCGCCATTGCCGGAATGTGTAACGCAATATTGGTGCTCCCGCCCATGCTGAAGGCAACTGTCATTGCGTTTTCAAAGGCTTCTATTGTGAGAATGTCGCGCGCCATAATCCCGCGCGCCACGAGGTGCATCAGGGCCTTGCCACTTTCGTAGCCGATGGCAAAGCGCGATTCTTCCACTGCAGGTGGGGAGGCATTCCCGGGCAGAGCAATACCCAGCGCCTCACTTACCGAGGCCATTGTGTTGGCGGTGAACAACCCACCGCAGGATCCGATCCCAGGGCAAGCCGCGCATTCAAGCTCATACAAGTCAGCATCCGTTATCTTGTTTGCCTCACGCTGACCAACCGCTTCATATACGTTTTGAATCGTGACGTCCTTGCCGCGGAAATTACCCGGTTTGATGGTCCCTCCATAGACAAATATGCTTGGTAGATTCAAGCGGGCCATTGCCATGATGGTGCCGGGCAAGCTTTTGTCGCATCCGGCCAATCCCAGAATTGCATCGTAGCAATGAGCGCGCATGACCAGTTCAAATGAATCCGCAATGATTTCGCGACTGACAAGCGACGTTTTCATGCCCTGATGACCCATGCCAATGCCATCGCTTACCGAGATCGCCGTAAACTCTCGTGGAGTGCCACCGGCTTCTCGCACACCGCGCTTTGCGGCTTCAGCAAGATCATGAAGAACCATGTTGCATGGTGTTACTTCATTCCAGGTATTGGCTACGCCGATCAACGGTTGGGCCAATTCCTTGTCTCCCAACCCCATTGCGCGCATAAATGCTCGGTGTGGTGCGCGAGCGACGCCTTCAAGTTCCTTGCTGCGAATTTTTCCAGGATGTGTCATGGTTTCCTCTTGCGGGATTATATGCAGGACTGCGCAAAGCGTTGAAGCAGTACCATTGGCACACATGCCGTTTTTGACCATTGCGGTTGCGCTACTTCTGGTTGCCTTGATTGGTTTACTCGTATATTGGCAAGTGTTTGTGGCAGAAGGCGCATATTTGGGGCAGGGTGTCGTCACCATTTTATATGACTTGTTTGCATCGCGCTATGACGGTGTAAAGCAGTTTGACGCCGACCACGATGCACTGATGCTGGCGCTCCCAATATTGCAATATCTAAATGGCCAATTGCGAACAACCGGCGACGTTCTGGATGTGGCAACTGGAACGGGGCGATTGCCGGTCGCATTGTTTGCCCAGGTTGTCTTTAAGGGTTCGGTTATTGCGACGGATCTTTCTGAAAGGATGCTCGCGGTTGCCCGCAAGAATCTCAGCGATGTGCCGGCCAGCCGGCTGGCCATTAGAGTCATGGATGCTCAGCGACTGCGGTTTCCAGATTGTCGGTTTGACGTCGTGACTTGTTTGGAGGCCCTGGAGTTTATGCCAAAGTTTCATATGGCCATCATGGAGATGATCCGGGTTTTGAGACCTGGCGGTCTATTGATGCTCACCAACCGGGTTGGCGAGGACGCTTGGAAATTACCCGGCCGAACTCAAACCACTGAAAAGCTTGTTGCGCTACTCACGGAAATGGGGCTCGCGTCGGTTGAGCACGAGCATTGGATGACGGATTATGACCTGGTAATCGCGCGGAAGACGGTTTGATGCACAATACGGTCATGGCCGCGATTAAACCCTCCATAACCAAGTCGGCATCACCAGCGCCCGTCATGGCACGATCTGCGCCGGCAGGTGCATCGTCCAACCTCAACCCGTCTGGTCACTCATCCCGCGGAAGCCAGACGCGTGTGCATGAAATGGATGGTACCGATGTCGAAATCCTAAAACTTTTGCAAGACAATGCCCGGCTGACATTCTCGGAAATTGGACGGCGAGTACACCTGAGCCAGCCGGCTGTCGCCGAACGCGTGCGCATGCTTGAAGAAAGCGGTACGATCCAGGGATATCACGCCCGTGTGGATGCCACCCGTCTGGGCTATCCAATTCTCGCCATCATTCACATTGGTTCGGCCACGCTACTGGAGTCCCAGCAGGTTATGGATGTACTTAGGCGGTTTGACGAGGTAATCGAAATTCACTCAATCACCGGACGCGATGGATTTATTATCAAAGTGATCACGCCCAGCATCGTGAGATTAAACGAAATTATTCGCAATATTGCCGAGGCCAGTCCGCCGACCACGAGTATTGTGCTTCAAAGCCACCTATGGCGACGCACCATTGGCCCAGTGTCGTGACCGTTTGATCGCGTGTGTTTGATGCTGCTTCCCTGGCGGAACGGTGACCGCTAAGGGAAGGTGATCGTATTGGAACGAACACCATCGCGGGTTTCTACAACGACAGCGCCAACTTGCTCGCCCAGCTCGACGAAGCCCGCAAAGGTGACGTCCCGAGGCTGGCCCGCTGGAATATCAGGAAATACCTGCCCTCCGGCATAGCCATAAAAGCATACATACGCTTCGCTCCCACCTTTTTTAACCATAAATGCATACCAATCTCGTGCGCCAATTGAGTTCGGTGTGTTGTTTTGTATTCGAAGCGACACGTTGAACTTGCTTACTTGTCGACTGTCATCGGTGCTGCAACCTGCTCCGTGCTTATCCATGCCGGCTGGTCGGCCCCAACTTTCATATCCGCTTTTTTGCACCATTATATAAATATTCCCCTTGGCGGATGCGGGCTGCGGCGCGCTCGTGGGTGGTGGAAGCGGTGTGTTTGTGGGCAACGCCGTCAGGCGAATCGGTGTACTGGTTGGTACCGGTGCCGGAGTATTCGTGGGGACGGGCGTTGGCGTAAAAGTTGGTGGAACCAGCGTGGGAGATGGAGGCACGGGTGTCAAAGTCGGTGGAACTGGCGTGCTGGACGGCACAGATGTAGCGGTCGGTGCGTTGGATGTTGCTTCAATACTCTGGGCAACCGCCGTTGCGGTTCCGCTCAGCGACGCGACGGTGGCGTTGGCTTGCCGCAACGCCGGACCATTAAGATCCGGCGCCGGAGTGGCCGGCTGGGTGCAGGCCGCCAAGATGAGCATGACGACGATTGTGCCTTGCACTCGAAACCGGGTGGATTGTGCCAGAATAGAAGAGGTGAACACGGCACAAAGTGTATCGCAACAAAGGGGGCTTAGTGATCATGGTCACGCGACCAGAAGTATTGATTCTGACTCAAATGCCGTGCCGTTTGCCATGAGGCGCCAGGACATCGTATCGGCGGCAGCACCCCGCTGCACGCTGACAATCATGTAACTCAGTCCCAACCAGGCAGTGCGCAGGTCCTCCCGTGAAGGGGTGGCCGGGTGATCCGGGTGCGAGTGGAAAATCCCGATGATGTCAAGATTTTCCGCGTGGGCTGCCCGGTCAATTCGCACATAGTCATCCGGGCTGATTAAATATCTGTTGCTGACCGAACCTGGCACATGACTTTCAAACGCGGATAACTGATCCGCCACGTTGGCCGTGGCTTCGATTCGTATAACGACTTGCATCGTTGATCCGCCCACGCTTTGATGCCACGCGCCCAGCAATAGTCCGCATGCTTCGTTTGGGTATGCAGCTGTCACATGCGCGTGAACTTGATCGAGCAGCACCTTAGGAATTGTCAGCATGGGGTTCCCATTTGTTTAACAAATCCCAAATGTCACTCTCCAATTTTGACTTTCCTTCCTCGCCTGGAAGAACTCTGTATATCGCCCGATAGGTTAGCCAGAAGCCCAATCCAAACGCAAGCAGACTGCCAAGGATGAATGGAACGCGTGTATAGGTATGCGCCTGCGCAACCTGCAGGTTGAACGCCTCCGAACCAAAGGAGCCAACGACGACGGTGCTTACAACTTGGAAATTGATGACTGCTTCAAGAACGCTAAACATAATCACAATGATCGAAGCGGTTATCAGGGATGTACGCACGGTGGGCTGACGCATCAACTCGGATACCTTGTAGCGTTTTTGCTCGGTATTCGCCTGGAAAACCTGCGCCATAAAAAACTGCATCAGGGGTTTCCCAATGACAATGGATACTAGAAACACGACAATCGTAATAAAATTGGATGCGCAGTCCTTTATGGCGAAAAGAACGCCGTCCACAAACCAAAATGCCAACGCGCCGCGCACAATGGCGCCAAGTGCCGCATATGTCGTGATCACATTAAAGCGCCGGCTGATAGCGAGCGTATCCACGAGGATGTATACGACCGGGATAAGCGCGGCAATGACATACGTCAGTGTTGAACCCAGCCGACCGCTCAGATTGTTCAGCACAAGGATCGGAATAACCGCGCCCATCAAAATATCAAGCAACAGTTTTCCGGTTTGCTTCATGGGCTCTATTCAATCATGATTTCAACATGCTCGCCCCCGTCTTCATCGCGGACGTCGATGATCGGTCCGGGTGTATTTGATCGGATCATGGTCATAAGATCCTGCGGAGCCATGTCACCAATGTCCACCCCAAACCGCGCACCGATCTTGAGTGCGGTGTCGACGAGGCTCACCGGTAGGCGGATATTGACGTTCGCGCGCCCAGTCGATAAATCGGTCACGCGTATCCGCACGTGACGGGCCTGACCCGCGCCGTTTAATTTGGCGGCGACCGCCCCATCGTCTTTTGCATCGATCCTGCCAAGCGCAGTCAAAAGTCGCGTGCCTTCTTCGGCAGTGATGCGGGCATCGTGCACCATCTTTAATATGCGGATTCGTTCTTCAGAAGTCGCCATAATTTTTGTTTTGTAACATTAATCGGAGTCGTGCTTTGCCAGGGTGGCTGGATGCGATTTGGAGCCGATTTCGATCACATTTCCGTCAGGGTCCAGCAAACGCACACCTGTTTGTCCCCGTGATTGTCGTCGCGGGGCGCCGGGTCTAAGACCAGCCGCTATTAGTTGGTTATAGGTAGCCCCCACATCCGTGGAATCAAATTCCAGGACAACGCGCATCGGAGTGTTCATTTCCACCAGATTGAGAATGCCATCTCCTATCTTGAGCCGGGCGAATTGACCTTGCGCATCGCCGTCCACGGTAGCTCCAGGTAAGGCAGAATAGAATTTAATCGACGCGACAATGTCGCGAACATGTAACAACACACCTTCATGCGACAAGCTTATGTCCTGGGTTTGAACCATGACTATTGTTCCAATGAACGCAACAATTGATCGGCTTGCTCGACCGTGATTTTCTTCTCTTCAACCATCTTAAGAATCATCAGACGCTCCTGGTCCCGCACTGGTTCGGCAGGGGCTCGCTCTACGCGGGCGCCACGTGGTTCCGATGTCTGCTCCTGTTTTGGCGTAGCAGTTACTGTCTGACCTTGACGTTGTGCTTGGGTAACATTTGGATCTTGGCGATCCGTCCCCCAACTGGTGGCCCATTTTGCGCCTTGATGAATGGCTCGCTCGGCGTTTCGTTGAGCGCGTTCCACCTCTCTTCTGGCCCGTTCCGCCGCCCGCTCTGTATGGCGCTCTGCCCGTTCTCGAACCTTATTAAATCGGTGTTCAAACTTAACGCGCAGTTTTTCGGATAGATCGCGGGCCATACCATCCAGGTTTTCAGCTTTAATCCACCCGTCCATGTGGGAGAGGACGTTGCCAAAATCAAAGGCAAACGGCCGGTAGGCACCTTCGGAATTTTCATGTCCAGGTGCGCCATTTACATATATCTCGCCTCCAGCCGTGACCGTTAGCAATCCTCCCCCGGAACCAATCGCGAATTCACGCACACCGCTTGAGCTCATAAGCCGCAGTGAAAGATTGCTCCGATTGGTCACATCGATGTGAATATCACCACCTGCCGATAAATTTATTGGTTCGTTCTGCTCTGACAATTTAACGTTTGCGTCGCCACCAGCGGCAAAATTTCGTTCACCTGCCACGAGCAGGCAGGCGCGCGCAGACAGATCGCCTCCGACGTTTGCGCCGGCCAATGCACTCACATCTCGGGCAGACAAGTCGCCACCCACGGTAGCTTCCAATTTGGCAACGTTCTCAACGCGCAAGTCGCCGCCAACGGCCGCCTTCACGATGGAACCATACGGAACAAATAAGGTGCATTCTGAATGCAGGCGAACAAGGATTGCACCATCCGGTTCCGGATTCATCTCTGTCTGATCATTGTCACAGCTTGCGTGCAACTGGGACCGATCCCAACCGATGAGACTCAGTTCGGCATCTGCTTCAATCCGAACACGAGGGGTCGCCGAGGTTTCAAATGTTTTTGTAGGCATGATTTTGTTTATGCGTTGTAATGATTACTTTCAGGAAGTTTGTACCGATGCGCGATCCAGCGGACAGTTATGTTTAGTCGCCGCGCAACAGTCGCATTGCTGCATCCGCGGTTAGTTTGCCTGAATCCAGGTCATCCAGTATTTGTCGGCGGGTTATTTCTGAAACTGGTTTCCCGCCTGATGACTCTTCCTTTGTTGGTTCAAACCCAAGCGTCTTAATGACCTCTTGCAGTCTGTTGCGGATGGTGGGATAGCTGACTCCCAACTCTGGCTCCATTCGATTTATCTTTCCTTCACACTTTATAAAGACCTTGACAAATTCGAGTTGTTCGGTCGACAGTACAGCAAATGGATGGGCATCAGCTTGTGTAAACTCGCCTGCAATGGTTGTTCCACACGTGTCGCAGGTAAATTTTGTAACAGTCAATGTGTGCGCGGCCTTACAAATTGGACATTCGGACGGCATTTTGTTCATAGTTGCTTATTGATGGTTGGCCCTATTATTAGCGGCTTGATCTAGTTCAATTAAAAGATTCAAATAATTGATATATTCAATATACTATTTAGTATTATTGAAAAGTCAATAGGCAAATTTTACTTTCTGCCCTTCGGTGCAACAAATATCATGGAAATGTGTAACTGAATTGCCGCATAAAAGTTTTGGATCGACTCTATAATCGACTCTATAATCGATTAAAAGCTATTGTTGGAGAAATAGCACTTAAACAAAAACAGGAGCGGTGAAACATGTCTAACACATTGTCAATGTCTGATATCTTGGGAGCTGCCATGGGAATGCAGGGTGGCCAGGCTCAGCAGAGTAATCCCATGGGAGATATTCTGGGCAGCATCATGGGCGGCTTGGGTGGCGGTTCGTCCATGGGCGGTGGCGTGCAACAGCAGCAATCTGGTGGTGGCATGGGCGTGCTGGGTGACATCCTTGGCGGCGTGCTGGGTGGTGGCATGGGCGGTGGCATGCAACAACAGGCGGGCGGTGGCATGCAACAACAGGCAGGCGGTGGCTTGGGTAACATTCTTGGCTCTGTAATCGGCGGCGGAGCCAGTGGTGCGATGGGAGGCAGTTCGGCCGCGGGCGGCATTTTGAATGCGATGGGTGGTCCAAACAGCTCCATTATTCATTCAATCTCGGACAAAACAGGCTTGCCTCCCATGGTCATTTATATGGCGGTAACGTTTATCATTGGCAAATTGATGAGCGATGCGCAGCATCCGGCGCGCCAGCAGGTGCCCATGCCTCAGCAACAAATGCCCAGTCATCAGCAGCAGACTGGGCAGCAGATGCCACAGGAATCCATGCCTCAGCAGTCCATGCCTCCTCAGGCTGGTACCAATCTGGACGATGTCCTGGCCCGCATGCAAAATGGTAAGCCGATTGATTCGGGGTACATCCATAGCAGCGGTATGGCCAGCCAATTGGGCTCACAAATTGGGGTCAGTCCGGCACAAGCAAGCGATGTGCTCAGCCAAATTTTGAGTGCCATGGGTGGCATGACCAGGCATTAATTCCTCCAAAACACCAATCACAACAAGAGATGGCTGGCGCCGCGGCGTCAACCATCTCTTCGCGTTTATGATGGGCAACTTATGAATCCGATTGTGTTGCACACCGGTATCTCAAACATGGTCGTGTTGTTCAACGCTGTGCTAGGTGGCTGGGGACTGCTTAAGTATTTTCGAAATCAGGGTGTCGACTCCAGCTACTGGGGTGGGTTATCACTCAGCCCGATTTTAGGGTTGGTACAACTGGCAATCGGCATCTGGATGTTAACCCTGGGATTGGGGAGTAACGTCCGGTTCGTTCATTACTTATATGGCGCGCTCGTCGTCATAAGCGTACCGGCGACGTTTGCATTTACAAATGGCCGGGATGATCGGCCAATGGCGCTCATATATGGCGCGATGTGTTTGATCATTGCCGGGTTTGGGTTACGTGGCATCACCACGGCTCCGTTGCACTAATTGACGCCAAACGCATGACGGTTACGCACGCTGATTGCTTGACGGGGTTGGCGGGCTTGCCCGAGGCATGTGCACAACTGGTTTACCTGGATCCACCGTTTAATACTGGTAAAAAGCGAAGCTACAACGATACATTTGGCTCTATTGGGAGGTATCTTGAATACATGCGCCCGCGTCTTTCGTTGATGCATCGGGCGCTCGGTCCCAGGGGATCACTGTTTTTTCACTGCGACTGGCGGGTTAGCCATGCAATCAAGTTATTGTTAGACGAAATATTTGATGTGCAGATTGGTGCGGGTTCTCGCAGTTTGCGGCGGGGTGGCGCGTTCGTCAACGAAATCATCTGGCACTACGGCTTGGGTGCCGCGCGGGGCAAGCGGACGCTTATGAGCAAACACGATGTTATTTTTTGGTATGCCAAGACCGGTGACTACGTATTTAACATCCAGCGTGGCGAACCAACCTCGGCGATGCTGAAGAAATATTGCCACATCGATGAGACTGGTCGGCGGTATATGATGAGTTATGGGAAGCGCTATGCGTTGAAAGGGGGCAAAGCGCTTGATGATGTGTGGGACGTCCCCGCCATCAGCCCCACCAGTCGTGAACGGGTGGGTTATGAAACTCAGAAGCCACTGGCGTTGCTGAACCGCATCATATCCCTGGCCAGCAATGCAGGCGACCTGGTGATTGACCCATTTTGCGGGAGTGGCACCACGCTGGTTGCCGCCCAGTTATTGGGACGCCGTTGGCAGGGATTTGACATATCCGCTGACGCTGTTGCAACCGCCAGCAACCGGTTGGCCGTGCTGGCAGACAGTGGAGCCAGCTAGGTTCTTTACATCCGCTCAGGCGTGCTCATTCCCATCAACGCCAACACTTTGGCAAGCGTGAGCCGCGCGGCACGCGCCAGTTTAAGTCTGGAGCCTGCAACATCCGGGGGAGAATCCTTGATGCGACACTCGTCATAAAATTTGCTGAAGGCTTGCGCCAATTCCCGGGCATACGTGGTGTAGTGGTGTGGTTGCAGCAGGCCGGCCACCGTTTCAACAATTTCTGGCAGTTCCAAAAGCTTGCGCACGAGCGCAAACTCACTGGTCATTCGCACGGCAACGGGGGCAGACATATTGACCGGCCATGCTTCTTCCTGCACGCGTCGTTCAATCGAACAAATACGTGCGTGACCATATTGCACATAGTAAACGGGATTGGTATCCGACTGCTCCTTGAGAAGATCAAGATCGAACGCAAACTTTGTATCCACGCTTCGCGACAGCATGATGTAGCGAAAGGCATCCACGCCGATGTCACCCAGTACATCGTCAATCCAAATCGCATTGCCTATGCGTTTGCCCATGCGCACTTCCTGCCCGCCACGGAGCAGGGTGATAAACCGATAAATGATGATCCGCACCGCCCCATCCGGCAGCCCGAGCGCGCGCGCGCCGGCCAGTACGCGGTCAACGTCCGCCTGGTGGTCTTCGCCCCATACATAGACGGCCGGATTAAATCCCCGAACTTGGACTTTGTTCCAGGCATACGGGAGGTCGCTGCAGAAATATGTGGCGCGCTCTTCGGGATTGGGAATGACCGCCGCAGATCGCATGATTACGACTTGTATCGGCGGCTTTTTACCCTTTTCGGCCGGCTCTTGAAGGTCGTCGCGCTCAACCAATCCTTCGGCGGCCCCAGGCTCAATCAACCTTTGCTCGGCCGATGCCGCCGCGGAATAGTCCTCGCTGGTTCGTTTGCGCGCCTGGCCGGAGCGAATGGGACTGCCGTCTTCACTAAACCATTGCGCGCCATCATGCTCGACAATCAGCCCTTTCGCACGCAAGAGTTCTACAGCTGCGGCCGCTTGTCCGGTTTCATACAAGCTCTTTTCGCTAAAGAAATTATCATAGCGAATATTTAGCCTTGCAAGCGTGGCTTTGATGTGGGTCATGACACCGGCAATTCCGAGCAGCCCGAGCTCACGCACTGCCTGCTCGCGCGGCATGGCAAGGTAGACATCACCCTTGGATTTTGCCAATTCGGATGCCACCTCGATGACGTCGTCACCCTGGTAGCCTTTTTCTGGCATGGGTTCATACCGACCCAGCGCCTGGGCATAGCGCGCAAAAATGCTGGCACCAAATACGCGCACCTGTGAGCCGGCATCATTGATATACCACTCGCGGTGCAATTCGTACCCACACGCTTCGAGTGTATTGGCCAGGGTATCACCCACGACCACATTGCGACCACTGCCGATCGTTGCATACCCGGTTGGGTTTGCGCTGCCGTGTTCCACCTGTGCTTTTTTGCCCAAACCGCTTTTTGTTTTGCCCCATTCACTTGGCTCCGCCAGAATCTTCTCGACCTGCGCGCCAAGGTAGGATGCGCTGAGACTGAAATTTACATATCCATTGATCGCTTCGGCGGTGTAATCCGGGTTTTCAGCCAGGTATTTAACAATTATGCCTGCTATCTTGGCGGGTGGCATTCGGGTTGTCCGCGCCAATTGCATGGCGATGCTGGTCGCATAATCGACGCCTTGAACGCGACCGCGGGCCAGCTGGATTGGGGGAATCTCGACGGCGGGGATTTCGGAAGACCGTTGGGCATTGGCAAGAGCCTGCGCCAGGTCTGCGGTGATGTAATCGCGAATCATGATTTACGGTTTGGGCGCGCCATCCAGATTTGGTTCTATGGTCCACACACTTGACCCATCGGTGTACTTAAGTCGCCACCACGTGTAGCCTTCCGCCGTGACCGGGCCCTCTTGAACGGGTAGTACTATCGGTGTGCTGATGGTGGCAATCAAATCGCCCGATGGACTGGTTGTTTTGCGTAATCTGGCCGACGCAGCAACTCTGGCGTAGCCTCCTACCGTCAGCGGCACTACCGGTACTGCGCCCGGCTTGGGTGTTTGGGTGGGCGGAGATGTCGGTGGCACGTCGGTTGGCGCAAGATATCGCGTGGCGGTTGGCCGAACGACATCAGTAGGAACCTGTGTGGCGATGGAGCGGGTTGGGGTAACCCGCAAGGCTGCAATCAATTCATTGGCTGCAGGTAAATTTCTTTGCAGGGCGCTGTATGCAAATGAACAGGAAAGCAGTATTGCGGCCAAAGCGACCAGGGCCGGTATCCAAACGGGTGACCGCTGCGCGATTGGATCGTGTGATTCACGGGGAAGACGCGTAAATGGCTTGAGATCCTCCTCCCAGTGAATTTTGTCTTCATCCACCCCGCGCTTATCACCCACGGGCTGCTTTTGAATTGACATGTGTTGGGATTATACTTTTCGCCCCCCAATATGAAATACATCACGACCGTTGAAGGCAAGGATTTCACCATTGAAGTAAACCGCGAAGGCGAGGTTGTGGTGAATGGTGAACCGCGGGAGCTGGATGCTCGAACGATCGACAACAATGGCCTTTATTCGCTTTTGATCAATCATCAGAGCACCGAGGCGTTGGTTGAGCTGGACGAGGCCAGTGGAGAATATCGCGTATTGATTGACGGTGCGCTCTATCACATCAGTGTAACGGATGAACGTGCCAAACGCTTGGCTGAGGCGGCTGGTCAGGCATTTGGCGCGGGAAGTGGTGAATACAACATGAAGTCACCCATGCCGGGCTTAATCGTTGCCATCCCGGTAAAAGAGGGAGATTCGGTGACAAAAGGCCAGGTCATCGTGGTATTGGAAAGCATGAAGATGGAGAATGAACTAAAGTCGCCAAGGGATGGGATCGTGCAAAGCATAAAGATTCAGTCCAAGCAGGCCGTTGAGCAGGGGCAACTGTTGGTTGTGATTTCTTGAGCGTCATCAGCCCACCCCGGGAATTCTCGGCGGCGATTGGTGTCCATCCGGTCGTTGCACGCGTGCTGTGGCAGCGCGGTTTTCAAACGATTGAATCCGCTCGGGGATTTTTGGACCCCGATTACTACGTGCCTGCGGAGTCTTCGGAATTACAGGATATGGATAAGGCTGTGGCCCGCCTTCGGCTGGCACGGCAAAGCGGCGAACTCATCAGAATTTGGGGTGACTTCGACGTTGACGGGCAAACTTCAACCAGCGTGCTTTTGCTTGGTTTATGCGCCGCACAAACCAGGGTCGGGTTCACCATTCCAAATCGCGCGACTCACAGCCACGGTCTTAACGAAGAGGGAATCCGCCGAGCGCATGCCGAAGGCGTCACACTTTTGCTTACATGTGATTGCGGCGTCACTGACTTTGAGCAAGTGGCGCTTGCTCAATCGCTGGGCCTGGACGTGATTATTACGGATCATCATGATTTGGGAGATCACCTTCCAGATACATGTGCGGTCATAAATCCAAAACGGCTCCCAGTTCATCACCCATTGCGAACCTTGCCCGGGGTCGGGGTAGCCTACAAGTTGGTTCAGGCGCTTCTCCCAGATCAATTGGAGTTTCACAAATCGTTGACGGACTTGGTTGCGCTGGGAATCGTGGCTGATTTGGCGGATCAGGTGGCCGACACACGTTTCCTGCTGCAACTTGGTCTCGATCAACTGCGCACCAAACCAAGACCCGGTGTATTGGCCCTGCTTCAAAATGCTGGTGTTGCCCCGGGCAAGCTGGATGCTGAAACCATTGGGTTTCAACTTGGACCACGCCTAAATGCAGCCGGCCGGCTGGATACGGCGCACGTTTCCGTTGAATTGTTGACCACACGAGACGCCATGGAAGCCGCGCCGCTTGCCGCAACGATCGAGTCCCTTAATCAGCAACGCAAAACATTGCAGAAGTCCATTGAGGATGAAGCCTTGCGTATGCTGGCGGAAGACCCATCCCTGGTTGATGGGCCCATCGTGGTCCTGAACGCACCGCACTGGCAGCAAAGTGTGCTTGGGATTGTTGCGGCTACGATCGTAAATGTCACAAACAAACCCGCAATTGTGCTGACCTCGCCGGAAAATGAACTGGTGCGGGGTTCTGCTCGAAGCGTGCACGGCGTCGATATTCATGGCTTGATCATGACCCAGGGACACTTGCTGGCCCATAGTGGTGGACATCCAATGGCGGCCGGGCTTGCCTTGAAGCGCGAATACCTGACCGCGTTTCGCGAGGGAATACAACGCGCAGCATTGGTGCCCGTTCCCTCAGTGAGCCGATCGCCGGCTTCTGCAGATTCTGAAGTGATGGAAGCGTTGGAAGATGCGACCGAGATACCTTTCGTCATCCAGCCTCAAGATGCGACGGTTGAGCTGTGCGACGCGCTTGATCGACTTGCCCCATTTGGTCGCGGGAATCCCAGACCTTTGTTGGGTGTGACGGACCTTAGGGTTGTACGAATTGAGAAATTCGGGGTTGGGAGGAGGCATGTCACATTTCACCTTCGCGATCGTGCCGGCACTCAGCTTCGTGCAATCATGTGGCGTGGAGTCATGCCTCAAACCATCGTGCCAGAAGCAAGCGTGGATTTGATTTTTACGCTTCGGAAAAACGAGTTTAAGGGTCGTAGTGAAGCGCAGGTCGAGGTGGTCAGCATCGGCCTGCATCACAATAAGGATTCGGCTGATCAAAGCTCGGTTTCCGATCCCAAACCGTTTGCGACAGCACGCTTTGAAGTGATTGATTTGCGGAATCATCCGGATCGTGACGGCGAGATTGCACGGATTGTCAGTCCGCCAAATAATCACATGATCGGTCGCTTGGGTAACTGGCTGGATCTTTCACCGGTGCCATCCTTGCTGGTAACAGACGCCCCACCAAGCGGGGAGGAATGGCGATTGGCATTGGCCGCAGCTCGCCCTCAAACGGTCGTGCTCGCGCCGGTCGCCACCGGCGAGACGACAGATTACCAAAAGTCGTTTTTGATCGCGCTTGAAGGTATGGTGAAGGTGGCCAGGCGGCGTGGAGACGCGGTGGATGACCTGCAGATTCAGCGGCGCATGGCAGCCCGCGTAAACCATCGCCTCATTACAATTCAGGCGGGTCTGGCCATGCTGCAGTCGTTACCGTCGGTCGATTCGGAAGCTGCAACAAGGCTTGAGCAGTTGCTCGTCGAAACACGGGCCTATCGCAGCTATTTTCGATCGGCCCCTGCCACCGCGCTCACCCGCGTTGTCTGAGACGATCAACGTGCCGCGCGAATTCCATATTTGCCCCGTTGCGCCTGGTTGCGCACCCGCCAAAGCTCGGAGAGCACCTTAAATGTGTCGATCCCGGGTCGAACCGTACTACCTGGTTGGTGAAACCAATAAATGGGCACTTCATCCACCTTGTAGCCAAGCTGTCTGGCAATATACAGAATCTCAAAATCAAAGCCAAAACCGTCAATGGTGCGCAGTGCAAATATTTTCTTTGCTGCTGTTCTTTCAAACGACTTATATCCGCATTGCGTATCCTCAAATGGCAGATTCAATACTAGCTTTGTCAACCACGAGGCCACCCGGCCTTGCGCATGGCGGGATGCCGGTTCATTAAACCGCTTGGATCCGGGCGCCTCGCGCGAGGCAATGGCAACCGAATAGTCTGACCGAATTGGCGGAAGGAATTTGGGCAGTTCGGTGAATGGCATAGCCTGGTCGGCATCGCAAAACATAAGGTAGTGACCGCGACCTGCCAACATACCGGTGTGAACGGCCGCCCCCTTTCCCTGCCGGGTCTCTGTAATCACCTGCGCATAAGCGTGAGTGGTTGCAAACTCGCGCGCAACCCTGGCCGTTGCGTCTCGACTATTGTTGTCCACGACAAGCAATTCCACCTGTTCAATCGGCAAAATACCGGGGTTTCCACGCAAATAGTCGTCGAAACTCTCAAGTGTTGCCGGTAATCTGGCCTCTTCGTTGTAACAGGGAATGATTATGCTGATCAGTGGACGTTGAGCGTCATCCTCAGCCAGTGGCAAAGACATCTCGAACGATTATAAGCAATTACAATGGTTGGGTGCGAGGCCGCAGACTGGCAGGGATGACCTGTGTACTAATGGTCATATTTACATCGTGTTCTTTGGTCACGCGTCAGCGACCGGATCAGGACTTGAGCGTACCTGCTTCTCTGCCAGCCATACCAAGGGATGACCAGCAGCCCCCAGCAACCCTAAATGGCCGGCACGGAGCACAAATCTATGAGCAAAAGTGCGCAGCCTGCCATGGCACAAGCGGTGCCGGGGATGGGCCTTCGTCAGCGGCCATTCGTGCACAAGGCAAACAGGTTGCAAATCTGATAGACCCTGTCACTTCGCGTGAAGCCAAGCCGGTGGATTGGCTTCGCGTCATCGCGACCGGCAGGATCTCAAACCTTATGCCTCCCTTTTCCGGCTCGCTCACGTCCCAAGATCGTTGGGATGTGCTTACGTATATTTGGTCTTTGCAGACCAATGTGAAAACGGTCGAAGCGACTGCACCCTTGTTTCAGAGCACATGCGCGGGGTGCCATGCCAAGCCCGGGCTATTAATGAGCGGCGCCGCACCTGGCAAATATTCATTGTCAGAACTGGCGGGTGCACTTTATCGAAGTCCAAGTCATCAAGGTGTGGTGTCCATAACCATGATGAGCGACCTGCAGCGGCTGCAAATGTCGGAGTATGTTCGTAGCAGCACGTTTGATAGTGTCCCGGCCGCCACGCTTCGCGAAACCACGCAAATTGGTGATGGTCGGCTGACTTATCAACTACAGAACCTAAACCGTCCCAATATTACAGTTGTCGGTGGTTCCGTCACGTTGCACGGTTATGACCGCACTACGGAAGTATATAGTCGAACAGTGCCAATTACCACAACTGGCGCGGTAGCCTTTGAAGGCGTGCCGCGTCGCGCAGATGTGTTTTACGAACCCGAAGTCATATACTCTGGCGGGCGCTTTTATGGTGCGGCTATACAGTTAACCAACACGGTTGCAGCCACATTACCGCTGCAGGTATTTGACGTGACGTCTGACCCGGCCGTAGTTTCAATCAGCGAATGGCACACCTTTGTCCAGGGATTTGCGGAGGGGACCATGTCGATATCAGAGATCATGGTGTTTGACAATGCAAGTGACAAGGCATTTTCAGATTCTTCGGGCCGAAGTCTAAAATTCGCGCTTCCCGCCGACGCCACAAATTTGCAGTTTGAAGGTCCAGGATTGGGTTCTCGATTTATTCGGGAAGGCGAAACGTTCTTCGATCTGGACGCACTATTACCCGGCGCCCATGCGTCTCAAATATCCGTCAGTTATACGATTCCTTACCGAAAAGCGCGATCAATGTCGCGAACAATCAGCTATCCATACAAGAGTTGGGACGTGATCGTTCCCGAGGGCGAGGTTCAGGTTTCCGGTTTGCCTGATCGGGGCATACAAACGCTGCCCAATGGAGGGGCAGTGCATTTGTACGTGCAGCAGACCCCCGGGCCGCCAGGCACGGTGCGGTATGAGATTAGTGGTCAGCCGCGGCAAAAAACCGCCGCAGGTAGTGATCGAACCTCACTACTGATTTCCATGGCCGCACTCGCGGGTGGATTGTTGGTTGCAGCTAGTCTCGTGTTGTATGCCAGAAATGAGCGCACCGGTTCTGCGAGTCAGCCAACATCACAGGTGGTTTTGGTGCAACAGGCCGCCAATTTGGACGATGCATTTGCGCGGGGCGACGTCAGCGAATCCTATTACCGCCAGTCTCGTGAGATGCTATTGAGACAGCTTCGAGAGGGTTGGCGTGACGTGTGACGTATCTCCTCAACCCGGGTTTGAAATTGTCTCGGAGAGCGTGCCAATAGACTCCGGGCGCGAATTGCTCAAGGCTGCTGACGTGGCCGTCAATTACGGTCTCCGACCGGTATTGCGTGGTCTTGACGTCACCATGTTCGCCGGAGACTTTATCGCCTTGCTTGGCCCCAACGGCGCCGGCAAAACGACGCTGTTGCGCGTGCTCGCCACGCTATTGCGGCCCGCTCGTGGCACGCTGAAATTTGGGGTTATTGATGCACTTGCCCAACCGGAGCGCGCCCGAAAAAAAATCGGAGTCGTGTCGCACGCATCGATGTTGTATGGTGACCTGACTGCGCGAGAATACTTGTTGTTTCACGCGCAACTGCATGGGCAGGCCGGCCATATTGCCAGCCGGCTGGTGGCAACATGGTTGATGCGGGTGGGCCTTGTTCGGAGGGCCGACGATCGAATTCGCAGGTTTTCCCGGGGCATGCAGCAGCGACTGACGCTTGCGCGCGCCCTTCTTCACGGTCCACAGTTGCTCCTTCTGGATGAACCATATACTGGGTTGGATGCGGCCTCTGCCGATACCTTGAATTCAATTTTGGTGGAATTTACATCGTCTGGCGGTGCCCTGATAATGAGTACGCATGAGATTGAGCGCGGAATGTCCGGTGTCAACCGGGTGCTTACGCTGGTGGATGGGAATTTGGCGGAAGGACAGCGCGCGGAATAAATTCAAATGTCACCAATAGGCACGCAATCCCTGAACTTATCGGACTTTACTTCGTCTGGCATGCCGGGTATTAGCATCCTCGTGGTCAAACAGGGTCAGAGCCTTCTTGAACTAAATCATGGTTTGGCGGATGTTCGCGCAGGAATTTCGTGCACGGCACAAACCAACTATCGATTGGCCTCTGTCACCAAACAATTTACAGCCACGTTGATTTTGATGGCTAATGAGCGCAATTTGCTTCGATTGGATCAATCAATCCGCGATGCGCTGCCTGAGCTGCCAAACCTCTGCGATGACGTTACGGTGCATCATCTGCTAAACCACACCCACGGTTTAAGCGATTACGAATCGCTTATTCCCGAAAATCAGCGGACGGCCCTGGCTGACGCCGATGTGTTGCGCATGCTTATGTCAAACGGCGCTTCCTACTTCGTGCCAGGGGCCAAATTCCGCTATAGCAACACAGGCTACGCCTTGTTGGCGCTAATAGCAGAGCGTGTGTTTTCCTTTAACTTCCCAGAGGCATTGCGATTGTTTCTCTTTGAACCCTTGCAGATGAAGGCGACGCTGGCTTACGTATCAGGGGGACCCGAAATCACGAATCGGGCGTATGGCTACACGGTTGACGACGATGAGGTATTACGAACCGACCAAAGCATGACAAGCACAGTGCTCGGAGATGGTGGTATCTACTCAAACACACAGGATCTTGCAAAGTGGGATGCCGCACTGTATCCAGGCCGGCTGCTGCAGCCTGACACATGTGCGCTTGCCTTTTCACCATCGACAATTACCACGAGACCAGAAATAGGATATGGATACGGTTGGTTTGTGCAACAGATTCATGGCGAAAAAGTTTTGTTTCATACGGGTGAAACCACGGGATTTAGAAACGCGTATTTTCGCTGTCCGTCACGGCACTTGAGTGTAATCGTGCTGACAAATCGCTACAGCGAAGAGGCACCAAGAGTTGCGCGGCAACTGATGGAGGACTTTTGGTAAAAGATACCAGACCACTTCGCATTGGGATAGTGGGAAGCGGAAGCATGGCCCACACCCATATCCGCTCCTGGTCACAGACGCCGGCGCAGGTTGTCGGTGTTTGTTCACGAACTATGAGCAGTGCGGTGGAGTTTGCAGGGGAATACGGGATTCAACCGCACCAGCAGTTGGCTGACCTGTTGCTCGGGGTCGACGTATTGGATATTTGCACCCCGACCGATCAACACTATGAACAGGCGCTTGCGGCGTTTAATGCAGGCAAGCATGTGGTCTGTGAAAAGCCTTTGGCGCGCACGGTGGATGAGGCCACGCGCATGATTGATGCGGCTGGCAGTGCGGGTTGTCAGTTGCACGTGGCTCACGTGCTCCGGTGGTTCGAGCCATATGCCGAGGCTCATTCCGCGGTATCAAATAACAGACTTGGCGTCCTGCGTCATGTGAACTTGATGCGGCGAGGTCCGCACCCTCCGCCATCCAAGCCGTGGTTTTCTGACCTCTCACGCTCAGGCGGTGTCATGCTTGACCTGCTTATCCATGATCTGGACTATGCCAGGTGGATGGCAGGCGAGGTGGATAACATGACGGCCACGTTCTCGGCGGGCACCGCGACCATCATCATGCGCCACCTCTCCGGTGTAGTCACCCATATACGAGGGGACTGGCTTGCCGAGGTCTTTGAAACGTCGGCTGAGCTAATTGGCAGTGCAGGCTCGATTGTCTTTAGCTCGCGAGACCGCAAATCTGGTCCCGACCCCTACGTATTGCAAGCCCGGGAAATTTACGACGGGCTGGCAAACGGCGCACCCGTGCGCGTCACGGCGCGTGATGGTCTCGAGGCACTGCGCCTAGCATTGCACGCAATCGACCTGGTGCAATAAAAAACCGGGGCGAATTGCATAGCAATTCGCCCCGGTTTTTTGTTTAAGTCAATCCAGTCTAGGCAGGCATGGGTGCCGGTGTCGCGCCCGGCGCCGCAGCATCATCGGTGCCATCCGTGATCGCCTTCATCGGAGCCCTTGGATTAAATGGCTTGTCGCCTCCGTCAAAGAACTTTCGGAACGAATCAGCGTCAAGCGTTTCGATTTCCATCAACTTTTCAGCAACCGCATCCAATGTTGTTCGATACTGGGTCAGCGTGTCCTTGGTGCGCTGATAGGCGGTCAACACCAACTTCTGGACCTCGCGATCGATCTCCATTGCAACCGATTCGCTATAGTCGCGTTGTTCACCCAGATCGCGCCCAAGAAAGACCATTTCCTGTTTCTGACCGTAAACCATCGGCGCCATTTTTTCACTCATACCATATCGCGTGATCATGTCGCGGGCTATTTCAGTGACGCGTTGCAAATCGCTGCTTGCGCCGGTGGTTATTTCACCCAACGCCAGTTCCTCAGCGACGCGGCCACCCAGGGCATAGCTCAGGTCATCCACGAATTTGCTTCGGCTCACATAATGATGATCCTCCACCGGCAGGCTCAACGTATAGCCACCAGCCATGCCGCGCGGAATTATGGTGACTTTTTGGATCGGGTCGCAGTTAGGCATCAAATGGCCCACGATTGCGTGCCCGGCTTCATGATACGCGGTCAGGCGACGCTCACTGGGAGTAATGATGCGGCTCTTTCGTTCCGGTCCCATCATCACGCGTTCAACGCTCTCCAGCAGTTCATCGTTGGTGACCAGTTTTTTATTACGGCGTGCTGCAAGAATGGCCGCTTCATTTACAAGATTTTCAATGTCAGCGCCAACGAATCCGGGCGTGGCGCGCGCAAGTTTTCCAAGATCTACCTCGGGCGCCAGTGGCTTGCCACGCGTGTGCACCTTGAGAATTGCCTCGCGACCCCTGACGTCCGGTCGATCCAAGACGACCCGGCGGTCGAAACGCCCCGGGCGCATCAATGCGCTGTCCAGCACATCCGGCCGGTTGGTTGCCGCAATTACGATTACGTTTGTGTCGGTTCCAAAACCATCCATTTCAACCAGAATCTGGTTTAACGTTTGCTCACGCTCGTCGTGGCCACCACCCAGACCGGTCCCTCGGCTGCGGCCCACCGCATCGATTTCATCGACAAAAATGATGCATGGCGAGTGTTTCTTTGCTTCGCCAAACAGGTCGCGCACCCGGCTGGCACCCACACCCACGAACATTTCAACAAATTCGCTGCCGCTGATGCTAAAGAACGGCACGCCGGCTTCGCCACTTACAGCCTTTGCCAGAAGCGTTTTTCCGGTGCCTGGTGAGCCGATCAGGAGCACGCCCTTGGGGATGCGGGCGCCCAACTGAATAAACTTTTCCGGCTGCTTCAAAAACTCCACCACTTCCTGAAGTTCCTGCTTTGCTTCGTCCGCGCCCGCCACATCGCCAAAGGTCACGGTTGGATTTTCACCGTTAAACATACGTGCCTTGCTGCGGCCAAATTGCATCGCGTTGCCATTGGCATTTTGGGCGTTTCGGAACATCATAAACATAAAACCCAAAAACAGCAGGATCGAGAGTGGCGACAGTATGCTTAGAAACAACTCCAGCCAGTTTGTCCCATTAAATACCTCGATCTTGACGGCATCCCGCTGTTCTGGTGTCACGCCATATTGCGTAAGTTGCTCAATGAGGCTTGACGAGGCCTCCTTGCGCGATTCCTGAACCGGGCGAGACTTGTCCCGATATTGCACTTTGACCGTATCACCGTCAACGACGAGTTTGTCAACCTCGTTGTTTTTTACCTTTTTGGCAACCTCGGAGATTTGCAAATCGGTCTGTTGACGCGCATTGCCCTGTACGTAGGTGACCGAAGCAATCGCAACCGCAATCACAATCGCGACCACGAACCATCGTTGAAATCGTTGCATATTCATTCCTGCTAGTTTGGATTCTTGGTATTGGTTATTTGTTAGCAAACGCCGCCAATATTATGAGCCGGTGATTGCAATTTGCTGAAGACGATCAAAAGCTGTGAATTTCGTTGAACCGTTTAATAGGCGTTTTCGTCGGGGCGCACCAAGGTCTGCCAAATGGTTCGTAAGATGATCTGGATGTCCAGCCAAACCGACCAATTTTCAATGTACCACAAGTCATATTTTGTGCGTTCCTCAATCGAAGTGTCGCCTCGCAACCCGTTCACTTGCGCCCAGCCGGTCAATCCGGCCTTTTCCCTGTGGCGCTCCATATACCTCGGGATGAGTTTGCGAAACTCTTCCACATAAACCGGTCGTTCTGGCCGCGGTCCCACCAGGCTCATATTCCCCAGCAGCACATTTATTAATTGGGGCAATTCGTCGATATTCGTTCGCCGAATCAATCGTCCGATACGCGTTACACGTGTGTCGCCCTTGGTCGTCCATCCGGGTCCATTTCGCTCGGCATCCTGGCGCATGCTGCGAAATTTGAATACATTGAAGCGACTCCCATCCAGACCCATTCGTTCCTGCACCAGGAACACTGTTCCGCGCGAATCCAGCTTGATAAGTAGCGCCACCAACAGCATAAACGGAGAAAGCAAAATCATGCCAATTCCACTTCCGGCGATGTCCACCGCACGTTTGAGCGTCAACTTCCAGCCACGCAGGCTTACGTCGCGTACATTCAGTAGTGGCAGGCCGCCCAATTCACTGATGCTCATCTGACCGGCCATGATTTGGAAAACGTCTGGAAACACCTTGATGCTGATGCTGTTGCGGTCACACCGTGCAATGATCCCCAGCATGTCCTCATCGGTGGCCTCGGGAACCGCAACAATCACCTCATCCACTTCATGGCTGGTGATGAGCCGACTCATGTCATCCAGACCATTCAATACTTTGAGGTCTTGGATGACAGGCGCGGCTGGTTGTCCAGTTTCCGACGCCCGGTAAGGCACGATTCCAACAACATCGTATCCAAGCCGCGAATTTTGCGTCAATCGCTGATAAACCGCCAACACTGGTTCTCCGCTGCCAACCAAAACGACACGGGTGCGCCCATAACCCACCGATTGCAAAATCCGCTGGCCCCGTGCCTGAGCACCCCTGAGAATGGTGATCGCCAGTATTGACAGTACCCAGGCATAAATGATCATCCCGCGCGAATAGTCAAAGGTCAACCCCTTGAACAAGAATGCGGCGGCAGCCACACCGATCAGAGTTCCGATTGAAACGCCCGAGAAAATCCGATTGAGCTCGTCTGATCCAACCCGTGTGCGCTTGCGGTGATACATGCGACCCAAAAAAAACGCCACCACAATGGCGACTACCTGCAACGCCACCAGCGGCACAAAGTCTGCAAATCTGTTTAGCCCCTGGGCCGGTTCGGGCAGTGGAATGATGCGACGCAGCCTGTGCGCGACATAGAAGGCCACCACCACGCCGGTCGCATCCGCCAGAAACAGCGAAAGCGTGACGATCGCGGAATAGTGCCGTTGCATTAAGGGCAAATTCGCCTTGCTCTCGTGACTTATCGCGGTATGGGCCACCACATCTTTCAACATATGAGGTTGAAGAAGGAATTATAGGACGCACGTTGGAACACAAATGATTGCCGGCGTCCGATTCGTGTATCGTGCACCCCGTGTCATCACTACCCGCCACCTTGCCGCCCAACCTGCTGCGCATCGGTGACTTTTCTCAGCTCGCCCAGCTGACCGTTCCCGCGTTGCGACACTATGACGAAGTGGGTCTGCTCAAGCCCGCCTATGTGGACAAGTTCACCGACTATCGCTATTACTCACTGGATCAGTTGACTGCGGTCAATCGGATTCTCGCCCTCCGGGACTTGGGTTTGTCACTTGATCAAATTCGGCGTATATTGCACGAGCCACTGACAGCCGAGCAATTTCAGGCCATGTTAAGTGCCCGGCGGGCCGAACTGGCACGGCAAATATCTCAGGAGGAGCAACGTCTAAAACGAGTGGACGCGCGTTTGAAACATCTGACGGGGGAGCTGGTGTCGTCTGCTTACGAAGTGGTACTCAAGCCGGTCGAGGCCATCACAATTGCTGCAACACGCGAATGGGTGCCGCATGTCAGCCAAATGGCTGAGCACCGCAGTTCCGCGTTGGCCAGGCTTTATGGCTGGTTGGAAACCAACGGTATCAGCCAAACCCAAGTGTCTTTGGAGGCCATGCACTATCACAGCGACGGCTACATGGATACCGAAATTGACATGGAGGCCGCCGTAGTGCTTACAAAGGCCCAGGTGCGGCAGTTGCGTGGATCGAAAGATCAGGTTCAGGTCACGGTTCGTGACCTGCCGGCCGAGCCAACCATGGCCAGTACCATTCATAATGGATTACTCTGGGAAATTCCCGAAGGCATTGTCGCGTTGTTTGCATGGATTGCCCGCAACGGCTTTCAGTCTTCCGGGAGTATTCGGGAGTTGCACCACTTTGGCAGGGAGTACCCTGTTTATCGCGACGAAAGCCAATTTCAGCCCCGCGTTTTAGAGCTTCAGATTCCCGTAACCAAGATTTGAGATGCTTACGCTCTTAGTGCGACCACTTCATCCAGACACCTGAACCGGATCGACACACTTTTCACGAATTGGTTTGGGAATTGGCTTGGATAGCGAAAGGTGAAGGCTGGCATGAGGTTGACTTTAAGCGGCATGTCGTGCGGCCAAACACTTTGCCCTACGGAACGGCTCGGTAAAACCCTCAATTGCAGATGAATTGGCCACCTGGCCGGGAAAGCTGTCCAAGTGGTTGGTTCGCGAACGACACGCTTATCTCATGATGGTGCGAGCGGAATAACTTTCGCGAATCATCATGTTTAAGAAAATACTCGTTCCCCTCGATCAATCCGTCATGGCCGAAGCCGCGTTGCCGCTGGCACGCGGTCTCGCCGAACAGTTTGGATGTGAGGTCGTGCTGTTCCACGCGATCGTTCCGGTCAGCATGCAATACTACAGTCCCGAGGCGATGCCGTATCTGGCCGAGGCCGAGCACGCGAAGCGCGTCGAGTCCAACACCTATCTGCAACGCGTCGTAAGTTCACTTCTTGACCGCGGCGTCAAGGCCCATGTCGTCTTAACCGAAGAAAAGTCTGCCGCGAATTCAATACTGGATTTCGTAGAGCGGAATGCTGTTGATCTTATTGTAATGTCGACTCACGGGCGCAGCGGTATTGGTCGTTGGCTGATGGGCAGCGTCACGGACAAGGTAATTCATGGCGCAAGAGTTCCCTTGATGCTGGTCCGCCCGGAAGAATAGACAAGCGCCGCTGAATACCATATGTAATTAGGAGGTAATCATGCATTTCAAACAAGGGGCGTCAGTATTTGAGAAAAATCGCATACAGGTGGGTCACGTGGAGCGCGTGGTGTTTGATCCAAAAACGCGCGAGGTTGATGGAGTTGTCGTTCGTAAGGGAATTCTGTTTACCGATGACAAAGTGGTGCCAATAGGCTTGGTCGATCAAGCCGCCGAGGGTCGTGTCGATTTGAGTATCTCGGAAGAGGATGTGGGCCGCTTGCCAAAGTTCGAATCCGTGGAGTACGTGACCTTTGAAGTAAATAATCAGGGTGAGAATCTTGAAACCGTTCCCGGTGAACCGCACCACGGTGGATTGAGTTCCGCACCTCCATATTTTTACTATCCAGGTGTTGGCGCCCAACCTTGGGCCACTGCGAGGTGGTCTGGCCGGGGTTCTGAGGCTCACTATGTTGAGAACATTCCCGAAGGAGATATCGCCCTGATGAAGGGGGCCTTGGTTGTTTCAAACGACAAGGTGAATGTGGGCCGCCTGCTGGAGTTGATCTCGCATGAAAAGGAGAACAGGGTTTCCCACTTCGTGCTCGCACGCGGGCTGATCAATAGGGATTGTGTGGCAATTCCGTCGGGCTGGATCAAATCGTTGGACGAGGACACAATTCTGCTTGCAGTAAATGCTGACATCGTCGACGCCCTCCCCACGTTACCAGACCTGGTGGTCGCAAACTAATTGTGTCTGGAAAGGACTAACCGACATGACAAGCGCAAAAATAAAGCCGGCGGAGACCAAGAAAACACTAAACTGGATGAATTCCAGCCCGATAACCGTTTCACCCACCACGTCTGTAAGCACCGCCTTTCAGTTGATGAGTGCTCGTCATATCCGTCGGCTTCCCGTGATGGAAGGCGGTCGGTTGGTAGGCATTCTTACACTTGGAGATGTTCGTAGCAAGGCAGCAGATACCGACAGTGACGAAGCACGCCGTATTCCGGTGGCGGCGGCAATGACGGGGGACCCGGTTTCCATTACACCCGGCACCTCGCTCCTCGAAGCTGCTCGCATCATGATTGACCGAAAGATTAGTGGGTTGTCTGTGGTGTCGGAACCGGACAAGCGTCTGGTAGGCATTATCACCGAGTCGGATATCTTTCGCGCGTTTGTTGCGGACGAAACTGCCTGATGCATTCAATTACCTGATCTCAAGATGACTGACTATTTTGTGTTGGAGTGGATGACTCCCAACCCAATCACGATCTCACCGCGAACCACGCTCTCGGAAGCAAATCGCATTATGAAGGATCACCGGGTGCGTCGTCTACCAGTGGTGGACGAGGGGAGGTTGGTGGGAATCATCACCACGGGAGATCTCCGCGAAGCTGCTCCTTCCATGGCAACTTCGCTCAGTGTTTTTGAGCTGACCTACCTCTTGGATAAGGTTTCGGTCGACAAAATCATGAGGCGCAATGTGATCACAGTCTCGCCCAAGACATCAGTCCGGGACGCTGCCGAGATCATGTTGCAAAACAAAATCAGCGGCCTGCCCGTCGTAGATATGAAAAGGGTGGTCGGAATCATCACGGAGTCCGATCTGTTTCGTATGATGGTACGAGACTTGACTAGTGAAGCCGGTAAGGCCCCGACCACTCAGAATGGTTGATGCGGTTAAGATTTTTTTATGAAAAGGTTGTGTTTAACGGCTAAGGCGACTGCCTCGATCCGATTGGAGACTGCAAGTTTCGATAGAAGTGTACTGACGTGAAATTTGATCGTCGAGACACTAAGGAACAACCGGTCCGAAATTTCCGTATTGTTGAAACCCTCGACCATTAGGGATAGCACTTCCCGTTCTCGAACCGTGAGATCCGCTCCCACCACCGGTTCGGGGTTCAGAAGATGCATCATGGAGTCAGCGGCCTCGGGGGACAGAGTTCTTTTTCCATTGTGCGCCGCACGTATGGCTCGTGCCAAATCTTCCGCGGTGGCATTTTTGAGCAAATAGCCGATCGCTCCGGCCGCCATTGCGCGTTGCACCAATTCGTCCGAGTCAAAACTGGTCAATGCAACAATCTGTGCATTTGCGTGACGTGCTCGAATTTTGGAGATGGCGTTTGCGCCATCCATCCGCGGCATCACCATATCCATCAAGACAACATCTGGCAGGGCGTGCTCATATAGCAGAACGCCCATCTCACCGTCCTCGGCCTCGCCGGCCAATTCCATATCGTCGTAGGCTGCAAGTAAGGCGATCAGCCCCTTTCGCACCATCACATGATCGTCAACTATCAATACTCTGATGGGCGCTTGTGTCATGATTCACTCCAATCTACCAGTACATCAGTGCCCTGGTTGGCAACGCTTTCAATTTGCAATTTTGCTCCAACTTCAGTAGCGCGCTCGTGCATAATGCGCAGACCAAGATGGGTGGCGCCAATACCGTTGTATTCAAATCCGCGGCCATTGTCGTGAATCAGCATTCTTGCGCTGCGCGGCAGTAAGCTGAGCTGAATATTGGCGGACCGGGCCTTACTGTGTTTGGAGACGTTGTGCAAGGCTTCCTGGGCAATCCGGTAAAACGAAACATGGACTTTACCCGGCAGCTGTTTGCGCTCATCGGCTTCAACAGTTACATCGATGCCGGATCGGCTGTGGGTGGCTTCGGCAAGCTGCCCGAGCAAATCGCTCAGATGCGCATCCATGATTGCGGTCGGTCGCAACTCCAACAATAATGCGCGCATTTCTGCAAGAGCACTCCGGGTCAATTGTTTTATGTCTTGAATTTGAGTGAGGGCCTGTTGCGGATCCGTTTTCCATACTAGTGGAAGCACCTCGGCCATCAGATTTGCTGAAAATAGCGACTGGGTGACGGCATCATGCAGATCGCGCGCAAGGCGACTGCGCTCGGCTGCGACCGCATTGAGTATGGATAGCGTCCGTGCTTCATTTTCAAGTTGACGCTGATCTGTCACATCGCGCAATATCACCGCAAACACCGGTCCGTCAGCGTGGCTCAACTTTGAGATCCCGGCTGCTGCGGGAAACTCAGTATTATTTTTTCGCAACCCAAATATCGACCGTCTGTCGCCCATCGCACGCGCATGATCGTCGCTTGCGGCAAACGTTCTTATGTGGTCGCCGTGGAGGCTTGCAAATCGCATTGGTAGAAGAACGGTCAGCGGTTTACCGGTTATCTCGGTTGACGAGTATCCAAAGATCCTTTCGGCGCCGCGATTAAACCGGATGATGGTTTGATTCGCGTCCACAATGATGATCGCGTCGGACGTCACGTCAAACAACTGCGTCATCAGGATGGCCGACATTGAGTCATTCATGACCTTACAACGATAGCACACGTGACCATATATGCTGAAGAACCACTGGTCAGCCGGCCAGGTTCCGGATAGACCTTCGGTCGTGGCTGCGTCGCCAATTTTGATCTAGTCTGAATTCAGCATGCGATCACGTGATCGGGTGCAAGATCTTATTTAGGCATCTGCGCCATTTCTGGAGCAGAGCAGGAGGACAAAACCATGACACAGATAAAAGTTCCTATTTCGCACGGCCACATCGTTCAGGAGCCGGCATTCGCCCGATTCTTATTTTCCGACAAGCGTGCGGCTTGGCTCTGGCTGGTCGTTCGCGTTTGGCTTGGTGTTCAGTGGGTGGAAGCCTCGTTGCATAAGATTGGCAATCCCGCCTGGGTGGACGGAGGAACGGCATTAAAGGGATTC
This sequence comes from Chloroflexota bacterium, assembly GCA_025354985.1. Taxonomy (GTDB): domain Bacteria; phylum Chloroflexota; class Anaerolineae; order J036; family Brachytrichaceae; genus AQU-03. Next base: position 43,843 of record JANXLU010000053.1, read on the forward strand.
TGGGAAGGGGCTGTAAAACTGTCCCCGACCGGAACCTCAAGTGTTGCCTTTGACTGGTACCGCGCCTTCCTGAATTTTCTACTCGCAAATGGCAGCTACATCTGGTTTGGCAAGGTCGTAGCGTATGGGGAATTGCTGCTTGGCGTGGCACTGATTGTGGGCGCATTTGTCGGAGTTGCGGCATTCTTCGGCGCCTTTATGAACTGGAATTTCATCATGGCGGGAACCGCCAGCAGCAACGGTCTGCTGCTCGTATTGGCAGTGCTGTTGGTCCTGGCTTGGAAGGTGGCAGGTTATGTGGGTGCGGATTTCTATCTGCTTCGCTGGATCGGCGTGCCTTGGAAGACCGATGAGGTGACCACAGTCAAGACCAAGCAGCAACTAGCACAATAGATTTCTGTGCTCAAAACTCGGGCGCACCCTTCACGTGCGCCCTTTATTTATCCGGCAACTTAACCAAGTAAAATCATGACTCCAAGAAATAATACATCGCGTCGATCGTTTGTGAGATCAGCTGGCCTTCTAGGCCTTGGTGGCGCGGTAACCGGCCTTGCGGCCTGTCGAGCCGAGCCAGCTCCGGCCGCCATAGTGGTTCCTGTTCAGCCTGCAAATTCTCCGTCCTCCATGTCTGACATGACTAATACCGTGGCGGCTGCGCCCGCAGCTCAAACAGCTGACGATATGGATGCAATGCACGAGGCCGGCGTCAAGAAGTTTCTGGCCAATATCGGCAAGAATCCAGGCTTTTGGGGGACAAGCTTGCCCTTTACAACCGAGTCTGGAACGAAAGTGTTCAACCTGACGGCATCCGAGGTTAAGTGGCAGGTGAATGAAGGAAATGTAGCGGACGCAGTAGCTTACAACGGTATGGTCCCCGGACCCATGATTCGGGTGACCGAAGGTGACAATGTCCGAATCAACGTCACAAATAAGCTAAAGGAGAGTCATGCAGTACATTGGCACGGCCTCAAAATCGTGAATGCAATGGATGGTGTGCCATTCCTCACGCAACCGCCCATTAAGCCGGGCGCAACGTTTACCTACGAGTTTAAGGTGAACAACTCCGGTTCGCATATGTATCATTCCCATCACAACAGTGCTCAACAAACATCCCGGGGATTGTTGGGAGCGTTTATCGTCGACCCCAAGGACAAAAAGAGTGAACCCGCGTTCGACTCCGACTATGTGCTGGTGCTCAATGACGTGTTGGGTGGCTTTACGCTGAATGGCAGGGGTTTCCCGGAAACACAACCAATTCTTGCGAAACTGAATGAGCGTATCCGGATTCGCTATATGAACGAGGGAAATGTCATCCACCCGATGCATCTTCATGGTCTTGAACAACAAGTAATTGCGCGCGACGGCTGGCCGTTGCCCCAACCTTTCTATTGCGACACGATTACGGTTGCACCAGGTGAGCGCTGGGATGTCATTGTGACAGCTCACACCGCGGGTGCCTGGGCCTTTCACTGTCACATTCTCACGCACGCCGAAGCTCCCATGGGCATGTTCGGAATGGTCACAGCCGTGGTCGTGACCTAGATCCTTTGGGTGAATCGAACGCCCCATTATCTTCCTGATCTTACTGAGAATCTAATTTACAAAAACAACATGAACAATTTTTTCAAATCCGTGCTGCTGGCCGCGCTGTTGACGGCCTGTGCCGGTGCTCCCGCCGCAACACCATCGCCAATTCCCAAACCAACTGTTCCGCCGATTACGCTTGAGCTCGGCTCAAAGGGCGAGGAAATGTCCTTTATGAATAATCACTTTGAAGTTCCCGCGGGTGCACAGGTCACCTTGAAACTCATAAACAACTCCATGTCGCTCATGCATAACTGGGTATTGGTGAAACCTGGTCAGGCGGATGTCGTCGCAACCGATGGTGCCGCGGCCGGGGAGGCCAATGATTATTTGGTGAAAGGCGATAAGCGTATCATTGCAGCCACGCGAATGGCCAAGGCCAAAGAGACCGTGGAAGTTACTTTTCCGGCTCCGCCACCCGGTACCTATCCATTCCTGTGCACGTTTCCGGGTCACGCGGCAATGATGCATGGAGAACTGGTGGTTAAATAATTTGGCCGACCTTTTATTCGCACCTTGTATCTAGTAATAGTTGGTGGCTGGCAACGGCAAAGGTTTCATCCTTCCTAACTAATCACGTCATAATAGTGCAAATGTCACCGACACAACGCGCACTGGATGACCGGGATTGCCGGCCATGAATGGATCAACTGGATCGCCTGGGCTGGGCGATCCAGGCCACGGTTGTGGTCAATGAGGTGTGGATTGGGCTTCGCGTCAACGATGCGGATCTTTGGCCACACCTCTTGGAGCGCCTACCACCGGGTGCACAAATAGTCACTGCTGATACCGCGTTTGTCGATATCATGCTTAGCGCCGTGCATGGCGGCGAGAAGTCGCCACGGCGACGACCCTTTCACTTTGGCTATCTTAACTTCAAACGAGTGAGCAGAAGCACGAATCCGATCATGATGCTGGACGAGTTGGGCGCCGCGCTCCAAAATCGCCTGTCCGTGCCTGGTTATTAAGGAACAGCACCCTTACGCAGTGGCAGCCACATGGATGGATTTGGCGGGAAACCGATGCACCTGAGCCATGGCCAGTAATGAGCCGGCAAAGACGACACATGAAAACATGAAGAGCCAGGTCAGACCAACGGCATCCGCCAGAAACCCAATGAAACCACCAATGATGACGCTGATGCCCAGCAACGTATGGGTGAATCCATAATACAGCGATCGGTTTTCGGTCGGCGTTACATCCATCATCAGCGGCCCAAAACTCACGGCAAGGGCGGACGTGAGAAGCCCGCTTAGCGCATACGCCGCGTATAACTGCAGCTCGGGCATAAACCGGGTGGCAACCAATACGGCGCCGTCCAAAGCCATCACGATGCCACAGGTGATTGCAAACAGGAAAATGACCTTGTGCCCGCGTGAATCGCCGATCTTTCCAAAAATCCAGTTGCCAATAAGTCCGGCGACCAGGGATACCGATACAAAGCTGCCCAATTGACCGCCGCTCACATTCAGCTCGCGACGTGCATAGACGGCAAAAAATGGAGCACAGGCATAGCCCAGGCTGATCAACGACCTGCTGATCAGAAACCAGCGGTAGTCATGCGACGTCTTGACCAGTTCCAGTGCGCGTTTCGCCTGGTCTCGAAGATTGGATGGCGCGGGTGGCACGTCTGGATCGTCCTGCACCATGCCCATCAGCGCATAACCAATAACATACATAAATGCGGCGACGGCAAACACCGCACCGTAGTTTTGTGGAAACCCAAGACCCAGCCCGCCGTTGAGAATGTAGGCAATCACTCCGCCACCTGCGATCCCCAGTATGGAGGCCAGACCATTTCGCCATGCAAATAGCGAGCCCCGCCGACCCGGCGGAATAGTCTTCGCAGTGATAACCGTCCACGGCAATCCGGCAATACCCGCGCCAATACTGATCGGCACCATGCAGATGGCAAAGGCAAGCAAAAGGGGTAGGCCCTTGAGCGTAAAAGCACATGCAATCAACGCGAGCCAGCTAAAAATCCGCCACAGGTTGGTTGCGCGATACAAATCCGCCTTGCGAGGCGTGCGTTCCACCCATCCGCTGACGAAAAATTGGGGCAGCCACCATCCGGCCTCGCGCATGGGTGCAATAAACGATATCAGCACGTTGCTGTCCGTCAACAGTGATAGAAACGCACTCATGACCACGCGCGTGTCAACCAAGGCCTCGGCCAGACCAACAAACGCCCCACTGATCGCATTTAGCCAAAACGAGCGAGCCGAAGCCTTCATGGCGTCAATTAGACATCAACCTGATTGACATGTTGAATGATCCGGTGCACAATAGGGCGCGGCCAACGGTTGCAATCAATCAACAGCCGCCATCTGTCGACCATGAATCACCCATCAAAAATTCGATCTGTCGCACTTGGACAAACCAAGCTTACCGTCACCAATTTTGGCCTAGGCTCGGCCCAGTTTGGTTGGTTGTTCGCACCAGTAAGCCATGCACAAGCCACGGCCACGTTCAATCGGGCATGTGAGCTCGGCATAAGATTTTTTGATACATCGCCCTTGTACGGCCGCGGGATTGCCGAGGCCAGGTTGGGAAGGGTGCTACCCGGTCTGCCCCGGGATTCATTCACGCTAAGCAGCAAGGTTGGCTATGCCATTGAACCGGATGACGCGGTGCCGGATGGGGAATCAACCGCAAACCCGGAGCCTCGCGGTCATGATTTCTCCTATGATTTTGCCATGCGCAGTCTGGAGGGCACGCTGCGTCGGACCGGTTTGAGCCGGGTGGACATTTTGCTCATTCACGATCCTGACGATCACATGGAGGCATGCCTGCAAGGCACCTATAAGGCCCTGTATCGTCTGCGAGAACAAGGTGTGATCGGTGCGATTGGTGCCGGAATGAACGACGCCGGCAAACTGGCTTGGCTGGCAAAACATGCTCAGTTCGATTGTTTCTTGATGGCTGGTCGTTACACCTTGATCGACCAAACCGCGCATGATGAATTACTGCCAATTGCGAAGGCTCAAGGCATCGCAATCTATGTGGGTGGGCCGTTTAACAGCGGCCTGTTGGCGGATCCCTTTGCCCCAAATCCAAAATTCAACTATGACACTGCTGGCCGCGAATGGGTGGACAAGGCCCAGCGCGTTGCGACTGTCTGCACGCGCCACGGTGTGGATATTAAGGCTGCCGCCCTACAGTTCCCCCTTGGCCACCCTTCGGTTGTCTCTGTGGTCAGCGGTCCCCGGAGCGTGGCTGAGCTGGAGCAAAATGTCGAGGCGTTCAACGCGCCGATCCCCGCGGAATTATGGGACGAGCTAAGGCACGAGGGACTGCTGCCTGATACAGTGCCAACGCCGTAATACGCGGGCACTGTGTCAGGCAGCCGGCTTTAACTCGATGACTTCGTGGGAATAAACTCAGCAATGCGGTGCGCGATTTTGCTGACGGTCATGGAGTGGAGCCAAATGCGCCCCGGCCCCTTGAGCGAAGCCAAAAACAAACCTTCTCCACCAAGCAGGATATTCTTGACACCTTTCACCATCTGCACGTCAAAGGTTACCGAGGCATCAAACATTGCCACGTGTCCGGGTTCCACCTGCATCACCTGACCGGGTTGCAGGTGATACTCCACTGCATCGCCGTCCAATTCGGCAAAAACGATTCCCGGACCGGTGAGTTTTTGCAGGATAAAACCCTCCCCCCCAAACAACCCGCTCCCAAGCTTGCGTGAGAAAAATACGTCCAATGCCACGCTTTTTTCAGCGCATGTAAACGCATGCTTGTGCATGATCACGCTCTGACCGGCCTCCAGGTCGATGGGCAGCATCTTGCCGGGGAAATCCGCACTAAACGCCACCTGTCCGGGACCGCCTGTCGCGGTGAAATCCAGCAGGAATGCCGTTGCGCCCGATAGTGCGCGCTTAAACATGCCGCCAAGCCCGCCACCGGTGTTGGCGTTCATGCTAACCGTCGCCGTCATCCAGCTCATTCCGCCGGCGTCTGAGTAGACGACCTGATTGGGTTGCAGGTTAATTGCCACGGTCTGTTGCACCGTGCCCATGATGTGATAGGAAAGCCCACTCTTGGACTGGCCGCTTACTTCTGGAAGGTTTGGGAGGTCGGGAATACTCATTATTGTTTTTTTCAAAGCCACTCGGGATGGTGCCCGGGTGGCTTTGAACCACTTGATTCTGGCACTATAACAGTCTCAATTGCGTCTGGAGTTGAGCGTCCCGTTAAGGGTTGGTGCGGTTTGTAAATTGTTCGCGACGTTAGTCTGCTTTTGGATTAGCTCGGCAATGCTCGCCGGGATATTGATGTTGAGATTGGTCGCGTTCGGTGCGTAGAAGCGTGCCAGCTCAACGACCATTTGCATCAAACGCGGGTCGGCAGTGATTTCCTTTTGCAGACCGATGGCCGCCATTCCCTGCATTTGGCGGGTAGTCACTTCCAGTTGCTCGTGCGTGATTTGATGCATCAGTCTCGCTGTGGTGTGATCCAGTTCCAAGTGCGCCTGATGCATTCCCACCAACACCTTCATGCCCCAGATTTGCTCTATGAATTTGCGGATGCTGCGCGCCAACTGGCTTCCAAGGTCCTCATGGAAGCCAGACCGGCAGATTGCAGCCAGTGTGCATCTTCGGCCAAGTTCGCGGAGCCATTGCTTGACCCGATCTCGAAGAATCATGCCAATTTGGACCTCGTCAAACCTTGCAAGTTCGGACGCTAAGCTGATAGGGGCGTTGCGGGGGTCAATCCAGATAATTATGTCTGCAGCCAAACCAATCGGGAGCTGCTCCTGCTCTAGCCTGTCCTCAGTGTATGGCACGCTAATCGTCCGTGCCCGAAGCGACCAGGTTGGGCCCACTTGTTCGTGCTGCGGATTGATCGCATGATCCATGCCCGGTGCGAGCCAGCGCAAGAACTTCCACGCCAGATCAAAAACCGGAACTGTGGTCAGCGCCTCAACCAAAACCGGCTGCCGATACCAGCCAACTGGTGAGCATTCACTCAATACCCGCCTCACCCGGCGCTCCCATTGGTTGGGCGTCTTCCCCGGTTCGGGTTGAGTAACCGTCGCCTTTGGAGGCGAGAACGCGTATGTGGCGGTTGAAGACCGCTGCGATCTATGCGCTTGCGTCATGGCTTTCTCCCTTTGGGATTGTTACCACTCCCAGGGCCCGACGCGCTTCCTCCCGTTCCGCTATTTACGCTGGAACCGGGCCTGAATCAGGCCTTGAAAGGTGATTACTAATCCGATAGACATACGACCGCACTGATCGTAACAAGCTTGTGTTAAGACGTCAAATTTGTGCTTAAATCCCATTTGTGGACAAATTTGTCACAAGTTCGTTGCGGATTTCGCAACTTGCAGCAACCGTCCTTAAACAAGGATGAATTCGAAAGCAGCGATTGGACCACGTCGACCCGAAAGTGACGTCGCACTGCTCAGGCGGCAATATGCTCGTATTCGGTTGCTGGCTCAAGATGCCTACCCGACCGAGCAACGCCGCGGGCCAATGTTGCAGGCGGCGCTAAAAATCATCAGGCAGTTGGACGTCATGCCGCATCTGTTGCTTGTTGACGTTACGTCCGCATTCCACGATTATCGACGCAAGGGCTGGCTCACCGTGCCCACCAAGGAGTCCGTCCGCCCGGACTACTCAAGCGAATTGTTGACACAATTTGTACTTATCGTGTGGCTGAGCAAATCGCATTTGGTTCACCACCATAATCGAAATGATTGGGTGATGCACCATGTTGCGCTTGCTACATCCGCGCACAGTGATGCCGGTCTGTCAAACGCGGCAATCCATACGCCAACCCCCCGCGTCGCGCGTGAGCGGGATTGGGTTGTGAATCGCATCTATCAGCGGCTGGCCATGGCGTTAATCGGCTGGGCGTTTGGCGAAACCAGCCGACCCGACAAAGCTGCCGTGATGTTTTGCGTCCAAACCAATGGAGAGGAATCCAAAGAGGCCAAAGACTTACTAATTGAAAATGTCACCGACATGCGGCAAATATCCCGGTTGCTTGAACGGTGTGATCACATAAAAACGCTGCAGCTCGCTCGCCCGGATGGCGACTACGAGACGGTGCCGGACTATGCCGAAGTGTTGGGTGCAGGCTATACCCATTGGTATGTCTTGAAAACGCAATCTCGCTCGCGGCTCCTAGTCGGCGTGCTTGCATGCGATGCATCCCAGTCAAAGGCACTGGGTCAGCCCGATCCAAACAAACTGGACGAGGTGTATGAACACGGGGCCCGCAGGGAACGCATCGCAGCATTGTTGCGGTTGGCGTCACCCAGGGGGGATTCAACTCAGGATGAGGACCAGCACGAATCCACCTCGCTTGACATTCTCGTGAGCATGGTCCGACGGGCATCACGATTGATAAGTACGGTTGCACTGCTGGTGCCCGACACCACAATGTCGCCACCGACACAGCTCCGCGTGCTTGCCCAAAGCAGCGAACCCTTTGTAAAACTGTTTGATCCCAGTACGCGGGTTGCCTTGGGACATTCGGTCAGCGGTTTTGTATATGAGAATCAACAACCTCTGGTTATCCGGCAGACGCTAAGCATGGTGGCCGACGTGCGCATTGCCCTGCAGCACGTGGAGCACACCCAGGCCTGTGCGGGTTATCCATGCAAGTGCGGCGACAAGACCTATGGTGTCCTATATACCGCGGTGAGTGAGCACAGTCTGGAGGTGGATCGACCCTTTGATCAATCCAAGGTCTATCAGCCGCATACGCTGTCACTACTGCACATTGCCAGCATGATTGCCGGCGAAATTTTGGCCGAACGCGAAGCGCGGGAGCACACCGTGCGCGCCATGGCGCGTCAAATTACCCATGTGCGCATTCAAGCCGGCGAGCGCCGTGTTGCGGAAGATTTGCTGCTGGAATGGGTCAAACCACTTTTTGCCAGAAAACCATCCGTTCGTTCATCAGGCTCGTATTACGTGTTGCTGATCAATGTGGATGTGCCCCTCGAACGCGGTGAGCGGTTCTCGGATGCCGACTCTTACAACACATGGTTTGTCAGCGAGGTCCAACAGTGGATTCGCAACATGGCGCGCGCAAAATCGCGTGAGCAGGTGGTCATGTGCTATTGGAATAAGCGGGGCACGGAGATAGCCCTGCTGCCCAAAACACCCGATGCCCTGCCGTATGATGACGCGCGTCGCATCATGGATGACCTTACGAAGATAGCCAATCGCTTTCCCGCCGACTGGGATAAGCCGGATGAGGTAACTTCCGAATTCAAGGCGGGTTCCAGACCCAATGTCCGCTGTTGGGTAAAGCGGATCGAATTGGACCAAAATCTTGCAGCTGAGGCCATAAGCGTGGTGCCCGGAATGAGCCAGGAGGACAAACTTTCCGAATGCGTGGCTTCACTGATGGATCAACTGCAGTTGGGCATGAATCAGATCGCAAGTTTGTGTGAGGGGCACCTTGCGGAAAACCAAAGCCGTTTTGGTGATGCTGCCAGCCACTATCGCGCGGCCTGGACCGCGTGTCAATCCGCCCGTCGCTTGGATTCATATGTCTTGCGTCACTATGCCCGATCCCTGTTATTCAACAAGGAATACGATCTTGCTGCCCAACATTTTGAACAATTGGGACGCTTGGATCCCTCGGCGCCCGCCATCGAGTGGCAGGCGATATGCCTGCTGTTGCAGGGAAAGTTGAGCGAGGCGCGCAAACTGCGCTCGCTATTTAAGGAGCCAAACAGCGCCCAGGTTCCAATATCACTACATGACTACCTGGCCAGCGATGGCGATTTGGATGCTGCCATGAAGGCGCTGTTAACTGCGACACCGCTGCATGGCCCGGACGCTGATTTGCAGGCGGCGCTTTGGAGAATTGACATGTGTCTGCTGGCCTATATTTCGGCGCGTGATGAATCAATCAGGCTTCGTTGTCTCAAACGCTTCACCGATGAAACGTTGGATGCATTTAGACGTTGGCCGCGCAGTCACGTGGTGCAGCGAAAGTTGGTTCAGAGCAGCCTGTTGCAGCGTGAGGTTGTCTGACTACAACATAACCCGACCGTCAATAATGGTCGTGGAGGAGTCACCAATCCAAATTTCGCCGTCTTTGTCCTTGGAACCATGCAGCCGTCCGGCCCGTCCCAACACAGGTTCCTGCGAGGCAACATATTGTTCCGTGGCTGCACCGGCGCCAATGAGCCATTGCGCAACCCCGGCGTTAAAACTGCCGGTTACCGGATCTTCCACTGCCCCATCGGTGTAGGCAAACACTCGGATCAAGCGCCGCCTACGGTATTGAGCTGCGGCCCCAGCCAGCGTCCAAGTATGATTGCGCAAAGTCCGGCGAATACCAGCGTCCCAAGCATAATCAGGACGAGTATCGGTGCGGCGCCAGCACTCACAAAGAGACCGGCCAGCAAAGGTACCACGATTGAGCAGAGTGAGGTCGTCATGGAAAGCATGCCGTTATAACGTCCGACCCAACCCTTGGGGGCCAGATCCATGACAAGCGGCGGCAACGTGGGTGACATGATCGTTTCAGCCACCCCGCCCAAGCCAAGCGTGCCCACAATCAAAACACCTGCAAGAACCAACGTGGGCTGTGCACCCGCGACCAAAACCAGTCCAAATGCACAGGCCAGGATGCCAAACATAAGGGCAACCACGCCACCGCGCTTGCGTCCTTTGAGCAGGCCAAAAACCGGCAGCTGGAGGATCACAATCGCCAATGTGTTCAGCCCAAGCCCAAGTCCCAGCACGCGCGGAGGCAGACCAAGTTGGTTTGCGTAAAGCGGGACAATAAAGTTGAGCTGCATAACGTTAAACCAGAATAGGAAGCTGACAAGGCACAGCAAAGCAAAACGCCGGTCGCGTAATGCGTTCATCATGCTTTGTTTGCCGTGTGCATCACCGTCACCTGCAGCGGTTTCCTGCCCGGCGCGGAACATCACGTCCAGCTTTGGCGTTAGGATTAGGAACGGCAGAAGCGAAAGAATAAACACGGCCTGAACAGCATACAGCGCGACAAATGTCCACGGTTGTGCCACATCCACAAAAAAACCGGCTGCGACTCCGCCAAGACCGATTCCAAGATTCAGTCCGGCATAATTCAAGGAAAATATTCTCGAGCGCTGATCGGGGGGCACCAGCGTGCCAATCAGCGCACCAAAGGCTGTAAACCTCATTGCGCTCGATAATGCGATCAGTGCCAGCACCACCCCTGCCGCAAATACCGAGTTGAATACCCCGAACAACGCCGCGCCAATCCCCCACGTGATGGTCGTAAGCAGCAACGTCCGCCGGGGTCCAAATTTGTCCACCAACCATCCCGCTAGTGGTGAACCGATCAGCCCAAGCCCGGCACTGGTTGCCACCAAAAAACTGGCCAAAACCAGGTCAATCCCCCGCACCTTGCTTAGATAAATCAGCGGATATTGCAGACCCAGACCCAAACCGACAAATGACAACGTATTTGCAAATAAATACACGCTTGCGAGACGCGGCAACACCATCATGCCACCTCGATAACCTTCCGGCTGGGCATGATTTCAATTCCCGTAACATCGCCGGTTCGAATTTTCGTGATTGAGCACATAATAATCAAACAAAAAGCCCGGTGAACCATGGTTCACCGGGCTTTTTGTATCTATCGCGGGAGTTGGATTCGAACCAACGACCTTCAGGTTATGAGCCTGACGAGCTACCACTGCTCTATCCCGCACTAAGACCATGATTATACCCCAACCCGACCAGCACCCCCCATGTCAGATTGATGCCCGCCGTAAATTCCCCACCCTCGACAGATGTACCCGTTTTCCGTGACGTTGCCCTATAATATTCCGATGCAGGCAGGTACAGGGCAAATATCCCCAGTGGCGACCCTCGTTGTTCGTCCGCCCATTTATGTACTCGATGCCAGCCAAATAACCACAAGAGGAGAATAAAATGTCAAAAAACCGTATACCGATTTTGATGACGGTGTCAGTTGCCACATCCGTGATGTTGGCGGCTTGCGCCCCTGCCGCCCCCCCGCCCGCCGCCCCTGCGGCCACGGTAGCACCGGCCGCGCCCGCGGCAACAGCCGCGCCAGCCGCCACCGCAGTGCCTGCAGCTCCGGCCGGCAAGCGCGGCAGCGGCGGAACCCTTAAGATCCTGTATTGGCAAGCACCGACCATTTTGAACTCATATCTGGCTTCGGGCACCAAGGACTTTGATGCCGCCCGCCTGATACAAGAGCCCCTGGCTGCGGTTGATCCAGACGGCAACATTGTCCCGGTGTTGGCCACCGAAGTGCCCACGGAGGCAAACGGGGGTTTCACCAAGGACAAGATGAGCATCACTTGGAAGATCAAGCCTGGTGTTAAATGGCATGATGGCACCGATTTCACCGCGGATGATCTGAAATTTAGCTATGACTATTGCATCGACAAGGCCACCGGGTGCGTGAACATTGGCCGCTTTACTCCCATTGACAAATTTGAAGTGATCAATCCATTGACGATCAAATTGACCTTCAAGCAGCCAAACGCATATCCGTGGCAGGCTTTTGTCGGCTCGAACGGCTACGTTTTGCAGAAGAAGCAGTTTGCAAACTGCATTGGCGATAAGGCCAGCAAGGATGCGGATTGTCAGAAAGCCAACAACGCTCCTATTGGTACAGGCCCTTTCAAACTACGCGACTTCAAGAGTGGTGACGTGGTGACCTATGATTTCAACCCCAATTATCACGTTGCCGACAAACCCTTCTTCAAGGAAGTGATCTTTAAGGGCGGCGGTGATGCCCCCAGCGCGGCGCGTGCAGTGTTCCAGACTGGTGATACGGATTATGGATGGAATCTGCAGGTGGAAGCCAAGATTCTGGCTGATCTTCAGACAGGCGGCAAAGGCACGTTGCGAACATCTGTCGGCCCCAATGTCGAACGCATCATGTATCAACCCACCGACATCTCACCCGAGGCCGGCGATAAGCGCGGCGAACTGGGCACGCAACACCCGTTCTTTAGCGACGTCAATGTTCGCAAGGCCTTCAGCATTGTCATTGACAAGAAGGTGATGTCCGAGAGCCTATATGGTCCGGCCGGCGACCCAACGTGCGAGTTGATTACATGGGCCCCCTATATAAGCGCAGACAAACTGTTTGGCGGTCGCAATGACTGCACCAAGCCCGACTTTGATACCGCTGGCAAGCTTCTCGATGATGCCGGCTGGAAGAAGGGCGCAGATGGTATCCGCGAGAAGGGCGGCAAGAAGATGCACGTGATATTCAATACCAGCGTAAACGCGCTTCGCCAAAAGGAACAGGCTTTGATGAAGGATGCCTGGACCAAGCTCGGCGTGGATGTTGAGCTCAAGGCGACTGATGCCGGCGTCTACTTTGGTGCGGGCCCAAGCAGCAATGACAATATTGCCAAGTTCTTTGTCGATATTCAGATGTATACCAATGGCGCCGGCGTGCCGGATGCCACGGTGTATATGTGTGGGTTCGCAAGTGAGTTTGTGGCTCAAAAGGCCAACAGCTGGGGTGGCGAAAACAACCTGCGTTATCAGAGCAAGGATTACGATGCCTTGTGCAGTGCAATGAAGGCAGAGCAGGATCCGGCCAAGGCTAAGGATCTTGCCCTGAAAATGAATGACCTTCTTGTTGCCAAGGACTACGCCATTGCGCCGCTGATCGCGCGCAAAAACGTGTCAGGTATGGCCAAGGATCTCAAGGGCATCAACATGAGTGCCTGGGATTCCGAGATGTGGAACATCGCCGACTGGTCCAGATAGTTCAATCAAACAAAATAATTCAACGTTGCGTGCTCACCATCCATGAGTACGCAACGTTGAACGAAAAATGGCCACCTATTTTGTTCGTCGCATATTGATCGCCATACCCACGCTGGTTGCGATTAGTTTCGTAATTTTTGCACTTCTAGCGCTGGCACCGGGAGACCCCATGGCCCAATTTGCCACGAATCCAGAGGTACCGCCGGCTGTTCGCGAACAATTGCGTGCCTCGCTTGGGTTGGATCAGCCCATGCCGGTTCGGTATGTCAAGTGGCTGTTCGCCCTGGCGCAAGGTGACCTCGGTTGGTCGTTTGCGGCGCGCATGCCGGTGGTTGAATTCCTGGCCCAACGCCTGCCGCAAACGCTCGCAGTGGTCGGCGTCGCCTATCTGGTGTCCATCATTATTGCGGTGCCGGTTGGCGTGTTTACGGCTGCCCGCCCGAAATCATGGCTTAGTCACATTGTGTCGGTGGTATCGATGGCCGGCATTTCGTTACCCACGTTTCTAAGCGGCACCATCTTATTGCTCATATTCAGTGTGCTTTTGCGAGATTCGCCATTTCAGTTGCCCATGATCTACGATACACAGCTAAAGGTCAAGGATTTTGCCTCGCTGTTGCAACAATTTCGCCAAAGTCTGATGCCAATCATTGTCCTGGCCTTGTTTAACGCGGGTGCCATGACCAGATTCGTGCGATCTGCCATGTTGGAAAACTTGCCGCTGGATTATGTGCGCACCGCGCGCGCCAAAGGCCTGACCGAGGGTGTGGTGATCCTCAAACACACACTGCGCAACAGTCTGATCCCGGTGGTCACGTTGGTTGCCGTGGGTGCGCCAGCTGTGTTTGCCGGGGCGATCATTACCGAGCAAATCTTTCGCGTCAACGGCATCGGCGAGTTGTTGATCACATCCATCCAGCGCAGTGATACTCCCGTTGTCATGGCGATCGTGTTTATCTTTGCCGTGCTGGTGGTTCTAAGTTCGCTGATTGCGGACGTGTGCTACGGGCTTTTGGATCCCCGCATTAAACTCAGCTAAATGGCAACAATTGCAAAACCGTTACCTGCCGCAGGGTTGCAAATTCGTACCAGCCAACCCCGGATTCGATCCAATGCTGAATTGGCAAGAAAGCGTTTTAGTAAAAATACGCTGGCCATGTTTGGCCTGATTACCGTGTTGCTACTGCTTGCCATTGTCATGATCGGGCCGTTTATTTACACGGTGTCCCCGATCAAAACGGATCCGCTAAAGACCGGCTTGGAGCCGTTTGGACAGTATATTTTTGGCACTGATGATGTCGGTCGCGACATGCTCGCGCGTGTGCTTTTTGGCGGGCGGATTTCGCTCGCGGTTGGTTTGGCCGCCATGCTTATTTCGATCACGGTTGGCACCGTCGTTGGAGCATTCGCCGGTTTCTTTGGCGGGGCGCTGGATTTTGGCCTCATGCGCGTCACGGATTTGTTTCAATCACTTCCGGTTGTGCCGCTACTGTTACTGGTTACGTTCCTGTTTCGCGATACTGTGCGCAAGGCGTTTGGCCCGGAGCTTGGTATATTCCTGATTATCGTTACTGTCATCGGGGCTCTAAATTGGATGACCAACGCCAGGCTGGTGCGCAGCTCATTTCTGTCTTTGAAAAACCTTGAGTTTGTCGAGGCATCGCGGGCGCTTGGTCAGAATCGCCTGCCGATCATGTTCAAGCACATCCTACCCAATGCCGTTGGCCCCATCATCGTCGCGGCCACATTAAACATTGGTCAGGCCATTTTGACCGAATCAACCGTCTCTTTTCTTGGGCTTGGCTTTCCACCCGATGTGCCCACATGGGGCAGCCTTGCAGCCCTTGGTCGCGATTGGATCGGCATAGCCTCGCACATCATCCTTATACCGGCCACCTTTATCTTCCTTACTACGTTGGCGGTCAATTTCGCCGGTGATGGTCTGCGGGATGCGCTGGACCCGCGCTCGAAGCGCTAAATTAGCTCAAGGTCACATCGGAATATTTGGCCAGTCCATCGGGATCTATCGTTATCCCAAGGCCGGGTCTGGTCGGGATTTTGAGCAAACCCTCGTCATCCAATTCAAATGGGGTGGTGACGATCTCCTCTATGTAGGGTGAGGGTGTGAGGTATTCGACCCATCGCGCCACAGGTACTGCTGCTGCCAGGGCCAGATCGGCGGCCAGCCCAACCGCCGTGTTCCAACCATGGGGCACCCAAAGCACATTGTGATCCTGACACATCCAGGCAATACGACGCGCCTCGCTCAGCCCGCCGCATTTGGTGCAATCCGGTTGGATAATGTCGAGCGCATTCCGCGCGATCCATGGCGCAAAGGATTGCCTGCGGGTAAAAACCTCGCAGCTTGCAATCGGCACCGGCGAGTGTTCGCGCAGCTTGACATAACCCTCAATGTCATCCGGCGGGAGTGCCTCTTCAAACCAGGTGATGTCATAATCCTTGAGCATGCGAGCGGTTTCTATCGCCCACTTATAGCTGTGCGGCCAAAATTGTTCGCTCCCACCCGCGTCCACCATCAGTTCCACATCCGGGCCAACCGTATCTCTGGCCGTTTTCACCAGTAATTCATCCAGCTTGTTGCTCACCCGGCCAAATGGTCGCCAACCCATTTTGATGGCCTTGAACCCGCGCGCCGTAGTCGCACGCAGCGTATCGCGGAGTTTTGCCGGTTCGTCAAACAGGATCGATCCATATGGTTTGATCCGGTCACGATAAATGCCTCCCAGCAGCCTTGAAACCGGTTGATTCGTGACTTTACCGAGTATGTCCCACAAGGCGATGTCTATCCCGCTGATGGCGTGTTCCACGCTGCCACCGCGCCCTTGCCAGAAGGCCATCTGCCTCAGCCTTTCGCTCACCCGTTCCGGCTCAAGTGCGTTCTCACCAACACTCCATGGACGCAATAGCTGCAAAGCGCCTTCGACAAGCGCACCGCTAGTGAATACACTTCCGATTCCCATCACGCCTTCGTCGGTCATCACCTCGATAAGTGTGTGCAGGTTGTTGGCGGGGTCAAAGTCATGAGTCCAACCACCGTCCGGCGTTTTACCACGCAACGGGATGGCTCGTATGGTTTGTATGTTCATTTCTGTGTATCATACGATGTCATGAGTGCGCTTCGTTTTGCATATAGCACCATCAATTGGGGAGAATTTTGTGATCTGGCCGGATGCCTGGCAGAGATTCGAGTTACAGGCTGGACCGCAGTAGAGCTGTTCGCTCACTCGTTGGAGTGGATGGGGATGCCCAAACAGTTACATGAGGTGTTGGGTTCATTGCACCCGGCCACGCTGTTTGGTTCCGTTGAGTTGCCTGCAAGCGAGCGCCAGCGGGTCATTCACAAACACCGGATCGATTATTGCGCCGCCATTGGGGCCGACGCCTATGGATTGGTGGGCGCGGGGCGTCCGCGGCATCGTCCCCCAACGTCCAGCGAGATTCATGATCTTGCCGATTTATGCGAAGACTTGGCCACATATGGCGTTGATCACGGAGTCACGGTTGCCTATCATCCTCACACGCGGTGCACGGTTCAATATGCCCATGAAATTGACGAATTGCTGTCCGCTACGCGCCACCTGACGTTGTGCCTGGATGTTTCCCATGTCGCGCTGGTTGGTGAGGATCCACTGGCGCATATCACCAAGTATCGCGACAGACTGGGCTACATTCACTTAAAGGATTGGGGGCGCGGCGACTTTGTGGAGTTGGGCCGTGGCGCCCTGGGTCTGGACTTTGGTGCCTGTCTTGCTCTGTTGCAGAGGCAATCTTTTACCGGTTGGATCGTCATCGAACAAAGCACCAGCGATGTGTCGGCGGTGCACAGCGCACAGCTAAACGCGGCATATATCAAAGGTATGGGATACACGCTATGACGTTGACGCTTGGGTTGTTCGGAGCCGGGGTCATGGGTCAGCGCCACATCAAAGGCCTGGCCAAACTTCGGAATATTGGCCAACAAGCGTTTCGTATTGTTGGCATTTGTGACTTAATCCCGGAATCCGCGAATAAAGCGGCAGATCTTGCGGAGGAATTATTGGGGAACAGACCGGTAATTTATCCCAATTTCGCGAGCATGCATCGCGAAAACAGGTTGGATGCCATCACGCTGACCACCATGCCAAACACGCATGTGGCACTCGGTATCGAGGCCTTTTCTGCCGGTGTTCATGTGCTATGTGAGAAACCAGTTGCCACGACGGTAAAAAGCAGTTGGGAATTGGTGCACGCCGGTCGTGCAGCAGGGCGAAAGCTTGCGATTGCCGAGAACTATCGCCGGGACCCGATGAACCGGCTTGGCAAGGCATTGTTGGATGCCGGTGTCATTGGGCATCCCTATTTGATGGTTCAGTCCTCGTCCGGCAGTGGTGAGCAGGTGATTATCACGCCCTGGCGGCATCTAAAGAAATTCTGCGGCATTGCAGTTGACATGGGCGTGCACTACACAGACATTCTGGAGTATTACCTTGGCGCTGTCAGCTCGGTAGTGGGCCTGACTGACATCATCGATGTGGTGCGTATCGGCTCGAATGGCTCAAAACATCCGGTTGACGCCGAGGACTTGGTTGCCGGTTCCCTGCGCTTTGCCAGTGGTGCAGTGGGTCACTTTCTGCTCAATTGCGCCGGACGTGGAGAGGGTCACTTTACCCGTGCAATTTACGGCACAGGCGGTTCGCTTATCCTGCCTCCCGACCGCAGCGGTCAACCCGTTCAATTGGTTCAGCGACGCTCGGGAGCGGACGTACGCGTCGCAAATGACGATGTGTTGTCGCTGGTGCCCCGGTTCTCGCTGGATGAGACCACGGCTGCACTATTTGGCGGACGCCGGTTGGTGAAGTACGACTTGCCGTGGGTCGATATAGATGCAAACCTGTTGGCCATTGAATATGCTGACTTTGCGAGCGCCATCAGTCAGGACCATGAGCCCGAAGTCAATGGAGAGATGGGTCTGCGATCCCTGGCGCTGATGTATGGATTTCTCGAATCTCAACGTTCGGGGGCCATGCTATCGGCCACCGACCTCGTGAGCGGCGCGGTGTCAAAATATCAAGACGAATTGTAGCAACCGGTATCATGATGTTTCCCTGGCAGTCCGATTGCGAGTTTGGGGTGGTGCATCCGCTGGCCTTTCTGGCCTGCAGAAACGGTGAAGGTCCGGTAATCGAAACATTAACGAAGATCGTTGAAGATACGACCTTTGGAGCAGTGGAGATTGCGCCCCCCCGTGATCCGGCGATACGCGCGGCCGCACGCAGCCTGTTGGCAGCTGGCAAACTAACGGTGGTGTATCTGCCCGTGCTTCCGATCCTGCTGGAAGACCTGGCGCTGGGAAATGTTGAAACCGGCAGACGGCAGGCGGCCATGACAAGGCTGCGGGAGTTGTTGGATGAGGCCATCGCATTTGATGCGCCTCTTGCCATGATTATGGCTCCCCGTGACGTGCCGGTGATCGAGCGGCCTGCGGCGTTGGCGAGGTTTTGCGAGGATGTGCAGTCCCTTTGTGACTATGCCGACGCACAGTCGCGGCGCACCAGACTTCATATTACGCTTGAGAATTTCGATCGGGATGTCGAAAAAAAGCGACTGATCGGCCCTTCTGTCGAGGCGGCGAGCTTTGCCGATTCGGTTGACCGCGCCAATTTTGGCCTGACAATTGACTTGAGCCACCTTCCCATGTTGAAGGAAACGCCGGAACAGGCTCTGCGTGCCGCCGGCAAACATCTGATCCACGCACATATCGGGAACTGCGTGATTGACCACCCCGGGAGCAAGTTATTTGGGGACTTTCATCCACGGTTTGGGCATCCGGAAGGCGTCAATGACCTGCCGCAAGTAGTCGATTTTTTAACGCAGCTGGTCCGGGTTGACTATTTCGCCCGGGTGCGTGCACGGCTTGGAATGTCGCCCATCCTGTCTATGGAGATTCGTCAGAGTGATGAATCCAGTGAAGTTGTGCTTGCAAATGGCAAACGTACGTTTATGCGGGCGTGGGCGGCCGCTCATCAACAAACATCATGAGTCAGAAAAAAATCAACATCATCGTGTGGGACTCGGTTGGCAACGTCATGTGGGGTGTTGCCAATTGGGATGAGCTCGATACCGCGCGGCGGGCACAACTCATCGAGGAACACCCGGGCGGCGAGCCTGGAGCCCGCGCAGATGCGCCATCGTGGGCGCACCTGTTCAGGGAGCATGCTGTTCAGCTTACCCATGTGCACTCGGCGACTGAATTGGAATCAGTGATTGCAGACGCGGACTATTTAGTCACTCACAAAGTGCGTGTGCCGCCCGACGTGCTTCGCAAGGGCAAACGGTTGCGTCTGGTGCAGCACCTTGGGCTGGATGATCGCGGCATCCCCAAGGAAGTGATTCGCGCGTTGGGCATTCCCTGCGCATCCACCCCGTTGATCAATTATTTTGCTGTTGCGGAACATGCCTGGGCGCTGATTTTGAATCATCTGAAGCAGCTTCCCGGTCAGCGTGCCGGGATGATCTCTCGCGCCTATTTGCAGCGTCAGTGGGGTACGTTTCGTGGTCTGCAACTCGCCTGCGATCAAACCCTGGGTTTGTTGGGATTTGGTGAGATCGCCCGGCCAATGGCCCGGATGGCCCAGGCATTTGGCATGCGCGTTCAGTATTGGGACATCGAGCGTTTTCAAAATCTTGAAGCTCGGTACGAAGCCGAGTATGTTGCCTGGGAGCAAGTTTTTCGCAGTTCAGACATTGTCAGTGTGCAACTTGCCTTGAATCCTCAAACTCAAGGAATCATTGGCGCTGCCGAAATTGATGCCATGAAACCTGGCGCACTGTTCGTCAACACGGCACGGGGTAAATTGGTCGATCAACCCGCGCTGGTGCGTGCCATTGCGCAACGCCGGATATGCGCGGCGCTGGACGTCTTTGCAGAGGAACCGCTGCCTGGTCTGGACCCGCTTCACGCACTCCATGAAGATCTCGGCAACCACGTAACCCTTACCGCACATACGGCCTGGCAGAGCCCGTGGACGCATGTGCGGGATTCGCTGGTAATTTGGCGCAATGTGTTGCGCTCACTTGCCGGGGAACCCATTTTGTATCCAACGGCTGGTGTTGGAGAGTAGTCACGTGATCCTTTTAACGCCCGACCAACCATAGCCAGACCCTGAAGCGAAATCCCATGAATACTGTGCGCTTTCCTGTTCAATTTGGTTTCTGTCTGCCGATATTTGCGTGGCCGGGTCCGCGGCTATTTCGAACACCATCGTGGCCTACGCTTGATGTTACACGCTGCATGCAACTCGGCGTGTTGGCGGAGGACTTGGGCTATCAATCCTTATGGGTGGCTGATCACGTCATGCTGGGCGCGGAAGATGCCATTCTTGAAGGTTGGACCACTCTGGCAGCGCTGGCGGGTATGACCAGCCGCGCGCGCCTTGGCATTATCCACTACAACAACCGCTTGAGGCATCCGGCCATCACGGCAAAAATGATCAGCAGCCTGGATCAAATCAGCGGTGGCCGCATGATTCACTTTGTGGATTTTGGAAATAACGCCCGCGAACTCCGTGCCTACGGGCTTGGCACCGATGATGAGTCTGATCAGGCGCGCAGCCAGCGAATCACCCAAATGATTGAGGGTCTGGAGTTGACTAAAGCGCTATGGGATGGTAATGCGCCGATTTCTTTTTCTGGTCAACATTACGCGACTGACAGCGCGGTCTGCGCTCCAAAACCCGTGCAGCGACATATACCGATCTGGATGGGTGAAGTTTGGCCTGGCATGCTCCAGGCCACGGTTCGTTTTGCGGACGCATGGAATTCGGTACCCGTGTCGATGGCACTGTTGGCTGGTCGTCTTGAACAGTTGCAGGTTGAATGCGCACATGCGGGTCGCGATTATGATTCGATTGAGAAGACGCTCGAAATCCAGGTTCTGATCGCACCGACTTTGGATGAGGTGCGCCGCAAATTGCGCGTGATGCTTGCGCTGGTGCCTGATGGTGAAAATCCTGATGGCGCGCTGACGGCATTTCTGTCTGGTGCCACGGACGATCTGCCCGATGATCTGCGCGAAACCTGGTGGGCCGGCACGCCCGAGCAAGTTCGCGCCCGGGCTAACGCGTGCATAGCCATGGGGTTTACCCACTTTATGCTCTGGTTTGTGGATGCACCCGACGATAGCGGCATGCGTTTGTTTGCCGAGACCATTATGCCGGCATGGAGCGGAGGCATCTTGCCTGCATTCGGCGCCAGCCGAAAACTTTGAGTAGTGCGTCTCGTACCTTTCATTGCCCGTGCAAAGAAGTTACCCGCGTTACTCAAAACGTGACCAGCATCCGTTCGCGACGCAGGCTTCGTAAAGCGACATTCCTGCCGCGACATTGAGCGTCGTGCCTACAATATTACCGACCAACCCCTACGAACCCACGCGCAATTTGCGCTTTTGCGCCAGCTCAAGCAGCTGGGTGTCCCGCGCCCGAATCACCTCGGTTGCGCTTTTGCCACCCGGTCCCCAGGCATAAAAGCCCTGACCCACTGAAGCACCCAGTTCACCCTTGTCCATATGCTCTTTCAACAACGGGTTGGGTGAGGATTGCGTGTCCAAGTCTCCAATCATATAAGAATGTATCGCGTAAACAGTTGGAAGTCCGACGAGATCCAGATGTTCAAAAATCCCCAACACCGGGGTGCGCGCGCCAAAACTGTTCTTAAGTACCACGTCAATTTCGCCGGCCGTCGCCACGCCATGCTGGACCAGCGCGAGCGCTTCGCGCCACATGGCCCCCTGCAGCCGGTTGGCGATAAATCCCGGAACCTCCTTTTTGCACACAACCGGCACATGGCCGGTTGTGTGCAGAAAGGACATGACCGTATCGATGACATCGGGACGGGTGTGAACTCCGGGAGCGACCTCCACCAACGGCACGAGGTGTGGCGGATTAAAGTAATGGCCAACCAACATCCGACCGGGATGAACAAGATCACGTGCGATATCAGAAGCACGAATGCTGCTCGTGCTGCTCAGCATAACTGCGTCGGCGCTAATCTGCCGTTCCCATGACGCAAACAGCGACTGTTTAAGGTTCGTGTCCTCGGTCACAGCCTCAATCAACAGATCACAATCATGCGCGCCCTCAAGCCCCACCTGAAACCGCAACCGCTGCCACAGGGTGACAATGCTTTGCGCGTTGACCAAACCAAAGGGTAGCATGGCAGCCAAATTCGCCTCGATTTTGACGCGCGCCTGCATCAGCCCGGCTTCTGTTCGGCCGACCAGCACCGTGTCATAGCCGGCGTGTGCGCAGGTTTGAGCAATGCCCGGGCCAATCTGACCTGTTCCAATAACGCATATGCGGCGAATAGTCTGCTGGATTGTCATGCTGAGAGTATATGCGCAGCGAGACACATGTGAACCACCGCAGTTTCGTTCATCCTGTGCGCATGTATCCCATCCGGTCTATAATCATTTTGTGCCACGCATATACCCATATCGTGGCGAGATAGCCAAACGAATCAAAAGGAGAAATTTTTAATGACCAGCAAGAATCGTTTGTTTGGGCCCGTGGCGTTTGCCGCGGTATCCAGCATGGTATTGGCGGCTTGTGCGCCGGCCGCGCCGCCACCGGCGCCGACCGCTGCCCCCGCCCCAACAGCGGCACCCGCGCCGACAGCAGCCCCGGCTCCCACCAAGGCGCCAGACCCGACCAAGGCACCCGAGCCCACAAAGGCTCCCGCACCCACCCAGGCGCCGGCGTTCAAGGGCGACAAGATGGCCGTCCCAGCATGCAAGGATACGGGAGAGATGAAATCCATCGAGGCCGTGGATGCACTCACGGTGAAGTTCAGCCTGTGCCAGCCCGACCCTTCCTTCCCATACAAGGTTACCGGCAACTCTTTCGGCATTTTGCAGAAGGATGATCTGGCAAAGACCGGCGGTGATGCCAAGAAGATTAATGAAAATCCTGTCGGAACCGGCCCCTTCAAGATGAAGGAATGGAAGCGTGGCGACTCGATCAACCTGGACGCAAACACTGCATGGTGGGGCGGAGCCAACCAAAACAAGGGTCTGGTCATCCGCTGGACGAAGGAGGCTTCGCAAGCGCTGATTGAGTTGCGCTCTGGTAATGCCGATGGCATCGAAAAAGTTGCCTCTGAGGACTTCGACGCAATCAAGAAAGACAGCAAGATCAAGCTGGTGCCGGTTGAAGCGCTAAACATTCTTTATGTCGGTTTAAATAATACGAAGGCCCCGTTTGACAATGAGAAGGTGCGCCAAGCCTTTGCCATGGTGATTGATCGCAAGAAGATTGTGGATGATTACTATCCTGCGGGGTCGCAGGTTGCACAGAGCTTCGTGCCGGATTCATTCAAACCCGGTTTCTCGCCCAACGTCAAGTGGTATGACGTGGACTTGAAGGCGGCCAAGGCCTTGCTTGATGAAGCCAAGTTTGATTACACCAAGGAAGTGCCTTTGAGCTACCGCGAAGTTGTGCGTGTGTATCTGCCCAGCCCGGGCAAGGTCGCTCAGGAGATTCAGGCTCAGATGAAGGCGATTGGCGTCAAGATCAAGCTGGAGCCCAAGGAGAGCGGGACATTCTTGAAGAGCGCGTCGTCTGGCAACGAGACCATGGTTTTGTTGGGGTGGGG
The DNA here is from genome assembly GCA_025354985.1 of Chloroflexota bacterium. Lineage (GTDB taxonomy): Bacteria > Chloroflexota > Anaerolineae > J036 > Brachytrichaceae > AQU-03. The sequence goes on from JANXLU010000053.1 coordinate 67,809, forward strand.
CGCGGATTATCCGGATGCCACCAATTTCTATGACACCCACGTCGGCCCAACCGTCAAGACGTTTGGCAAGCCATTTGACGACATCGTTGCTCAGCTCAAGATTGGCGATACCAACAGTGACTTCGCCAAGCGCCAGGCCGCCTATGACAAGACCAACGAACTGATCAAGCAACACGTGCCCTTGATCCCGGTCGCGCATGGTGTGTCCGCCCAGGCATTTGGCGCGGGTGTTACCGGCGCGCACGCCAACCCGCTCACCCCGAATGAATACTCCAAGATGAAGGGTGCAAAGGACAACTTTGTCTACGTGCAAAGCGGCGAGCCTATTAGCCTTGACTGCGCTGATGAGAGCGATGGCGAGACATTCAACGCGTGCGGTCAGATTTTCGAAACTTTGATGGGATTCAAGCCGGGCACGATTGAGCTTGCTCCTGCACTCGCCACTGAATATGCCGGCAACCCGGACGCCACCGAGTGGACCTTTAAACTTCGCCCAAATGTGAAGTTCCATAACGGCGCCACGATGGACGCCAATGATGTGGTGCTGAGCTTCGTGCGACAGTGGGATGCCGCCAATCCTTATCACAAGGGTGACACGGGTGACTTCCAGTATTTCAACGACTACTTTGGTGACTTCCTAAACGCCAAAAAATAATTTGTGACCTATCAAAGTGAGGGGTGGCACTGTCACCCCCCACTTTGATTATTTTCAATGGCTCAATATATTGTCAAGAGACTGATTCTATTGGTGTTTGTCGTCATCGGCGTGCTCGTGGTCACCTTTGGGTTGGCGCGCGCCATTCCGGGTGATCCATGCACGTCCATGCTGGGCGAGAAGGCAACACCTGAGAAATGTGAGGCATTCAAACAGCGCTTTGGCCTGAATGACTCGACACCCGTGCAATTTGTTCGCTATGTCACCAATATTGCCCGGGGTGATTTTGGCCAATCCATTCGTGATTCCCGTGATGTGACCGATATCATTGCCGAGCGCCTTCCCCTGACAATTGAATTGACCATTACCGCATCGTTTATCTCCGCTATTTCGGGTGTACTTCTGGGCATTGTCTCGTCCGTTCGACATAATGGCCCGGTTGACGTTGTAGCAATGATTTTCGCCAACGTCGGTGTGAGCATGCCGATTTTCTGGCTTGGACTACTGTTGGCTTATTTGTTCGCGATAACCCTTGGGGGCACGTCGTTTCAGCTCCCGCCTTCCGCCCGAATCTCTCCGGGCGCCGATCTCCCAAATTTGCTCAAGCTTTGGCACATGGAGGACGCCACCGGTGCATCGCGTTTCTTTACCGAGTTATTGTCCAACTCCTATTTGCTAAACGCGGCCATGCAGGGCAAGTGGGACGTGTTTTGGGATGTGATCAAGCACTTGATCCTGCCATCGGTTGCGGTTGCCACCGTCTCCGTTTCCATCATTGCGCGGATGACCCGGGGCGCGATGCTCGATGTGTTTACCCAGGACTACATTCGCGTGGCGCGTGCCAAGGGGTTGGGCGAGCGTCTGGTGGTGATGAAGCACGCTTTCCGCAATGCGCTTGTTCCGATTGTGACCGTTGTAGGGCTGCAGTTTGGCGGGTTGCTATCCGGAGCAGTGCTTACCGAAACTACGTTTAGCCTTGCAGGTATGGGCACCAAATTGGTGGAATCCATCGAAGCACGCGATTATCCAGTCGTGCAGGGGATTGTGATCGTAGTATCGCTGTTGCTCGTTTTTGTAAACCTGCTTGTGGACCTGTCCTACGCCTACTTAAATCCACGCATCCGCGTGCAATAGACATGGCCACAACTACTGCTCTGCCTGTATCAACCGTTCGTGCGCCGGTGTTGCGGGGCGGCACCACCCAGTCGCCTTTTCGTCGCACGATGCACCGCCTGCTGCGTCATCGCTCCGCCCAGATCGGGATTGCGCTGATGGCAATGTTGCTCTTTATCGCCATTTTTGCCGACGTGCTGGCGCCGTATGCCTTTGATGAGCAACTTCGCACCCCGGGCACCAAACCGCGCCTCGAACCCTGCGTCCACTTGTTGGGTTGCGAAGCCGACAAGCCGCAGTTTGTGATGGGGCTTGATTCCAATCGTCGGGATGTGCTTTCCCGCATTTTGTTCGGCTCCCGCCTGTCGCTAAGCATTGGTTTTATTACAACCGGTGTCGCGGTATTGTTTGGCACGGTTCTGGGCGCGATTGCAGGCTATGTCAGTGGCTGGTCAGACACGGCCATCATGCGCACGATGGATATTTTTCAGGCCTTTCCATCGTTGCTGCTGGCAATCGCCATTGTCTCAGTGCTCGGTTCCGGGCTGGTAAATACCTTGATCGCCGTGGCGATCGTCGATATACCGACGTATGCGCGTATCGCGCGAGCGAGCGTGCTGGGCGTCAAAGAATTGGAATATGTCAACGCGTCAAAGGCTCTGGGCGCCTCGCCCATGCGTATTCTGTTTACGCGGCTGTTGCCAAATTCGCTCACCCCATTGATTGTTGCAGGCACCCTGGGGATTGGCACGACCATTCTGTCCGCAGCCGGACTGTCATTTCTTGGTTTGGGGGCGCAGCCGCCGCTGTCTGAGTGGGGTCTGATGCTCGGCGCAGAACGCGCCAGCGTCTTCTCCGCACCGCACCTGATGGTGTTTGCCGGCGTTGCCATTATGTTTACCGTGCTGGCTTTCAACCTGCTGGGCGACGGCCTGCGAGATGCGCTTGACCCTCGGCGCAAGGCATAAGCAACGCGCATCGACCGTGCGATGAGCGATGCATCGCTCTTGATCGGTCTGCCGCCCATTGCGGCGCCAGACGCCCGCGTTCTAATTTTGGGCTCGTTTCCAAGCGTCGCCTCGCTCGCCGCCGGCCAGTACTACGCGCACAAACAGAATGCCTTTTGGCCGATCATGGGCGCCTTGTTTGGTGCCGGGCGTGAGTTGGATTATTCCGACCGGAGGTTAAAGTTACAGACCAGTGGCGTCGCGATTTGGGACGTGCTTTGCCGCTGCAAGCGGACCGGCAGCCTGGATGCTGATATCGACCGATCCAGCGAACGGCCCAACAATTTTGGCGGGTTCTTTGATTCGCATCCGGATTTGCGCGTAATTGCGTTCAATGGACGAAAGGCGGCCGAATGTTTTAGTCGGCACGTCAACGCGTTGCTCCCAAGCTTATGTGTCGCCCACACGCTTCCGTCCACCAGTCCGGCCAATGCCAGTTGGCCGTTTGAACGGAAATTGGAAGTTTGGCGCATGACAATTGGTGAGTGTTGAAGTGCACACAGGCTTGCATACGAAGTCACGAATGCCTTTACTGTTGATAATTCCCGTGCGTCACGATCCGAATTGACAACTTTGTCAATTTTCTTGCAACGAAATCGACTAGTATCTTTTTGTGGATAGCCCCGTGGGCGCCGGTTTGACGATGCCAAACTAATTCGTGCCGGTTATGCGCTTGAACAGAAAATTCACGCCTGGAAACCGCCCAAGCTCTGACCGTAAAGGCCATTTCTACGCGACATTAGGGCGTCGATGGAATACTAGTGCTGCTCCCAGAAGAATCAGAATGACAATTCCGATCACGCTAAACACCAACCCCATGCGCACGCTGGCCGGCTCATAGGTGAACAAAAGTTCCCGTGAACCGGCTGGTAACGTGACCACCCGTTGCATTTCGCCACAACTGGCCTCCGCCACAACGCCATCGACGCGTGCCACCCAACCGGGATAGCATGCGTCATGAATCACAACGGTGCCGGCTACTGTCATGTCACGTAGGCGTATCGCCAGGAGTTCTGGTTCATCGTCACTCACAATCAGAGCGTTTGAAATATCCTGTGACCCGGCAAAGACCTGAACCCGCGGCGTGGCCGACAGGTTTTCGTAAATCTTTACATCGCCGCTGTAGATCAGCCGCATGTTGTGTTCACCAACAACCTGCTGTGTCAAAAACGTCCGGTCGGCCGCATCGATGCTTGAAACCGAAATAAGGTTTTGTCCGGCCGTCAACACGATGGCGGTTGGCGTGTTACGACCAGGGAAATTAAGACGCACATAGCCATAGGTGCGGCCGGTGTTTGGTGCTGTAAACGCCACCGGTGTGACAATTGTTTCCATGAGCGTGCCATCTGCAAATGTAATGATCATATGCATCGGCGCCTGGTCGTCGGTCAGCAGGCCCAATGCGGTGCCTTGGTATGGCATCAGCGTCAGCGTCACGGTATCCGTCAGCGCGGCATGAAACAACGTGTCGTAATACACATCTTCTACAAAGACATCAGCGGTTTTGTCGGCCACCAGGTAGCGAACAGACATCTTGTCCAGCCATCCCTTGGAAGGCACACCGTCCAAAAATTCACGCAGCCTGCCATCCGCGCTTGCCGCCCGGCGGTCTCCGGGTCGCTCCGTCAGCGGACGCACAAAGTTTGCATAATCCCGCAATGGCAGTAGCCCGCCGTCATATCCATCTACGCTTGGAATGCGGTACATCAGAGACAAGTTGGGCGACAGTATCTCCTTTTGTTTTGCGGCGATTACCCGGTCATAGCGTTCATCATTGTTTAGTGATAATCCATAGCTCAGTTCCTGTTCCGGGCGATCCCCGGGATCAAAGTTCAGTGAACTGAGCGCGAGGACGCGCCCAAATGCGTTGCTTGGTGCGAATTGTTTTTGAACCAGCAGGTGCGCCGTGGCCGGGCGCAGTTCGTCAACGGCTTGTGCGTCACTAGCGCGGGCATACGGTTGAAATTGGGAGGCGATCAACAACTCCACTGACAACAGAACAGTGAAGCCAACACCGGCCATTGGGAAATTAGCCCCGCTTGCGACGCGTTCTTGAGTGGGACCATGCCGCCGCCCGGCGGCGATTAGGCTGACCGCTATGGCAACCAGGGTGATCAACGCCGCCGTAGCCCAACCGAGGATCACGTCCCGGGCGGGCAGTCCGCGATACTCCTGCTCGGGTGAAAGGCGTGCGCCAACTAGCAGTATGACACTCCAAACCACGGCTGCCATCACGTAGGTGAGCAACCAGATTCCCAGAACGCGCCTCGGTGGATTGTTGACCAGCCGTTGCACGCCAAATCCGACGAGCGTGCTTGCGCCGACGGCAAATAGCACCAGCCATCGCGCTTGTGCGCGAAAGAAGGCAAATCCCGGCAGCCAGCGAAAAAGCATGTTAAAAAGGGGCGTCGCTGATCCAAGCGCCAGGAGTATTCCTCCGAGGCAAAGTGTGAGCGCCAACCACCTCCAAAATCCTGCATTCTGCGCGGATGATTCGCCGCGGAACACGGGCAGTGCACCCAGGATTGCCAACGCTATTCCGACGGCCCCAAGATACGCCGCATACTCCGGGAATAGCGGATCGCCGTATGTCGGCATGAGTGCCCGCGCAATCACCCATGGCCGCCATGAAAAAGAGGCTACTTCATTAAATGGCAATCCACCGCTGCGAGCCGAATATTGGGCGAGCTCAAACGTAGGCAACAGTTGCGCGGCGCATACGACGACAGCCAGGAGCCCGGCCGCGGCAATGATGGCTGGCGCTCCCAACGGCGCGAGCTTTTGCCGCGTGGTTGGCAGTCGCATACGCACGGCGACGGCCTGGGCCGTCGCCAATGTTCCGGTGATGCCAACTGCAAATAGCGAGATATACAAGGCTTGGGTATGCCCGGCCGTTATTTGCAGCACGAACACGATCGTAAGTGCACACAACGCACTGAGGCGCGTGCGGGCAACCATTGCCGTATCACCCTGGCGGCCGGCGTGGTCTGTTTGGTCACTATTTGAGAAGTGTCTGTGAAGCCAGCCAACAAGGCCAAGCTGACCTGGTAACCATGCCAGCACCTGGAGTTGGTTGAGATGCTCCACCTGTGCGCCAAGATAGCCGCCCAACCCCAAAGTAAGGGCCGCGGCGCACCCCGCCACCCAACCCAGCCGGAGCGCTACGCGACCAAATGCCAGCATGCCCAGCGCGGCGATTATTAAATGCAGCGCGATGCTCCATGAAACCGCCTGCGGTGCAGGCGTCCAGGCCAGCATAATGTTCAGTGGATAAAAAAACCCGGCCTGCGAGTTGGCCAGGAAGGGAGCACCCATAAATGTATATGGATTCCATAGCGGCAGCCGTGCAGTCCGAATCGCCGCGGATGCAAAGTCTCGCAATGGATAGAAATACAGAAGCAGATCGCCACGGGCGATCACACGGCCACCAAACGTTAGCTTGTAAGTGGCCGCGCCCAGGCACATCAAGATCAGCAGGGGCGCCAACAGTCGTTTCACCAGGGCAACGCGCGACACTTCACAATCTTAACCCGGTGTCGCCGTACAGGAGATTTATGGAGCTGATTGCTCGACGCGAAGGGGGTCAGATTTTTATAGATTTGACGAGCGCTTGCACGCGCTTGCGCTGCGAGTCTTTGGTTAGGCCCGGCAGCCGATTCGTGATGATTTCCAAAAACGCTGTGCGTGACCCGGCGGTCATGGCAGGCACTGCCAGTTCACAATACATGGGGAACTGATTAGCCGGACTGGATCGAAGCTGATTAAGTAATTCAGGCAGGCATCGCGCGGAATAGTCTGGAAGTGTCGCAAGCTTGGCGAGGATTCCCACCGCGTGGTCTCTGGCAATAACCGAGTCACCCTGCGCCGCCTTTAGAATCTGGCTCATCGCCGCCGCCACGCCTGCTGACTCCACAACAACGATCGCATCAAGTGCGGTCATCGCACCCCACACCATCCGGCTGTTTTTGCTCTCAAGCAACCGCGCAAAGTCGCGGTGGAACCCTGCTACCAGTTGCGGCTTGACCTCGGCGATTTCATACAGGACCTTGATGCAATCGCTTTGGATGGCTTTGTCCTTGTGCGCGAGGTTCTGAACCAATTCGGCGATGGAGGTCTCATCGCCTGACGCTACCAACGCCGCGGCAAGCTCTTCATTCGGAACCTCGTCCCGCCTGTTTTGGCTGGATGCGAGTCTATCCAAAACGCTCATACTAGAGAGCGTTCAAGAAACGATCAATTTCCTCATGCGTGTTGTAATGTACGAGACCTATTCGAACCATGCCTCCCGAATCCTCAACACCAAGTTTTTCGGTCAGATTGATGGCATAGTAATTGCCATCCCAAACACAAATTCCCTGGTTGCCCAAGCGCTCGGCTGTTTCGCGGGGTGATTCACTCGCCACCCGAAGCGCAATGGTTGGCACCCGTTGCCCAAGCTTGGTTTGGTCGGTGATGCCATAGACCGTCACCTTCTTGTTGGCGGCCAATCCTTCCAGCAGGTGCTTGCTAAATCCTTGTTCGTGAAGCTGAATGGCATCCATCACACGATGCAAGCTTGCCGCCCGCGCGGATCGGTAGGTGCGACCATCCGATGCCGGTGTCACATGTGGTTCGAGTGAAACAAGGTAGTCCATCGTTCCGATTACGCCCGCCATGCTCTCGATGCTTTGGGTGCCGGTTTCAAACCGCCCGGGCAGGGCGTTGTCAGATGGGCGCACTTTGTACGCCGGCAGTGTTTCCAAGACGGATTCCTTTCCGTAAATAATCCCATTGTGTGGTCCCCAGAACTTATACGTGCTGCACCCCAGAAAATCGCAATCCCAGTCCTGAACATCGATTGACATATGCGGCGCCAACGCGACCGCGTCGATGAAGGTTAATGCACCGGCCGCTTTGGCCATGCCAATAATCTGTTTGATCGGATTGATCGTGCCCACGGCGTTTGAGACCCCGCCCACCGCAACAAATCGGGTGCGCGGCCCAAGATACTTTTCAAAGTCATCGACGACCAGTGTGCAATCCTTCAAATTGACATCAACCGTGTGGACTTTGACGCCGCGCTCCTCGGCCATGATCCGCCACGGCGAGAAATTTGCATCATGGTCGAGCGCGGTCAGGATAATTTCGTCGCCCGGGTTTAGCAAACGCCCCAGGCTGCGGCTCAACGGAAAGGCGAGTGAGGTCATATTCTGGCCCCAAATAATTTCCTTTGGGCTGCGTGCGTTTAGGAAATCGGCCATCACAAGGTGACCGTCATCATTTACCAGATCACTTTCCTGGCTGGTGACAAATGCGCCATGATTGTTGGCGTTGCAGGTGCTGAAGTATCGGACATACCCGTCGATACACTGCTGGGTTACCTGGGTCCCGCCGGGCCCATCAAAATAGACCAGTGGTTTGCCGTTGAGCGTGCGCTTGAGCGCGGGGAAGTGTGGGCGGATGACGTCCGGGTTAAGCATTGAGCGATTCTAATTGACTGCGACGTCCAGCGCATGGCTGATGCCCAGCAGCCCGGCAACCAACGCCTCAGGCGTTGGCCAGCCGTAACCGATCCGCATATACCGCCTGTCCATTTCAAACCAGTGACCGGCGCCGACATACGTCCCAAATTCGCTCAACAGCGCATCATAGAAAACGTTTATGTTTACGTTGACGCCGGTCTTGATCCGGGGGAAGCACACGCAGCCGCCCCGGGGCTCGACCCATTCCATCCGCGGTTCTGTGGCAATCCAGCTTCGTACCACCGCCAACTGTGCAGTGAGGCGGGCACGAATCGTCGGCAACCGTGTGGCGCGTTGCAGAAGGGCGCGGTGACAAAGCTCCTCATCAATCATTGATCCACTGATCAGTATCTGTTCCTTGGCCGCCAGCAGGCCCTCCATAAGCGCGGCGTCCTGGCAAATCACCCATCCCACGCGAATTCCAGGCAGGCCATAGCTCTTGCTCATGCTGCTGATACTGATGACACGAGGATGAAGGCTGGCGCCCAACGGCAGCTCATCACCAACTACCATGTCGCGGTAGGTCTCGTCGAGAAGCACATGACAGCCGGTGCGTTCAGATAGCGCGATCACATCACGCAACTGCCCAAGCGATAGCCGGCTTCCCGTTGGGTTGTGAGGTGTGGTTAGGCTGATGAGCTTGGTGTGGGGCGTCATCAGGCGTTCCAGCTCCGCAAAATCCGGTTGAAACTGATTCTCAAAGCGGAGTGGCAGCATGTCCACCTGCGCTCCCAGCATACGGGGTGTTTCCAGGTTGGTGGCATAGTTTGGATAGGCCACCACGATATGATCCCCCGCCTCCAACAGCACCGTGTGCAACATGAATAGCGCGGCGGCGGCACCAGGAGTTAGCAACACGTCGCCTGAGGAGAGATTGGGCGATTCACTTGCGATCAATGCCCGCAACTCTGGCTTTCCATAGTGATTGCCATACATTAGCACGAGATCATTGGGGAGGCCGCCCAAGTCGCCCAAGCGTAAATCTGTAATCGAGCTTTCGCTCAGGTTGTACTTGATGGTGTCATACCCCAACAACTCCGGGCTTTCATTTTCAATGGGACTGCGGCGATATTTCATTGGTTTGACTGTGACCGAAAGGTGGCGCGTGCTTCGTGAACCAAGGCGTCGCAGCGTTCATTCATCATATTGCCTGCGTGAGCCTTCACCCAAGCCCAGCTAATCTTGTGAGTTGCCGCCAATTCATCCAGACGCACCCAGAGGTCCTTGTTTTTTACCGGCTGCTTGGTCGCCGTTCTCCAGCCGTTACGCTTCCATCCGGCGATCCACTGGGTGATGCCTTTCTGCAGATATTCGCTATCTGTGTGCAAGGTCACCTCGCAGGGCTCAGTCAGCGCCGAGAGTGCGCTGATGGTGGCCTGCAACTCCATCCGATTGTTTGTGGTATTTGCCTCAGCGCCGCAAAGCTCGCGCTTGTACTGACCAAAGAGGACTATGGCACCCCATCCACCCAGACCCGGGTTTGGGTCTGCTCCGCCATCCGTGTAGATGGTGACTGATTTCATGACGCCATTATCACTGGCGTTTTTGCAGGCCGTGCGCGCTAAGTCGTGATGATTGGTGTGGGTTTTGACTCGGTCGAGGGCTTGTCGATTTCGTGTGATCCAAGGGCCAGCCGGTCTTCCGAATTACTGACTATCTCGCGCAAATCCGCGGTTCCCACGCGCTCTGGCACGCCTTTTACCTGCAGGGTGAGCTTGTTGTCAACGATTTCGAGCACAATTGCGCGATCAGTCGTGATCACGCCATTGTTTGAAGTGCGCCACATGACCATGCTGCCCACGCCAATACCACGTTGGGCGGGTGTACGTACGTCCAGTTCCTGTTTCGCCTGCCATTCCGCGAACGTTGTATAGACGCGTTGCATGTTTCGGCGATTAAGAACGATGGATTTCGGTTTATATGCCATGAATCACCAAGGATAACCCGGCAAGTTGATAGCGGGCTGAGTTCCGCCCTCTGTTTGTCGGCACTAAAATTGAAAGTTAACCATGCCACTGCAACGAGTTCAACCCATATTTCTGTTTGGTTTTGGAGGGGTGGGGCGGGCGGTTCTGCGCCAATTGGTTGCCGCGCGCCCGATGCACGCGCAACGCCTTGGATTGCGCCTGGAAATTATGGGTATCGCCGATAGCAGGCACATTTTGGTTAACCCAAACGGTCTTCCAACCGATGCACTGCAACGTCTGCACGACATCAAGGTGACCACGGGCGCGTTGTTTGATGAGTCTGCGCCCTTTGGAATGTCACCTCATAGCCGAGCCTATCAACAACTTGAAGGCGGTGTTGATGCCCTGGCCAACCCGCAATCACCGTCCGATTTTGTGCTGCCCCAGGGCACCATTATTGTTGACACCACGGCCTCCGAAGCGGGCGTGCCACTGTTGTTGCGCTGTCGTTATAACGGTTGGCGCGCCGTGCTTGCCAATAAACTTCCCCTGGCCGGCTCGCTGGATTGGTGGTACGAAATCGCCACACCCTTCAACCGATGGGAGACGACCTGTGGCTCGGCCATGCCCGTGATCAGCACACTAAACACGCTGCTTAATGCCGGGGATGATGTGCAACGGATTGAGGGTTCCTTAAGCGGGACGCTGGCTTATCTGGCTTCGCAACTGGAGGTGGGCGTACCATTTGGCGTCGCGGTTCGGGAGGCGAAACGGCTGGGCTACACCGAGCCCGATCCACGTCAGGATTTGAGCGGTCGCGATGCGGCGCGAAAGGCTTTGATCATGGCTCGCATGCTGGGTTATCAGCTTGATATGGATGGCGTGTCGATCGAGTCTCTATATCCGTCATCCATGGAGTCCCTCACTGCTGACGAGTTCCTGGTGGCCGTTGATGCGCTTGATGATGACATGGCCCGGCGCGCGGTCGAGCTAAGCTCGGGTGGGCGCAAACTCCGCTACGCGGCGGTTATTGCTGATGGCCGGTGTGGCGTGCAGCTGATCGGCGCAGATGCCACCACCAAGCTCGGCGCCGTCAATGCCAGTGACAGCATCGTGGTGTTCACCACACGTCACTTTAACAGCAACCCATTGGCGGTGAGTGGTCGCGGTGCCGGTCAGGACGTCACAGCCATGGGTGTGTTGGGCGACGTGATGAGCCTCGCCATGTAGAATCACCTCGTGCTTCGATCAAGACGGCTTGGTAGCCGTGTGTTGTGTTTGCTCGGTCTGGTTTGCATTGCGGGATGCGGGGTGCTTGCGCCAACTGCGACTGCACTACCCGCACCCACGCCCCAATTGCCAACTCCGCGGCCAACCATCACGCCGCGCCCGACGCCCACCCTGGCACCCGCATCCGGGTTGCCTTCCGTGCGTGAACCAGATGCTACGGCCACACCCCAGATTTACATCGTGCAGTCTGGAGATACGCTCATCCCAATCGCGAACAAATTCTCGGTGAGCGTGGCGGATCTGCTCGCGGCAAACGCCGGATTGGATGCCGCGCGCCTGCAAATTGGTCAGCGTATTCTGATTCCGGCAAGCGGCACCGCGCAAAAGGCCGCGCCATCAGGCGCTTTGCTGCCATCACCCACGCCCTTGCCCTATAACATCCGAGGACTGAATGTATACAGGACCGCGGCCGGAAGCCTGGAAGCGCTGGGTGAGGTATTCAATCCAGGTCCCGGGGCCCTGGGTAACGTGCAATTGCAAATAAACCTTCAGGACGGCGGGGGACGGGCCCTGGATACCCGCTCGTTTTTTGTGGCGCAGGAAGTAATCCAGGCCAACAGCACCTCGCCATTTCGCGTTTTATTTACCGATCCACCTGCGGCGTTTGAAAAATACACCGTGCGCGCGTTGCGCGGCGAAGCCGTTGACCCGGCCACGCGTTTTGTTGCGATGAAGATCAACAAAAAGGAAGGTGCACCAACCGAGGGCTCCCAGTTCAAAGTGACTGGTGAAGTCGCTAATACTGACAAAGTCCCTGCCAAGTCCGTTCGCGTGGTGGTGACAACCTATGACAAGGATAAGAAAGTGATCGGATTTCGCTTTGTTGATGCGGCTACGACACCTTTGACCCCAACCGCCGCGCTGCCATTTACTGCAACCCTGCTAAGCGCGGGTACTGTTAATGAGTTTGCAATATCTGTCGAAGGGTTAAAGTAAGGTTGCCTCGTGTAAAATCCTTTAATCCTCATGCAGTCAGACGAAGTTCACGATTGGATCATTCACTGGTTGCCCAAATCAGCAACCACGGGAGATGATCGTTCACAGTCAGTTGTCGAGGTGGATGGCCGGGTTACCGGCGCCATTCAACGCGCGCTGATGTCTCCCCAGGGGGGCATGCCGCTACGTGAGCAGGTTGGACCGGGCACCCGGGTAACCGTGGCGATTGATCCGTCGGACGACCAATGCCCGAATGCACTTATGCTACCGGCGGTTATGGAAGAACTGCGGGCTGCGCATGTTCGTGATTCTGATGTAACGGTGCTGTTGGCCCATGATTTCCGTGCGTTTGACGCCGAGTCCCTGCACGATCCTATCATGCGTGACGCAACGATTGAGGCCGGAATACGCGGTGGTCTTTCACGCTATAACGTGGTTCGGCATGACCCCTATGATCTTCAGTCCTTGAACCAACTGGGAACTTTTCAGCATGTGCCGCTGTCGGTAAATTATCTGGCGGCCGAGTCGGATTATCTGATCGCCACAGGTTCGGTGCATACCCATCGCCAGATGGGGTATACCGGCGGAATGTTCACGGTCGGCGTGGGTTGTTCCGGTATTGCGGCGGTAAACGAAATGTTTGGTTCGACCAACCTAGATGATCCGCGTGTCCGCACCGGGGTGGTGCAGGGCAATCCGGTTCACAACGCCATGCAGCAGGCGGCGATGCGGGCCGGTCTTGCTTTCTCAATTGAGTGCAGTGGTTACGGCGGTGACGAGTTCGTCGTTCGAGCCGGCAACCCGGCGCGTGTCAATGAAGCCATGGTGGATATGGCCAACTTTAGAGTGCAATTGATCGCGCCCTTGAGCAGGCGTGATCCGCCTCTGATGCAGAACCCGTTTGAATCCTTCCCCAGACCTGCACTAAAATCGGCCCTCGCTCGCCCGCTCCCCACATTTGTGGATGAGATGCCGGACTAATTAATTAGCGAAGGGAAAAATATCGATGAAACTATCCTGCCTGCAGGAGAACCTGGCCAAGGCTCTCAGCATTGTCGGCCGCGCCGTGGCACCCCGAACCGCCACGCTCCCGGTGCTCACCAATGTATTGCTGACCACTGACGGCGGTCGCCTGCGCGTCTGCGCCACAAACCTGGAGCTCGGCATCAATTGCTGGATCGGCGCCAAGGTTGAAGAGGAGGGTGCAATCACCCTACCGGCCCGCACGCTCACCGAATACGTGGCATTGTTGCCGAGTGATCGGGTCGATCTGGAGTTGAACGCCCGCACTCAAACCGTGCGTGTGCGCGGCGGTCGTGCCGATACCAACATCAAGGGGTTGGATGCCCAGGAATTTCCCATAGTGCCCACCTATGACGCGTCCGGGGCGATATTGATCGACGCCGGTCGGCTCAAACGCATGATCTCAAAGACTGTGTTTGCGGCGGCCACCGATGAGAGCCGGCCAATGCTTACGGGCGTACTTATGAAGTTCGAGGGCGATTCCATAAAGATGATCGCCTCGGACGGTTTTCGGTTAAGCGTAACCACGGGAACCACCCGCACCAATCTGGCTGAACCCCGACAGGTGTTGGTGCCCGCCCGAGCGCTGGCCGAGGTTGGCCGTATTCTTGGCGAACAAGAGGAGCCGATTGCGATTTCGATTACGCCATCACGCGGACAAGTGCTGTTCCATATGGCCAACGTTGATGTGGTGAGCCAGCTGATTGACCAAAAGTTCCCGGATGTGGAAGCCCTGATCCCCAAAAAGAGTGACACCGTCACCGTGGTGAACAGCGCCGATCTTCTAAAGGCCGCGAAGCAAGCCGGCATTTTCGCGCGTGATGCCAGCGATATCGTCCGCGTAAAGATTGCTCCCGGTGAAGAAGGCGAGCTTGGCAAGCTGACGGTTCAGGCCCGCGCCGATGAAACCGGCGACAACCTAAGCGAGTTGGACGCCTCGGTCATTGGCAAAGAACTTGAAATCGGCTTTAACGTTCGATTTATGGTCGACGTGCTGGGCGTGATCGATGCGCCGCAGGTGAGTTTGAGCACGCAAACGGTGAAGAGCCCGGGTATGTTTAAGGGCGTGGGTGACGAAAGTTTTGTCCACATCATCATGCCGATCAACCTGCCGAAGTCCACCTAGCCCGATGCCATGTTAGCGCGTGGTTCCGGCACAGGTCACTAAAGTTTAGCCAGGTTGCGTAGCGCTACTTGGGTTTTAAGACCGTGGTGCGCGCTTGCAGCGCCGCACCGCGAAGCTGGGTTATGTCTTTGAACCGGGGCTTTTGCAACAGTTCCAGGATTTTGTTCGGGATGGCTTTACCGAGCCGCTGCAAGTCGGCGGTTTCAAAGTTCCGCGCGGCATAGGCCAGCTGCTCGGCCAGCTGCTGCGCGGCGGGAAGCCACAAAAACTCCCGCCTCAACTCATCCGCCTTGAAAAAATAGTCACGCTTTTCCCAAGCGGTGGCGCTCTTGTCCACGTCGGCATCAATCCGCTTCAAATTGATGGCGATGACCGCGCAAATATCCTTGCAGAGCTTGTCATCCTTATTTTCAAGCGTTTCGGGCAGGTGCACCAGCAACAGCTCGCTCACCATGTGTATGTCTTTGTTTCGTTCGTTTACAGCCATGATTCTAAAAAACAAATGTTCTGACGCCGATTTTACATGATCCCGCCCGGATGCCAGAACATGTGTGATGAGCTTGGACCGTTGCTCAAACTGGAAATAAGGATGCGTAGCTAAACAGCGCAGGCCATCCGCCGGTGTGCAAAAAGAGCACCCGGTCGGTGGGCTTGAAATATCCGCCACGCACCAAGCCGATTAGACCGGCTGCGCCCTTTCCGCTATATACCGGATCAAGCACCAGACCCTCGAGACGCGCAAACAAACGAACGGCCTCCACCATCTCGGCGGTCGGTACACCATAGGCGGGCCCTGCATAGCCAGGAAGAACCGTCACGAGATCGGCAAGCCCGGTTTGATCACATCCGAGCAAACTTGCCGTGGCACGGGCCACGCGAACGACATCCCGGTGCACCCGGTCGGCATCCGCGTCAACGTCAATGCCCACGATGCGCAGACCCGGGATGATCGCTTTTGTGCCGACAAGCAAACCCGCCTGTGTGCCTGCGCTGCCACTGGCATGCACCAGGTAGTCAAACTGCTCCGGCACGTCGCCGGTGCCGAGCTGCGACGCCAGCTCGATTACAAAATTGACATAGCCCAGCGCTCCACGCGCGTTGCTAATGCCATATGGAATGACAAACGGCATCTTGCCGGTCAGGCGCAGTTGGTCCGCCAGCTCCAGCTGTTTTTGGTCGCGGTTGTCATGAATGGAACAGGGGTGCGGGTGCATGCCAAACAGCCCATCCAGCAAATAGTTGCCGCTGCGGGCGTATTCGTCATCGAGCCGATATTGCTCGGGTTTGATCCGGTCTCCAATGATCAGACAGTGGCATTCGTAACCGAGCTTGGCGGCGGCAGCCGCAACCTGGCGCACAGTGTTGGACTGAGTCACCCCGGCACAAATGATCGTATCCGCGCCGATGGCCGCAGCCTCGGGCAGCACAAATTCAAGTTTGCGCACCTTGTTGCCACCGAGACCCAAACCGGTCAGGTCATCTCGTTTTACAAATAGCTGCGGGCCACCCATATAGGCGGTCAGGCGCGGCATGGGCTCGATCGGCGTTGGGAGCTGAGCCAGACGGAGTCGCGCGACCCCGGAGATCAAGCCTGTCATCGATATTAACTGGTCCGAATGGCGCCACCCAGCTGCCCTTCCAGCGACTTGATGATCTTGGTGCGCGGTTTTTCTATATCGGCCATGGTCAATACGCGTTCATTGCTTTGATAACTGAGCGAATAGGCCATGCTCTTTTTGCCGGCACCGACCTGCTCCCCGCGGAACACGTCAAACAGCGTAATGGATCGCAGTAGATTGCCGCCCGCGCGCTTAATCGTTTGCTCCACTTGTGCACCAGATATGGCCTCATCCACCACCACCGCGAGGTCCTCGGTAACGAGCGGGAATCGCATCACGTCGCGCGCCTGCGCCAGGTTCTGGGAAATCGCTCGCAGCGCGCGAATGTCCAGATCCGCAATCAAAACGGGCTGATCCGGCAGATTCCATTCGGCACGCACCAGTGGATGCAATTCACCAAATATGCCAATCCGTTGACCCGAGACTTCGACCGCGGCGGCGCGGCCCGGGTATAGCGAAGGATGAGCAATTGGAACGAAAACGGCTGGCGCAGTGCCGTGTATGCCATTGAGCAGGGCTTCGACAACACCCTTTAGCTCGTAAAAGTCCATTGGTGCCGACTTCGCGGTTCGCCATGACTGCGCCGAGCTTGCGCCCGTCATGGCCAGGGTGACCCGCGGGAGTTCATTTGGCAGTACGTCATCACCCGGTTCGCTGACATGGCCGGCTTCTTGTTCTCCAACGATGTAAACGCAGCCAAGCTCAAAAATGGCCACGCGCTCGTGATGTCGGATATTTGATTGCAGAGATTCCAGAACGCCGGCCAACAGCGTGCGGCGCATGCCGCTTCGCTCCGGGTTTATCGGATTTTGAATCCTCACCATCGGACGGTCATCAACGGGCGTGCCGGGCGTCATCGTCCGATGTTCTTGTTCGGGCGTGGTCATCCGGTAACTCACAATCTCGGTCAGGCCGGCTTCGACCAGGACATCCTTGACGCGCTCCTCAAACTCCAGCTCGGGGTTTCCCACCGTGGCCGGCATTGGTTCATCAAAAATGCGAACCGGGATGTTTTCCATGCCATATATGCGGCCAATTTCCTCAACCAAATCATGCGGGCCCTCGATGTCCAATCGATGATTTGGCGGGGTCACCCGCAATAACCCACCCACTGGTTCAACCGCGAATTCCAGGCGCTCAAGCGCGTTGGTCATGTCGCCCAGGCTGACCTGTACGCCCAGCAATCGCTCCACGTAGGTCGGGTACAAGTCGATGGTTGTGGTCTGGCGTGGGTTTGGATACACATCCACCAGACCCGCCGAAATTTGCCCGCCGCCGTTCTGCTGGAGTAATTGTAAAAACCGTCGGTTTGCGATCGGTGCAATATCCGGGTGCACCCCGCGTGCAAAACGGTAACTGGCTTCGCTGTGGAAATTGTGCGTGCGCGCCGTGCGGCGGATGCTGGTTTGCTGCCAGCCCGCGACTTCATGCAGGATGTCGGTCGTTGCACCTGTAACTTCACTTTCGGAACCACCCATGACCCCGGCCACACTTAGCGCACGCTGCGGGTCACAGACCAAAATATCCAGTGACTCCAGTTCGTGTGATTTGCCATCAAGCGTAACCAGTTGTTCGCCGGGCCTGGCAGTGCGTGTGAGCACGGTCACATGCTCACCGCCTTGCAGCCGCTTCAGCGCGGCCAGGTCAAAGGCATGGGTGGGGTGGCCCCATTCCATCATGACGTAGTTGCTCGTGTCGACAATGTTGTTGATTGGGCGCATGCCAACCAGGGTCAGGCGCTGTTGCATCCAAACCGGTGACGGACGTTGGGTGACGCCTTTGATGATTCCTGCGGTGAACCGGGGATTGAGCGCCGGATCGCTGATTTGGATCGTCACCTGGCTGGCGGCACTTTCTGCGCTCTCGGCGTAATCGATGACGGGGTAGCGCACATGCTGGTTGGTTAGCGCGGCCACTTCTCGCGCCACCCCGATGATGCTGGCGCATCGCGCCGTGTTTGGCAGGATCGCAATTTCCAACACGGCATCCCCGGCGTAGTCGACAAACGGCGCGCCCACGGGTGCGTCTGGTGGCAGGATAATAATGCCTTCGTGCTCATCGCTGATGCCGAGCTCCTTCTCGCTGCAGACCATGCTGTCATTCTTGATCCCGCGCAGCACAGCGGGTTTGAGCGTGGTCACAACGCGACCTTCCTTGTGACCGTCATACAACCGTGCGCCGTTTAGAGCCACCACCACCTTTTGTCCGGAGTCTCCCGCCTTCAAGTTTGGCGCGCCGGTCACCAATCTGATTGGTTCAGGCCGGCCGATGTTGACGTCAACGAGGAGCAACTTATCCGCATTTGGGTGCTTTTCCACCGAGACGACCTGGCCTGTCACGATCTTTTCCCGGTCCCAGGGCAGTGCCGCGCCAGGCAGACCGATGTAATCAATAGTCTCAACTTCAAGCCCGGCAAACGTCAAGCGTTCGGCCAGCTGATCGATGGGTAGTGTGAGGTCAACGTAGTCTTTGAGCCATGAAATTGGGACGCGCATAGACCCCAATTATCCCCGGGCATTCAACCGCCCAGCGGGTTGCAAATACTCTGAACAAACGAGATCATCGCTTTGTTGAATTCCCTCGGGTTGTCCATATTCATCAGATAACCACAATCCGGTAGAGAAACCTGCTGCGCGGCTGTCATAACGCGGGCTATGATGTTTGCCTGCCGACTTGTTGACTCGGCGCCGGCAGCGCTTACCAACAGTGTCGGACACGCAATGTTCATAAGTTGTGACCGGCAATTAAAGGTGGTCATTGCCTTCCAGATGGCGCGGTAACGAACACCATCCCGGGCATGCCGCGCGAGTTCGCCAGATACATAATCTCGTTGTGCCGGGCTGTTGCGCGTCAGCGCCTGGGCAAATAGGCCGCTCTGCCATGCTATCGTGCTAAAGCGAAGAAATGCATTGGCAAACGACATGCTGAAGGCGTCGCTCGGGGTGCTTGCCATGCCATACGTGGCATCCACCAGAACCAGCCCCCGCACACGGTAGGGCGCCATGAGCGCCAACTTTAATGCAACCATGCCCCCGAAGCCATAACCACACACGAGCGCGCACTCCGCTGAAGCATTGCACAACAGGCCCAGCACATCGGCGGTACACGCGTCGACTGAAAAGCTTGCGGAGGAAACTGTTGACGCGCCATGCCAGCGCAGATCCGGCCACAGCACGTTGAGGCCCACGGCTTCGAGCGCTGGAACCTGCGGCTCCCACATGCGACGCGACAAGTAAGCGCCGTGCAATAGCACCACGGTCGGGCGGAGATCGCCGGTCAAGCCGTTATTTCGCAGGCTCGGTGCGAAATACCTGATCCCACAGACTGGTGCTGACGCCAAACCGCGCATTGGGCGTCTTGAAGTGGTGCTCCATGTGATGGCGCTTGAGGAACTTCATAATCCGCCCACGCAACGGTAGGTGGTGCGTGGCGTAGTGGATCAGGTCATAGCAGAGGTAGCCCAGCGTGAACCCGGCAAACATGGGCCAGACCATGATTGGGAGACCCAGCCCCAGACCCACGCCATAGTGGAACGCCGCAAAGAACACAAATGACATGGGGATGCTGACGGTGGGCGGCATGACCAGGCGCGTTTTGACGTGCGGCTGCACATGATGGACCCCGTGGAACAAAAATACCGCGGTCGCCTGGAATTTGTTGCGCGGTTGAAAGTGAAACACAAACCGGTGAAGAATGTATTCCACGAACGTCCACAGCGCTACAAAGCCGGCGGCGAAGGCGAACGGAAACGCCCAAATCGGCGTGTCCTTGTTCCAGCCCCAAGCGCCAAGAACCAACGAACCGAGCAAGACTGGCACATAGAGCACCAAAATCACGAGCGGTGTGATATGGGTCAATCGTTCCAGCCAATTCGCGTTAAATAACCGAATCGGAGTCTGATCATAGATTATTTTCTCTTCCGGGTAATCGTCCACATCAAATGCGAGCATTGCCATCATGCACCTCCGTATCTCCTTATTATCCCATTGCAACGCGCCAAAGGCGGCCAGTCATTACAACAGGGTTCCGCGCAAAATGAAGGTTGCCACCGTGAAATAGATGATCAACCCCGTGACATCCACCAGCGTGGCCACAAACGGGGCGGACGACGTTGCCGGATCAAGCCCCAACCGTTTCAGGATCAAGGGTAGGATCGACCCGGCGAGCGAGCCCCACAGCACGATGCCGACCAACGCAAACCCAATGGTCAATGCAATGAGATACCAGTATGGTCCGTAGATGTCGCTAAAAAGTGACCAAATCGTAATCCGCAAGAATCCGATGACCCCCAACAATATGCCCAGACCGAGCCCGGTGGTGAACTCGCGCCGCATCACCCGCCACCAGTCACGCAGCTTTACTTCGCCGAGTGCCAGCGCGCGGATGATGAGCGTGGCCGCTTGTGAACCGCTGTTGCCGCCGCTTGAAATGATCAGTGGCACAAAGAGTGACAGCACCACCGCGCGCTCGATTTGCTTCTCGTAGAAGCCCATTGCGGTGGCCGTTAGCATCTCGCTCAGGAACAGAATGACCAGCCAGCCGCCTCGCTTTCTAAGCATTTTTAGCAAGCTGATGTCAAGATACGGCGCGTCCAAGGATTCGCTGCCTCCCACTTCCTGGATCTGTTTGGTCGCCGCCTGCTCGGCCACATCGAGTACGTCATCCGCGGTGACGATGCCGACCAACGAGCCGTCGCCGTCCACCACCGGCAGCGCAACCAGATCAACCGCGCGCATCAGCGCGACGGCGTTGATGGCCGGGTCGGTGGTCTTTAGCGCCGAGAAACTGCCATCCATCAGCGCCTGGACCGTGCGTTCGGGTGGGCTGACCAGAAACCGACGTATGCGCAAGTCATCGACCAACTTGCCGTGCTCATCAACCACGTAGATGACGTTAACCGTTTCACTATCGAGCCCGCGCACCCGAATCGTATCCAGCACTTGTTGCACGGTGCGGTCCGGGGTGACCGCGATGTAGTGGGGCGTCATCAACCGTCCGACGCTCTTTTCCGGGTAACCCAGCGACTTTAACGCGGCGATGCGCTCTGCTGGTGAAAGCTGCTCCAGAAGTTCCCTGGTCACGTTGCCTGGTAGCTCTTCCAACAGCTTTGTGCGATCATCATCGGGCATGGCGCTGAGCACCGCGCTCAGGTCAGCCTGGCCAAGGGCTTTAATGAGCAACTGTTGCTGGCCACGGGGAAGATAAGCAAAGGTATCACCCGCAAGCTTGTGTGGCAAAACGCGAAACAGAACGGCCTGATCGAGCGGGCCGAAGTCGCCTAGCACCTCGGCGATCCCGGATGCGGGCAGATCATCCAACACATCTCTCACATGGGCAAAATCACGTGTGCGGATGCCATCTACAAGCTGGGTTCGAAGTGCTTCATTCATGAATAAGTTTGGCGGTCAGGTCCGACTGTGCACGGCACGGGCGGACCTGACCGGATATGGACTAACGAAATCTCAGCAACTTTTCAGCGCCGGCCTGCAGGGTTGCGTCCTGCTTGCAATAGGCAAACCGGGTGAGGTTGTCACCATCCGCCGGGTTCCAGAAAAATGTGGTGCCGGGCACGGTGGCCACGCCACCTTCGCGGGCCAGACGCATGGCAAACTCGGTGCCGTTTTCCCCGGCGCGTTTTAGCGGTCCGATGTTTGCCATGATGTAGTATGCGCCGTCAGGCGCGATGGGATCAAACCCGGACTCGCTGAGCACATCCATCATGTAGTCACGCTTTTTGGTATACATCGCTTTTAGCCCGATAAAGTAACTGTCGGGCAGACCAAGACCGACTGCGGCCGCCTCCTGGAGCGGCGCCGGGGCGCCGACGGTCAAAAAGTCATGCACTTTTCGGATGGCATTGGTGATGTCGGCGGGTGCGATGCAGGTGCCCAGCCGCCATCCCGTGACGCTAAAGGTCTTGCTCATGCCGCTGATGGTAACGGTGCGATCCGCCATCCCCGGGAACGTCGCAAGCACATGATGCTGATGGTCGCCGTAGATGATGAACTCATAGATTTCGTCCGTGACCGCAATCACATCGTGTTCGATGCACAGGTCGGCGACCAACTGCAACTCCGCACGGGTAAACACATGCCCGGTGGGATTGTGCGGGGTGTTCACAATGATGGCCTTGGTGCGCTCGTTAAAGGCCGCGCGCAGCTGATCCAGATCAACAACCCAGGCCGTTTGCATCAAACCAGTGTGCGGGTCACGTGCGGGTTGCGGGCGCAGCGACACGAACCGCGGCGTGGCGCCGCTGAGCCAGGAATCCGGTCCGTAGTTTTCGTAATAGGGCTCAAAAATAATGACTTCGTCACCCGGGTTGCAAATAGCCATCAGGGTCGCGATCATGCATTCGGTGGCGCCACAACACACCACGATGTTGGTTTCCGGGTCCACCTTCATGCCATAGCGCTTGTGATAATGGGTGGCCAGTGCGGTGCGCAGATTTGGGCTGCCCCAGGTGATGGCGTATTGGTTGATGTCAGCCCGGATCGCCGCGACTGCGGCTTCCTTGACTTCGTCGGGCGCCGGCAGGTCGGGCAGACCCTGGGAGAGATTGACCGCGCCCACGCTACGGGCCACGCGCGTCATCTCGCGGATGACGCTCTCCTTAAATTGCTGGCTGCGGTGTGAGGTTCGTTCCATGAGCTCCAATATCTTTTAAGGCCGCCACAAGGGCGTCCATTTGATCGGGTCGTCCAATTGAGATGCGCACATAGTCGCCGAGTACGCCGCCAAAGAACCGGGTGAGAATGCCGCGCTGCTCCAGCGCCCCGTGCAACAGAGCGCCGGCCGGCTTTGGTTGCCCAACCATACCCGGGTGGGTGACTTTGCACAAAACGAAATTGGTTTCGCTGGGCACGGGCGTGAGCCAGCCCAGCTCGTCCAAGGTCTCGCACAGCCGGTTCCGCTCGGCCACGATCGCGCGTTTGGTGGCGTCTATGTGCGCCCGATCACTGAGCGCCGCCACCGCCACATGCTGGGACGGTGCGCTTGGTGCAAAATAGGGCTTGACGCCCCACACAAACCCGACAATGTTCGCCGGGAACACCCCGTAGCCTACGCGCATCCCCGCCAGCCCAACCAACTTGCTCAACGTGCGCACCACAATCACATTGTCGCTCGCCACCGCGTGCTGTACTACGTTTGGCTGGGAACTGAGTTCGATGTAGGCCTCGTCAACTACCACCATGATCGGCAGTGCCATCAGGCGACTCAGATCGGCGGGTGAGGTGACCGAGCCATCAGGGTTGTTTGGATTGGTGACAAACAACACCTTTGCCCTGGGCGTGTTTCTTACCGCAGCTTCCACGGCGTCCACGTCGATTGAGAAGTCCGCCCGGCGCGGCACGGCCACATAGTTGGCGTGCGCCTGCGCGGCCTCGTGTGCATACACGCCAAACGTTGGCGGGCAGTCAATCACCCCATCACCGGGCCCGACAAAAATGCGAAAGATCAGGTGCAGGATTTCATCACCGCCATTTGCGCACAAAATGTGTTTGCGATCGACCCCCAGATAATTCGATAGCGCGTCGCGCAACAGATTTTGATCAGGATCGGGATACAGGTTTGGAGGTGTGGATGCCATCGCGTCCAACACCACCCGCGATGGCGGCATCACATTCTCGTTGGCGTCCAGCTTGATCATTGCGCTGAGCGGCAGACCCAGTTTCTGCGCCATTTGCCCGGCGGTCGGGGTTGGAATGTAGCCGCGCATTCCGTGTAACTGGGGCACGACAAAGTCATTGACGTTCATTGATTAGATTATCTGTCACAAACAACAAGGTCGGTTGCGTTCCGGAGGTGATTCCGGTATCCTTTGATCCATGGCAACAATGAACTTTGAAACGCTGATCTCCTGCGCAGATGCGCACGCGCACCTGGCGGACCCGGATTGGGTCTTTGTGGACAGCCGCTATTCGCTGACCGATTCCAGTCAGGGCGAGCGCGACTACCAGGCCGGGCACATCCCCGGCGCGGACTATGCTCATTTGGGGCATGATCTGAGCGGCCCCGCGATCCCGGGAAAAACCGGGCGGCACCCGATCCCGGACGAGGCCGGCTGTGTGGCCGCGTTTGAGAAGTTGGGGATAACCAACGCCAGCCAGGTGGTGAGCTATGACGCCAACAACGGGGTGATGGCCTCGCGCTTGTGGTGGCTGCTGCGCTGGGCGGGTCATACCAAGGTTGCTGTGTTGGATGGCGGGTTTGGTCATTGGGAGAAAGCCGGGCTGCCGACGCGCCCCGGCACCGAGGTTCGCGCGCGGGGCAGCTTTACGCCGCACTTTGTTTCCGGTCTAAACGTCGATTTGGCCATGGTTGACAAGCTGCGTCATGATCCGGTGTATGCCTTGCTTGATGTGCGCACCGCGGATCGCTATCGCGGTGAAAATGAGACGATTGACGCGGTGGGTGGCCACATCCCTGGGTCACGCAACCTGCCATTCAACCAGCACCTTGGCGCC
The DNA here is from genome assembly GCA_025354985.1 of Chloroflexota bacterium. Lineage (GTDB taxonomy): Bacteria > Chloroflexota > Anaerolineae > J036 > Brachytrichaceae > AQU-03. Next base: position 92,454 of record JANXLU010000053.1, read on the forward strand.
GATGGGTTGCATGTCGCACCCGACACGCTGCTAGCGCAATTCGCCGAGGCCGAGGACGGGCGCGATGCCGACCACGTCGTGTTCTCCTGTGGCAGCGGGGTCACCGCAGCGCACGCTGCGATGCTGCACCTGCATGCCGGGCTGGCCATGCCCAAAATATACGCCGGGTCGTTTAGCGAATGGATTGCCGATCCGTCCCGGAGGGTTGCGACCGGGCCAAATCCATGAGCCTGGATTTCAGCACGGCAACCGGACGGCGCGCGTTGGAACGCATCAACACCGAGCGCGTCATCTGGCTGACGACCAGCTCGCGCGCCGGCGTGCCCCAACCCAGACCGGTCTGGTTTATCTGGCAAGATGCCTCCTTCCTGATCTATAGCCTGGCGACCACCCACAAGGTGCAGCATATTCGGCTTCATCCAGAGGTGGCGCTGCACTTTGACGCCGGCCCGAGTGGCACCGATATTCAGGTGTTCCACGGGGAGGCGCGGATTGACCCGAGCGCGGCACCGGTGCGTGCGCAACCGGACTATGTGCAAAAGTATCGCGCTGAAATACTGGAAATGGGGATGACCGTTGATAGTTACTCGGCATCATTTGTGGTGGCGTTGCGGATTGTGCCGACGCGGTTGCGCGGGCTGATGCCGCTTGAGGAGGAACTGAATGTGACATGACGCATCAAACTGTTCTTGCAATTGACCTTGGTGCTGAATCCGGTCGGGTGATGGCGGTTCACCTGCGGAATGGTGCGCTGACGCTGGAAGATGTGCATCGGTTTCCAAATGTTCCGGTGAGCGTGCACGGCACGCTTCATTGGGATGTGCTGCGGCTGTGGCGCGATATCAAGGACGGCGTGCGCAAGGCGGCCGGGCTGCACCCGCGCAGCCTGGGGGTGGACACCTGGGGGGTTGACTTCGCGCTGCTGGATTCGGCGGGCGCGTTGCTTGGGAACCCGGTGCACTATCGGGATGCGCGCACAACCGGAATGATGGATCGGGTGTTTGCCCGCGTCCCGCGCACCACGGTGTTTGAACAGACCGGTATTCAGTTTCTGCCGATCAACACGATCTATCAGCTGGCGAGCCTGGTCGCATCGCGGTCGCCACAGCTGGCTGCGGCTCAAACCTTTTTGACAATTCCAGACCTGCTCAACTATTGGCTGACCGAAGAAAGGACCTGCGAATTTACCAACGCCACCACCACTCAACTTTACGATCCGCGCGCGGGCGCCTGGGCCACGGATCTTATGCAGGCGCTTGACATCCCGCAGCGGATATTTCCAACCGTTATTTCGCCAGGCACATTGATCGGAACTTACGAGGGAATGTCGGTGATTGCACCGGCCTGCCATGACACCGGCAGCTCGGTCATTGGCGTGCCGCTGAGTACGCCCCGATCCGTGTATATCAGCAGCGGCACCTGGAGCCTGGTTGGCATGGAGGTGGGCGCGCCGGTCATCACCACGGCGGCGCTGGCCGCGAACATGACCAACGAGGGCGGGGCCGGGGGCACCACGCGGCTGCTCAAAAACGTGATGGGTCTGTGGATCATTCAACAGTGCCGGGCCACCTGGGAAGCCGCCGGTGAGCCACTCACCTACGCCCTGCTGGTTGAGCTGGCGGGTGCGGCACCGGCCTTGCGATCGATCATCGACGTCAACGATCCGCGTTTCCTGCCACCGGGTGATCATCCGCGGCTGATCCAGAATCTTTGCCGCGAGAGCGGGCAGCCGGTGCCTCAGAGCCCGGCGGAAGTGGCCCGATGTGTGTTTGAGAGCCTGGCCTGCGCCTATCGCGCGATCGTGACCACCTTGCGTGAGTTGACGGGTGGGCCGGTGGACACCATTCACGTTGTGGGTGGCGGGTCACAAAATACGCTGCTGTGCCAGATGACCGCCAACGCCACAGGCCTGCGTGTATTGGCCGGGCCGGTTGAATCCACGGTGATCGGCAACGCGCTGTTGCAGTTTATTGCGCTGGGCGAATTGAAGGACATTGCACAGGCGCGCGCACTGGTGGCGGAGATGGGTGAGCTTGTGCGGTATGAACCTGAAGAAACCGGTGCGTGGGATGACGCGGTTGCCCGGGCAAATTTGTGATCCGCGGCTACAATCTTTTCTCATGGCTCAACGATCCGATATACCCGACTTTCGCGCAGCGGCCGACAAAAAGAACGCGGCGCTTGGTGACGCGGGCGCGCTGAAGATTTTGGAGCGCGGGCGCCAATGGAACCTTGCGCCCGCGCTTAAGAGCGGCGGAGCAGTCATTTTTCCGCATGTAAGCGTGGAGGTGTGTGGTCATCACCTTGCCGCGGGGATACACGCCGCAGTGGATAGTGGCGCACCGATCGTGCTGGCCATCGGCGTGCTGCATGCGCTGACGGATGACCTGCAAGACGCGCGCGTGCGGGTAGCCGCTGGTGGGGATGTGCTGAGCGAGCCAACCCAGGGTATTCAGGGGCGCGGGCTGCCGGGTCGCGAGGATTGGCAGTGCGAATTTAGCATGATCCATTTTGAGTATTTGTGGGGGGTTGAAGCGCGGCGCAGGACGGCGCTGGGCCAGGCCGTGCCGGAGTTGGTGGTGCGCTACCCCTATCTTGCGGGTGGACGACCGCACCTGCTGCCGGGGATGGCCGAGCTGCAGCGGCTGATGGCCGCGGGCGCGGTGCTGCTGGGGACGGCCGACCCGTTTCACCATGGCCTGGCCTATGGCGACATCGCGGAGACTGCCAAGGCGCCAAACGAGGGCGGACTTGAGCTGTGCCACGCCACGGTGCAAGCCGGGTTTGACATGCTGGGCACAGGTGACTATTGGGGGTTTAACCAGCATTGCGTGGCGGCCAAGAGCGACGGGCGTGACATGGGTCAGACCATTCGCTACCTTGCGCAAAAACCGCTCACGGCTGAAATTCATGACATTGTTTGGGAAGACATGAGCGGGCCGTATCAAAAGCCCTGGCCCAGCTGGGTATCGGGCGCGCTGATCACGCTGACACCACGCGGCGCGGTGGCCACAGATTTGCACTGAGACAACACCATGCATCCAAACCTGATCCTTACCAACGGAAAGATTCATACGCTTGATGCGGGCTGGCCGACCGCAAGCGCCGTCGCCTGTCTCAATGGCAGGTTTGTCGCGGTGGGGGATGACGCCGCGGTGGGTGCGCTGGCCGGCCCGGGGACGACCGTGGTGAACCTGCAGGGCGCAAGCGTGATCCCGGCATTTAACGATGCGCACAACCACATGCTGGAGCAGGGCCTGAAACTGAGCCGGGTGCGGCTGGACGAGTGCGCCAGTATCGCGGAGATGGCAACCCTCGTGCGGGAGGCCGGTGAGCATACACCGGCTGGGCAGTGGATCATCGGCGAAGGCTGGAACGAGAGCAACTTTGCCGAGCAGCGCCTGCCGAACCGGCATGATTTGGACGCCGCGACGACCGCGCATCCGGTTGTGCTTAAGCGGTTCTTTAACATGGACGTGGTCAACACCGCGGCGCTGGCACGCGCGGGCGTGGACGCGCACACGCCCGACCCGACGGGCGGCAAGATCGAACACCTGGCGGATGGATCGCCCAGCGGCATCCTGCGCGCGGCGGCCAAGCTGTTTGTGCGCAACCTGCTGCCGGACCCCACGCTGGACGAGTGTCTGGCGGCGCTTGAATCCGTGACCACGGTCTATCACCGGTTGGGTATCACCAGCATTTTGGAGCCTGGGCTGATGCCGTGGGAGATGCAGGCCTACATGACCGCGCACCGCACCGGTCGGCTGAAGATGCGCTGCAACCTGATGGTGAGCTGGCACGGGTTTCGCGAGCACGAAAGCGAGGCGACCTGCGACGAGCGCGCGCGCAACGTGGGCGTTTTCTCCGGTCTTGGGGATGAGTGGCTGAGCCTGGGTGGGCTTAAGATGGCGGTGGATGGCGGGACCACCAGCCACACCGCGTGGATGTTTCAGCCTTTTGTGGGCGAGAGCGTGGTGCGGGATTACAACCGGTTGAACCCGGCTCAGTTGCGGCGGTATTTTGAAACCGGGCATGAGCTGGGGTGGGACATTGGGATCCACGCGATCGGGGACCGGGCGCATCATGAAAGCGCCGCGGCGTTTGCGGCGGTGTTGGATGGCGAGGTGCCATCGCAACCGGACGCGATGCGTGCGGTGCGGCTGAAGGACACCCCGGGCTGGGCCGACCACCGGCACAACCTGATCCACGCGTATTTCGCCACGGAGGACAGCCTGACGTGGATGGCCGAGCATCAGATCGCGGCGGTGATACAGCCCACCTTCATCTACTACGAAGGCGATGACGTGGCGCGGGATTGCGGCCCGGAGCTGGCCAACCGCTATAAGCCGATGCGCACCTATCTGGATCGGGGGATCCCGGTGATCGCGACCAGCGACGTGCCCTCGACGGTGTGGTGCAACCCGATGGTCAGCCTGTATGCGCTGGTGACGCGGAAGAGCCACAAAGGCACGCCAGTCGCCCCGCACGAAGCCGTGACCCGCGAAGAGGCCCTGCGCGCGTGCACGGTGGCGGGGGCGTGGTTGACGCGAGAGGAGCGTATCAAGGGCCCAATCGCGGAAGGGATGCTGGCCGACCTGTGCGTGCTGGACGCGGACTACTTTGCGTGTGACGCCGAGGCGATCAAGGACATTGCGGTGACGATGACCGTGTGCGGCGGGCAGATCGTTTGGCAGGCCCCCGGCCGGGTATAGCGCAGGTTCGTGGGGCTGTCATGGATATTGGTGCGCTGGGCGAGCATGGGCGTTGTGCCGGATTGCGCGACCGTGGATTACGGGCGTTCCTACCATAATGCGGAGTGACCCACGAAGTACTGCGCGGGTTGAATTGCGTATTTGTAGGGGCTAAGCATTGGCCACCATACCCAGGATCGCCCGTACGTAATTGCCAATGCTTCGCCCGGAACGCAAGACCCCGATGGTGCGGGCGGTGACCGGAACGCCCGACCATGTGGCGACGGAAAGGGGATTATTGCACGCGCGACCGTGGATAACGGGCGTACCGGGCGAAGCATTCGCCAACAAGCACCGAATGCCGAGGTATTGCAGGGAATGCTTAGCCCCTACCTGTATTTGTACGGCAGCGGATTAGCGGACCAATTGACGTGCTGCTGTTGCACAAAGATGGCTGATGAGCTCTACTATGTTCCCGAGACCCGCGAAACGCGCCTGTTTGATCGAAACGGTGACGTTTTTGAAATGACCGAGGTCTTTCATGAGGGCGCGGGCCTGGGTGCCGCGCTGCTGCGGGATGCCGCGCGCTTCAAGCGCCTGCAAGAGCATGTCCTCACCTGATGCAGCATTGGTGGCCCGGGATAACTCGGCTGCTCGCTCGATACCCGCGCTCAACTGACCTTCGCCAAGCAGTCGCAGATATTCGTCGACGGCCGGCGTGAGCTTTATCTGGCGGCGCACTTTGTGCAGCCTAGGCCGGCCAAGGCGCGGCTTTGTCAGGGTCCTGGGGAGCGGCTTGGTAGGGCGCACTATCATTGCCCCATCGCCGTGACAACATTGATGCCAAATGACCTCGTCAGCCAAGCAATGGCCGGCAACGCGCGCGCCATCGCGCGGCTGATGACGCTGGCCGAGCGCGGCCAGCCGGCGCGCGCGCTGTATGGCCACGCAGGCAGGGCGCACATTGCGGGGGTGACGGGCGTGCCGGGGAGCGGTAAAAGCACCCTGGTGCGCGCGCTGGCTGGGCAGGCCCGCCAGCGCGGGTTGCGCGTCGGGGTGGTTGCCATCGATCCCTCCAGTCCGTTTAGCGGTGGGGCGATCCTGGGTGATCGCATTCGGATGGCCGATCTGAGCACCGATGACGGGGTGTTTATCCGTAGCATGGCCAGTCGCGGGGCGATGGGCGGGCTGTCGGCCGCGGCGCTGGATGTGGTGGATGTATTGGATGCCGCCGGGTTTGATCTGATCATGATCGAGACCGTTGGTGTGGGTCAGGATGAAATCGATATCGCGCGCGCCGCGCACACGGTGTGCGTGGTGAGCGCGCCCGGGATGGGTGACGGAGTGCAGGCCATCAAGAGCGGCATTCTTGAAATTGCGGATGTGCATGTGGTGAGCAAGGCGGACAAGCCGGAGGCGCAGCGCACGGTGTCGGATTTGAAAGAGGCGCTCAGCCTGGGCGAGCACCCGGCGGCCGGGGCATGGACGCCGCCGGTGCTGGCGTCCAGCGCGGATCAGGGGAGCGGGATAGGCGAGGTGCTGGACGCGATTTTGGCGCATTATGCCTGGTTGCAATCGAGCGCGCAATTGGCGGTGCGCGTGCGCGCCATCGCCGGCCGGCGTTTGCTTAAGGTCGTGGAAGATCAGGTGCGCAACCGGCTGGATTTGCAACAGGCCCGGGCGGGCGACCACGTGGCACAGTTGGTTGACCGGGTCGCCCGGCATGAGCTGCACCCGCTTCAGGCGGCCGCCGAGTTCCTGACCAATGACTGATCGTTACACACTAATCACAAAGCGCTAATCACAAACCAAAAACCATGTCCAACACGTTTCATCGTAGTTTGAAGCACACATTGCCCACGGTTGTCGCGGGTCAGGGCATTTACCTGACCGACAGCGTCGGTAAGCGTTACATCGACGCGTCGGGCGGCCCGGCCACGTCGTGCCTGGGTCATGGGCACCCGCGGGTGACCCAGGCGATGGAACGCCAGGCGCGCGCGGTGGCGTTTGCCCATTCGTCCTTCTTCACCACGCCGGACATTGAGGCGTTGGCCACCTGGCTGGCCGAGCGCGCGCCGGACGGGTTGCGGTATGCGTTCTTTACCTCGGGCGGCTCGGAGGCGATGGAGGCCGCGCTCAAGCTGGCGCGCCAATTTCACATTGAAAATGGCCAGCCCGAGCGGACGGTCTTTATCAGCCGAATGGGCAGCTATCACGGCAACACGCTGGGTGCGCTGGCGGTGAGCGGTCATGTTGGTCGGCGCGCGCCGTATCTGCCGCTGCTGATGCCCACGCGACAGGTATCACCGTGTTACAGCTATCGGCATCAGTTGTCGGGTGAGTCCGCGGAACAGTACGGGCAGCGGCTGGCGGTTGAGCTTGAGGCCACGATTCTTGAGGTGGGCGCAGAGAAAGTACTGGCCTTTATCGCGGAGACCGTGGTGGGCGCGGCGCTTGGGTGCGTGCCCGCGGTGCCGGGCTATTTCCAAAAGATTCGCGGAGTGTGCGACAAGTATGGCGTGTTGCTGATCTTGGATGAGGTAATGAGCGGGATGGGGCGCACCGGCCGGATGTTTGCGTGTGAGGATGAGGGCATCACTGCGGACATTTTGATTATGGCCAAGGGTCTGGGGGCGGGATATCAACCCATTGGCGCGATGATGGTGAGCGAGCGCATCCACGATTGCCTGGAGGCCGGTTCCGGGTTCTTTCAACACGGGCACACGTATACCGCGCACCCGGTGGCCTGCGCGGTGGCGCTTGAGGTGCAAAAGACGATTGAAGATGAGCACCTGTTGGACAATGTGCGGGAACGCGGGGCGCAGTTGTTTGCGCGGCTGCATCAGGCGCTGGACGGGCACCTGAATGTGGGAGACATTCGCGGGCGGGGTTTGTTTGCAGGGATCGAACTGGTGGCCGATCGCGCCAGCAAGACGCCGTTCCCGGCCAGCCGCGGGGTGTGGGCGCGGGTGAAGACGGAGGCCATGCAACATGGGATGCTGGTGTATCCGGGTGGCGGAACAGCCGACGGCGTTTCGGGTGATCACATCATTATTGCGCCGCCGTTTAACTGCACGGAAACCGAGATTGACGAGATCGTAGCGCGCCTCGTGCCATCGGTTGATGCCGCGGTAAGGTGATGGCTGCGGTGGCTATTTGCGACATCCGGGTGCGTTGGCGCTGATCTTGCAGGGCAGCACGGGTGGGTTTGCAAAATAGTCGCGCACGATGACCGAGAGATCCGCATTGGAATTGCGCGCCAGGGCGTCAAAAAACGCGTTGGCGTTGGTGATCTTGTCGGTCTCAACCACGAAGTAATCCTTCATGGCCGCGTCAAAGGCCGTGGTGCCCATGGCGGTGCGCACGTCGAGCAAAAACATCGCGCCGCGTCGATATACGCCGTTTAAGTAGGCCTGCGAATCACCGAAGGACCCAAGCGTGCCATCGATGGCGCCGGTTGGTTTCTTGCTCCGGAGATAGTTCTCCATCCACCAGTCGACATCGTTGGGATAGTAGGCCTCATAGAACTTGACCTCGGCCATCCGGGCAAAGGATTCGTCCAGCCAGGGGGTTTTGATCTGGTCATTGCCCACGGTTTGAAACCACCACTGATGGCTGATCTCGTGGGCGGTGCTGGCGATCAAGTCATGCCGCGAACCGCCGCCGGGATAGCGCTCATAGAGCACGCTGCCAAGCCCAACCACGGCGCTGTATTCCTGTCCCTGGGCGCGGTCGGTCTCGATGATCCGCAGCGTCTTGTATGGATAGGGCCCATACAACTGGCCAAACAATTTGAGCGCGCGCTCGGCGGTGATCAATACGTGACCGCTGAGGTTTGCGTGCTTCTTTAGCGCGTAGTGATAGATTTCGATGCCATCGATCACAATATCGTCCTTCTCAACCGCAAACTGATCACTGGCGCCAAAGGCGAACACGCGGGCATTGCGGAGTGAATAGCGCCATTGGCGACCATTGTGCTGCTCATCACCGGCGCCAGCCACCGTGACGCCATCGGGCGCGAGGATCGTGACGTCATAATCGGCCAGCTCATCGTTGTAGCTGTCTCCAACGGGATAGAAGCCGGGGGTGTCCCAGTTGCCATCGCGCCAGGGCGCGAGCATCAAATACCAGTGGCCGGCGATCAGCGCGTTTGGTCCGGAGCTGCTGTCATCGCCACCGATGGCGCCAACCATGGATTCGGCGGGGGGCAGCTTGAGCGTGTAGTCAAACGTCAGTGCGATGGCGGCATCGGTGGGCAGCAGGGCCGGTAGGGTGACGATGAGCGCGGTGCCCACCGGATCAAACCGCAAATTGGCGGGTTGACCAAATACGCGGGCATCCTTGACCGTGATCGCATTTGGGTGCCGGGCCGGGGGCACGTTGAATTTGATTTGCCGTAACGGCACATTTGAGGGATTCTTAAACTCCACGCGCTCTTGCACGGTTAGTGAGCCATTGGCATAGTCCAGGGTCACGTTTATGGCATATAGCGGGCGATTTGGGACGTCTTCCAGCGCGGGCATGCCCGTGCCCAACATTCTTGGCGTGGCGCGGGGTGGGGAGGTGGGTGCAATGGGCTTGCCGCCGCCGCTTTCGCCGCAGCTGCACAACAGGGTGAGCGTGCACGCGACTGAAATAGTGGCGACCTTTACGTGAGCAGGACGGTTTTGCGCATGCATGAAGCAGTTTTTCGTCAAACGTTGATGCGTTTTTGCCGAGTTCGTGCGCGCGTTACCGCGATTGGCCAATTTGAAATGCGGCAAGCCGCTTCGTGTCTTAGTGACGCTTTAGAGATTATACTGAGAAGTTCATGGATTCAAGCATCTCAGTAACAACGGACGTGGTGATCTTTGCGCTCCGCGGCGATGACCTGCAGGTCTTGCTCGTAAAACGAAAGTTGCAACCCTTTGCCCATCAGTGGACGATTCCCGGCGGGCACGTGATTCCGCATGAGAGCCTTGAAGACGCCGCGGTGCGCGTGTTGTTTGAAAAAACCAGCGTGCGCGACATTCATATGGAGCAGCTCTACACGTTTGGCGACGTAAAGCGCGACCCGCGCGGTCGAACTATCACGGTGACATATCTGGCCCTGGTCCCCGGGCCGCTGGCTGTCGAGCCCGGGCCGGACACCGACGATACCGAGTGGAAGAGCGTATATAAGCTGCCCGAGATGGGTTTTGATCACGCCAACATCGTGACCTATGCGCTTAAGCGTCTGCGCTATAAGTTGGAATATAGCGCGGTGGGCTTTCGCATGCTGCCGCCAGAGTTCACGCTGACCCAGTTGCAGCGCGCGTATGAGACCGTGCTTGGGCAGAAGCTGGATAAGCGCAACTTTCGGCGGCGCATTTTGCAGGCGATTGTGATTGAGCAGGTGAACAAGCGCACGAGTGGCGAGGGGCGCCCGGCGATGCTGTATCGGTTTCGGGATGATGCGGTCAGTGAGGTTAAGACGCGCAGGTTGTTTCCGTGAGGGGGGTGGACGGCGTCTTGCCGGTTTTTTGAGTACTGAGTTGCGGGACTCGAGGAGGTCGGCTGGCGTCGAACGGCGGGCAAGTTGCCCGCGCTCCATGGTCGGCTTGCGCCGAATGCCGGGCTGCGATAACATACGGCCGATCCTCCGCATGGCTGGTTTCAAGGCGATGCGGGCCAAACACAAGTCGTTGAATCATGTTGCGCATCAATTATGGCCCCTGGCACCGAAAATAGTTCCGCGCGTGACGAGGTCCTGCGCCGGGTCCGCGCTGCGGTCTCTCCACGGGCGCCCTTTGCCGGCACTGTAAGTGGTGCAAAGTCGGCCGATGACTTGGTTCCCGTGACGCGACTGGCGCCAGATGAAGACTTGGTTGCGCGCTTCAGCACCGAGCTAGAACGCGTAAAGGGCGAGCTGCATCAGGCAGCTGACCCCGCTGACGCGCTCCTGCAACTTGGAGCGCTTCTGCGCGCAAAACAAACCACCCAGGCCTCGGTATGGGATGACTTGCCACTTACGGGCGTTCCCGCGCTATTGGCGCACTTGAACATTCGCACGTCGACGAGCGAGAACCGAAGCGTCGCAGCGTCCGAGGCTGGCATTACCGGCTGCCAATATGCAATTGCAACCACCGGCACGCTTGTGCTGGCAAACGGTGCGGCCCGCTCACGCCAGGCCAGTCTGCTCCCGCCCCATCATATTGCGCTGGTCACACGTTCACAGCTAATCCCCCGGCTTGAAGACTGGGTTACGCGGGTGCGGGCCGACGGCGCCACGCTGTTTGATCACAGCAGCAACGTCACCTTGATCACCGGTCGCAGCCGCACCTCCGACATCGAGTTCGTCCCTGTATTCGGCGTTCACGGCCCGCTTGAACTACACGTCATTCTCATCGCATCGTTATAGAGAGCCTGTGCATGTCGAAGGGATGCCCTTTTGGAGGGGTTGCGTTACCCCATACCTGCAGAAGCATCCGCCACCCGCTGAAGGGGTGCGTTGATCAACGGCAAATAGTTTCCCTTCACCACCGTCCCAACCACCGTTAGCACCGGGTCCAGGATCACCAGATCGCAGTCCTGCCCCGCCGTCAATCGCCCCTTGCGCGCACCCAAGCCGATGCTGCGAGCCGGTGTATCTGAACACATCCGCGCCGCCTCGGGCAGCGTGCACCCGGTTGCCGCCAGAATGTTGCGAAATGCCACATCCGTCGTCACCACTGAACCCGCCAGCGTGCCGTTGGCCAGGGTAGCCCGACCATCCTTGACAAAGGTGCGCTGCCCACCCAAATCGTAATACTCCCCATCCGGCATGCCGGATGCCCGTTGTGCATCCGTGATCACGGCCAACCGGTCCGCGCCCTTGGCGCGATATAGCGCCCGAATCGCCGCCGGGTGCACATGGATGCCATCTGGAATGAGCTGGGCAAACGTGTCTGCCGAGTCCATCACCGCGCCCACCAGACCAGGCTCTCGGTGATGCAACCCGCGCATCGCGTTATACGTGTGCGTGGTTTGGTTTGCGCCCTGGGCAAAATAAGCAAGCCCCTGTGCATACGTACAGTCCGTGTGACCCAGCGCAATCTGACAGTTGTGTGACAGTGCGGTTGCAATCATCCCGGCGTTCGCGGCAACCTCCGGAGCGATCGTCATCAGCCGCACCACCCCGGTCGCAAACCAGGCCGCGTACTCAGCCGTATCCGCCGGGCGAATAAGCGCCGGCGACTGCGCTCCGCACCACTTCGCGTTTAGATACGGCCCTTCGACGTGCGCGCCCAGCACCTCGGCCCCGGCCTCACCCGAAGCCATGTGATGCTTGATGGCCGCAAGTGCGCTCACTATGTCCGCGCCCGACGCGGTCATGGTCGTGGCCAGGTAGCTTGTGCACCCGTGCGCCGCATACCATGCGCTCATCGTCCGCAGCGCCTCTGGTGTGGCATCCATCGTATCCGCGCCCGCACCGCCATGGACGTGAACGTCCACGAATCCCGGCATGACTATGTCCCGCGAAGCATCGATTACCCGGGCGCCGTCGGGTGCATCCATGTGTGCACCAACCCAGCGAATCACCCCATCCCGCGCAAATAAACACCAGTCCCGCTCCACCCGATCCGGCAGCACCAACTGACCACTTCGAACCAATAAGTCCATCTCGCGATTGTATGCGTTTCGCGCCGATAACTGCGAGGCGGTAATGGTGCGGGGTATTGGTGATTACCGCGGGCTGCCGGTCAGTAGACCGGTGGAAGCCCGCACACAGGAGCGCGGGGCATACCGGGATCAGTGGCCGCGTTCGCCGAGGTAGGCGGCTTTGACTTCAGGACTGGTGAGCAGGTCTTTGGCATCACCCTTGAGCACGATTTCGCCGGTCTCCAGCACGTACCCACGGTCGGCCACGCCGAGCGCGAGACGCGCGTTTTGCTCGACCAGCAGGATCGTGGTCTTTTGGCGATGGAGCTCGCGGATGATGTCGAAGATCAGGTCGACGAGGATCGGCGCCAGACCCATCGAGGGCTCATCCAACAGGAGCACCTTGGGGTTTGCCATGAGCGCGCGACCCATGGCCAGCATTTGCTGCTCGCCACCAGACATGGTTCCGGCACGCTGGCTGATGCGCTCCTTCAGCCGCGGAAACAGGCCGAATACCTTTTCCATATCCGCGGCGATGCCTTCCTTGTCGCTGCGCTGGAACGCGCCCATTTCAAGGTTTTCTTTTACAGTCATGCGTGGAAAGGTTAGGCGACCTTCCGGGCTTTGGCTGACGCCGCGTTTGACCACTTCGTGGGCGGGTATCTTGGATATTTCCTCGCCCTTGAGTTTGATCGAGCCTTCGCGGGGCTTGAGAAGACCCTGAATGGTGCGCAGCGTGGTGGTCTTGCCCGCGCCGTTGCTGCCAATCAGGGTGACGATCTCGCCTTCATTGACGTTGATGGTGATGCCTTTAAGGGCATGAATGTTGCCGTAAAACGTGTGGACGTTGTTGAGTTCAAGTATTGACATGTTATGCACCTTCGGCTGCGGCACCAGTGCCCAGATAGGCCTCGATGACTTTGGGGTTGTTTTGCACTTCCTTGGGCAGGCCCTCGGCGATCTTTTCACCGTGATCGAGCACGCTGACGCGATCAGAGATACCCATGACCACACGCATGTCATGTTCGATGAGAAGCACGGTGACGCCCAGCTCCTTCCGGAGGTGATCCACCAGGTCGGTCAGTTCCTTTTTCTCCTGGGGGTTCATGCCGGCCGTGGGCTCGTCCAATAGCAGCAGCTTGGGGTCGCTGGCAAGGGCGCGTGCAATTTCAAGACGACGCTGCAGACCATAGGGCAGGCTGCGTGCGGCATATTCGGCGGTTTTGCGACCCAAGCCGACAAAGTCCAGCAGGTAGAGCGCCTTTTCGCGGGCTTTCTTTTCCTCGTTGATCACACGGGGTGGGCGAAAGAAGGCTTCCAGCACATTGCCCTTGAGCCGGGTGTGCATACCCACCAGCACGTTTTCAATCGCGCTGAGCTGACCAAACAAGCGGATGTTTTGAAAGGTGCGGCTGATACCCTTCTCTTGAATAACGTGCGGCTTTAACCCGGTGATTGGTTCGCCGTTGAAATAGATTTCGCCTTCGGTCGGGGTGTACAGACCGGTGATGTTATTGAAGAACGTGGTCTTGCCGGCGCCGTTTGGGCCGATCAACCCGGCGATCATGCCCTTGGTGATGACGAAATCGACCTTGTTTACTGCGGTGAGGCCGCCAAACCGTTTGGTAACGGCATCGGCCTTGAGGAGAATCTCTTCTGGCATTTAACTTTGCTCCATCGATTTTATTCTAAGCTGCCTGCTGGCAAAAAATACCGAGCCGTAGAGCGCCAACCCAAACAACAGGTAGCTGAGCTCACGGACACTAAACATGACAAACGCTTGGTCGCCAAACAGGCCTTCAAACAGCGGAATGGCCACGCGGTCCATTCCGAAGATTGCGACGGCGCCCAACACGGCGCCGGCGATGTTGCCGACGCCGCCGATACTGACCATGGCCAGCACCATGACCGAGGTGCTGAAGTCGGCCAGGCTGGGCTCAATGTAGCTGAGGATCATGGCATATAGACAGCCGGCCAGGCCGGCAATGCTGTCACCCATGAAGAAGGATAGCGATTTATAGAGCGGCACGTTTACGCCGCTGCTTTCGGCTGCGTATTCATCTTCGCGAATGGCGGCGAGGGCTCGACCGGTGCGGCTGTTTAGCAGGCGGTAGCTGCCGATCACGAGCAGCGCAACCACAAGGATCAGCAGCGCATATTGATAGGTGAAATTGTCAAGCTTGAAGCCAAACATGGTTGGCACGGGGATGGCGCTAAAGCCGCCCACGCCGCCGATGCCGCCGTTTTTGAGCACGTCGCGCATGATCAGGCTCAAGGCCATTGTGGCGATGGCCAGGTAATCGGTGCGCATACGGGACGTGATCCAGCCTTTGACCATGCCAAGCGCGCCCGTGATCAACATGACAATGACAATCACGATTGCGCCGTCGGGCACGATACCGCCGATGAAGCGATCACGCCAGGCCATGGCCGGGCCGGTCAAGTAGGCGGCGACGTAGCCACCGATCGCGAAGTTTAGGGCATAGCCCACATCGAGCACGCCGGCAAAACCAAGGAGGATGGTAAGGCCGAGCGCGAAGATGATCCAGACCAGCAAATTGTTGACGATTGGCAGGTAATACTCGCCGATGAGCGGAACAATCAAGGGATAGAGCAACACGAGCGGGATGAGATTGACCAGCACCATGCCCGGTTTGAGCGCGGCATTGCTGCGCGAAGCGCGCAATACGATGGTTTCGCTGCGCTGGCTGTGCAACTCGCTGGATCGCTCTTCGGACGCCAATCCACTGGGTCGCCACATAAGCAGGCCGACCAGCAGGATGTATATAAACGCGGGCGTCCAGCGGCCGTCAAACAGGTAATCGCTAAACGCGGCAAACACACCCACGATCAAACTGCTGACAAGCGCGCCGATTGGGTTGCCAATGCCACCCAGGATGGCCGCGGTGAATGCAACCAATCCGCTTTGTGCGCCTTGGTTGGCGACCGGGCGCTCGACCGTAACCGCGAATATAAATGCACCAAGACCCGCCAAGGCGCCACCGACCATGAACGCGGCGCGGATTGTGCCGTTTAGATTGATACCGACGATCTGGGCGGCCACTTCATTCTGCGCCACCGCACGGATGGACTTGCCCAAACGGGTGCGTTGCAGGAACCGGCTCACGAGAAAGGCGGCAATTGGCGCGCTCAGGATGATGACCAAGTCCTTGACATCAAACTGGACGTTGATGTTTATGCCCAGAGCTTGGAACACATCAAGCTTGGGGAAGATGGCCGGGATGGCATCGCGCGGCAACTCGGGCACGCCAGGAACACTGTGGTGATTGCCGCGGCTGAAGGTTGGAAGCAACTGACGCCAGACCAGGGCAAATTGATACAGCATGTAGCTGAGCCCAAGCGTGGCGATGATGGGCGCAAGGCGCGATTGTCCGCGAAACACGCGGAACCCGAAGAACTCGACAAACATGTTCAGCAACACGCCGAACGCAATAGTCAGCATGAATGCCAGCGGAACGGCAAGCAGAACCTGCAGCGGCGTAGCCGGCGTGCCATCTATGGGAAGAATGCTACGCAGGACCACCATGGTCATGACCGAGGCCAGACCATAGACATCACCATGGGCCAGGTTCAACGTCCGGACGGCACAATAGATCACGGTGACCGCAATTGCGTTGAGCGCAATAATGCCGCCGTTGCTAAGACCGATCAGGACGAGCTGGCTGAAGATTTCCAATGAATATCGAAGATTGGTGGGGCGCGGGCATTACCCACGTCCCACCAATCTTCGCGATCACGCCTGACGTTTGGCGGTGGCCGCGGGGATCAAGCCCTCGGGGCGGACCTTCATCATGACCACCAGAATAAGACCAAGGATAAGCACCTTGAATGAAGTGGCGTCGAGGAAGCGCTGAATAAAGGCACCCAAACCGGGATTGTCGGCGCCCACGATCAGGAAGTGCTGGATTAATCCATTCAAGAGCTGTTTGATTTTTTCCAAAACCACCAGATCGACGATCTTGATTAGAAATGCGCCCACGAGTACGCCGACGATGTTGCCCGAACCACCCAGGATGACCATGGCAAGCACGATGACTGATATATCAAAGGCGAATGAGCCTGGCTCGATAAATGAGACATAGCTGCCATAGAAGCCGCCGGCAAAGCCGGAGAACATGGCACCGATGATAAAGGCGAGCAGCTTGGTACGCACAAGATCCACGCCCATGGCGTTGGCGGCGAGCTCATCCTCGCGCATGCTGACCCAGGCGCGTCCGATGCGGCTGTCGCGGATGCGCCAGATAAAGAATGCGCTTACGGCCATAATCAGGAGTGCCAGTAGATACCAAGGCACATATTCGCCGACTTTGAACGTGTATCCCGCAATTGAGGGGGCGAAAATCGGAGATATACCCTTGGTTCCATTGGTCACATTCAGGCCTGCCGGCCCACAACCGAAGATGCAGAGGGTGTTTTTGATGAAGAAGCCATAAGCATCGATTCGGTCCAGACTTTGGCCGACCGGTGCAGCCAACTGGCGCAGGAACAGTGAAATGGGTTCGAAGATGCGAACCACTTCAAGGTTCTTGGCGGCCACGGGAATAATTTCGCCGAAGCCGAGCGTGACGATAGCCAAATAGTCACCACGCAGCGGGAGCGTTGGCGCGCCCAACATAAGGCCGAAGAATGCGGCCATCGCAGCACATACCCATATTGCGATCCAAAACATGATCTTGTATTTCAAGAAGATGTTGTCGGCTGACATTACGCCCTGATCGACAAGATGATTGGAATTGAGCAGACCAATCGTGTAAGCACCAATTGCAAAGAACGCCACATAGCCCAGGTCCAGTAGACCGGCGTAGCCGGCCACAATGTTCAGCCCCATTGCCTGAATGGCAAAGATTATTGTGACGATTGCGGCATTCACCCAGATAAGCGTCTTTTGGGTGGTGCAACCAACAGTAGGATCGATGGCGCTGCCGATGCCAAATTGATTCCAAGCCAGGGTGGGGCACTGGTCAAAGAATGGGAACAGGAGCGCGCATGCCAGCATGAAGATCATAATGCCCTGCTTGCGGCGTTTCTCGACGGGAATATTCTGGATTGCGGCGACCAGTGCGGCTACCAGGGTGCCAACCACCACCGCCACAAAAAGTGGATAGTTCACAATTTGGTCCGGGGCCTGGTTGTCCACTTCAGGCAGCTTGATGACGTAGGTGTTGTAAATGTAACCGCAAATGGCCGTGATCACAGAAGCGATTAGTCCGACCACGGCAGCCCGGGCGATACTACCGGTCTTTCGCTCTGCAGTGAGGCCAATCAGGAAGCCTGCGAGGACGGCGCAGATGATGGTGTTGTAGCCACCGGTTACCAATGCCACCACGCCCATGCCCACGATGGCAATGGCCTCGGTGTTGTGCAGAAGAGTTTTTTTAGCGTTTATCATGAATTATGAAGAGATTGAAACCAGGCTGTATTGGCAGCTCATGTTTCCAGGGGTCTGCATTAGGCTTTTTCGCCACCTTCCGAGCCGAGCAAGCCGGTTGGTTTAAAGATCATCACGAGCACCAGGGTGAGGAATACCCACGCGGTGGTCCAACGACTCGAAATAAATTGGTCGCTAATGGACGAGAGCAACCCGATAAAAATCGCCCCGAGGGCGGCACCCTGCAGGTTTCCGACGCCGCCGAGCACGGCGGCCGTGAACGAATTTAAGCCGGTGGTTGAACCGATCTGGGAGCTGGTGGTGCCGTTATAGACACCGAACATGACGGCGGCTGCGCCAGCCAGCGCACCACCAATGATGTAGGTGAGGTTGATGATGCGGTCGACATCGATACCCATCATGGCGGCAGCGGCGGGGTTCTGGGCAACCGCGCGCATGGCCTTGCCTGAACGGGTATTGCGCACAAACCAGTTGAGCGTAAACACTGCGATCAGTGCTGTAGCAATAACCATTACATCGGCTGCAGTTATGCGCAACGTGGCATTTTTGTCAATGAGCTCGAGCAGGTTGATGGGGACGCCCGGACCGGCAAAAAACTCCTGAACGGCCGGGAAGCTTTTGGGCGAAGCGCTCTGGAGCCCCAGGATGCGCAGAAACTTCACGCCAGTAGCAGTGCGATCTATATTTGGAATAAGCCCCAGGTCACCAATTTTCAAGCCAATGTTCTGAAGCATGAAGTCCGTGCCAAGACCGGCAATCAAGGCAACAATGCGGGCGCTTTTGCGCAGGCTGCGATAGACGTAGCGTTCGACCAAGCCATTTAACAGACCACAATAGAGCATGGCCGGTATAAAGGCAAACAGCGCGACCCAGAGTGGCACCACTGTGGCGCCCTGAGCAAATATGGACATGGTCAGAAGGGCCACAAATGTGCCGTGCATAAACACGGATGAGTGGGCAAAGTTGATGTTTTCAACGATGCCGTAGACCATGGTGTAGCCCATGGCGATGATGGTGATGATGGCTGCGTTTGCAAGACCGGTGATGACCTGTTGAATAATGATCACCGGGTTATCGATGATTTCGCGGATGATGCGACCGGGTTCCAGACCGGCCTGCTGGCCAAACAAAAGTACCAAGTACACAATCGCGATTGGCGTAAATATTCGCCTGAAGCGCTGAAAAAATGAAAGATCAGAGGGTTTCGATAACGCTTTTTCCATAAGGTGCAGGGTCTATTTATTAGGATATGCTTAAAACAGGATTGACATTATAGCCACAGGTTTGGGGTCAATCCCTTCACTTTTTTCACCAATTTTTAGCAAAAAAGTGGGTAATACGTCAACAAAAAAGGCCGATAACACCAACCTTAGGTTGGTGTTATCGGCCTTCGTGAGCCGAATTGCAAGTAGCGCGATTTACTTTGCGAGCTTGGCTTCGGTTTCGACGAGTTCGCCGTTCTTAAAAATGAAGGCGGTCATCGTGGTGTCGGTGGTGTCGCCGTTCTTATCGAATGAGAGCTTGCCCACGACTGTAGGCAGGTCCTTGGTTCCGATCATGGCGGCGCGGACTGCATCGCGATCCTTGGCGCAAACCTTGCCGAGCGCGGCCATGGTCACCTGTGCGGCGGCATAACCATACTTGGCATAGATTTCGAAGTCGGCGGGGGTCAGGTTGTACTTCTTGGCGAAGTCATCTTCGAACTTCTGACCTTCCGGTGGCAACAGCTTCTTGGGCACTACGCCGGCGGTCGCGAGAACGCCTTCGGCAATGTCCTTTCCAGCTGCATCGCGGAACGCCGGGCCGGCGATTCCGTCGGGGCCCATGAATGTGGCCTTGATGCCCGCGCCGCGGATGTCCTTAAGCAATTGACCGGCGTTATTGTCGGTGATTCCACCGTAATAAATCAGGTCCGGGTTCAAGCCCTTGATCTTGGTTGCGAGCGCCTTGTAATCCTTGGCCTTGCCGTCGATGCCGGTGCGACCGGTGACTTCGAGGCCAATTTCCTTGGCGACCTTCTCATACACATCGGCTACGCCTTTGCCATAGAGTTCGGTGTCGTCCAAGACGTAAACTTTCTTGGCGCCGAGACCCTTGCTCCACTGGGCGTTGAATGCGCCCTGGAGGTCATCCGATGGCACGACGCGCATGTAGTTGCGCACGCCATTTGGGTAATATTTGTCCGGTTCACCCGCATCGAACGGCTTGGTCAAGCCGACGTTGGTGTTGGCCGGGCTGATCATCGCCATCTTGACTGAGTTCAAAATGGGGATCGAAACCTTGGCGGCGCCGGAATTCAGCGTGCCGATGTAGGCCATGGCATCCTTGTCGGCAACGGCCTTGGTGGCATTGGCCTGCTCGGTGGCGGCGTCCCACTTGCCGGCGGCGGCGGTGGAATCGTCAAGTTTGACGAAGTCAACCTTGAACTTGCCATCGCAGATCACGCCGTCCTTGCTGTTGGAAGCAATGGCGAGCGTAATCGCGTTGTTGATCTGATCCGAGCTGCTCTTTGATGAACCCTGGAGCGGGAGGCTGCTGAACACGCGAATGGTCTCCGGGCCGGTGGCGGCCGGGGCGGCGGTTGGGGCTGGGGCGGCGGCCTTGGTGGGCTCTGGGGCCTTGGTGGGCTCCGGAGCTTTGGTGGCTGCGGGTGCGGCAGTTGGGGCTGCAGCGGGCGGCGCGGTGGGGGCGGCAGTTGGCGGGGCCGCGCACGCGGCTGCCAACATTGCCACGGCGGACAATGCGATGAGATTCTTATTCATTTGTGCTTAATTCTCCTTTTGATTTTCTTATTCTTGGTCCCTGGAAACAGGTGCAAAGATTCTACATGAAGATTTTCACAAGTGCCAAATCCCCATGCGGTTATGCACTGCCGACGTCCCAGGCGAGGTCTTTGGCACCAAACCTGCGGAATGCAATGGTGGTTCGGGTGTGCGTGATCCCCGGAATTTTGGCCAGGGCCTCGGGCACGGCCATGTCCAGATCATCGTAATGCTCAAGCCGCACAATGGCGATGATATCGGTCTCGCCGGCCACGCTATATACCTCGGTGACGTTGGGCAGGTTGGCGACCTTTTGGGCCACCGCGCTAATTTCGCTGGGCTGGGTATTTATCAATACGAAGGCGGTAAGCATTCAGAAATTATAGAGGATGGTCACCAGGGATTGCCGTGGTATTCGGGTTGTCGACAAGAGGCCGGGTATGGGTTCATAATGCATGGGAGCACTATGACGTTACTGTCAATCCTTCGGAGTGAATTTAGCGGGTACGACGGGCGTTCATTAAAACGCGATATTCTGGCAGGGGTGACCGTTGCCACCGTGGCGCTACCGCTTTCACTCGCATTTGGACTTGCATCGGGAGCAACGGCAGCTGCCGGACTCATTACCGCCATTTTTGCCGGTTTGATCATGGGCACGTTAAGTGGCGCGCCAAGCCAGGTCAGCGGTCCGACAGGGGCTATGAGTGCGGTTTTGATCGTGGTGGCCAGCCAATATCATTTGCCCGGTGTGTGGATTGCCAGCTTGATGGCCGGCATGATGGTGCTGATCATGGCGGTGTTTCGATTGGGACGCGCGGTGCTATGGGTGCCGTCTCCGGTTGTCGGCGGCTTTACCAGTGGAATTGCACTAATCATATTCGTGGGTCAGATTTCGAACGCGCTGGGAGTTGCGCCGTCTAGCGCCGCGACGGCATTTGGCAAGCTCATCGAGTACGTGGCGCGGTTGCAAACCGGTCAGTTGGATGTTAACTGGCATAGCATGGCGACCACTGGGCTGGTCATTTTTGGAATGATCATCCTCTCGTCCATGCCGATGCTTCGGTCAGTTCCGGCCGCGGTGGTTGCGGTCGCAATTGCAACCGGCATGTCGGTGCTCATGGGATTTTCGCTACCAACAATTGGAACCATCCCCGGAGGTTTGATTCTGCCGGATCACTATGTTCCGGCCTGGAGTGATCTTCTGCTTGCGCGGGAACTGGTATTTCCGGCGATGAGCCTGGCCATCTTGTGCGTGTTGCAAGCGCTGGTATGCGGGGTGGCGTGTACGGCTATAACAGGCAAGCCAATGGAAATGGATCAAGAACTAATCGCCCAAGGGCTGGGCAACCTGATCCTGCCATTTCTTGGTGGAATCCCAGCAAGCGGAGAAATCGCGCGCAGCAAGGTCGGGGTGGCAACCGGCGGGCAAACGCGCCTGACGACGATCTTCCACGCGATATCGCTCATATTGGTGGTGCTTTTCCTGCGGGATTGGATTGCTCGTATTCCGCTTGCGGCCCTGGCTGGGGTGTTAATTGTGACCTCGGTTCGCATGAATGATTGGAAGGAGGCTAAGTGGCTTGTCGGGCATGGCTTTAAGACCCCGATTGGGATTTTCGGCATTACGCTAACGGCCACGGCGGCGCTGGACTTGACCACGGCCATCATTGTGGGATTGCTTGTGAGCATGGTGATGTTTGTGAGCCGGATTGGTGCAACCGCGGTTTCGATTAAACCGGTTGATGCCGACATCATGCGCGGCCGCGGGTATGCCATGAACGAGCCCAACCCTGATGTGGCCGTTGCCTATATTACCGGGCCTATTTTTTTTGGGAATGTGCAAATCATCAAGGAGCGTTTTGTGAAGTTGCCCGGGCACACCCTTATATTGAGCATGCGTGGTGTGCCCTCGATTGACCTGAGCGGCGCACGCTTGATTGGACAAATGGCCGAGAACATGATGGCGCGGCGCGGGGCGCTCATGCTGGCGGCAGTGCAGCCGTCTGTTCGCACCATGCTGGATCGCGCCGGCATTTCGGAGTCCATTGGTGAAACCAATTTTTTCTGGAGCGCAGACCAGGCTATTTTTGCGGCGCACGGCAGCGTAAACCCACGTTAATAGGTTGTGCGCGCGCACCCTATAATGATTTTTATGAGCAAGGCTTTTGCAAACCCTGATGCCCTGGTCAGCACGGAGTGGCTGGCAGCGCATATGACCGACAAAAACATCCGGATCGTGGAAAGCAACGAGGATCCGTTGCTATACAGTTCCGGGCATATCAGCGGTGCGGTTAACATCGACTGGGTCGCCGATTTGAATGATCCGCTGCGTCGTGATTACCTCAACAGTGCCGAATTTGCCGCGCTTATGAAGCGGAATGGTATTTCCAACGACACCACGGTGGTGTTTTACGGCGACAAAAATAACTGGTGGGCTTGTTATGCCTTCTGGGTGTTTCAACTGTTTGGCCACGCGCATGCAAAAATTCTGGATGGCGGACGCAAAAAATGGGTGGATGAAAAACGTGAGCTGACCCGCGACATACCAACGCACGCGGTGGGTAATTATCAGGCGGCCGAGCGCAACGATCACGAAATTCGCGCCTTTCGGGACGAGGTGCTTGCACATGTCAAGGCGAACGGCGTGCTGGTCGATGTGCGCAGTGGACCGGAATACACCGGCGAACGGATGCACATGCCGGACTATCCAAATGAGGGCGCTTTGCGTGGCGGACACATCCCCGGAGCAAAGAGCATACCCTGGGCGCAAGCGGTTAAAGAGGACGGCACTTTTAAGGGCTTGGACGAGCTGGAAACACTGTATGGCGGCAAGGGCGTGCATGACAACGGACCGGTGATCGCTTATTGCCGAATTGGTGAGAGGAGCAGTCACACCTGGTTTGTGCTCAAATATCTAATGGGATTCAAAAACGTAAAGAACTACGACGGTTCTTGGACTGAGTGGGGAAATTCGGTGGGGTTGCCGATCGAAAAATGACCCAATTTATCAAGGTAGCCAAATTATCAGAGTTGAAGGAAGGGGTCATCACCGGAGTCTATCCGGATGATGTGTCGGTGGCACTGGCGCTGATCAACGGATCGGTGCATGCATTTGCGAATATCTGCACGCATGATGGCGGCCCATTGGATGAGGGTGAGATTGTAAATGGCTGTGCGGTGTGCCCCCGACATGGCGCACGCTTTGATTTGGTAACCGGCACGGGTTACTTTCCCGCGGCCGGCCCGATTGCGATCTACCAGGTGCGGGTTGAGGGCGATGACGTGTTGGTGGGACTAAGCGAGGAGTAGGTGACCCGGATGAGGTGGTTGCCACTGGTGGGTGTGGCGGTAGCAGCCGTTGCGTGGCAGGCGATCAGCTTGTTTTATCCTCCTTTCATATTGCCGGGCCCGGTGCTGGTGGCCGGGCGATTTTGGGAGAAGACTGTGGATGGAACGCTGGCCTTTCACGCGAGCGTGACATTGGCCGAGGCCGGCTTGGGGTTGCTCGGCGGCACCCTGATTGCGGTGGTTGCGGGATACCTTGTAGCAAAGTCCGCAGTATTGGAGCGATTGCTGTCGCCATTCATAGTAGCGAGCCAGGGTATTCCGTTTATTGCGGTTGCGCCGCTGATCTTTATTTGGTTTGGCAATGGGTTGCCCGCCAAGGTTTTGCTCTGCGCATTGATTGTTTTTTTTCCAGTGCTCATCAATGTGGCTGCGGGAATTCGTGCTGTGCCGCAGCCCCTGCGGGATTTATTTGCGGTCAACATGGCGACGCGTTTGCAGGTTTTCGCCAAGCTCGAAGTGCCGAGTGCGCTCCCGATGCTGGTTGCGGGCTTCCGAGTGGGTGGCACGCTGGCGGTGGTTGGCGCGATTGCCGCGGAGTTCGTCAGTTCGACCCGGGGTCTCGGATTCCTGATTTCGCAGGGAAATAGTTTTTATGATACGCCGTTGGTGATGGTAAGCGTGCTTAGCATCATGGCGCTGGCGCTGGCATTTTATGCTGCGGCCGGGTTGCTTGGTAAACTCCACTTTTAGTCAATTGCAGGCGGGCGTGTGCACCAAGCACGTGGCGGGCGCCTGTTATTGCATCCATTATGAAATTTATTGATGTCTCAAAACTTATTGTTGCCGTATCTTTGATTGCGGCATGTTCGGCGCAACCCGCGCCAGGCGCTGCGGTACAAAAGATCCGGCTTCCAATGGGCTACATACCGAATATCCAGTATGCGCCATATTACGTGGCCGTGAGCAAGGGATATTTTGCCCAGGAAGGCATTGAACTGGAGTTCGACTATAAGTTTGAGACGGATGGCGTCAAGCTTGTGGGGGCCGAAGAACTACCGTTTGCGGTGGTGAGTGGCGAACAAGTGGTGCTGGCGCGTGCACAGGGTTTGCCGGTAAAGTATATTGCGCAATGGTATCGGCAATTTCCGATTGCGGTGATTAGTCCGCGAAGTGGCAATATCAAGTCACTGGCGGACTTGAAGGGTAAGAAAGTGGGTTTGCCAGGCTTGTTTGGGGCCACTTACGTAGGTTGGCGCGCGTTGCTTGCCGCCAATGGAATGAGTGAAAAGGATTTTGATCAGCAAGCCATTGGATTTACGCAAGTGGCCGCTTTGCAGCAAGGCAAGGTCGATGCCGTCGTTGGTTACATCAACAATGAGCCGATTGTGCTCGCCAACGCCGGGGTGCCGGTGGATGTCATTGATGTGGGCAAGACTGTGAGCATGGTGGCCAATGGTTTAATGACGAGCGAAAAGACCGCCAAGAATAATCCGGTATTGGTACGGGGCATGGCACGCGCGGTTTTGCGCGGGGTGCAGGATACGATTGCCAACCCGGATGAGGCGATGCAGATTACAACCAAATTTGTCGAAGGACTGAAGGCTGAGGATCCCGTGCAGAAGAAAGTTTTGCTGGCGACGATTGAACTCATGCGTCCGGCGGCGGGTGAAAAGTTTGGGTCATCCACCGATCAGGCCTGGGAGACTACTCAATCCACGCTGATCACCATGGGACAGGTGAAATCCAAACTTAACGCAGCAGATTTCTATTCGAATGAGTTTTTGCCATAGCATCGATCTGAGCCTGACGTATCCCAACGGAACGCAGGCGCTAGATCGGGTGACGATGCACGTGGCGCGCGGAGAAGCGGTCGCGCTTGTGGGACCGAGTGGGTGCGGAAAGAGCACCCTGTTGCGCATTATTGCCGGTCTGCTGCGGTCATCACACGGGGCGGTTTTTTTGGACGACCGGCAGGTTGCAGGGCCAACACGGGCAACCGGGCTGATGTTTCAAGACCCGGCATTATTGCCCTGGCGAAGCGTTGAAGAGAATATCAGGCTTCCGCAGGAGCTTGGCAGGCAGGCTGGACAGGGGTCGGAGGATGTCGTGCCACTGATAAAACTTGTGGGTTTGCAAGGTTTTGAACACGCGCTGCCGCGAGAACTCAGCGGTGGCATGGCGCAACGAACCGCGCTCGCCCGCGCCCTGGTCACGCAACCGGAATTGCTTTTGATGGACGAACCTTTCGGTGCACTGGATGCACTTACGCGCGAAGGACTGACGGCACAACTGCAGACGGTTTGGCGAGACCTGGGCACAACGGTCATTATGGTGACGCATAGCATTGCCGAAGCGGTGTTTATGGCGGATCGCGTGCTGGTCATGTCAGCCCGACCAGGTACGATCGTGGGGGAGGTGACGGTGGGCCTAAACCGACCACGTGCTTGGTCGACTCAGGGGAGCCCGGTATTCGGCTCCGCGGTTGATGCGGTTCGGGCACTTCTGCGGTAGGCCGGGCCTCTGCACTTGCACGGGTCACTACAATAGTCGAATGGCTGCGCTCTTTCAAATTGCATTTGACAACGTGACCTCGGTTGTTGCCGCTGATCTGGCAACCCGGATGGGTGATGACTTGGATTGGGCGGAGGCGGGTACACCGTTGATCGCCAGCGAAGGGATGGCCGCGGTGCGGGCGCTGCGTATGGCGGTGGCCGGCAAACGGGTGGTGGCCGATCTAAAGATCATCGATAGCGGAAAGCAACTCGTTACCTTGGCGCTGGATGCCGGAGCGAATGTGGTCACCGTTCTTGGCTGCGCCGACGATGTGGTTATTCGCGAGGTGGTAACGACCGCGCACGCGCGCGGCGCGCTTGTGGCCGCAGATTTGCTTGGTCTTGATGATGAGATAGGCCGGGCGCATGAGCTGGCGTTTCTTGAGGTGGATTATCTGACCGTGCACGCAAGCGCCGCGAACGAATCAGGCCAGGCGCGCATCATTCCATTTAACCTGATCGCCATTCTTAATGAGCATGTGGGGCTCCCACTGATTGTGGCCGGTGGCGTGGACCATGCAAACATGGCACAGGTGCTGGCTTGCAACCCTGCGGTCGTGGTTGCGGGTAGCGCGGTGCTTAAAGCGAATGACCCGATTCAAGCGCTCAAGGACCTGCGGCGTGAACCACGCCAATTTGAGGTTACACTTTGAAACACTTGCTATGAACTATCAATTGTTTGATCAGATAAAGGATCTTGACTTCCCCGCGCCATTGCCCGAGAAATTATTGGTGGTGAAACAGCGGTTTGACGTGCCGAGAGTGGCCGATATTGAAGCGAGCACGCGCGCGGCGGTGCGCGTGCTGATGCTGGGGGCCAGGCCCGGTGCCACGGTAGCCATTGGTGCGGGGAGCCGTGGGATTGCAAACATCGCTCGAATCGCCCGGGCCGCGGTTGAGGTGCTCAAGGCGGACGGCTTTCACCCCTATATATTCCCCGCCATGGGCAGCCATGGCGGCGCAACTGTGGAGGGCCAATGCACCATGATTCGCGAATTCGGGATCACCGCCGAATCCATGGGTTGCGAACTACGTGCCACCATGGTCGTGCGCGAAATTGGGCACATTGAGGGCGGTCCGAAGCTGTATCAGGGCGAGGACAGCCTGTCGGCGGATCATGTTATTCTCCTGAGCCGGATCAAGCCGCATACCGATTTTCGGGGAACGCTGGAGAGTGGGCCAAGCAAGATGGCCGTTATAGGTCTTGGCAAGCAGGCGGGCGCGGCGATTATGCACAGTTATGGTGGACCGGGATTTACGCGCTATTTGGCAGATGCCGCACGCGTGTATGAATCCAACACCAACTTTATCGGAGCGGTTGGGATCATAGAAAATGCTTATGATGAGACCGCGGAAATCATGGCGGTACCCGCCAATAAGGTTGGCACGGATATGGAACGCGAAGCATTGAAGCGCGCACGGAGTTACATGGCGAGTATTCCATTTACGCATGTGGATACACTGGTGATCCAGGCGATTGGGAAAAATATCTCGGGTACCGGGATGGATACGAACATCATTAATCGGTTGATGGTGGTCCGGGAACCCGAACCGACCAGCGGGCCTGATGTGGCCACCATCAGCGTGCTGGACCTGACGCCCGAGACGCACGGAAACGCGAGCGGGATTGGCATGGCCAACTCAACCACCGAGCGGGTTGCCCGAAAATATGACTTTACGGCCACTTATACAAACGGATTGACGAGCGGGACCTTTGGCGCCTTTCGCTCGTCACTACCGATTGTGGCAACCACCGATCAGCGCGCGATTCAATACGCGATCCGCGGATGCGGCCAACCCTGGGAAACCGCGCGGTTGATGTTTATCCGCAACACACTGGCAATGGATGAGTTCTGGACGAGCCCGTCATTGCGCACCGAAATCGAAGGCCACGAACGCCTGTCGATCGTCGGCGAAACACCGCTCACCTTTATAAATGGGCGGATGACCTGCCCCTGGCAAATGAAGTGAACCGTAGTCGAGACGGCGTTCGTCACGAGCGAACGCTGCCTCCGACTCTTATGATCATGGCAACAAAACTTAAGTGGGGAATCCTTGGAACCGGCAACATCGCCCATGCGTTTGCGCGAGGCGTAAAAGCCTCCAATACGGGGAAACTTGTGGCTGTGGGAAGCCGCAGCCAGTCAAGCGCGGATTCGTTTGCCAAGGAATTTGCCATTGGCAAGCCGGCCAGACATGCCAGTTATGAGGCGTTGCTGGCTGATAGGACGGTCGAGGCTGTCTATATCGCGGTGCCGCATCCTATGCACGCAGAATGGGCGATCAAGGCTGCCGAGGCCGGCAAACACGTGTTGTGTGAGAAGCCAATGGGCATGAATCATGCCGAGGCAATGGCCATGTTTGAGGCCGCGCATGCCAACCATGTATTCATGATGGAGGCGTTTATGTATCGCAGCCATCCGCAAATGGCCAAGGTTAATGAATTAATCACCAGCGGTGCCATTGGTGATGTCCGATCCATCCAGGCTACATTTAGTTTTAACGCCAAGTACAACGAGACCAGCCGGCTCTTAAACAATGCGTTGGGCGGTGGGGGCATTATGGATGTCGGGTGCTATCCGGTTAGTTTTGTACGGATGGCGGCCGGTGCGGCCTCGGGCAAAGCATTTGCAGATCCGGTCGAGGTAAAGGCGGTTGGCAAGCTGAACGCAAACACCGGGACCGATGAGTGGAGTTCTGCGGTGCTTAAGTTTTCGGGCGGGATCATGGCTCAAGTGAGCACCGGTGTGCAGGTGCATCAGGACAATAGCGCACGGGTGTATGGTAGTGCCGGGTATATCCATATTCCCGACCCGTGGATTCCCAGTCGGGATGGCAGCCCGGCATTTGTGCATGTGCACAAGGACAACAAGGTCAAAAAAATCAAGGTGACGCCGGAGGCGCCGCTGTATGCGCTGGAGGCTGATGCGGTTGGGAATGCCGTGCGCGCGGGGCAGCTACAGGCTTCCGCGCCAGCGATGACCTGGGACGATACGCTCGGGAATCTGCGAACCATGGACGCCTGGCGCCATCAGATCGGACTGGTGTATGACCAGGAAAAGCCGGATGCCCCGGAAATGAAGCTCACCGTGCGCAGAGCGGTACCACGCCCGCCAAAGCATACGGACATGCGCTATGGCACGTTGCCCAACAGTACGAAAAAGGCAAGCCGGGTTGTATTCGGTTGTGACAATCAGCAAACGATTGCGCACGGCAGTGTGGTGTGGGACGACTTTGTCGAGCGCGGAGGAAGTGTGTTTGATACCGGGCACATCTACGGCGGTGGGCTCCAGGAAAAGCTATTGGGGCAGTGGATGCGCAACCGCAACAACCGTGAGGATGTGGTGGTGATTGGCAAGGGTGCGCACACACCATTTTGTGACCCGGATAGTTTGAGCAGGCAACTGCTGATTACACTCGAGCGGCTGCAAACGGATTACGTAGATATGTACTTCATGCATCGCGACAATCCTAATTACCCGGTTGCGGAGTTTGTCGATGTATTGAACACGCACGTGGCTGCCGGGCGTATTCGAGCCTTTGGCGGTAGCAACTGGAGCATTGCCCGAATCAAGGAGGCCAATGCCTATGCCGCAGATCACAAGTTGCACGGATTCAGCGCCATCAGCAATAACTTCTCGCTTGCCCGCATGGTCAGTCCGGTGTGGAATGGGTGTATTGCCGCCAGTGACCGGGAGTATCGTGCGTTTTTGAGCGAGACGCAGCTTACGCTGATGCCTTGGAGCTCGCAGGCACGCGGCTTCTTTTTAGAAGACACCACGCCAGATTTCGCCGCGGACGAGGAACGCGTGCGGTGCTGGTTTGCTGACGATAATTTTGAACGCCTGGCCCGTGCGCGCGAGCTTGCCGCCCAAAAGGGTGTGCGCGCCATCAACGTTGCGCTGGCCTACGTATTGCATCAGCCGTTTCCAACATTTGCGTTGATTGGCCCACGACTGGTGAGCGAAACACGATCCAGCTGTGAATCAATGTCTGTAACTCTTTCCGAGGCCGAGGTCCGTTGGTTGAATCTGGAGTAGATTGGTCCAGGTCTATGCACCACATGTCGCCGCATACTGGGATATACCGCCCAACTCGGCGGTGGCTCCGTTAAATCGAGGCGGGTATAACAATCATCTGTTTGATGTACAGGGCGGTGACCGACACTATGTGTTGCGAATCTATGGCAATCACTCCAAACCGAACCTGATAGCACACGAATTGGGTGTGTTGTGGCAGGTTGGCCAGTCGGCATTGCCGTTTGTGGTGCCCGTGCCCGTGCTGACCAAAACAGGGCAAATGTGCGCGTTGATGAACTTGCAAGGTCAGCGGGCGCTGGCTGTGTTGCTCCCGTTTATTGAAGGTGAGAATCCTGAAACGCGCGATTTGGCGCAAACCGAGGCCGTGGGTGAAGCCCTGGCACAACTATTGATAGCATTGATGCCGATCCAGCCTGGAGAGGCCCACACGAGCGCGGGCTATGGAGACCTGTCCAAACTGCACCCGCTGGTGCCTGATCCGTGGGAGGCGGCGAATTGCCTGCCCGCGACGGTGCCGAAGTCAAAAAAGCACCGCCTGAACGCGATTTTGGATTTGCTCCATGAGCGTCGCGCGCATATTGGTCGGTTGCCTCAGCAGCTGACTCATGGAGATGTTATCCCGGGCAATATCCTGGCAGATGGCGCCAAGGTCACCGGAATCATTGATTTTGAATTTTGCACCATGAACCCGCGGGCGGTGGACTTAGCCTGTGCCGTGGATTCCTGGACATACGGTGCGCTAAACTCCGGACGCGAATGGCCGGTAATTGCGGCGTTGTGCCGAGGTTATGCCCGATATGGCTCATTGAACGCGGATGAGATTGAATGCATCCCGGCGTTGTTGTTGCTGCGCAACTGTGTCGTGCTGTTGCACATCATTGGCCAGTTTGTGGGCGGAAAGAGCCCATTGGTGGATGTGGATTTGTGGTTTGAATCGTTGTTGAACATGGACGCCTGGCTAACGATGAATGATCGGCGGTTGACTGCAACGATTGGCGAAGCTTTTGCACGCGGGTAGACGGAATCCCGGCGGTCATTGGGAAGGTGGCCGGCTGTTACAAGAACAGTGGCCGGATGTGGCGCTCGTATAGGTTTGCGGTGACGTTTCGGGAGACTGATTCATGACATTCATCGAGTAGCCCCAAATAGCGCGGCCCCATTTTCGCGGCCATCTTAAAGCCGACATGGAGCAATTGGCGCATGCTGGGGTTATAGAGCGGATCAGATTCATCATGGCGAACCGTACGAACAAACTGATCGGAAGTCCAGGCAGACACGGTTGCAGCCGTTGGAAGCTTGGTCGGATTGATGTCGATCACCGCGGCATAGGGAGCACACAGCTCGGTCATGTGGCTTAGCGCGTCAGCATAGAGTTCCCCGGCAAGCGCCAGACCATCGCCGCCGTGTTCGGCCAGTCCAATAACCTCCTCCAGCCAGGTTGTCCCGGCAGTTTTTACATGAACGCCGCACCCGTGTGTTATCAGCGCACGGTGGATGGCCGGGTAAATTGAGAACTTGTCACTGCCCGAGTGCACGCTAAGTTTGAGCGAATCCGGCAGGCCCAGTTGTTGAATGGCGTGTGCAATCACGCAGATATCGGCGTTGAACTCGCGTTCGAATTGGGCCACATCGCCAACATAATCCACGCCTTTGTTAAACCGTCCGGTAAATTTTGGCGCAATGGTCTGGATCGGTATCCGGGCGTCGGCGATCGCGGTCAGAATTATCAACAGCTCGACGGGTGACTGTGGCGCGTCCGTTTCATCCATTGAGACCTCGGTCACAAAAGGGTTGTCGTGCTTCACGGATGCGATGTGCTGATATACCGCACGAGCCTCCTGCACGGCGAGAAAGTATTTGCCCGCCAACTGAGTGAGGTCCGCTCGTGACAACTCGAATGGCTCGCCGACACCGGCAATTTTCACAGTGCCGACGAGCTCGGGATGCTGGTCAACGAACGCTTTAAGTTGAGCCGAATCTGCAGGTTTACCGATAAAGTCCGCCACGTCGATGGTGAAAAAATCCGACGGTTCCAAGAAACGGTCAACTGTGTTGAGCCCAATGTGATCAGCATCCACGTAATAAGGGAGGGTCCATCCAGTAGCTTTGACTGCGGCATCTGCGGCAGCACGGACGCTGACGGGTTCGGAGCCGATGATGTTGTGCTCTCGATTTGATTTGTTCCAGGTTGGCGCTATCGGCACACCCTTTTGGACAGCCATTTTGCAGGCTTTGAGCTGGGATGGAGCTTGATGGGCGAATCGATCACCGACTCCGAGGCTGAATTTGCTAAGTTTTAGGATGTTACTCATGGTTTTGGTTTGAGTTATTAGAATTCAATTTGACAATATTTCAAATTCGATTAGAATTCTAATTTGCGACACACTATGTCTGAGCCTACCACTATTCAAGTCATAAAACCAACCGGTGCCCTAATTACGCGCAAGCCAATGGGAGCGGGTCAAGCCGACGTCGTCGGTACTGCCGACTTGGGCACCGTGTTGCGTGCGGCCATTCGAAAAGGCGACAGTTGGCGAATTGCAAGCGGGCAATATGTGCCGGCTTCCGCGGTGTCTTCGGTAGTTACGCCTGTTGTGGCGGGTATATCGCCACAACCGATACCCGTCATGAAACCCCTTAGCCAACGTGACAAGAGGTGGTCAGGCGTGTTGTTGGGCAATACTACGGATGGCAGCGTGACGATCGGTAGCTATGGATGTCTGCTGGTCTGTTACACCATGCTGGTGAATGCCGCAATCGAGCCCGCAATCAACCCAATAGACCACAACAGTTTTCGGAGGCGCACCGGGGGTTTTCTTGGCCCGGGTTGGGCGGGCGGTCTGGCAACCACGTTTGATGTGTCGCCGGACACGGGCGGGCGGATCCAAATCTCGTGGTTTTCAGATCGTTACGAATCGGGAGGAGCGCCGCTGGACGTTGTGCATCAGGTGATCGAACATTTGCGCCATGGCGAGCCAGTCATTATTGAAGTGGATTTTTACCCGGCCGACGGCCGGGACCCCAAATTTCGCCCGGAGCCCGGTCATCAAATGCACTTTGTGCTTGCAACCCGGCTTGATACGAGCTCGCCAAACCTGAATGAACCGCGGATCATGATTATTGATCCATGGGACGGCATCGAGAAATCTCTGACCCCACGATTTGGCCAAACCAATGCAAGCGCGATTACCCGTGCGGTGCTATATGACATTGACGTGGAAGCGGCTCGGCAGCCGCTGGGCGTGGGCGCCCCGCCACAACCAGATACTGATCCGACCGGCCCCGGAGTACAGCGCACAAATCCGTGGTTGGGTGTTCACACGCTCAAGATCGGCCGCGGTGCCATGGATGCCTTTGACCGCGGCTGCCGATGGTTTACGATCTTGGAGGACGTGGATCTGGCGCGCGAACTTACGCGCAAGGGCGCCCGCGTGGCGCTTCGGCACGTGTGGTCGAACTGGATGATTACCCCAGAAGAGTTTATGCGCTGGGTGGGCAAGCCCATCCCGGGGGTCATTTACCTGGGCGTCAATGAGACCGACTCGATAAACGTTGACGTCGCAAGTATTCGCCGACGGGCGGAGTTTGACCTTTCCGTTACGAAGAAAATTCTGATTCATAGTGGATTCACCTCGCTATATGCAGCCGGATCATTTGCAACGGGCACGCCGGACTTTACAAACGTGGAAATCTGCAAGGCTATTCGGGATGGTTACGCCGAGGCCTACAACGCCGGAATGATGCTGCTTGACATGCACTCGTATGTGTTGAGCATGCGTGGCGACAACTCATTGCAGGGTGACGGCGGGAGACGCTGGTATGCGCGCAGATGGGAAATGTTGTTTCAGCGTTGTGGGTTTGACCCCAAAGTCCACGGAATTATCAGCAGTGAAACCGGTCTGGACGGCGTTGGCGGGTTCATCAAGAATCGTGTTGGCAACGCAGACTTTAGCGCTTTTTGCACAGACTGGATTAATTTGCAGGGCAAGCCACTTGTAATTGACAACAAGCGGGATGAGCTTGCCCGGGTTGGGAAGGTGCAGCCCAGCAAATTTGAGGGAACTTGGACGTCACCGTTTCTTGGCGGCTCGCTCTTTCAACTTACGCCGCCCGGGACCGAGGATTGGCGGGATCACAATCTCTATCTCTACCTCAAGGAATTGCAGTTGGTCTGGCAGCGCCTGAATGCGCTGCCAGAAACCGAGCTGAGCCGCATTGCACCAGTTCCAGGCAACACGGCACAGTCGCTATCGCTACACCTACCATGATCGAATATCTTTCACCGTCTGTTTCATCATTTGTGCTCACGTTGATTGGCGCCTCGGTTGCTCTTGGGGCGTGCGGTGTTCTGGTCGGGACGATGACACACCGCTATCGCAAGCAGGCGATCGATCTTGCACAACGCTATCTTGGTGTGCGCGGTCAACACCGCGCTGCGGTCGGCCAGCTTGAGAAAACGCTTGGGCAGTTCAACGAAAAGCAGCGCGAGGTTCATCTTGCCTCGGCGCATGCCGACAGCACCGCCCAGCTGAATGCACGTCTGCAGGGTCAATACCTGACCGTGGAGCGGAAGGCAAACAATCTCGGCGACGAAAATCGGGACTTGCGCAGCAAGGTGGTTCGGTTTGAAACGCACAATATTGAATTGCAAACACTGGCCAAACAACAGCAGAGCATGCTGGCGCAAGCCACCGATGCGTTGGATCGCGCGCGGAATGATCACGCCCAGGCTCATGCGAATGCAACGGATCGTGGTGCGGCGCTTGCGAAGATGGAGCAGCGTGTTAAGGACGTCATGGGCCAGCTGACGAATGCCAGCAAGGTTGCCCATGATCTCCATGCCCACAATCAGTCATTAAGCCGACAACTGGCAGATGCTGAAAAGCGCGTGGCTGAACGGGAGCGGACGGTGATCAATACCGAACTTCAGCTGGCGTCCAAGAGCGACAAGGTCGCGGTTGCCACCAAGGTTATGGAGACCCATGCACAGCATGTGGCGCGGATTGCCGAGCTTAGTGGACACCTGGATCAAGCACAGAATCGCATTTCCGAATTGGAGAAGCTGCACGGCGAGAAGGCGGGTGTGAGTACGGACTTGCACGAGCGTTTGCTTAAGACCGAGGCTGCTCACGCCGAAATGATTGCGGAAAGTCGTGATCGTCTATCAATCATCACAAAGTTGACCGACGACTTGAACAACACCCGCCTGGCGCTCGGCAACGCCCACCTGCTGATTAATCAGCATGATGCCATGAACAAGGAACAGTGGCTTAAATTGCAGGATGCACACGGTGAGCTTGCGGGATTTAAGAGCCAGGGTCAATCGGCCAGGGTTACGGCAACACAGCCGATCGTGGTTACCATGCCCGCCCTTCCCAAGCAGTCGGTTTCCGTTGCCAACCTGACGCCCGAACAGCAAGCAGTGGTGGATCGGGCAAATGCCGCACCTGGGATGCAGAGCGTTCTGACCAAAATGGCGAATGAGTTGTTAAAGACGCAACGCTCGCTGGACGGCACTCAGGGAAAATTGGATGAATTGCTGCATAGTGGCAAGTCAGGCGATGCCAGCGGTTTGGCAGACATTATCAAGGCCAATGAAGTCGAGATTGCCTCGCTTAAGCAAGACTTGCAGGCTGCGCGACAGCGGTATAACGACGCGAAGGAGCACAATTCCGCGCAGGCGACCAGAATTGGGGATCTGAGCCGACAGGTGCGCGACCTTCAAACGCGCTATGAGGCGGCCAACCAGCTTGCAGATGAATTGCGCACCAAGGTCGAGGAGCTGGACGCCCGACGGTTGGAGCTTGAAACGGAGGTTGATCAACGCCGCACCATGGCCGATATGACCGGTGATCACATGGGATTTCCACAGCATCAGGGCGGGGCCACGTTGCCGAGCTTTGTAACCGGCTCGGTTGAGGCGCCTCGCTTCGTTAAAAACCATGACCGGATCACGATTGACCCGCCGCTGGATGCGATCAGCGGGATGACGCCAAAGGATGTCTCTGCGCTGCGTCATGCCGCGATTATGACGCCAGGTGATCTGGCGTCGCTCTCGGAAGAGCAACTTCAAACGATTGTCAAGCCGACGATCTGGCGTCGACCGGATTACGCCTCCTGGATTCGCCAAGCGCGCCAGATTCAAATGCCTGCGAGCGCTCTCGCCGCCGAGATTCAGCCCGAGATTGTGGTGATTGCGCCGCAAGCAGTGACTGGCATCGCGGCAGTTCCAAATGCTGGTTCAAACGGTGAACCACCAACCCCGATTGCCGAACCCGCCACCGACGTTGGCGGCTAGTCTGTAGCGCTTCATGCCGCCTTCACGCAAGCCCCGCGCCAAACCACCCGATCATCACATCTCCAATGGTTCGCATATGAGCTTGCCGATGGCGTATGAGCGTGCAGACGACCTGGGTCATGCTTGGCTGAATTTTGAGCTTGATCTGCCGCTGGAAGCGCAACCGGATGGCGGGGCAAATCCATTTTATGTGGCCCGGCCGAATAACCCGGTCGAGCGGTTGCAGGATGAGCTTACCAGTCCATTTCGGCTGCCACCAAAATATTTTTTGTCTGGAAATCGCGGCAGCGGGAAAAGCAATGAGTTGCGACGTATTGCTGCCAGCGCTAGCATTCGGGATCGATATTGGCCAATGTATTTTTCCATACGCGATGAAACTGATGTCAACAACCTTGACTACAAGGACGTGTTGCTAGCGGTGGGTGGTCGGATGTATCGCGAATATAAGTCCGCAGGCAACAAAATTCCGGTTTCTCTGGAAACCGAGCTTGACAAATGGCGCGGACGGGTGATGGAAATGATCGTGCGCAAACCACGTCTGGGTGAGATTGAGATAGATGGCGGGCTTGCGGCCTTCTTTGCACACCTCGGCCTGCGGATCAAGCTGGAGCCCCAGACCAGACAAGAGCTGCGCCAGTTTATTGATCAGGACGTCAGCCAGTTGGTTGAGGTGATCAACGAAATATCAATGGTGATCCGCCGGCAGACGCACCGGGTGCCCCTTCTGTTGATTGATGACCTGGACAAGGCCGATCCGGCAACTACCAAAGCTATTTTTTATACGCGGCGCGAGACCATGATTGCGCCGGACTGCGCAATCGTGTATTCGGTGAGTGACGCGCTCTTTTACATGCCGGAATTTGAGGGAATTCGCGATCATGCGGTGTTTCTGCCAAACGTCCAGCTGTGGGATCGGCGCAGCCAGCAATACAGCCTGGAAGGTTTTGAAACAATGCGATCCATGGCACTCATGCGGATGAACCCGGAGCTAATCGCGCGTGAGGCATTGACCCAGGCCGTGCGGAACAGCGGAGGAAGCTTTCGCGAACTGGCACGGATGTTGCGCTTTGCGATTGTGCATGCGCATAAGGAGGGCAAAATCAGCGTGCAACACGTTTTGGATGCCGCGGCGGAAATCCGCGGAGAATATCGCCGGGTGTTGACAACCGAGCAGCGTGAACTGTTGCGCGAAGCGCATCGCAGCAATCACGTGGATCAACCGGCCAAGGCGATTCCTCTGATGCAAATGCTGGCGCTTATGGAATACAACGATCGCGAACCCTGGTGTGATGTGCACCCGGCCATTATCGAGCTACTGTCGGCCGCTTAGGTGGCCAATACCGGCAGGGTGATCGTCATAGTTGTGCCCGCACCAACCGTGCTCGATGCGGAAATGGCCCCACCATGGGCTTGAACCAGTTGGCGGGCTATGGCCAAACCAAGACCACTTCCGTGAGAGCCGCGGTCCTTTGCAAACCGGTCGAACACATGAGACAGAAGCTCGGGTGCAATTCCGGAACCGGTATCCTGAATCGTAATTTCAATGCGATCGCGGTCGCCTGGCACGTTTCTAATGGCGCAAATGATGCGACCGGATGGGCTCGTATACCGGAGTGCATTGTCAATCAGGTTGTTTAACACTTCCCGTATGCGAACCGGATCCAGATCACACGTGAGCGATTCAGCCGTCGTGTCAACTGTGAGCGCGATGTTCATCTGCAACGCACGCGTCTCGTAGGAGGCGATACAACGTTTTAAAAGCCCAACGATATCGCAGGATTCAATTTGCAGCTTCAGACTGCCGCTCTCGGCGAGCGTTAGGGTGCGCAGGTCATCTACAAGCCGGCTCATGATTTGTGTCTCTTCAAGAATGGTGGCGATGTGCACGTCATCACGTTCGTAGACACCGTCCAGCACTCCCTCCAAATTTCCCTGAATCACCGTGAGCGGGGTACGCAGTTCGTGGGTTACATCCGCAAGTAGGTTTCGCCTGGCCAGCTCGTTTTGCTGCAACTTGGCGGTCATGTCGTTAAAAGCCGTTGCCAGTGCTTTGGATTCAATTGATCCGCGCTCGGGAATGAGCACGCGCGCGGTGTAATCACCGGACTGAACCTGGCTGGCGGCCAAAATCAAGGCGCGCATTGGGTCCGTGGCCCGACGCAATACGCGCGTGGCTCGCACGGACACCCAGAGACCCGCTCCGAAAATGAGTAACGCAATGAATGGAATCGTTCCAAATGGCCTAAATCCACTTGCGACGCCCGGGAAGCCGCGCGGGGGAATGGGTGGTTCCGGGAATGGCAGCCCTGGTGGGAAGTGACTGGCGAATCTTAAGGGAAGCAAGTCGATTTGAAAAGCCAGCCACCAAATTAGCGCCGTGCCCAGGGAAATGCCGACAACGAAGAGTAGCGAAAACAACAAAACGGTGCGCAGGAAAAAGCCGCGGTTCGCACGCCGCCATAGTGCTCTATTCTTGTCGGTGGGCGGGAATGGTTCCCCCTTGGGCCACCACGGCGGTGGATTGCGCGCAAACATGGGTGCCATGGTTAATCGGCGAATTTGTAGCCCACGCCGTAGACCGTATGAATATAACGTGGATCGCGCGGTTCGGGCTCAATCTTGCGTCTAAGATTTTTGATGTGCGCGTCGATGGCCCGTTCGTAGCTTTCAACGGCCATGCCCCGCACGGCATCAAGCAACTGCGCCCGGGTGAAAATGCGACCCGGCTGGCTGGCAAGGGTATGCAGCAATTGAAACTCCGTGATAGTAAGCTCGATTTGCTGGCCCGACAGAGTGACACGCATGCGTGACGGGTCTATGCTGAGGTCGTCGACTTGCAAAACGTGTGCCGGGTCTCCGCTGGTGCTCTCGGCCCGGCGCAGCACGGCGCGCGCACGGGCCACCAGTTCCTTTGGGCTAAAGGGCTTGACCATGTAATCGTCCGCTCCCAACTCCAACCCAACAAGTTTGTCAGTCTCTTCGCCCCGCGCTGTAAGGATAATGATCGGTGTGTTTCCGATTTTGCGCAATGCTCGGGTCACGTCCAGACCGTTGATATCTGGCAACCCGAGATCGAGTACAACAAGATCGGGATGCTCCGTCTGATAGCTTGACAAAGCATCCCGACCAGTGGTGGCAATGACCACCCGATATTCAGATTTTTCGAAATAGTCGCGAGCTATTTGCGCAATGCGCAACTCGTCGTCCACGACCAATATCGTCTTCATTCAGAGTTCATTCAATTGGCGCCGGTGGCGTGGTCGGAGGCTTGGGCGCTTGAGGTTCCGTCGCCGCGGGCATACCAGGGTCGACTGCAGCGGGCGAGTCGGATTTCACTGCACCTTCGGCGGCATGTTGCTGGCGATGCCACTCTGCAAAGAAAGGTGGCGCGCCGTGACCATCGGTTCCACCGGGCCCGCCGGGACCACCAAACGGACCGCGACGCCAGCCCATACCCCAACCACGGTGACGACCGCCAAAAGCGCCCAGTAGCAATCGTGCCAGCAGAGCGAGCAAGGCCAGACCGATCACGAAACGCACAATGCCGCCGAAGAAGCCCAGGATGCCAAAGCCAAATCCACCCATGGGGCCAAAGCCCCGGCCAAACTGCGGACCATAGTTCGGGAAGTTGCCAAATCCCGGCATCGGTTGTGCGCCACCGCGTGGGCCAACTTGGCGGGGTGAAGGCGGTTGACTTGGTTCGCCGGGTTGCTGGTCCAAGCTTGGGGGAGCAGGTGGTCGATACGCGCCATACCCGGGTGCGCTAATAAAGCCCTGGCCCCGGCGCATACCCAGACCAAATCCAACCGCACCTGCCGCGGCGACACCGCCACACAGCAGCACAAGGGCCAATGCCCCGGCAATAAATACACGCGTTCGTTTCATGATGTTATTTCTCCAATTTTCTTTCTATGTTCCAAATGCAGGCGATTTTTGTGTCTGACGATGTGAGACGGATCACACGTTTGGATGAGGTCAGCTTGCACTCAAATTGCGCACAAATTGTGAACGCGAAATGGAGAATTGTTCAAGATGTCACGTTGGTCATTGTGAAGGAATTGGATTTGTGTTGGTACGATTTTGTCTAGTAAAAGCCAAGTGCGTTTTTTGCCAGAATAGATAGTGCGCTGATCGCCAATGCGACAAAGGTTGGAATGGCTGCGTATTTAATCCAGCGCCCCCAACCGATGGGGTGACCATTGTGCGCCATGTAGGTGTAGCTGACAACATTAGGGCTGGCCCCTACCGGAGTCAGGTTGCCCCCAATGTCAACACCCAGGGCCAGGGCCCAGGTCATGATGCCAAGCGCGGGCGCAGCCGGCAATATTGCGACTTCCTTCATTACGTAGCCCATGGCGAGGGACATCGGGATGTTGTCAATAATGCCGCTGGCAAGTCCACTTCCCCACAAAAGTATCATCAGCAGCGTGGGCGTGCTGCCGGCAGCAGCGCGGAATACCCACTGCGCCACTTCGGAGATGAACCCTGTTCTTTGCAACGCTCCAACCATTACGAATAAGCCAATAAAGAACAGCAGGCTTTCAATGTCCAGTTTTTTGACGATGTTTTTAATGTCACCCCCGCCCAACATCATCACAACCAGCGCAGGCAACAATGCGGCACTGGCGGTCCCCAGATGGATGTGGAGTAGTTGACCGATGGAATCATGAAACATGAGCAGCACGATGGCTGCGGCGAAGCCGGCCAAGCCGAAGCGATACGCATGTCGGTCGGTAATCATGGCGGGTCGATCTACGTCAATCAAGGCAGAAACATCCTGGTTGGCGTGCGCCTTTTTGAGCATATTGCGATTGCCGACGTAAAACATCAAGGCCGTAACAATGGTACAAACCAGCGCTGTTGGACCGGTGTGGATCAGGAAATCGGCAAAACCATACCCAAGCAGGTTACCCAAAATTACGTTGGGCGGATTGCCGATCAAGGTGGCGGTACCACCGGCGTTGGCGCAGCAAACTTCCGCAATGACCAGGGGAACGGGATCCATTTTTGTCATTTGGGCCAAGCGAATACTCAGGGCGGTTAAGAACAGCATGACGGTGATGCCGTCCATCAACGCAGCCATTACGCCCGCAAGCAATGGAAATGTCAAGAATATGGCCGCGGGTCGGTAATGCAATATGTGGGCAACTTCGGCGGCCAGCCAGGTAAAGAACCCGGCCTCGGCCAGAATTCCAACTAGAACAAACATACCGAGTAACAGACCCATGGTCTCCCAGTCCACGAACGTCATCGCGCCCGCCAGACCATCCTTAGAGCCAAAAAAGCCAAGCACAACCAGAATAGCGGCACCCAAGAGCGCAACGGCATGCCGAGGAAAGCGCTCAGTTGCAATCAGAATATAGGCGAGAACAAAAATCACGAGGGCGGTAATCATCAATGAAGCTCCGAAAAATAAAAAGCTGCCAACGTTGGCAGCCAGATTTCATGGGCGCAAGCCGTAACGGCACTAATCGCCGTCACGGAATCGTAACTTGTGAGGCAAGATTTTAGCATGCGTATTTCGCAGAAAAAGCAAAACGGCGGGAGTGTTAGTCCCGCCGTCTTGCTGCGCCGTTGCAATCTACAGATTATTAATCTGGAGGGGTGCAACGGCGCTTTGAATCGTACTACTCATAAGTTGCTACCACCTCCTGTATAAAAGATAGCGATATTAAATTGTTTATGTTGATTGCGTTTCCATCAACTTCAAGGAGTGTATCACATGTTTGGGTGCGTGGACAATAGTTGACGGATTTACAATGTGTTCGACGCGTGCCAGAAGACAACGATCAGGTAACCCAGCGCAAGGCGGATCATATTCGCATCAATCTTGAGAACGACGTGCAATCGCGCGCGCGCACGGGATTGGAACGATATCGCTTTGTCCATGAGGCACTGCCGGACTTGGACATGGCACGGATTGATACGAGCGTCACGCTATTTGGCAAGGTGCTTGCAGCCCCGATCTTGATATCGTCGATGACCGGCGGCACCGAGCAGGCTCAAAAGATCAATCGTAATCTCGCCGCCGCCGCCCAACACATGCGGCTGCCGATGGGCCTTGGCAGTATGCGCGCGGCAATTGTGCGGCCGGATTCCATTGCGTCGTTTCATGTGCGTGACGTGGCACCCACCGCCATGATTTTTGCAAATGTAGGCGCGGTGCAGTTGAACTACGGCATCACTCCCGACGATTGCCGTAGGTTGGTTGATCTGGTTGAGGCAGAAGCCCTTATCCTGCACTTGAATCCGCTGCAGGAGGCCACACAGCCCGAAGGTGACACAAATTGGGTGGGATTGGCAGGACGGATTGCAGTTGTGGTACGCCAGGTGGGCGTTCCGGTAATCGTCAAGGAAGTAGGTTGGGGTATTTCAGAGCGGGCGGCCCGCACTTTGGTCGAAGCAGGTGTGGCCGCGATCGATGTCGCTGGTGCGGGTGGGACAAGCTGGAGTCAGGTCGAGATGTATCGGGCTGAATCGGACAAACAACGGCGCATAGCCCAGGCGTTCGACGATTGGGGCATTCCCACCGCGGAGGCCATTACGGGGGTGCGACGATCGGCTCCGGGCTTGCCCGTCTTTGCCAGCGGAGGCATCGTCAATGGGGTGGAAGGCGCCAAGTGTCTGGCACTCGGCGCAACTTTGTTTGGCATGGCGCGACCGCTATTGCGTGCGGCCACCCAATCGGTTGAAGCAGTGCTGGCGGAGTTGGAGATTGCCGTTGGTCAGTTGCGCGTGGCGATGCTGTGCACGGGGTCCGCAAATTTAGAGGCCATGAGCCATGCCGAGCTTGTGCGAATTGCGTAATTCGCACATGTGCCCGGCAGGTTGTTTTGTCGCGGTAACGACCGATTGGGCGGCCGAACAGAATGTTAGTGCTTAGCCGGAACCGCTTCCTTGTGGTCGCCAGCGTGGTGCGGGTTGTGGGTGTCGGTTGCGCCAAAGTCGTCGGTTTCATTTTCCGGCGCGTTCTCCACGTCTTCTCGGTGAATGGGATAGGACACATCGGTGACAATGACACCGTCCATGGACTGGAGTTTTAGTTTGATGCCAATGCTGGTGTTGGCGTGGAGTGCTTGTGCCACCCAAGAATCCATGATTATCTGGCCCATGACCACATGAATGAGTGAATCAGGATTTTCCATCTGCACCGAGCTGACGTAGTTCGCGCACACAGTGGAAAGGTTGCGGTAGGGGGCTGGAACAATTGTCAGCTCGTGGGCACAATCGCCCATGCGTTGACTCCATTTCGCCAAGATTTTTTCCGCCTTGGTCGGGTCCACATTAAAGTGGACTGCGCGCCACGGATGACCAAGCGACATGGCAAACTCCACCATGTCCACCGTGCCCATGTGCACATCGTCAATCAGAACAATTACCTGCATCCCGCGTGCGATCGGGTGCACGACCCGCTTGCCGGTGCTTAGTGCGCGCGCCACACCCTGGTAATGATGGTGTATGCGCAGGAACACCCATACGAGCAGCGGAATCAAAATTACGGTCAGCCATGCGCCGCTGGCAAACTTGGTTGCTGCGAAGATCAACATGACCACCACGGAAACAGTGCCGCCGATTGCGTTAATGACCAACTTCCACGTCCACCCCGGTGCATGGTGAAGCGTGCCGTGTTTGCTGGGTGCGAACTCACCC
Organism: Chloroflexota bacterium; assembly: GCA_025354985.1. Taxonomy (GTDB): domain Bacteria; phylum Chloroflexota; class Anaerolineae; order J036; family Brachytrichaceae; genus AQU-03. The sequence continues at coordinate 136,744 of JANXLU010000053.1, forward strand.
GGCTTCAATTTTCGGCTGCGCCACCAGTGCAACACCATGCCCCACTGACTCAGGCTGAAGCTCAAAAACACACCGATTGCGTAAAGCGGAATCAGGGCGGTTGTGCTGGCGTTAAACCCAATAATCAACACCGCGGCCGCCAGCGCCAGCACGATCACCCCCCAGCTAAACACCAACCGGCTGCCGCGCGCGGCAAGCTGTCGGGGTAGAAAGCCATCTTTTGCCTGAAGGGCTGCAAGCCGGGGAAAGTCTGCAAAGGACGTGTTTGCGGCCAGAATCAGGATCAGAGTGGTGGCGGCGATCAATATCGGAACGAATGGCCCGAGGATCAAATCACCCAATTGGAAGATAATCGTTTTGCTTTCGCTTGGGACGGCGCCCACCTGGCGCGCCAGAAATGATGTTCCGATAAACATCACACCCAGCAGCGCAGCCATGACCAGCATGGTGTTGCTGGCGTTTCTGCTCTTGGGTTCCTTGAAGGCTTGAATGCCGTTGCTGATCGCTTCCACACCCGTAACTGCGGCGCATCCGGAACTAAAGGCACGCAGGATCAAAAACAGACCAAGATTTTCCGCCTGGGTCTGGACGAGCTCGACACCCTGCACGGTTCCAAGTGTGCCGGTTGCCCACCGAACCATCCCAACAAACAAGGTCAGCATCATGACCACGACGAAGAAATAGGTGGGGACGGCGAAGAAGGCGCCGCTCTCCTTGACGCCACGCAGATTCATGTATGCCATAAAGGCGATGGCAATCAGGCACATTCCCACGCGGAACGGATAAAGCACCGGAATCAAGGACGCCACTTGCTCCATACCGCTTGCCACGCTAACGGATACGGTCAAAATATAGTCGATCAATAGCGCCGCACCCGCAACTTGAGCCGCCAAATCACCAAAGTTGTCGCGGGCCACGATATATGCGCCGCCACCAGATGGATAGGCAAAAATGGTTTGCCGATATGAGATGGTGAGGATCACCAAAAGGGCAACAATCGCGGCGGATATCGGGATTGACAAACCGTAAATGGAATCGGACGCCGCCTTTGTGGCAGTGGCCGCTGCGGCGGCCGCCAGAACAATCAGAATTTCCTGGGTGGCGTAGGCAACGGAACTAAGGTTGTCGCTGGCGAAGACCGCCAATCCAACCTTGTTGCTGATAGCCTGATGCACGGCGTCTTCACTACGCAGGGGTTTTCCGATCAATACGCGTTCTAGGTTCATGGTGCTACTCGGTGTTCTTCTGAGGATTGCAGGACGCATGCGTGAGCATGATCAAACACAATTTCTCAGGCGTGGGTGGGAATATAGTGCCGTTTTAACACTTACTATCGATTCTGATTGTACCATTTTGGTTTAGTTATTTTTCGCAACCACAACATTTCTTGCGCGCGTGGCCATTGCCAATGCGCGTTCAGGTGCATCGCCAACGTAGGATCCTGCATCCATCAAGTTATGAACGTCCGCAGCCGAAAAATGATGGAGTATGCGCGGGTCACTGGCTAGGGCCGTGAGCAGGGGATTGGGGTTGCCAGAGTTGATTGCGCGCCAGGCATCCATGCTGTGCTCGCGAATGACCTCGTGCATGTTTTGTCGGTTGGCGCCAGCGCGTGCCAACCCCATGAGCAAGCGTTCCGTGGCTGCAAAGGGTCCATATGTCTGCATGTTGCGGGCAATTTGCGGCTCATTGATGCGAAGACCAACGACGATCCGAGTCGCCCGGGTAATGATTTCATCCGCACATAAAAAAGCTTCTGGAAGAACAATTCGACGGTTTGCACTATCGTCGAGCGTGCGCTCAAGCAACGAGTGTGCGGCGTTGTCCCACATGATTCTTGGAAGCGCGGCCATGTGCCGGGCGAGTGAGTCAATGGCCTCGCTGTGGATCGGATTACGCTTGAATGGCATGGCGCTGCTCCCCACCTGCTTTGCGCCAAACGGCTCCGCCCATTCGCCGATGGGCGGGCTCTGCAGCATGCGAACATCGAACGCAAATTTATACAGGGTTTGGGCAACCGCAGCCAGCGCAATTACCACATGCCAATCCTGCTTGCGGGGATAGGTTTGGGTGGCAACCTCGTAGACCGGAAGGTTCAACCGATCAAGGATCCGTTGCTCCATGCCGGATGCACCGGCCACAAGTTCTCGGTAGCTTGCGCTCGTGCCTACGGCGCCTTTAAAGCCCTTGCCCTTGACAGAATTGAGCACGCGGCGAATGCCTTGAAGGTCGTCAACGGCATCTTGAAGATGCTGCGCCAGGCGATAACCCACCGTGGTGGGCTCAGCAGGCTGGAGGTGCGTGAACGCCATGCAAGCCAAATGGGCGTTAAGTGCGGTCTGATCGGCCAACGCCAGCACGAGCGCGGATAGCTTTTGCTCGATGATCGCCAACGCAGCACGCAAGCGCAAGGCATCGGCATTGTCCTCAATATCCATGCTGGTGGCGCCCAGATGAATAATTCCGCCCGCCGGGCCACACTGTTCGGCGTAGGCATGAACTTCCGCCATCAAGTCGTGGTGAATTTCAGACTCGATTTCGATCGCCCTCGTTATGGAGGCATCCGTCACCTCGGTGGCGTGAGCGCGAAGATCACGCACCTGCTCAACCGAAACCAAACCGAGTTCCTGTTGAGACTCGGCTAGTGCCAGCCAAACTTTCCGCCACGTAAGGCGCTTTGTCCGTTCACTCCATATTGAGCGCATGGGGTCACTGCCATAGCGCACGGTAAACGGTGATTGAAAGGTGTCATGTGGCGAACCTAGCATCGCGCGCGGATCTCCCCGGCAATTATCCGAATCCCCTCGGCGAGGCTATCCTCAGCGGCGTAACTAAATGCGAGGCGGATATTGTTCTTGCCTGATCCATCAAAGAAACAAGCGTTGCCAGGCAAATAGTCCACGCCACGCGCCCGCACGGAGGCGATCATTTCGGTGACGTCAATGTTGGGCGGCAGGGTCAGCCATACAAAGAAGCCTCCCTTCGGTTTGGTCCAGCCGACGTCGGCGGGCATGAATTCGGTCAATGCGTCCTGCATAAGCTCGCATCGCCGCTTATAGATCTCTCTCAGCCGCGCGATATTGGCATCCAAATCGGCGCCATCCGGGCCACAGTATTCCAGCCCGGTGTGGAGACTATAGGGTGATGCGCCACCTTCGGTTTTTAGCGCTGAAATTCTGGCGATGAGATCCGGATGCGCCACCATCCAACCCAGCCGCAGACCGGGCGCCAATATCTTGGAAAATGTGCCGGTGTAAAACGTGCGGACGCCGTTGTCAAGCACATACAGCGGGGGCAAGCGCTCCTCTGTAAAGCGGAGATCATGGTATGCGTCATCTTCCAGGATGGCGAAGTCGAACTCGTGCGCCAGCTCGACAATGCGCTGGCGTCGGGCCAATGTGGTGGTCACCCCGGTCGGGTTTTGAAAGGTTGGGATGACATAAAACAACTTCGGCTTTTTACCTGCCGTCCGCAGGCGAATCAGGCTGGCCTCGAGCTGATCCACCCGTACGCCGTCATCATCGAGCGGTACCGGCTCGATTTCCACGCCAAGGTTGCGCATCATGCGGGCCGTGCCCAGAAAAGTTGGCGCTTCACTTAACACGACGTCACCCGGGTCCAGCATCAGTTCACAAATGTTTGCAATGGCTTGCGATGAACCGGCCGTAATCATCAGGTTTTCGCGGGTGCACATGATTTTTTGGTCACGAGCGAGTTTTTTGATCAATACGTTCGCCAGACCAGGGTCGCCACCATATTGCAGCGCCCATTCGCCATGGGTCTTTAGGGCGCGGGCGGATGCACCCGCAATGGCTTCATTTGGCAGGCATTCGGGTGCGGGAAAACCATAAATGAACGATATGGACTCATTGGGCGCCCATCCGGCGCCCGTCCGGATTGCCTTGGCGCGTGCGCTGACGCTCGGTGAAAGGATGGAAGGTGCTTGCATGCGGGCAATTATCTGTCCGATTGGCGCTGTTCCGATAACGCAACGTTGCGCGGTTCCGCGATGATTGGTGCAAGCAAGTCAGGGCATCTGGTATTTAATCAGTTGCAGTCGGCGGAACAATCATGCGGGTTGTCCCACGTAACGGTCTTCCCACTTAGCCGCAAACGCTGTAAATCTACCCTCATTGACCGAAGCCCGGATTTGCCGCATTAAGGTGAGCAAAAAGTGCAAATTATGGATGCTCATGAGCATCATTCCGAGCGTTTCTTCTACGTGGAGCAAATGCCGAATATAGGCCCGGGTATGGGTACTACAAGCCGGACAGGTGCAGGAAGGGTCTATTGGGCGCTCGTCTTCTTCAAACACTTTATTTCGCATGTTGATGCGACCGTCCGCGGTAAACGCGGCGCCATGGCGGGCAAGCCGGGTGGGCAGAACGCAGTCAAACATATCCACCCCTCGCGCCACGCCGTGTAGCAAATCCAATGGGTCGCCGACACCCATGAGGTAGCGCGGTTTGTCGATTGGGAGCAATTGATCCATCCAAGACACGGCACGATCCGTGTCCGGCTTGTTCTCGCCAACTGCCAGTCCTCCTATGGCATAGCCGGGAAAGTTTAGCCCTGTCATGAATTGCGCGCTCTCGGTGCGCAGGTCCTCGTAAATTCCACCCTGAACGATGCCAAACAGCGAGGGCGTATGCGGATAGGTATTGGACGAAGGTCCATGAGCGCATAATCGTTCGTGCTCATCGCGCGACCGCACCGCCCAGGGGTGGGTTCGTCGCAGTGAGTCCTTTACGTATGCGTGATCGCCGGATGGCGGGCATTCGTCAAAGCACATGATGACATCGGCGCCCAGGTTGTGCTGAATTTGAATTGAGCGTTCGGGTGTGAAGCGGTGCTTGCTGCCGTCGCGATGGCTGCGAAAGGTAACGCCGTCGTTATCCAGCTTGCGCATGCCACTCAGGCTGAAAACCTGAAACCCGCCACTGTCAGTCAGCATCGGGCCATCCCAGTTGATAAATCGGTGCAGACCGCCTTTGCGGAGGATCAGGTCATCGCTGGGGCGCAGGTAGAGGTGATAGGTGTTTGCAAGAATCATTTGCGCGCCCATCTCTCGCAAATCCCTGGGGAACACGCCCTTTACAGTCGCTTGTGTGCCCACGGGCATAAACATCGGAGTAAGGCAATCACCGTGCGCGGTGGTGAGCACACCGGCACGAGCCCGGCCATCGGTGTGCGTCAACGAAAACTTCAGAATACCTAAATTATCCCAAACGCTGCGGTATCATTTTTTGTGATGCAATTTTTAAGGGTTGGTGACCGCAAGTCGCCCGTCATCAGGTTGATGGTTGTTGGGCTGGCGGTCGCTCTTGGTGTGGGTATTGCCCTCCTGCCCATACCTGTAATTGGCGCCGGACTTGCACTTGGGGTTGTCGCCATTGGCCTTGGTTGTGTGGTTCGTGAACCCGCCTTGGGCGTTGGGCTAACCATGGTCCTGGCTCCATTTGCGCCGCTGGAGAAGGAACTGCTTCAGCTACCCGTTGACAGCGGACAGATAATGCTGGCGGTTACGCTGGCCTGTTATATGGGTCGGAGTTTGCTGCGCCGCGATCCAGTAGAACTAGCGCGCGTGCGATACGACAAAGGTACGCTGGGGTTGCTTTGCCTATTTGTCGCGACTTCGTTGATTTCGTTTTTCCCAGCCGCCGATTTCAACGCTTGGTTTCGCGAGTGCCTAAAGTGGGTGGAGGTGACCGTTCTCTATTTGGTTGTGGCGAACTCGGACGGCCTGCGCCAAAGGCGTCTCATTATTGGTGGCGTGATCTTGAGTGCGGTTGTTCAGGGTGGGCTCGGGTTATATCAGTTTGTTTTTCGCGGCGGTGCGCCCGATCACTTTGCCATAAGCGGCCGATTCTTTCGCGCCTTTGGCACATTCCAGCAGCCAAATCCGTTTGGTGGGTTTATGGGGATGGTTTGGCCAGTGGCTGCGGCCCTGGCCGTGACCGCATTTATCGGTCAATGGCCAGGGACCAAACGCCACGCCGGTAGACTCCCTGGTGTTGCACTCGGCATATGCGCCCTGCTGGTTGGCGCCGCCATGGTGGCATCCTGGTCCCGGGGTGCCTGGTTGGCCGCGGCGGTCGCCATCGCCGGCATGGCCATCGTCGTGTCACGCAGACCGGGGCGGGCCTTGGTTCTGCTGGGCGCCTTGGCCATCGCCGTGGTTAGTCTCAATGCCGTGGCGTTGCTGCCTGCATCGGTTAGTGACCGGTTGATTGGATTCACCTCGCAATTTACAGGTGGCGATACCGATGTGCGTTATCTTGACTTGAACGGTGGTTCGTTTGCAACAATTGAACGATTGGCACACTGGCAGGCGGCCGAAGGGATGATCACCGATCACCCCTGGTTTGGGGTTGGATTTGGTAACTATGAGATTGCCTATCCGTTGTATCGGACGCTATATTGGGTGAATGGGTTGGGTCACGCCCACAACTATTACCTAAATATTTGGGCGGAAACCGGTGTCGTTGGCCTGGCAGCCTACTGTGCGTTTTGGTTCTATGTGATCGCGCGCACGGTGCGCGTGGCGGTTGGCAATGGTGCCCGGCGGATCAGGGACACAAATTGGATTGTCTTGGGAATATTGGGTGCATGGTTGCACCTTGCCGCACATAATATCGTTGACAATCTGTATGTGGCAAATCTGTTTTTAGTGGTGGGCGTCTTTCTCGGATTGGTAGAGTCCTCAGCACTGGTCAAATTCAATGACAACGAGCAACATAACAACGGTAACCGTATTTCTTGATCGGGCGCGCATCACGCGAAGCGCCACCGCCCAAGTTCAACCCGGCTTGCAGAAGATTACCCTTACCGACCTGCCGCTTGCGATGGATACTGAAAGTGTGCGCGCAAGAGGTGGTGGAAGCGCGCAGGCAGCACTTCTCGGGGTGGCGGTGCGCAGAGAGAATTTTGTTGAAACACCAGCCCAGCATCCTCGTGACTTGCAAGAGCAGATGCGCATCATCGCCGATGCGATCACGAGTATCGATGCCAGAGTGGCGGCCATACAGCTGGAGACCAATTCACTTGAAAATCTGATGGGTCAGGGCGCCAGTTTTGCACGCGGGATCAACAAAGGCCAGCGAAGCGCCGATGAACAGATAGCAACGCTTTCTGTTTTGCGCGAGCGATTGCTGGCGCTGAAGCTGGAGTCACTGCAATCTGTGCGCGAGAAGCGCGACCGCACGGCGGAGCTGGACAAACTAAAACGGGACTTGGAGCGGGCGGGTCAGGGCCAACAAAGGCAACGCTACGCAGCCGATATTGAGTTGGAGGTCAGGCAGTCAGGCGATGTAACCATTGAGCTGACGTATGGCGTTCATGGCGCCTCGTGGAAGCCAATCTACGATCTGCGATCAAACGACGCTGCGCTTGAGGTGCGTTACTTGGCCGAAGTAAGCCAGACTACGGGCGAGGACTGGATGGATGTGGCATTGAGCCTTAGCACCGCACAGCCAGGCATGTCACTCATAGTCCCCGAGCTTGACCCATGGTATGTGCAACCCAAACCACCTCCTCAGCCGAGGGTATTGCGAACACGGAGCTCGGACGAAACGGTCATGGCGATGGCACCGGTTGCGATGGCCGCGCCCACGCCGATGGCCAAGATGCTTGACTTTGTTGAAACGGACGCGAGCGTCAACCCAAGTGGCGCTGCATTGACCTATGCGCTGCCGGGGCGCGCATCGGTGCCGGGCGATGGTGAGACGCGAAAGGTTACGGTTGCCGTGTTGCCACTTAAGGGACGCATGGATTACATCACCGCCCCCAAGCTGGATTGCTTGGTTTATAGACGGTGTCAGGCACGCAATGATTCGCGGTACACGCTTCTCCCAGGTCGCGGCCAGCTCTTTGAGGGCGACAATTTTCTTGGGGCTTGTGAAATTGACCAGACCGCGCCGAATCAGGAAATTGAACTGGCGTTTGGGGCGGATGAACGCGTGCGCGTCGAGCGTGAGCTGACAATGCGCGAGGTCGACAAAACCCTTCTTGGCGACAAGCGTCGCACGCGGTTTGCCTACAAAATAACAATTGACAATTTGCGTAGTGAGGCTGTGGAGGTGTTGGTTCGCGATCAAATACCGCTGAGCCGAAGCGAAGAGATCAAGGTGCGGCTGGAAAATGCCGAACCCAAAGTGACCACGCAAACACCCCTTAACGTCTTGGAATGGAAGCTGGCCGTGGCTGCCGGGGAGAAACGCGGGATACGATTTGAATATACGGTGGAACATCCCAGACAAATGGACGTCCTCGGTATGGATTGATTGCACAAGTACAATCCGCCATACACCATGGGTTTATCGACAGGGATTGTTGGGCTGCCAAACGTTGGCAAGAGTACGATTTTTAACGCGCTGACAGCAGCCGGTGCGCTGGCTGCAAATTATCCGTTCGCCACTATTGAACCAAACAACGGAATTGTGGCTGTGCCGGATGCCCGTCTCAAAGAAATTGAGGCGCTGATCAAGACCGAGAAGATTGTCCCGGCCTATGTGGAGGTAAAAGACATTGCCGGGCTGGTCGCCGGCGCCAGCAAGGGTGAGGGCTTGGGCAATAAGTTTCTGGGACACATCCGCGAAGTCGATGCGATTCTGCATGTCGTTCGGTGCTTTGAGAACGCGGATGTTGTGCACGTAAGCGGTAGCGTGGATCCTATCCGGGACATCGAAATTATCAATTTGGAGCTTGCCCTGGCCGACCTGGATAGCGCTGAACGCCAGCTGGAGAAGAATAAACGCGCGGCCAGCAATAAAGATGCGGAGAGCAGTGCGCGTGCCGAGCTGCTGGAACCTCTCGTGGGTGCGCTGCAACGTGGCGTGGCCGCGCGGACCGCCATGAGCGGTTGGAATGAGGCGCAGCGACGCGCGGCGCGCAGCTTTGGCTTGATTACGACCCAGCCACAACTATATGTTTGCAACGTTGATGAGGGAAACCCTGACGGCGTGGGCAACCCTCTGGTGGCACTGGTTGAACAATTTGCCGTGGCCGAAGGGTCGGCCACGGTGTGCATCAGCGGCGCGATCGAGGCGGAGATCAGCTCGCTTGAGAGCGATGCGGAAAGGCACGAGTTTTTGGCAAGCCTCGGGCTGAAAGAGAGCGGGCTGGAGAAACTGGGTCGGGCAGCCTACAAACTTCTAAGCCTGCAAAGCTACTTTACCGCGGGGCCAAAGGAAATTCGAGCATGGACGATTCCGGTCGGGGCCAAGGCCCCACAAGCCGCCGGCGTCATCCACACTGATTTTGAAAAGGGCTTTATTCGAGCGGAGGTCTACACCCTGGCCGATTTAAAGCAGTTCAAGGTGGAGAGCGCTATTCGGGCTGCGGGAAAATTACGCGCCGAAGGCAAGGAATACGTGGTGCGCGATGGCGACATCATGCATTTCTTGTTTAACGTTTAGGTTCCAGGTGACGCCAATTGCACCTGTATCCATCTCGAACGCGATTGGGCGCTGTCGGATAAAAATCTGCGGGATTACAAATCAAGCGGACGCCGAACTGGCAACCGAAGCTGGAGCAGATTTGCTGGGTTTTATTTTCTACCCCAAGAGTCCGCGCCGGGCAACGCTGGAGGCTGCGCGCGAAAGCGTGCTGGCGGCCAGGTTGGTGAACCCACTGATTATATGTATCGGCGTGTTTGTTAACGAGGCGCCGGATGCGATTGAAAACATACGCGCACACGCTGGTTTGGACGCGGTGCAATTGCACGGGGACGAAAAGGTCGAAGTCGTTCGGTCGCTTGGCGGCGCGGCATACAAGGCAATAAAGCGGATTGATGCATCTACAGACGAATATATCCAGACGCGACGAGGACATATGGGTGCAGATCAACTGCCGGATTTAATGCTGGATGCGGATCATCCCACGTTGTATGGCGGAAGTGGAGCGCGCGCAGACGAGAGCCTGGCCCGTCGTTTGGCAAACCGCTGCAATCTGCTACTTGCAGGTGGACTAAATGCGGACAACGTTGCGGAAGTGGTGCGGCTGGTGCGACCCTGGGGAGTGGACGTGGCGAGCGGCACGGAGCGCCTGCCGGGCCTGAAGGACTCGGGCGCGGTGCGCGCCTTTATTGCCGCGGTGCGCCAGGTCTGACCTTGTGCCCGCACGATAAAATATGGCACCAAACATCGCGCAGACCGCGCTGGGCGGCTACTGCACCAACATGAACCCGGTAAATAATCCAGTCTCCAGTTTAAAAAAGTCCATTGCTCCCAGCATCAAGTTGCCGATGTTTTTGTCCGCGGGTAAGCTGGAGATCACATTTGTCGTCATCACTTTGGTGACGATGGTCCTGGGTCTTGTAACCAGTTACATTCCGGCTTTGAGCTGGCTCACTACCGCGTCTTACATCATTGCCTACGTGACGGGCGGATGGTTCGGCCTGCTTGCCAGCATTGAAGCGCTTCGACACGCCGCGATTGAAGTTGATATGCTGATGATTCTGGCGGCACTTGGTGCAGCACTGGTCGACAGTCCGTTTGAGGGTGCGATGCTGCTGTTTTTGTTCAGCCTGAGCAATGTGTTGCAGGACTACGCCATAGGCCGGAGCCGAGACGCGATCAAGTCGCTCATGAAATTGCGCCCAAATCTTGCCTTAATACGGCGGAACGGTCGCACAGAGTCGATCGGGATAGATCAGATTGAGATTGGTGACCGGATGATTGTGCGGCCCGGGGAACGCCTGGCCTTGGACGGCACTGTGATTGAAGGCGAGAGCACGGCGGATGAGAGCTCATTGACGGGCGAATCCATGCCTGTGAACAAGGCCCTGGGCGATCACGTATTTGCAGGGACCATTAATCAGAGCGGTGGGCTGGAAGTACAAATCACCAAGCTGGCCCAAGACAGCACGATTGCCAAGCTGATCAAGCTTGTTGAAAATGCGCAAAGCGAAAAGGCTGAAACGCAGCGGTTTTTGGATACTGCGGAGCGATACTATGCCGCGGGCGTCATTTTGTTTACGCTTGCGCTCATCGCACTTGGCTTGCTGATTCTGCGCGAACCATTCAACGTGGCGTTTTTGCGCGCCATGACGGCGATGGTGGTCGCTTCGCCCTGCGCGTTGGTCATCAGCACACCCGCGAGTATTCTGAGCGCCATTGCCAATGGTGCGCGGCACGGAGTGCTTTTTAAAGGCGGCGCCTATCTGGAGCAGGCGGCAGAAATTAATGTCGTGGCATTTGATAAGACGGGAACATTGACCGAAGGGCGCCCGACCGTGACCGACGTGGAGGTGGTGCCACTATTCGATGTGCCCAGCAGACCATTGGTGACTACGCCAACCACTTATACAACGCCCGCACGATTAGTGGTTGAGCGGGTAAGCTCCAACGAGGAGAACACGTTGCTAATGCTCGCGGCATCGGTGGAGGCCAAAAGCGAACACCCACTCGCCCAAGCCATTTTAAAGACCGCCAATGACCGCGGGCTGAAAGTGCCCGAGGTGACAGGTTTTCAATCCATCACCGGGCGCGGGGTGCGGGCGACCGTGCAGTTTATGGGTGGCGTGGAAATTGCCATCGGAAGCCCACGATACTACGATGGCGTCGAGGTGATGGGGATGCCGCAGGCGCTGGCAGAGGTGCAGCGCTTGCAGGACGAAGGCAAAACAAGCGTGGTGGTGTGTGAGGTTGGCCCGCGTAAGACCGGGATTATTACTGCGCCCGAATCCGAAACTAATCCGGAACTCTTCACGGTTTTGGGTGTTATCGCCATAGCGGACGTATTGCGGATTGGAGCGGCACAGGTTATGGCGCAGCTCAAGCAGGTTGGGGTACAGCGCACCCTGATGCTGACGGGCGACAATCACCGTGTCGCAAGTGCCATCGCCGCACAGGCTGGTGTGGACGGTTACTATGCCGACCTGTTGCCCGAAGACAAAGTTTCGCAGATCAAGGGTCTCCAAATTCCAAACGCACTCAATCGCAACCGGCCCACGGTTGTGGCCATGGTGGGTGACGGCGTAAATGACGCTCCGGCGCTGGCGACGGCCAGTCTGGGTATCGCCATGGGCGCGGCGGGAACCGATGTTGCCCTGGAGACGGCGGACATTGTGCTGATGGCCAATGACCTTAGCAGGATCCCGTACGCTATTGCCCTAAGTAAGCAGGCCCGCCGGGTGGTTATTCAAAATTTGGTATTTAGCGCCAGCGTCATCCTGGTGTTGCTCATCTCCGCGCTTGGCTTTCACCTGCCGCTGCCATTTGGCGTGGTTGGCCACGAAGGAAGCACCGTGCTTGTTTGTCTCAACGGTCTGCGGTTACTGGCGTTTAAGTGGAAACCTGCAGCAGCGTGAGCCCGGGCTCACGCTGCATGCCTATAGGACTTTTCAAACCATGACAATTCAATTTGCCCCCACATTTGAGGAAATGTTGCACCCAGAATCCGCTTCCGCAGCCACCCGCGCTCTGGCAGCAGTGATGCGCTCGAAGGATGCCTTGCACCCAGTTAACTTCTTTAACATCAACTGGAACAAGCCGGAAGGGAGCACCAATTACTTCGTCATGCCGAAGTCTTTGACTGGGGTGCAGGCGGAGATAGTTGTGATATCGGCTAAGGACTTTCCCACTGGAAGCCACAAAGTAGGCCCGGCTTACTCGGTGATGATTGAAAAATATGTCAACGGTGATATTGAACCGGGCAGGCACACCCTGGTGTTCCCCAGCACGGGCAATTTTGGCATCGGTGGCAGCTGGGTCGGGCCGCGGGCGGGATTTTCCAGCCAGGTCATCCTGCCTGAAGGCATGAGTCGCGAGCGCTTTGAGAAGATCGAATATTACGGCGCCAGCTATACCAAAACCAGCGGGAGCGAGAGCAACGTCAAGGAAATCTACGACGAATGCAATCGCCTCGAGCGCGAACATCCGGGCACGATTCGGATCATGAATCAATTTAGTGAGATGGGCAACTATCGCTTTCACTATCATGTCACCGGAAATACAGTGGTTGAGCTGGAACGCGAATTGTCGCAAAAACTGGGCACACGGGGTATCTCGGCGTTTTGCTCGGCCATGGGTAGCGCAGGCACGATTGCCGCGGGTGATCGGATCAAGCAGGTATTTCCGGGGTGCAAGATTGTAGGATTGGAGCCGACCCAATGCCCGACGTTGTTTAACAATGGGTATGGCAGCCATGAAATTCAAGGGATCGGCGATAAGCACGTCACCTGGATTCATCATGTGACCAACATGGATGCCCTGGCCTGTATCGACGATATGGAATGTTTGCGGATAAACCATGTGTTTAATCACGCAATGGGACGCGAGGTCATGATGAAGAGCTACGGCTTGACTGAAGTTCAGGCAAACCGCATCAGCGAGATATTTGGGATAAGCGGTGTGTGCAACCTGCTTGGAGCGATCAAGACCGCCAAGCACTTTGGCATGGGTGCGCGTGACGTGTTGGTGATCCCGGCCACGGACAACAACGAGCGGTATCTCAGCACCATGCAGCACATGGAGGACCACCACAAGCTGGATGAGACAGCCGTACACGCACGGGTGGGCGGCATCCTGCGTCACGCCAAAACAGATTGGATGCTGGATGGCACGCCTGATAACCGCGCGCGCTGGCACAATCTGAAGTATTACACCTGGGTTGAGCAGCAGGGTAAGACTGTGGATGAGCTAAATGCGCAACTGGACCCGGACTGGTGGTTGGCGCATCAAGCGCGCGTGGGTGAAATCGACCGGAAGATTGTGACGATGCGCGGCGGATGACGTATGTTCTTGGTATCTTATAGGTCAAGGTGATCTAATGCAAACAAAATTGACACTGCGCCTCGATGAAGAGCGGGATTTCGAGACTTCGAAGATGCTGTTGTGCATGAGGCCGGGCGGCAAGCGGGTTCTGATTCAATTGCCACCTGTAACGGTCGCGATTTTACAAACGGATCGTTGCGGGTTTATACACCGTTCGAGCTTGTTACATTGATTTCAATGACCGGACCGAGTGCGCGTTTGTGAATAAGCATGACAGTCGTGTTTAGAGAAGTGGCGCTTCCACCGGCGGTAAAAGGCCATTTGTTACTGCACAGCATGCCCGGCTTTCAGGAACCGTTGGCGGAATCTTTGGCCGCGATCAAGGCTGCGGACATTACAGAAGTTATATGTTTGACACCACAACGCGAGGTTGAGTCGCGATCGCCAGAATATGCCCGGGCAATTAATAACATTGCCGTGGGAGCGCGGGTACTGCAATTTCCTATAGCGGATTTGAGCGCAGATTCTGAGCCACAGACCTTTGTGGAACTTGCAAAGGATGCTGGTGCACGTCTTCAGGGTGGCGAATCAATTCTTGTACATTGCGCATTCGGCGTCGGGCGCACGGGCACCGTAGCCACGCTTGTGCTTATGGCGTTGGGTGTTCCAATGGGTGAGGCGCTCGATCACGTTGTGGAATCCGGATCCCGTCCGGAATCCTCGGTGCAACTTCGACTGATCAGATCACTTGTGCCGGAATTTTAGGTCCGGCCGAATGCGGGGTTACGTACCCAACAGCCTTACCACGTCTGGCGTTGACGCTATGATTGCGTCTGCGCCGTTTCGTTCGAGCTCGGCGCGGGTGCCAAAGCCACATAGCACGCCCACTGTTTGTGCGCCAGCGGTCTTGCCCGCACGCATGTCCACGCCGGAATCACCGATCATTAGACAGTGAGCGGGTTGCACTCCAAGATTTTTTGCGCACCAGAGCACGGGGTCTGGAAATGGCTTGGTGTGTTGACACGTGAATGCGTTCGCCACCACGTCAAACTGAACCGGGAAACGGGCCCAAAACAAGAACGCATTGACGTGGTCTTCGTCCCGGGCGGTAACGATCCCCAGTTTGTACTGCGGTCGAAGCTGATCCAGCAGGGTGCCGACGCCTGGAACCATCCAGAATTTTTTGGGCATATTGCCCAGTCGAGTGCGATGCAGGCGGCTGATGACTTTGTTGAGTGGTGCATCCAGCCCAAGCCGGTCCAGTGAGGCATAGGCCGCATTTGCGGGCGATTCCAGCGCCATTACAACACGCCGGGCAACTTTTTCCTTGTTTGGCAGCGGCGTAAACCGAAGCGCGCGCCATACCGAGGCCACCATTTCATCGTCGGTGTTGCGCAATGTGCCGTCAACGTCAAATAGTATGGCACGGACTTGGGTGGGATCAATTGGCATAGTGCACGCCGGTTAACAGGCGTCGGTTAAACCGCGCGATGTTTGTTTCACCGACCTGGTTGAGTTCGGCAAATGCGGCGGCGGCATCGGCATGCAGGCGGGCAACGTCAATCGTTTGGCAAACATCGGGGAGTATTGCCAGGTACTGCTGTGATCGTAAAAACATTTTTCGAGCGCCATTGTAGTTCCCACGAACAATCTGGTGATAGGCCACGCCGATCTGTAGGATTGCTTGATACAGCGCCCGTACCGGACCGGGCTCAGCACGCCAGCAGTGTTCAAATGACTCGTGTTGTTCAAAATATTGACCGGCGTTAAATTCCTCAACACCGCGGCGGGCCAGCTCGGGTAGCGGGAGCGCGCTTTGACGCACCAGCTCGCGTTGATCCGGCAAGGCGGGCAACTGCTGATCCAGGATGGCGGAAAAGTCCGTGTTGTTTTCTAGAAGCTCGCTTGCGTCGCAACCCGCGCGCTCTGCCTGCGCCAGGGCGCTTGGGTCTGTGCCCAGTGCAACAAGTCTCAGCTTTCGGGTTGCCGGGCTTGTTTTAACCGCCGTCATCCTTGGTAGCAACTGGGCCGCCTCGTTGGACAAATCCACTAGCACAAGCGCGGGTTGTAGCGTGGCGAGCCACGCTACGACGTCAACCCCAGCCGGAGCCGATTCCAGTGTGATGGCACGTGCCGCTGCCACCGGCCGTAGATCATGCATCAGCTGGTGTCCCGGGTTCAGCAGGGCGATGGTCGTTTTCATGGTTTGCGCAGGGAGCATTAGCATACTCGAGGTGTTTTCCGACGTAAGTTCGCGTATGCTATAGATTCATCATATTCAAAGGATTTACATGACGCGTGAGATTGGACTGTCTGACATTCAAGCCGCACGGGCGCGCATTGCCCACCTGTTGGTTCAGACCCCGGTGCTGGCGGATGACTGGCTTTCACACGAGCTTCATGCGAGCATCCACGTAAAAGCCGAGTGCTTGCAACGCAGCGGATCGTTCAAGATTCGCGGTGCGGCCAATTCACTTGCGATGTTGACCGACGATGAGCGGTCTCGCGGCGTTATTGCGCACTCTGCGGGCAACCACGCGCAGGGTGTGGCCTTTGCCGCGCGGTCGCATGGAATTGAAGCAACGATTGTTATGCCGGAAACCGCTCCGCTGACGAAGGTTAATGCCACCCGGGCGTTGGGTGCACATGTGGTGCTGTTTGGATCATCATTTGACGAGGCCGGTTTGAAGTGTCGAGAGCTGCAGGCGGAGCACGGATATACGCTGGTTCACGCCTTTAATGACCCGCATGTCATCGCCGGGCAGGGAACCATTGGGCTTGAAATACTCGAGCAACTCCGTAACGTCACGTTATTGGTTGTGCCAATTGGGGGTGGTGGATTGATCAGCGGTATTGCCATTGCGGCGAGATCGTTCAACCCCGGTATCAGGATTGTGGGCGTGCAGGCGGAAGGGTGCGCGACCATTAATCGCTCGCTGAATGCGGGGTCGCCAATGGCTCTGACCGCCGCCCAAACCATCGCCGACGGTATTGCCGTCAAGCGACCGGGCGATTTAACATTACCCATTATTCGCAAATATGTGGATCACGTGGTTGAAGTGAGCGAGGATGACATCGCGCGCGGGATAGCGCATTGTGTGCAACGATTGCACCTGGTGACCGAGGGGGCGGGCGCCGCCGGGATTGCTGCGCTTTTGGCCGGAAAAATCAGTGTGCAGAGCACGGATGTGGTGTGCGCGCCGTTGTGCGGTGGCAATATCGACGGAAACTTGCTCAGCAGGGTCGTGGAACAGGTAATGGTGCGCGCGGGTCGGTATGTGTTGTTGAAATGTACTGTGGTCGACCGCCCTGGCGCCTTGGCGCCTCTGCTAAATGAAGTTGCGGGAGCCGGAGGTAACGTGGTGGACGTTTTTCACCGACGTGCGGTCTGGCTTGCTCCGCTGGGCCGGGTCGGAATTGAACTTGTGCTGGAGGTGCGCGACGCATCGCATAGCGATGGCATTGTTGCGCATCTGACGGCTTCGGGTTATCACGTTGAACGCGAAGGCGTGGGTATGTGGCCGGAATAGAGCAAAGGATTTATGACAATTACTGTACATTCAAACGAAAGATTTTCGTGGCTCGCCATGCCGGGTGACAGTGTGCAGGATGAGCGGATGCAAAAGTTGTTTGCCAAAAGCCGGCAGGCACTTGGGTTTGTGCCGAATGTATTTCTTGGCTACAGCCTGCGGCCCAGTCATTTCACCCATTGGTTTGCACATTTCAAGGAGATCACGCAGGGAGAAAGCGAGATAAGTATCGCGGAACGCGAGATGATCGCCGTTGTGGTGAGCGCGCACAATCGTTGTCTATATTGCCTGGTCAGCCATGGGGCGGAGTTGCGCATTGCGTTAAACGACCCGATTTTGGGAGATCGGATCGCCTTTGATTATCGACGGGCGGGGCTGGATGACCGTGCGCTGGCGATCTGTGATTTCGCGCATAAGCTCAGCGCCACACCAGCCGAGATGAGCGAAGCCGATCTGACACGGTTGCGTGATCGCGGGTTATCGGACGTGGCTATTTTTGATATTTCCGAAACTGCGGCCATGTATAACTTTACAAATCGACTGGCCAGCGCGACCGGCATGTTGCCCAACGCAGAATATCACCGAATGGCGCGGTAACCTCCTGTTTCACCACAGTCTATTTCGGCACAATCCTGAGCGTCGTCCGAACGTGCGTTCACACCGGTGACGGCCGGCTTACATGGTTCTCACCATCGCCCATAGACTCACTAAATGCTCATGACAATCTTTAGAAGCCGGCTCGCACATTTGGCGGTTATGGTCACGTTACTCATGAGTACCCGCTCTGCCATCGCAGTTCCCGTTATGCCTGCCATTCGTCAAGTAAGCACGGTGGGCGCCCAACTGACGAGCGAAGTTGCGAACCGCGAAGCGGCTGCAATAGAGGTTCAGACCGGTACCTTTATTTCGCTGTCCATTGTCAAGTCTGGTTTTGATTCACCCATATTTGTGACGCATGCGGGCGATTCCCGCCTTTTTATTGTTGAGCGCACCGGGAAGATCAAAATCATCAAGAACGCTGCAGTATTGGCCACGCCATTTCTGGATGTCACAAGCAAAGTGACCTCGGCAGGATCCGAGCAGGGTTTGCTTGGTTTGGCCTTTGAGCCGGGAGTAAATCCGGACCGCTTTTATATTTACTATAACGAACCCACGCACGGGAACATAGTGATTGAACGATACGCTGTTTCAACCAACATCGATGTTGGCGATGCGGCGAGTGCAACGCCGCTACTCCAAATTGATCACAGCGTGTATGGCAACCACAATGGTGGGTGGATGGGTTTTGGCAGGGATGGTTTCCTGTATGTGGCAGTTGGTGATGGTGGAGGTGGTGGAAACAGCGCATGTACCGGATCGGGAGGGCAGGATGTTAACGGCGCACAGGCATTGCAAGACTTGCGCGGCAAAATGTTGCGGTTAAATGTGGTTGGTCAACTGACCTATACGACTCCCGTCAGTAACGCCTTCGCAGATGCGGCTCCCGAAGTGTTTGCCATTGGTTTGCGGAACCCTTGGAGGGATTCATTTGATCGACAAACGGGGGATTTGTATATCGGCGACGTTGGGCAGGGGTTGCGCGAAGAGGTGGATGTGTTGCGTATCGCCACTGCGGGTGCAAATTTAGGGTGGCCCCAACGTGAAGGGCTGCAGAGCTACGCGAACGAGAACCATTGCAATGACAGTGGCCGCCCTCGCACCGAACCGATACTGGACTACGGTCACGACGGCGGTAATTGCGCGATTACGGGCGGATACGTATATCGCGGTGTCCAGTATCCGGCGCTGGGAGGCACGTACTTTTACGCCGACTATTGCACTGGCAAACTGTGGAGCGCCCGACCAACCGGGGCTGGTTACTCATCAACGCTAGCATTGGATACGACGCTCAATATTTCGTCTTTCGGAGAGGATGTCAGTGGCGAGCTTTATGTAGTGAATCTTGGTGGCAGCGTATACGCCCTTAAGGCGACGACGTTGTTGCACAGCAGTTTTCTGCCAGCGGTCAGGCGGTGATTTCCAGGTCGCCGGCCATATGATGGACTCTGAACCCAACATAGCCGACTCGATGCGCACTGGTGTGAGTTGCAACGGTCCGAGCAACGAGTTGCGAATTGTGCAATAGATGGCGGGCTTTGAACGAATCCGGTCTGGAAATTAGCCGTCCCGCACCGGACGGCGTGAACTCGGGTTCACTTTCGCTTGCAGGGACGCTTCGCATGTTGCACTGACGCTAGTCCAAACGCGCAAGCATGCGCAAGGCCGCATCAGCCGAGGCGCGCTTGTTGCCAATTCGGTCGTGGGGCCATACGAAGCGCTCAACGCGTTCTTCGGTGGGTGTGCTTAATCCGATGAAGACAAGACCCACCGGCTTGCCGGGTGTGGCGCCACCGGGCCCGGCTATACCAGTTGCCGAAACACCAACATCCGCCCCGATTGCGGTGCGCACGCCACGCGCCATGGCCAGGGCACATTCTTCGCTGACCGCACCGACGCCATCAAGAACCGATTGAGGAACATGGAGGACATCCCGCTTTATGCGGTTGTCATAGCTTAAAACTCCGCCCATGAAGTAGGCGCTACTACCTGCCCGATTGGTCAGCGCATCGCCAATGAGCCCACCGGTGCAGCTTTCGGCAGTGGCCACCGTCCACTTCCGAACGGTTAAACCGGCTGCAATACGGTCGTTTATATTGTCGCGCCAAAGGTTGCGACAGATTTCGATGGTGTCAGGCACCGCACCCAGCGCGCTGGCGACTTCCATCGGGGAGAGATCAGGTTTTATCGCCTCAAACTCATCCTCGTCAAGAATCTGAGCGTCACCTTGCGCGCTCATCCACACATCGAGCGCAAGATCCTGCCATTCGATTTCAGCAGGATTGCCAGCTTCTTCTTTACGCAAAATCGTGGGTCGGGTGATGTTGCAATACCAACCCTTTAGCGATTCCGGGTCAATCGCGGCGTGGACACGAGGGCCATAAATCGCCATGACATTGCACCATCGGTCAAAATAGAAGTGTTCAATTAGGGCATCACCAGGATTAAATTCCACGCCATAAGCGGAAACCACAGGCAGGTTTGGCCATTCGCAGGCAAGAACGATTTTGTGGCTGTCGCGCGATATGATCGTGCCGGGATAGCGCGTTTTTTCCCGGCCAAGATGATCTGTTTTGCGGATGAGCATAGTTGACATGTTAACGCGCTTCCTCGGCCACAATATGCTCGATGTGTTTGCGGAAATCCTCGTCTTCACCCTGCAGGTGAAACTTCAGCGCAGCGCGAAAGTCCGCCCGGCGGCACCAGTCGCGCATATAGTCTTCCCAGCTTAGCCAGCGACGTTTTGTTTCCGCGTCCATGTAATTCTCATACACCAATATGTAGGCGCGTTCAAACAGAGAAACCAGGATTCCAAAAATCAACAAGCGTTGCTCTTCCTGCTCGGCGGAGAAGTGCATGGTTGGAGTTGGGCTTAGCAGCCGCAGCTCGGGGTGATCCAGCAAGAGCTTTAGAAAGCCGACGTACTCGTCGCTTAGACGGAGATAGATTTCCTCTTGTTTTTGCTGCAATTCCTCGCCGACAATTTTGCGTTGGCGGCGCGTGTCCCACAGAAAGCTGAAGATGGCCAATGGCACGCCGATCACCAACGAGGCGTTGCCCAGCAGGTTCCACCAATCCAGAAAACTCATTGCACTAAGAAAAGACGGCGCACGATCTTATCGTGCGCCGTCTCGTAAACAGTCAGAACCGAAGGCTTACTTGTTCTTCGGTGCGTTTTCCTTGAGCAGACCGTTTGCCTTGGTTACCGAAGCATCCAGGGCGGCTTTGGCATCGCCGTCGCCCTTGATACCAACCTTGATGACCATGTTATTAATGTCGGCGCGCACCGGGTCATAACCGGCAACTGGCGCTTCGATCTTGCCATACGGCAGGGCATCGGTGAACAAGGTGGCAAAGCCCTCGGCGGCTTCAGGATAGTTTGCAAACGCCTTGTTCTTCTTGGTGGCTTCCAACACGGTGGCGGCCGCGCTCTGGCGAACCGGGAAGTAGCCACTGACGGTGCTGAACTTTGCGGTGTTCGCGGTTTCACCAAAGAACTTCATAAACAACCAAGCGGCGAGTTCGCGCTCCGGTGTGGACTTCATGACGGACCATGAGGCGCCATACAGGTTGGTACCGGGCTTGTCCGGGTTCGCCTGGGGGTGGCGGGTAATTGTCCACTTCGCCTTTGTGCCCTTGTCCACGGCATCGGCGTAGAAGGGCAAGCCGGCTTGCGAGCTGGTAACAAACAAGAGCTTGCCATTGGCAAACCGCGTCTGCTCGCCATTGCGCTCGCTGGATGGGATTTCAATCGCGCAACCGTTCTTGAACATGCGCTGAATCATTTGCAGTGAGGCGAGCCCGGCATCGCTGTTGTAGGAATAGGCGCTTGCATCGGCCTTTAGAACATCGCCGCCGTTGGCAAACACCATGCTGGCAAAGTTGCTGGCATCACCGCGCCAGGCCCAGCCATACACTTCCTTGGACTTGTCGCTGGCCTTGCAGGCCATGTCTTCAAACTCTTTCAGGGTCTTGGGTGGCGTCTGGAAACCAGCGGTCTTGAGTAAGTCCAGGTTTACATAGAGAGAATCCATGCTGCGCTGAGTTGGGAAACCAAGAACCTCTCCCGGGAACTGGGGCGCGCGGTCGCTTTCAAGAAAGGATTGGAAGTAGTCCTTGGCATCGGCGGCGGACAAACCATATTTCTTGCTATCCAGAAACGGCTTGAGGTTTACGGCTGCTCCCAGATCTCGGTAAGTAGCCGCCTGATTCTGATAGGCTACGACAAAATCCGGCAGGGCGCTGTTAGCACTGATGGCTCCGTTGACCTTGTTAAACACGTCGTCATATCCCGCACCGGCATTTTCCAACTTTACCTTGACGCCGTAGGGGTTCGTGGTGTTGAAATCATTGACGATTTCCAGGACGGTGCTAAACGTGGCGCCGGTGTATCGGTGCCAGAACAGGATTTCGGTTGGCTTGTCTTTTGACAACACAATCGCATCCACTTCATCGGCGGATTTTGGCGGGTTGGCTATTTTGGCAGTTGCAGGCGCGGCGGTCGCTGCTTCTGCGGGCTTTGGTGCGGCGGTCGGGGCCGAAACCGGGGCTGGTGCGCACGCGGCCAAGGCAATGGCAGTGGCGGCAAGAATTGGGATCAGTTTATTTGTATCCATTCGTTTACTCCTCGCTTCAAGTTGCTTGAAATTGTTGCAATTAACGATTGCTCTGGGACCGAAGGCGTTGGGAACGCCATAGACACAATTTTAACGCCCATTGTTAACGGTCTACTAAGACTCATTGCTGAAGGCGCTGGATCGCGACCCTGACCTGTGGCGGAAGTCTCAAAATCAGGTGGAAGTGGTTGGAAAATGTCTCAAGCGCACCATGCTGAGCACTTTTGAGGCGCAAGTGCGTGGCGGCGGTCCAGCGAACTAAATGCCAGCCATGCATTTCCGCCTTGTGATTCAACGGGTCTTCACCATGAGCGTGTTACTTGATGCCGCTTTTTGACACGCCCTCGACCAGATACTGTTGGGTGAACAAGTACAAAATGATGATGGGAACCACGACCATGGCCGCCACCGCCATGGCGAGCTGGCCTTCAGCGCCGCCGTCAGTTTGTAAAAAGTTTTGCAAACTGACTGAGAGGGTGCGCTGAGGTAGGTCACGCGTGACCAACTGGGTCCACTTAAATTCGTTCCAAGCGTATATGAATTGGAGCAAACCCGTGGTCACCATGGCGGGCTTTGCCAGCGGGACCATAATTTGTGCCAGGTAGCGCAAATGACCGGCGCCGTCCAAGAGCGCCGCCTCGAAGAGATCCTTGGGAACCTGCAAGAAATATTGTCGTAGTAGAAAAATCGTGAACGCGCTGGCAAGGAACGGAATGGTTAGTGCGGCCAGCGTGTTCTGCCATCCAAAGCGTGGAATGAGCGCGATGATGGCGTCAACCCCAGCGGCTTGCTCCGGGCGCAGTGGCTCATACATCATGATGACCCTGGGCACCAGCAGGAGTTCTTCAGGAATCATCAGGGTTGTCAATACCAGAATAAAGAGCACGCGCTTGCCTGGAAATTCGAGCATCGAGAATGCATACGCGGCAAAGGCAGACGTGAATAGCACACCCGCCACGGTGATGACCGCAACAACCAGCGTATTCATCCATTGACGCAGAAAAAGGGGATAGCCCTCGGTGGCGCGAAATGTGGAACTCAGGTCTATGCGGCGAATGGCCTCGGCAAAATTGCCAAACGCCGGGCCATCGGTGCCGATTGGCACCCAAGGCCAGAAGGATCTTAGCGTGTTTTTGGCAGTGCTGAAATCGACAAAGATGTAATCGCCAAAACTCTTAACAGATGCCAGCAACATCCATACGAAGGGTAACAGTGCGGAAATTCCCACGAAAATTAGGACAACATAAAGCGCCGGGCTGGGGCGGTTGAGTTGGTTGTCAGGTGCAGCGACTTTGGTCACGCGTTTTGTGGCTAGTTGCATGGTTTAGTAGTTCACCCGTTTGTTGCCGTACCACTGTTGTAAAACTGTGATGACCAAAATGGCGGTAAAGAGTAGAAAGGCAAGCGCCGAGGCGTAGCCGGCACGTTGAAACTGATACATTTGTCGATAGGTTTCAATAGCCGCCGTATTGGTTCCATTTCTACCCTCGGTCATCACCCAAATGTGATTGAACGCCTTGAACGAACCGATAAACGTGACCAACGACAGAAAAAATGTGGTGGGAGACAAAAGCGGCAAGGTGATGGATCGAAACAGTTGCCAAATGCCGGCGCCGTCGATTTTGGCGGCTTCATACATTTCACTCGGGATATTGCCAAGTCCACCCAGGAATATGGTCATGTCATAACCAACGAAGACCCAGGTCGTGTAGATCAGCACGGCGACCATCGCCAGGCTGGGTCCATTGAGCCAGGTGGGCCAGTTTGTAATGTGCAGCGCAGAGGCAACGATTTGGAACACGCCTCCATCTTCCAGCAGCCATTTTTGAGGCGTGCCACCGACCGACCTAATAATTGCGTTGATGAGACCGGTGTCCGGGCTGTAGAGACGTGCCCATACGGCAGCCGATGCCACCGTGCTCGTTATATAGGGAAGAAACATGATCACGCGGAAGATAGCCCGGCCACGGAGCTTCTGATACAACACAAGCGCAAGCAGCAGCGCCAGAAACAACTGCACGGGAACGCTGATGAGTGAATACGTCAACGTGGCGCCGAGCGCCGGCCAAAGTTCACTATCGGGCGCCAGCGCGCGCACATAGTTGTCCAGCCCAACCCAATCGCGAAACACGACGCGGAAGTTTGACAGGCTGATTACGAAGCCAATGATCAACGGCAAAATCGTGAATACAAGGAGGGCAACCAGCGCAGGTGCGAGAAAGGCGTATGCCAGGATGGCTTCATTGCGTTTTCGTTTGGCGCCTTGCCGGCGTGGGGCTAATCTTGCTAGTGAACTCATAGTTTCTAAGAATTCCTTTCCTGTTTCTGATTGGTCAGTTTGGAACCATAACAGAAATGATTATCACGTCAGTGTTAAGCGTCCTAACTATCCAGCAGCGGTGGATAGCGTGGTAGTGCGTAACTCATGCAGCGTACCAAATTTGCTTGAACCACCGGGCTTCATTCCCGCGAAATTTAAGGCAGTGCAATTTGGGTTTGAAGTGATAATTCGGCTGGCGATACTCTACAATAGTAATGTGAGGGTTTTCTCACGCCTTAGCCATGAAATCGCATACTATCATGTCCACACTGAAGACATCACCAACTCGGAGTCTAATTCAAATGGCGCAGGTTCGCTTGACGTCAGTTGTGCAACGATCGGGATTTATCCAAACAATAGCGGTTGGGTTGGCTGCCAGTGCCTCTGTTGCGGCTATGGTCCTCGGGATGGTGCGCAGTCCGGAATATTTGCAACCCGTGGGTGCGGCACCAATCACATGTGTGGGACTGAGCAGCGGCCCGTTTAGCAGCAACATTATTCCATTAACAACGACAGATTGGACACAAAGTGTTACTTTGCCAAAGTTTGATTCCAATCTTGGTACGTTGGTCTCCGCCAACCTGACCGTCAATCAGACCTATTCCAGCACGATTCAGGCGGAGAGCCACGATGCGCAGTCCACAACCTTGACGGCGATCGTTTCAGGATTGGGGTCGATTTCTGACGCAAACGGCATTATCACGAATGTCATACCCGCAAGCATCATCGGAATTTTCAATGCTAGTGCATTTGACGGGATTCAGGATTATGCCGGCACCAGCGGGCATGACTTTGGTTCGGCGTCCATTTCGGATTCGCAAACAGCAGGCTTGTCAGGCGCTGCGCTGACCATTTATTCTGCGCCAGGTGGTGGTTCAATCAACTTGACCATGTTGGCGAACGGCACATCCAACGTCACGGGTGCCGGCAACCTTCAAAGTCAGGTGCAGACACAGGGGAGCGGTTCAGCCTCAATCGTCTATTGTTACCTTGCACCAACCGCAACGCCGACGCCGACGGTGACTTCAACAAATACGGCGACAAACACGCCGACGCAAACCTCGACCAACACACCCACGAGCACGCCCACAAACACGCCGACGAGCACGCCCACGCGGACGCCCACGCCGGTGAACACAGTGACCCAAACACCAACGTCCACGGCCACTCAAACACCTACGAGAACGCCAACTGCCACAAATACTGCGACAAGTACGCCCACGACGACCAGCACGCCAACGGCTACATTGACCCGCACTGCCACGGCAACGGCGACACAAACGAGCACGCAAACCGCGACGGCAACTGCAACGCTGACACGAACTCCCACGGCCACGGCAACGACGACCCGTACACCAACTATTACGTCCACTCCGACGGTTACAAATACGCCAACGTCAACTTCAACGCAGACGCAAACCCCGACGCAAACTCAAACGAGAACCCCGACCGCCACTGCAACGGTGACCAGTACCGCGACGCAAACTCAGACTCGGACGCCAACTGCGACGCAAACCTCAACTGCGACGCAGACCGCCACTGCGACCGTAACGCAGACTCGAACACCTACCGCGACCGCGACCGTAACGACCACGCGAACCGTGACAAGCACTCCGACGCAAACCTCGACTTCAACCGCCACTCAAACCGCGACGCAAACACGGACGCCAACTGCAACGGCGACCATAACCAGCACGTCAACGCAGACTTCAACGCAGACAGCAACCGCCACCGTAACGCAGACGCGAACCCCGACCGCCACTGCAACCGTTACTCAGACGCGGACGCCGACGGCAACTGCAACGGTTACTCAGACGCGGACACCAACTGCGACCGCGACAGTTACCAACACGGCAACGCAAACGCCGACGCAAACCGCCACTCCAACGGTTACTCAAACTCGAACGCCAACAGCAACGGCGACGATCACGAACACTGCAACGGCTACGAGCACCGCTACAGCGACGCCTACCCGAACTCCCACGCAAACAACCACGCAAACGCGCACACCAACGGCGACCTCCACGGCTACAAACACACCCACGCAGACGTCCACCTCGACATCAACCGCAACGGCGACTGCCACGCGGACTCCAACTGCAACGGCTACGCTGACGCCGACGCTTACGCGCACCCCGACTACCACGTCAACATCCACACCCACTTCAACAAACACGCAAACCAGCACACCGACACAGACTTCCACCAGTACGGCGACGGCGACTGCAACGATCACAAGAACGCCCACAAACACTGCGACCGCCACCAGCACGGCAACCGCGCTGCCGACCCCGACACCCACTCCGATTCCCATCGTCGTCTATACATGCCCGATTGGATTGCAGGACATTACGTACGCTATTAATTTTCCATTGACCAAGACGAATTGGATCAGCAGTGCAACAATTCCACAGATTGATCCCGGAACACACGTGTTGGTGCAAATTGGCATTGTGGGCCGTATTGATGTCGTGTCCACGATAAAGATTGAAAACCTGGATTCCAAGGGCCAGGTGGTGAGCGGGACCGTTAATGGCACCAGTTCGATTCAGGGCCCCGGTGGTTTGCTCGACAGCGTTGCCGCGTTTGCGTTCTCAAGCGATGCTCCTCTTGGGCCGTTTGACAACGTTATTGATTACGCCGGCGTTAGTGGTGTTGACTTTGGATCGCTTACGGCAGCTCGGTATCAGACAAACGTTGTGAGTAGCGCCAGTTTGATTAATCCGTTCCTGGGCACGGGAACGGTGCCACTGACGATCACAACCTTTGGTGCATCGTCGGCAACTGGCAGCGGAAATATTAATTCGGTGATTTCTACGAATGCAAGCGGCTATGTAGAAATTCATTACTGCTACCAGACACCAACCGCCACACCAACTTCCACGGCGACGAACACGGCTACACCGACAGCGACAAGCACGGCGACCAATACCGCGACTCTCACAAGTACTCCGACTAAAACGTCGACCGCGACAAATACGCCAACGAATACTCCAACGAGCACGCCGACGGTTACGGATACGCCGACGAACACTCCAACGAGCACGCCGACGGTGACGGACACGCCGA
>JANXLU010000094.1 GCA_025354985.1 Chloroflexota bacterium
CTGCAAAATGTCCAGCACACCGAGATCACCCACACGATATCCACCCCTTGGAACCTGCACGGAATTTCATTTGACGACCAACTGGCCGCCATCAACCGCTCCCGCGACGCGATCACACGCGAACATGGAATCACCGCCAGCCTGATCATCGACATCGCCCGTGAGCAGACACCGGCACAGGGGCTGATGATCGCGGACTGGGTGATTGCCAACCATGGCTCGGGTGTGGATGCGCTTGGATTGGGTGGCTACGAGGTGGGCCACCCACCCGAGAAACACGCGCGCGCCTTTGAGCGCGCCAGAAACAAGGGCGTGCCGTGCATCCTGCACGCCGGCGAAACCGCCGGGCCCGAAAGCATCCGGGGAGCTATCCGTGTGGCGGATAGCAAGCGTATCGGGCACGGTGTGCGGGCAATTGAAGATCCCTCGCTGATGGCCTATCTGAAAGCGACCCAAATCCCGCTTGAGGTGTGCCCCGGCAGCAACATCTGTCTGGGTGTGTACCCGTCACTGGCGGAGCATCCGGTTCAACGATTGATCGCCGCCGGTTTGTGCGTCACGCTGAACTCGGATGACCCGCCGATGTTCAACACCACGCTTACCGATGAGTATTTGCGCTGCACCGCACAGTTTGGATGGGATAAGCCCGTGCTGCGCACGTTAAACCTGGCCGCTGCGCGCGCGGCACTCGTTTGCCCGGAACGCAAAACCGCACTCACCAAACTCATTGAGGACTTCGAACCATGATCAAACCAAAGGCGCTCAAACCCGGCGACACGATTGCGACGGTTTCGCTGTCCTGGGGCGGGGCCGGGCTGTTCCCGCACCGCTACGAAGCCGGCAAGCGTCAGTTGATGGACGCGTTTGGCCTGCGCGTGGTGGAAATGCCCCACGCGTTGCGACCACCCGAATGGGTCGCGCAAAACCCGCGCGCCCGGGCCAGGGACCTGATGCAGGCGCTGAGCGATCCGGCGATCCACGGGATTATCAGCTGCATCGGGGGTGACGACAGCATCCGCACGCTGCCATATACCGACCTTGAAGTCATTCGCAACCATCCCAAGGTGTTTATGGGTTTTAGCGACACCACCGTCACCCACTTTGCATTTTTAAAGGCGGGCGTGGTGTCGTTCTACGGCCCCAGCATTCTGGCCGGGTTTGGCGAAAACGGCGGACTGCACGGCTACCTGGCAAACAGTGTGCGCCAAATCCTCTTTGGCACGCAGATACCCGGAGCGATCACACCCAACACGACGGGCTGGACGGTGGAGCGGCTGGAATGGGCACGACCGGAATTGCAGGGCCGCGTGCGCACACTGCAGCCGAGCGATGGCTGGCACTGGCTGCAAGGGAGCGGGGTTGCCCATGGGCGTCTGATCGGCGGGTGCCTGGAGGTGTTGGATTGGCTGCGCGGCAGCGACTATTGGCCGTCTCGCGAGGAATGGCGGGGCGCGTTGCTGTTTATCGAGACCAGCGAAGAAGCACCGCCACCCGAGACTGTGGTGCGGATGCTCCGCCCGCTAATGTTGATGGGCATCCTGCCAAACCTCTCCGGCGTATTGATGGGCCGGCCCGGCGGCGCGACCTTGACCGTGGCTGATCACGCGCGCCATGAACACGCTGTGCACACGTTCCTGCGCGATGAGTGCGGGTTGCCCGACCTGCCCCTGGTGACCAATATGGACTTTGGCCACACCGACCCCATCATGACCCTGCCCCTGGGCGTGATGGCCGAGCTCGACTGTGACCGACGCGTCTTTTCGATCACAGAGGCTGCCACCCTGAAGTTATCCTGAAAGTCCCGAAACTCCGCGTTTGGTTTTCTCCCCGCTCACCATTACAATCCGCATCGCATGCTTGCCAAAATCCTCTCGTGCAGTATCGTCGGGCTTGAAGGTCATGTCATCGATGTGGAGATCGACGTCGGTCGGGGCTTGTCATCGTTTACGTTGGTGGGCCTGCCGGATGCAGCGGTGAAGGAGAGCGGCGAGCGCGTGCGCAGCGCAATCCGCAACAGCGGGATGACATTTCCGACCACGCACATCACTGTAAATCTGGCACCGGCGGAGCTGAAAAAAATCGGTTCGGCCTATGAGCTACCAATCGCACTCGGCTTGCTTGCGGCGAGCGAACAGGTGCCACAGGAGGCGCTGATCGACACGATGGTGGTGGGCGAGCTGGCGCTCGATGGCGGGGTGCGTCATGTGCGCGGCATCCTGCCCATAACCGCGTTTGCGCGCGACAAGGGTTTTAAGCGGATCATCGTGCCGGCCACCGATGCCAATGAGGCCGCGCTGGTGCCCGGTATCGAGGTCATTGCCGCCGGATCATTGGCCGGTCTGGTGGATGGTCTGGCCGGTTTGGCCGAGCTCGTGGTTGCGCGCCCGACTGGGGCAACCCAGGTTCCCGCGCCGGGCAGCGCGGCGTTTGCCCCGGTTGATTTTTCCGAGATCAAGGGTCAGGAAGTGGCCAAACGTGCGCTGGAAATCGCCGCGAGCGGCGCGCACAACTGTATTTTTATGGGGTCACCGGGCTCGGGCAAGACCCTTCTGGCCCGGGCGCTGCCGGGCATCCTAAGCGACCTGCTCACCGAAGAATCGCTTGAAGTAACCCGCATTTACTCGGTGGCGGACATGCTGCCGCCCGACACCCCGCTGGTTCAGACCCGGCCGTTTCGCGCGCCCCATCACACCATCAGCCACGCGGGCATGGTCGGTGGCGGAAAATTTCCCCGGCCCGGTGAGGTGTCACTCGCGCACCGCGGCGTGTTGTTCCTGGACGAGCTGCCCGAGTTCGACGCGCGCACGTTGGAAGTGCTGCGCCAGCCGATGGAAGACAAAGTCGTCACGATCTCGCGGGCAAGTGGTTCACTGACCTTCCCCGCCCGGTTCCAATTGATCGCGGCCATGAACCCGTGCAAATGCGGTTGGTATGGTGACCCGACTAGGGACTGCACGTGTTCGCCCGGCAATATCCTGCAGTATCAGCGCAAGATCAGCGGGCCGCTGCTGGATCGGATCGACATCCACGTGAGCGTGGTCCGCGTGCCCTTTGAGAAACTCACCGACATCCGCCGGGGTGACACCTCGTCGGCCATTCGAGCGCGCGTGACCGCCGCCCGCACCCGACAAGCCGTCCGGTTCACGGGTACGTCGCTTGTGTGCAACGCAGACATGGGCGTGGCCGAGGTGCGCCAGTTCTGCGAGCTGGACGCGGCGGGTAACGCGATCATGAAGGCCGCCATGGCGCAGCTACAGCTCAGCGCCCGCGCGTTTCACCGCGTGCTCAAACTCAGCCGGACGATTGCCGATCTGGCCGGCGCGGACAAGATCGCCACCGCTCACCTGGCCGAGGCGCTGCAGTATCGGCCCAGGATGGGGGAATGACGAGTAGCGTACGTTGTTACCATGGGTTGCCTGGCATTGTTACGATTGCCGCGTCACCATACCTGGCGGTTTTACACCATTGATATTCTTTCAATGGGTCACTCACAAGAAACTTGTAGGAATAGTGGCGTTCGGGTTTCACCCAGTCAGTGCCTATCAGCAGTGTCATAAGCTGAGGCAAGCGGTACAGGGGCGTGCCGGCTTGCAACGTGTAATCCGAGCCATGTTCGCGCAAACCATTGAGCGTGGGCATGGACTGGCTTACATCAGCCCGAAGCCCGCGAATGAGCAGCACAATCACCCGCGAAGTCAATGCAGGCATTGCCGCTGAATCTGGCAGCGCGGACAAGTAGGTCGAGCGATAGTTGTTGTATCGAACCCACAAGTCATCGCGCTCGCGCTCAGCAAGCGCGCCCACGAGCGATAGCAAAATAGCCGACAACAGACCAATCGGGCGGGGCATTGAATGGCACCTTACCGCGGCTCCCCATTGCGATTACAATCTTATTTAAGCGCGTGCGGATTCGGTGCGGAACCAGCGCGGTGTCCCCCAAAAGGAGCAATCATGAAGTCCATCAAAAAGATGCGTCCGTTTGCAGCGGCATGGCCCGCCATGCTTCTGCTCGTTGCAGCGTGTGGTGGCTCTACATCCGCAACATCAACGCCGGCGGTTACTGCGCTTCCAACCCAGCAGCCTGCTACCAGCACGCCCGCGCCATCGCCCACGCCTGCGGCAAGATCCGCCGAGCTCACGGCGTTATATGTCAAGACGGATGGCGCTGTGAACATCGGCGGCACGAGCAAGGTCAAAGTCACCATATCGCCAAATGACAATAAGGATTTGCGCGTGGGATTCTTTGAAAATGAAGTGGGCGGCAGTGGCCCGATGTGGCGCGCGGCGGGCTGGATGGCCGCCACGATCAGCACGTTGCTCACGGGGAGTGACCCGACCAAAAATCAAATATCGTATGACGTGGGCGGGCGGATTGATGGCCCCAGCGCAGGTGCGCTGATGACCATTGGCACGCTTGCCGTCATGCGCGGCGACAAGGTGCGGGATGATGCCGCAATGACCGGCACGATTAACCCGGATGGCACGATTGGCGCGGTCGGCGGGATTCCGCACAAGATTGATGGCGCGGCAAAAGCGGGCAAGAAACTGGTGCTTATTCCATCCGGCCAGCGGCAGAGCCAGGACTACAACACTAAGTCGATGGTGGATGTGGTCGAGCTCGGCAAACAGCTCAATGTTGAGGTGATCGAAGTTCCGGATATCTTCACCGCATACAAAATTTTGACGGGGAAGACGCTTCCAAAGATAGAGGCGGGCGCAACACGACCGGAAGTGCAGGGTCAGATTTACGACAAGGCCAAGGCAAAGACCGGCGAGTGGCTGAGTCGCGCCGAGGAAGCGCAGGCGCAATACAAGTCACTCGCGGATACGGTGAAGATTGAGGCGCTTGAGAATTTCATGAACACGTCTGCCGACAAATACAAGCGCGCAAAACAGCTTGTAAACCAGGGATTGATCGGCGGAGCATACAACCAGGCCTTGCAATCCGGCTTGTATGCGAGTGTGGGCGCGCAGGTGGGCCGCACGCTCGAAACCTATTTGAAGAAGGGCATGCCCGGTGCTGTGCTGGAAATGCAGGCCATGAGCGCCAGCACCACCAAGGTGCAGGCGTTGGCGGACAGCCTGAAAGCAGAGCGCCCTAAAACCCTGAGCGATGCCACAGCCATGCTCACAGCCTATGGAAATTTAATCGAGGTTATTTCATATAATAATTTTGCCGATGACCTGCTTGCAAATGCGCAGGAACAAATAAAGAGCGGCAAGATAAAAGGTGATGATGCGCTTGAGGCTGTGTTCAAAGCGGCAGTCTACTATCGGATCGCCGGGCTTGGTGTTGAAGCGGCCAAAGATGTAAAAGAAGTGGGTCTTGGCATGCCAGGAGCCGCGCTTCCAACCGATGCGGCGATTACGACCAGCGGCGAATTTTTCCGGCGCGCTGCCGAAGCCAATCTAAACCTGCTTGAAACGCAGTTTATTGATTCTGAGGCCAAGGCCGCCAATGTGCGGGCCGATGTGTTGCGAAACTTCCTCGCCGAAAAGGATAATGACTACCTGCTTGCATTGTCAGATCAGCGCGTGCTGGGTCAACTCGAGAAGTACTTCGGGCAGGGGGAGCCTCTTCAATGGGCCAAGCTTGCCGGCGCAATAAATGCGTATAACCGCGCGACATCGCTGGTTTCAAAATACCTCGTGCTGGATGCGCAACTGGATGACAACATGAATGTGACCGGCATTCAAAATGAGAAGGCTTTGATCAATGCGCTTGACCTTGCGGAGGAGCAGGCGCGCGCGGGGATTGCCGACATGAAGGCCAACAACGTTGACCCCGGTTTGTTTGCAATTAGTTACGAAACCGGGCGCGTGAATCGCAACGGCAACGCATCAGAAAAATTGGAGGCGCTTGGCGATTATTGGAACGTTTATACGTTCTCGCGCGCCATTGCGTATCTGGGGCGGTTCTCCAAGGTCGACAAATAAACGCGATGGCGGACGTCTGACGACGGACGACCGAAGTCCATTGTGCGGCGTCGGGCGCCCGCACACGACAAGCGGCCCGGTTCGCGGGTATGTCGCTTGTGTGCAACGCGGACATGGGCGTGGCCGAAGTGCGCCAGTTCTGCGAGCTGGACGCGGCGGCAAGGCCATAATGCACAGTTCATGCTCAGCGCCCGCGTGGTGTACCGCGCGCTCAAGCTGAGCCGGATGATTACCGACCTGGCCGAAGCGGTGCCGTATCTACGCAGGATTGGGTGACGTAAGTGCAACGGAATTATGAGGACCATATCCCGAAAAAGTGCTTTGTAATTTTAGAATTGCCTTGTAAATCCTCATAAGTACGCTAAGATTATCCCATGCAAGACATGGATTTTGTCACGACCGTTTCCGAACGCGGCCAAACCATAGTGCCGGCGAAGATTCGTCGGCACTTGAAGCTGACCAAGCATGGCCGGTTGGTTTGGTCACTCACCAAAGATGGGATTCACGTCGCGCAACTTCCTGATGATCCGATTTCAGCTCTTGCCGGTGTTTTTTCAGAGTTCAATGACGACAAGCCGCTCACCGAGCAACTTATTGACGAGCACCGACGCGAAGTAGTACGCGATGCCATCTAGCGCAGCGACGCCCATGTGCCTGGATAGTTTTGCTCTTTTGGCGCTGTTGACTGGCCAGAATGCCATGTCTCGCGTTCAGGAGGTTCTGACGTCGGCACGTGCGGATCATTCGCCAAAAATCTGGATGTGCGAGGTAAATTTTGCCGAAGTCGGCTATCAACTGATCAGACGCGTGGGAACAAAGCGATGGAACGAGCGTTTGCCGGCAATCGCGCAATTGCCCATTGTGTTTGCGAATGCAGATCGCCGACTTTCACTGGATGCCGCGGGCATCAAGGCCACGCACCCGATGTCGCTCGCGGATGCATATTGTGCGGCGCTGGCCTTTCGCGAAGGAGCAACCATTCTCACGGGAGACCCTGAGTTTCAGCAGTTGGAGCAAACGATCAAGATCGAGTGGCTCGCCCGTTAGTCCGCGGCGATACGTGCGGGTGCCCACCACATGGGTACTCCAAGTCCCGCTGACACGGCGCTTGTGTGCCTTGCGACCAACTATTTCGAGTTTTATCCCACTCCAAACACTATATAGATTTCTCAAAATGTGGTAATCTAAAATAAAATAAGATATCTATATGACAGCTTACAAAGAGGCCATTGTTACCTCCAAGGGGCAAGTGGTTATCCCGAGCGCCTTACGAAAGAAATATGGCATCACAGATGGCACTCGAATTATGATCGAAACAAATGACCAGGCACATCAAATCATCCTGACTCCGGTCACGCGTGCGCTTATCCACAGCTTGCGCGGCAAGTACAAGGGCAGGCGGTTGCTAACCGCGCTGGCCGAGGAAAAAACACGCGAGCGGAAGCTCTAAGATGGCGGCAAAAGCAAAGGACTTGGTGCTTGATTCATGGTCGGTAATTGCGTTTCTGCAAAACGAGCCGGCCGCCGAAGACGTCGCCAATTTGATAGCGGATGTTACCGAAGGTGGGGGAAACGTGCTGATAAGCGTCGTTAACGCTGGCGAGATTTGGTATGTCTTCGCCCGTGAGGGGTCTGAAAGGGAAGCCGATGCCGCAATTGCCGACTTGAGCCAGATTGGGGTACAAATTGTGGATGCGGATTGGCACCTCACGAGGATCGCAGCGGCTTTCAAGGCGCGCGGAAGGCTGTCCTATGCCGACGCATTTGCAGTGGCGCTTGCAAAGCAGCATAAATGCGAACTCGTAACAGGTGACAGGGAATTCAAAGTGGTTGAATCCGAAGTAAAAATCCGCTGGCTCGGGAAATAGACTAATGATCCGGGCACGGTTCCAAGCGTCAACCGCTCCGTTTTGCCCTTCCATCCATTACTCCACTATTACCCGGCAACCGAACAGTTGCACCCAAACATGACTGCCTCAATCCGCAATCTCCTGACCCAGACCGCCGACCGCGCCGCCACCTATTTTGAAACGCTCGATCAGCGCAGGGTGGCGCCCACGCCCGACGCGGTCGCCCGTCTCGATGAGCTGGATGAACCGCTACCCGAGGCGCCCACAAGTGCGTACGACGTGCTGGCGATGCTGGACGGGATTGGATCACCGGCAACCGTGGCCTCGGCAGGCAATCGCTATTTCGGGTTCGTAACCGGTGGATCGCTCCCGGCGGCGCTGGCCGCAAATTGGATGGCGGGTGCCTGGGATCAAAATGCCGCCTTCCGTGTGCAGTCACCCATCGCCGCCAAGATCGAAGACGTGGCCATGCGCTGGGTGTTGGATGTGCTGCGCCTGCCGGGCACGTCGGCGGTGTCATTTGCGACCGGCGCCACCATGGCAAACTTCACCGCGCTTGTCGCGGCGCGCCACGCCGTGCTCGCGCAGGTCGGCTGGGACGTCGCGTCCGACGGGTTGTTTGGTGCCCCACCCATTACGGTCGTCGTGGGCGAAGAAGCGCACTCCACCTTGTTCCGGGTGCTCAGCCTACTCGGGATGGGCAACCAACGGGTGATCCGGGTGCCGGTGGATGAGCAGGGACGGATGCGCGCCGAGATGATGCCCGAGCTAAGCGGGCCAACGATCGTCTGCGCCCAGGCCGGCAATGTCAATAGTGGCGGGGTCGATCCAATCGCCGACATCTGCGCGCGTGCGCATGCCGCGGGCGCATGGGTGCATGTGGATGGCGCCTTTGGCTTGTGGGCGAACGCTGCACCCGCGCGGTCGCATCTGACTGCAGGGGTGGACGCGGCCGATTCCTGGGCCACCGACGCGCACAAGTGGTTGAACGTGCCCTATGATTCCGGGCTGGCCATTGTGCGTGACCCGCAGTCTCTGCGCGCCGCGCTACGTTTGACCGCGGCCTATCTGCCCCAAACAGATAGTCGCGAACCGTCACAGTTCACCCCCGAGGTGTCCCGCCGTGCGCGCGGCATCGAGGTGTGGGCGGCGCTCCGATCACTGGGTCGGTCGGGTCTGGCCGACTTAATTGAGCGCAATTGCCAATTTGCGACCATGTTTGCCGACGGGCTGCGCGCAGCGGGGGCGACCGTGTTAAACGACGTCGTGCTAAATCAGGTGGTGGTGACCTTTGGCGACGCGGAAACTACCCGGCGTGTGATGACCGCGATCCAGCAGGATGGCACATGCTGGTGCGGCCCCACTATTTGGCGCGGTCAGACTGCCGTGCGCATCAGCGTATCTTCATGGGCCACCACCGAGCCTGACGTGGAGCAGAGCCTTGCCGCAATCGTGCGCGTGGCGCGCGAGGTCAGATCGTATGCTTGAGCCAAGTGCGCAGCATAGTGCATTCCGCGCAGACGGACGCCCGTCGCCAATCTTTAGTGCCCGGATTTGTCGGCGTCCACACGTGGCTCCGCACCGGTATCAAGCTGTGAAATTTCGGCGACCTCGGCCGGCGTCAACGAGAAATCAAAAATATCCAGGTTCTGCTTGATCCGCTCCGAGTTCGAGGAGCGGGGGATCGCCGCCAACCCAAGCTCGATATTCCAGCGCAGCACAACCTGTCCGGGCGACTTGCCATACTTCGCACCAATCCGCTTGAGTGTTGCGTCGTCCAGCATTCCCTTGCCGGCGCCCAGCGGACTCCAAGCCACAGTAACGATATTGTGTGCACGGTCTGCCGCCACGTGATCTTCGCGGGTAATGCGCGGGCTCAGCTGAATCTGGTTTGCCACGGGATGAATCCGTGCCGAGGCCCGCAAGCGCTCAAGATGCGCGGGCTTGAAATTGGATACACCGATTGAGCGCACCTTGCCCGAATCAACGAGCTTCTCAAACGTCTTCCAAGTGGCCACGTATTGATCACGCTGCGGCAGCGGCCAATGAATAAGCAACAGGTCGACATAACCGAGCCCTAGCTGACGCAGACATTCGTCCAGACCGGCAATCGCCCGGTCATTACCTTGAAATTCACCATCCAGCTTGGTCGTGACAAACAGCCGCTCGCGGGCAACCCCGCTATCGCGGATGCCCTTGCCAACTCCGCGCTGGTTTCCGTAGCGAAAGGCGGTGTCTATGTGCCGGTAGCCGGCGTTGATCGCCGTCACCAGCACGGGCACGATCGCCTCATCATTCAGCGTAGCGGTGCCCAGGCCAATCTGAGGCATGTCAAAACCGTTGTTCAATCGGAGATTTGGAATCGTCATACGTGTCGCCTTATTGTCCATGCATTCTTGTGGCATCATCGCGGTTTCACACATGTGAATGATGGAGGTGCTGATGTTAATCCATAGCCGCTAAACCATCAATCGGCAGTGTAAGTCACACCCAAATCGTGCAACTCACTCCAAATTGATATTTGATCCAGCGGTCCAAATGTGGCGGCACTATCAAATCGATACTGTGGCTCGTGCGAAAGCGTGGCGCGGACGGTTGCCAGCAGCGACTTAAATCGGCGCTCCGGAGTCTTGCCCACTGCGGCGCGCACTGCAGCAGCGATCGCCTCGGACGCTGTCAGACTGTCTCCAATAAATCGGCGAATGTTGTCGCCTCCACGCTGGATCATGTTCGGCGTACCAGACCAGCCAAACGCATGACCGAGAATCAAAATCTGCGCGTCCAACTGCAGGAGGCGGCTCAGGCTGGCGCGGTAAGCCATGCCCGAACTGAAATAAAGCGGCAGACGCTCGCCACCACCCCAACCCTGTATCGCATCCGATGCGATCAGCAAACCATCAGCGGCGTTATAGAAGCAGGCCATACCGGCTGAGTGACCGGGCGCGGCAACCAATTCAAATTCCAGTCCTGCGCCAAGATCAATGCGATCACCGTCTGCCAGGCAGCGATCGGCAATGGGGTGAAGCTTGTCGAAATCCGCGGGATGGATGTAGACCTGCGCCTTACTTGCCAAAACCAGCGCCGGGTTGCCCTCGATGTGATCCCAGTGACCGTGGGTGTTGACAATAAGCTCCAAGTCGGCGAGCGTGCAACCCATGTGGGTTAGGGCGGGCTCCAGGCACTTGGGCATAAGCCCGGCCACACCAGTGTCGAAGATGGCGAGGCGGGTCCCATGGGCCAGGGTGACCGACACGAAATCACACATGACCATGACGACGTTTTTGGTAATGGGGACGAAGTTCGTTTCAGACATATGGATGATTAGAACACGAAGGGCATCTGCGAAGGTGTGATGGATCGCCACGCGAACGGCGTGATCACGTGGTGTGCGCCGTGCTGGCCATACAACAGGATCCTGACGAAAAACTGTGCCGTCGGGCGCGCAAGGTGATGGCGCAATTCCGCAGGACGGGTAACATCAATGTGTTGTGATCGTGGGCTATCGTCACCCAACTGCGCTGAGTCACCTTGACCGCGCGCCACGCGCCGGTGCAACCCGGCTTTGGACCGCGCTAATTGTGTTGGCCGCCTTTGCCTTTCGCGTGGCCTGGGTCCAAGCCCTGCCCTATGACTATGACCGCAGCTATTCACCCGGGATTGGTCTGAGCATTCTGAACCAGGTTCAAACGGGCATGACCCTGATCGGGATGCTCCACAGCGAGTCGTCAAATTCCGGGCTCACCAACCCGGCCCTCCCAAACTACGTCTTCGCGCTGGTTGAGATTTTTGACCAGAGCCCGTATGTGGTCACACTGCTGTCGGCCATGCTGGGTGTGCTGGTCCCGGTCTTCACGGTCAATCTTGGAACACGGCTACTTGGCGCGCGTGTTGGTCTTATCGCGATGATGCTCGCCGCCGGATCAGCCTGGTCGGCGTTTTTTGCCCGGGGGGCGTGGTATACCGCCTTCTTCGAGCTGGCCATCATCCTGCCAGTGTGGTTGCTGGTGAATGCCCTGCAATCAAAAAAGCCCGTACGACTGTCGCTCCCGATCATCGCCGCGGCCGTAATGGCAAATTTCTACCTCGTGGCCTTTGCGGTCGCCACACAGTTTGGCGCGGTGGTGCTGCTCGTGCGTGCACGTTTGCAAAACCTGCCACGCACCTTGGTTCTGTTCGCCCTGGCTTGGTTTATCAGCGTGTTGTGCCTCGCCGCGGTAGTCGCGGCCAACCGCAGCACAAACATCCGCACCGCCGGCTTTGAGTTGGTATATGGCAACCCGACCGACGAGCAAAAGAAGGACCTTACCAAACCCCGATTAAACCTGTTTACGCTGGAGCGGCTGAGCGATTTGGTCGGGGGCTATTTTGACGAGGTCACGCCAGGCTGGATGTTTCCCAGCTTCACCGCCGGTGCAAGCCCCGAGATTCGCGCCATTCGCCCCGCCTGGACCGCAGAGTGGTTAACGGCCAACCGCACCCGATCCACCGTGATTAATCTGGCCGGTCTGCTCGGGCTGCTCATCTGGGTGTGGCACGCGCGTTCGCGGCTTATCATGCGCGTGCTCGTGATCTTCGCGCTCATCCCGGTGCTCGAGCAAAT
Source organism: Chloroflexota bacterium (assembly GCA_025354985.1). Taxonomy (GTDB): domain Bacteria; phylum Chloroflexota; class Anaerolineae; order J036; family Brachytrichaceae; genus AQU-03. The sequence goes on from JANXLU010000094.1 coordinate 12,388, forward strand.
CATTGTCACCTCGCTGCTTCCAACTTTCCCGGCCAACCATCAAAACATGTTCCTAGCCGCGCCCATGATCTACCTGATCCCCGCGCTCGGTGTGGATGGCTTCCTTCGGGGCTGCAGCTGGTTGGGTTCGCGGCTCGGCTTGCAAGCCGCGGCGGCAGGCGCCCGAGTAATTGCCTGCGCGGTCGGGGCGCTTGTCATTCTTGCCATCCCGTTTGTTGGTTGGGCGGGCGAGGCCAATGTATTACTGCATCCGCCGGGCACGCCACAGATCACCGACATGCCTTTGCTCTGGCAGACGCGTCTGAGCGAAGCGATTCGCGCCACCTGCAGCGTGCTCGACAGCCCGGAGAATCCATTTGAGCTCTCCCGCTTAAAACAACAATACTGGTACTACACCCTGATGCACTCGGCCCGCACAGTGCGCGCGGCATCGGATATCCATGTGGGTGCTTCAGATGGCTGGCAGGTTGGCGGCGTCGGGGGGGATTGCGCGGTGCGCCTCGCGGATGAAAGTGCACCGCCCTATTCCGAACGCGTCCCAATCACGGCAAGCGAGATCGCCGGTCGGCTGAGTTTGTTTCGTGCAGTTGCCCTACCCGCGATCACGGGCTCCGTCACCACGAATAACCTGGGTTGGCGCCTGCTCACCACCGATCTGCCGGCTCGCCTGCATCCAGGCGACCTGTTGGTCGTACAGCAACGCTGGCTTGTCGAGCGCATTGCGTCCGATTCGACGGACGATGCGCGCTACGATACATTTATCAAGTTACTTGGGCCGGATGGCCGGACCGCGGCGCAGGCGGATGCATCTTCGGTGCGACTGGCGACTTGGATGCCGGGCGAACAACTTCAAACCGCGACGCGCCTCGTCCTCCCCGCCGATCTTAAACCCGGCGCCTATCGAATCGAGCTGACGCACTATGACCGCAACCAAAAGAAGAACGCAGTGTTTACCGTTGCCGGCAACCCGGCTTCAAATGTCAGCCTGTTCTACGAGCTTGCGGTCGAGTAGGCGGGCACACGCCATGGGGTCCTGTTACCAGGGTCGCTTCGGCTCCGCTCAGCGACCGCCGACGTGCCGGGCTCCAGGTAACGTGTCTTAAACACGTACGACGATTAACCTGCATGTTTCGCTGTCGTATGCCGTGCGCCAGCGCCGCCGCGCTGCCTGAGCGGAGCCGAACGCAGCCTGATATGAAGCGCTACAAGGTGACGCATTCAATCTTATGATCCCCCATCACCAACCAACCGCGCAGCCATCCGCGCGCGGGTCACTCCCGGCGCACAATACCGCGTTGTCCTTGTTACGCATGATGATCTGCCCGCGCCCAAACACGGACCTGGACGCGACGCTCACGGGCATGACATTGTGCCCCATCCCGGCGAGCTTGGCGGCAACGTCAAAGCCGATGCCATCCTCAATAGCGACCCGGCTATCCGGCGTCCCGTCGTCCAGCGAGACCCGCGGTCGATCCAGCGCGGACTGCGGATCAAGCGCATCATCAATCAAATTGATGACGACCTGCACATGACCTTGCGGTTGCATAAACCCACCCATGACACCAAATGGCCCGACCAACTCATGCATCGGCAGCGGCGCATTTGCGCCCTTGCGTGACCGCGGCCCGGGCGGCGTCATATCCCTGGTCAGCATGGCCGGGATGATCGTGTGATATGGTCGTTTACCCGGTGCCAGGGCATTCGGGTGTTCGCGGTTCAGGCTGAAGTTGTGACCCCGGTTCTGCAAAGCAAAGCCGGTTCCGCCCGGAACGATCCCGGTCCCAAAGCCCATATAGTTGCTGTTGATAAAGCTTGCGGCGTTGCCTTCGCCATCCACCACGCAAAAATATACGGTATCGGTCCCGGCAATCGGGCGCCCGGCTTTTTGATCCGCATTGGCCTTGGTGCGATGAATAAGCTTGCGCCGCGCGGTGGCATACGTTTTGCTCAGCAGCGCCTCCAGCGGGGCCGGGTTGGTCGCCGGGTCGGCGATAAACCAGCGCGCATCGGCAAAGGCCAATCGCAAAGCCTCGATCACCAGATGCAGCCGCTCCGCCGAGAGCGCGCCTCCATCCAGATCGAATCCTTCCAAAATGTTTAGGGCAATCAGCGCAGTCAAGCCCTGGCCATTTGGTGGGCATTCCCACACCCGCACGCCCCGATACGTGGTGCTGATCGCCGGCTCATCCGTAACCCGATGCGCCGCCAGATCGGCCAGGGTCATCACCCCGCCAAACTTTTGAACCGCCGCCACAATCTTTTTGGCGATCTCCCCGGTGTAAAAAGCCTCCGCGCCTCCTTCGGCCACCACGCGAAAGGTCCGTGCCAAGCCCGGGTTCTTAAAACGATCCCCGGCATATGGTGCGCGACCACCGATGGTCAGCTCGTCACCGCGCTGCTTCAACCCCAGTTGGCGTTCGGCGCCAAGTTGCCACGCGGCGCTCGTCAATGGCGCCACGGGGAATCCCTCCTCAGCCAGTTGAATGGCTGGCGCAAGCACATCCGCAAAGCTCATCCGGCCGTGCCGCTTCAGCGTTTCCGACCAACCCGAGCACGCCCCGGGCACCGTCACGCAGTGCGCATGAAAAGGATCTGATATCGCATCACCAGTGCGCAAGCCATCCCGCTCGACGCGTTCAATCGTAATATCGGCCGGCGCGCGACCGCTCCCATTTAGCGCGCTCACCTGCATGGTTCGCGCGTCGTAATACAACAGAAACATGTCTCCACCGATCCCGGTGCTCCCGGGCTCGGTCAGGTTGAGCACCGCCGCCGCGGCAACCGCGGCATCAGCGGCCGTACCGCCCTTCTGCAATATGGATAGCCCGGCTTGGGATGCCAGCGGCTGGCTTGTGGACACCATGCCGTGGGTGGCATAGACCGGGCTGCGACGGGAGTTGAATAAGAGGCTCATGGAATCCAGACACTATACTCGGTGTTAGCACAATGAAAATCGTCATCATCGGCGCTGGCAGCGCAAGCTTTGGACCCGCTATTCTGGGCGATTTGGCGTTGCACGCCGGGCTCATTGGCGAAACCGAAATTTGGCTGGTTGATACAAACGCCGAATCGCTGGATACCATGGCACGCTTTGCAACACGCCTGTTTGGCGAAGCAGGATTGAAGTTTGCGGTGCACCAGACCGTGGACCGCACCGCTGCACTACCCGGGGCAAATTTCGTGATCGTTTCAATCGCGGTTGATCGGCTTGAAACCTGGAAGCTCGACTGGCAGATTCCACTGCGCCATGGCGTGCGCCACGTGCTGGGCGAAAACGGCGGCCCGGGGGGGCTGAGTCACGCGTTGCGTAACATCCCGCTGTTGCTCGGCATCGCCCACGACGTGGAGCGCCTGGCCCCAAGCGCGTTGATTCTCAACTTTACCAATCCGCTCAGTCGCTTGTGTCTTGCTTTGCATCGCCACAGCCGGGTGCGTTTTACCGGGTTGTGTCATCAGTTGGGTGAGGGCTATCGCTTGGTAAATCAGGTGCTTGGCCTGGCCGACGGGTCTGATCAGCACGCGATTGAACAACGACTGCACTTGGTCGCGGCCGGGCTCAACCACTTTTCATTTATCCTGGATATGCGGGATCGCCAGACTGGCGCCGATCTTTATCCGCTGTTTCGCCAGCGTCTGGCGGCCATGCCCGCCTCTTTTGAACCTATGAGTCGACGCCTGTATGACACGTTTGGTCTGTTTTGTGCCACAGGTGATGGTCATGCGGGCGAATATGTGGGCTACGCCGCCGACACGATGGCGCTGACCGGATATGACTTTGACGCACGCGCCGAGCACAGCAGCAACCAATGGCATTGGGTGCGTTCGGTGGCAGATGGTCAGGCGTCGCCGACCCTGAAAGCCAGCGGCGAACGTGCTGCGCCCATCATCGCCGCCATCGTGCGCGACCTAAATCAGCACGAATTAAGCGCCAATATTCCCAACCGTGGCTGCATCGAGAACATGTCGCCCGATGCCATCGTGGAGCTGCCCGCGACCGTCAACGCCACCGGGGTTCATGGCGTGCACGTGGGCGCGCTGCCGCGCGGTCTGGCCGCCATGCTCAACCAGCAAGTCGAGATTCAGGAGCTGGTGGTGGAAGCGGCCGTGCATGGTGACCGCAAAGCCGCGCTGCAGGCGTTGCTGATTGACCCGACAGTGCGCAGCTACATGCAAGCGGATCATATGTTGGACGATTTGCTCAAGGCGCACGCCGCCCACCTGCCGCAGTTTGCCACATAATATGAACCCATCGATCACCACCAAAACTCAGCTGCTGTCTGCGATTCACGCCGAGCGCGCCAAGCTTGAGAAACTGATCCAGCCACTCACGCCGGATCAGTTTGAACTGACCGAGTCTATGACACCGGATGCATGGACCATCAAAGACATGCTGGCCCACCTTGCCGTGTGGTCTTCGCGCGCCATCACCCTGCTCTTTGAGGTTGAGCACGGCGCCAAGCCCACGTTTCCAAAATCGTCGCCGGATGGCGGCTACGATGCCGTCAACCATGCGGACTGGCTGGAGCAGCGGGAACGCCCCCTTGATCGCATTCTGGCCGATTTTCACGGCACACATCTGCAACTTATCAAACGACTGGACAATTGGCGTGACGAGACGCAATTGTTCGATATCAAGATATTCAATATCCGGGGCACGTCCCTGGCAAGCTTTGTATGGGGAGACAGCGGCGAACACGACGCAGAGCATGCAGGAGTGATTGCCGGGATTATTGCAAAACGCGACTCTCTCACGGGTGCATCCTGACCCGGCTTACCATAAGTTGGCGCCTTAGGAAGCGCCGAGCGCCAATTTGAAGACATGCAACTATTTGATCTTTCCAGTGAGTTTGGGATTGTTCGCGTAACCGGTGCCAACCGCGCTGACTTTCTGCATCGAATGAGCACGGGCGACCTGGCCTCAATCGCGCCCGGCGAGGTGCGGGCCACCGTGTTCACCACGCCGATTGGGCGCATGGTGGACGCCGCCAGCGTCTATGCATTTCCAGATCATCTGCTCATGCGCGTGAGCACCGCTGGAAAAGACAAGCTCCTGCGCTGGCTGCGCAAATACGTTTTCTACAACGATGACGTGCAATTCATTGATGCCACCGCCGAGCTCGCCGTCGCGGGTGTGGGTGGCTCTGATGCCGGGTCTTGGGTCGCACAACAGGGCGCAACGCTTGATGGCACACAATACAGTTCATCCGGCACTGGCGTCATCATACACTGCTGCAACATTTTCGGCGGGCCGGGGTGCTTCCTCATGGGCGCGCCACCCGAGCTGGCAGCCTTAGCGCCCGAATTGGAGGCGAGCCCAACGACCTATAACTCGGTTCGCGTCGCCGCCGGCATTCCCCGCTTTGGCCACGAAATAACCGAGGAGTTCAATCCGCTGGAAGCCGGTCTTTGGGGCGCGGTAAGCTTTTCCAAGGGCTGCTATATTGGCCAGGAAATCATCGCCCGCATGGAGAGCCGAAACCAGCTGGCTAAAAAATTGATGCTGGTGGAGATTCCAAATGCTCCGGTTGGCGGCAGCTTGCTGATTGATGATGCGGAGGTCGGTCGTGTGACCAGTGCTGCGCAAGAATTTGCGCTGGCGTATGTGCGCACGGCAGCTGCACAGTCTGATGCTGCCGTGAACTGTGGCGCATCACATGGCCGCTTGGTGCGGGTTGTCCACACCGCGGGGGTTTAGCTCTTGTGAAGTTGAATGCAGGCAGGCTGATCGGGCTTGTATGTTTGCTGTGTGTTGGTTGTGGCGCAAACCCGCCCGCAACGGCGGTTCCAACCATTGTGTTTGCCCCAACGCGGACGCCTGCACCTGCGCCCACGCTATCCGCCTTCCCCACAACAAACGGGCAGAGCACACCTATGCCAAAGCGCCCGGTAGATCCTGGTGTGTTGCAGTTGCAATCACTCTTAAATAACCCGGGCTTCGCGACTGTCCTGACCCAACGATTGCTCACAACCACAAATGGCGTGCCGGCCCAGGTCGGCAACAACGCCCCGCATACCAGACTGGCCAGGGACGTCAAAATCGCCGAACACCTGTCCGCGCTCTATGCGCTTGACGCCGGTTTAAGCGCGATCATGGATCGCACCCACGCCTCCCCGGTCGAAATCCTCAGCGCGATTCAACAAGGCGGCGTGAGCGGCGAAGACACCCTGCTCCTCGCGCGTTTTGCGCGCGCAACGTGGCTGGCGGCCCAACCCTTTGGCGCGAGCGCATCGGCCGGTATATCCCCAATCAAGGCAACAACCCTGCTCGGTGAAGCCGATATTTCCCAGGATTCGGCACGGGTAAAGCTGGTGGCATCGCTGGTGCTGGCACAGATGAAAGATGTGCAGACCGGCAGTATCCATGCCCAACTCGAAAAGCTTCGCGCCCTCCTGCAAGATCCCGCGTTTGCACGGGATGCCGCGCAACAGCTGGATGCCGCAACATCCTCCGCCGCGGGCGGGACCATGTTGGAAGCGCCGGATGATACCCGCACGGTTGACGTTGATGTGAATCACGAATTCACTGCCACAGCGCTAGGCAGTTTATATGCGCTGGAAGCGGGCGCAACCGCTTTAGCCGATCGCAACCGGGTCACCCCGCTCATGGTGATTGAAAGCGCCCGCAATGGACTGCTGGCCCCGCAAGATGCGCTCCTGTTAACGCGGTTTATAAACGCAACTTGGAAAACTGGTCAGGTGTTCCAGGGCTTGGATCGCATCCATAAATCGGATTTCAAGCCAGCGGCCAGCCTTGATGATGGTGAGGTCGCCTCAGATCTGGCACGCGTCCGCGCCGTGGCAGGCATCGTAATGGACGCGCTGAAATAGGGCTAGACCGCCTCATCCCAATTCGGCCCAATCTGCATGCTGATGTCCAGCTTTGCCCGCATGGTCACCGCATGACACATTTCTTCGCGAATGACCTGCGCGGCCCGGTCTCGTTCGTTTTCAGGCACGTCGAACACCAGTTCGTCGTGCACCTGCAGTACCATGCGGGTATCCAACTTTTCCAGCCGCAGCCGGTGTTGAAGTTTGATCATGCCGATCTTGATCACGTCAGCTGCACTGCCTTGCACCGGGGTATTGATCGCCAGGCGCTCCGCGCGCGCCCGTCGGTCGGCTGAGACACCGCTGCTCGCCAGCAAATCCGGGAAGTAGCGCCGCCGTCCCATCAAGGTCGTGACATGGCCGGTCTGCCGGGCCTCCCGCTTTGTGCGCTCGATCCACTGATAAACCGCCGGGAACCCGCGAAAGTAGCGATTGATAAACTCGTGCGCCTCGCGCACACTCATACCCGTGCTGCTTGCCAGGCTCTGCGCGCCCATCCCATAGGCCAAACCAAAATTAATCCGCTTGGCATGACCGCGCTGTTCGCCGGTGACGGCATCAAGCCCAACGCCGTATACATTGGCGGCGGTCCGCGCATGAATATCTTCGCCACGGTCAAACGCAGCGATCAGCGCGGCGTCATTTGCCAGGTGTGCCAGTATCCGCAGCTCAACCTGCGAATAATCCGCACTGATCACCAGGCCACACGGGCGCGCAACAAACGCCTGGCGCACCCGTCGCCCCACCGCGCTGGTTATGGGCACGTTTTGCAAGTTTGGGTTGGTGGATGACAACCGTCCGGTGACCGTATTGACCTGATTAAACGTGGTGTGCAGCCGCCCGTCAACCGGATCCAACAACGCGGGCAACGCATCGGTGTATGTGCCCTTGAGCTTGGCCAGTTCACGGTGTTCCATCACCAACGGCAGGATTGGGTGCGAATCGCGCACATCTGAAAGCGACCATGCCGACGTGCTGATGTCTCCGCCGCGTGTGCGGTGAAGCTTCTCCGATGGAATTTTGAGTTCATCAAACAGCACCCGGGCCAATTGCCGGGGTGATTCCACGTTAAAGCGATGTTTCGAAATTTCGAATATCCCGAGTTCAAGCTCCAACATGCGTGCAGACAACTCGGCCGAAACGCGCGCGAGGTGCACCGTATCAAGCGCGGTCCCGTCGCGCTCCATTTCATACAACACGTGCAGCAACGGCATTTCGACCCCGCCAAACAGGCGGTCCACCCCTTCCCGCTTCATACGTTCAACCAGGATGGATTGCAACCCGGCCGCCATGCGCGCCTCTTCGACCGCGCTCCACCTACGCTGCTCAGGGGTGGTTGCCAATTCGTTTACAGCCGGTGCAACAACGTCCTCATCATCCGGACCTTCATCCCGACGCTCGACATCCCGCGAGGACTGGCTTGCAAGGTGATCGGCCAACCCTCGCAGCGCCAGCTTGTGGGTGGGCACACAGCACAGGTGTGCGGCAACCATTGTGTCAAAAATTCTGGGCGGGAGCCCTATGCCATATTTGCGCCAGCTGTGCGCCTGGGTCTTGACGTCATGACCAATCACTACTGTCGCGCTACTCAACGCAGCAGAGACCTCGGTCGGTGAACGCAACATGGTGGTCGCCGACACCCACCACGCATCCCCGGGCGCTGCCAATACGGCAAGCCCCAACACAACATCCTTCCAAATTGCCGTGGCCACGGTGACGGTTGACGCCGTGCCGAGCTGGTTGGTCATGACCCCCATGCTCTCGCCGGTTTCCGCAACCCGAATGCCAATCATCGCCAGGCTCGCTTCGTCGGCAACCGGCACGGGCGCTGCGCCGAAGTCAAACAAGCTCAACTGCGCGCTGCTGCGTGACATAGGCGGATATTGTAGAACAGGCGTTCAACTATAATTACGCTTGTGCATACGTTTTTGAACGGCACACTGTGCAGCGTGACCGGTGGCTGAAAGTGAAAAGGACGCAATCAAAGTTGTCGCCAGCAACCGCCGCGCCAGCTTTGACTATGAACTTACCGAGAGGTTTGATGCCGGTGTGTCGCTGACTGGTGGCGAAATCAAGAGTATTCGTTCGGGGAAGCTTGATTTGCGGGATGCCTTTGTCCAGCTTCGGGGCGGCAGCGCGTTCCTGCTAAATGCCCACATAACGCCCTATGCAAAAGCCACTGGATTTAGCAAGGTGGATGACGATCACCGGGCCTTGCGCTTGCTATTGCACAAGCGTGAAATTGCGGCGCTGGCCAAAGGTATCGAACAAAAAGGATTCACGGCCATCGCAACCAGGGCATATCTGAAACAGGGGCGGGCAAAAATAGAGCTGGCGCTGGCCCGCGGCAAGAAGCATTTTGACAAACGCGAAACGATTGCAAAGCGCGATTCACAGCGCGATATCGCCCGCGCCCTATCCTCAGATTAATCGCGCGCTATAGAACGAACGATAAGGCGATTAGGACGGCCAAGAGACCGAGGGCGATCAACCCGGTCCGGCGCAAGTCACTCATGACGTCGCCATATTCGCCCTGCCAATCAATGACGCGGGGACCGGTTGCTGACTGCTTGCTGGTGGTTACCGACGCGCTCGACGCGCTACCGGGTGTGGCCGTCGCCGCGCCGGGAGCCATGTACGCGGCTGGCGGCAGGTTTGGGCGACGTCCTCTGGTGTTCTTTGACATAAAGAATTGAATTATACGTTTGTCGCCGACTTTACACCCACGGCAAACACCTCGCGTTCAAAAAACCAGGAAAATGGCCGCCACTTAAATGCCACGTGCCGGAGCGCACCCAGAATTTTCCCCTCGCCGCGATTCTGAGGCGGGGTATCCAGCCAGACGCGCACACCCTCAAAGTGGGCCCGCTTGAGAAAGTTACGCATCCGCAGGAGATCCTGCTCGTTAACATGCACCTCGGTGTTTATTTCGACGTTCAACGCACGCGGATTGCGGGGATACCGCGCGCCCTGGCCCATCAACCGACGAAAGCCACGCACCATTGGATAGGCATACGCGTCATACCAGCGATTGGGCGCGGTGTGCACAATAATTTTTCCGCCGGGTTTAAGAATTCGTCGCACGTCTCCGAGGCACGCATCCAACTCCCAGCGATGCAAGTGCTCAACGACATCAAACATCAACACGCGATCAAACGCACCATCCGCATATGGCAGAAACTTTGCATCCGCCCGCATCACATCATGCACGCCCGGTTCTCCGTGCAACGCATGGCGTGATAGACGCAACGCCGCCTCGGAATAATCGAGGCCAAAACAGATTGCGCCAAGCCGGGCCACATGACGCACAATCTCGCCGCGCCCGCACCCGAGGTCAAGCACCTGCATACCAGGCTCCACCGAGGCTATCGCAAAGCTCTGGCTCAACCGGCGGCTGAGATGCTCGCCTTCCGATGAATTAAATTCATCAAAGCCTTCACATGCGGTTCGAAAGTATTCCTCTGTGTAAAGATCGGAGGGCAGTGGTGTGGGTTTCTCGTTGCTCATTCGCGCGTAAACCAAAATTGTATCGCAGCGACCGATGATAAACTCCCGCGGCCAAGCTGGCCTGGCCGCTATTTATGAATCACAACCAGACAATAAATCCCGGGTTCCAACCCCTCAAGACAATCGAATGGGTGGGTGATGCCGCGGGAGTCTGCCGCATTGTGGATCAAACCGTTCTTCCGGTTGAGTTACGTTATCTCGATGTGGCCGACTTGGCCACCATGTGGGAAGCGATCAAGGTTCTGCGGATCCGCGGCGCGCCAGCCATAGGCATTGCTGCGGCGTTTGGGCTGTATCTAGCGGCAAGGAAGTCAACCGCTTTAACATATACGCAATTCCGAACAGACTTGGCGGCTGCCGCCGACTACCTGTCCACGTCGCGTCCAACCGCGGTGAACCTGTTCTGGGCCATCGACCGAATCCAAACGTTGATCGCATCGCTGAGTGATGCTCCAATCGAGTCAATTGCCGAGCAGATGCGCCTGTGCGCCATGCAAATGATTGATGAAGACAACAGGGTCTGCCGGGCGATTGGCCTGCATGGTCAGGAGTTGATAGCCAACGACAGCACCTGGTTGACCCATTGCAACGCAGGTGGACTGGCCACCGCCCAGTGGGGAACCGCCCTGGCGCCGTTTTACATTGCCGCCGAACTGGGCAGGAAGGTGCACGTATTTGCCGATGAGACCCGTCCGTTATTGCAAGGCGCACGCATCACGGCGTTTGAACTGCAACGAGCGGGAATTCCGGTGACCCTCATCACCGACAGTATGGCGGCAACCGTAATGGCACAGGGCCGGGTTCAGGGCGTTATTGTGGGCACGGATCGCGTGGCAGCCAATGGTGATTTTGCAAACAAAATTGGCACGCTCGGGGTGGCGGTGCTGGCAAAAGAATTCGGGCTGCCGGTATATGTCGCGGCCCCAATCAGCAGCATCGATCCAACTCTGTCCCATGGCGGTCTGATCCCAATCGAAGAGCGACATTCGCGCGAAATTACCCATGGCTTTGGCCGGCAAACGGCCCCGGATTACGTGTCCGTATACAACCCGGCCTTCGATGTCACCCCGGCGAAATATGTCACGGCCTTCATTACCGAGCGCGGCATCATCCGGCCGCCGTTTCACAAGGGGTTGGCCGCCGTTTTCGCCCAACCCTAATAGATTTGACCGAATGTCACCTATGCATTTATGACCTCGCGTGAGCGATTCCGGGTCATACAATAAAGGTGATGCCCGTCCTACTCGAAACACGGCTGCAAAAGGCAAGGCGACTTCGTTTTGTCGGTCGCGATCTTGAGCGGGATTATTTTGAGGCAATGATTGGTGGCGGCACACTGGACGTAAATGCATTGCATGTATACGGCCCGGGTGGCGTGGGGAAAACCTACTTGCTCCGCGAGTTTGCGGCAATCCTCGAAACCCGAGGCATGGGCGCTGTTTTCCTTGATGCACGCTATATCGATCCGTCTCCGACTGGCTTCCAATCCGCTCTGCTGTTGGCTCTCCCACGCACCGATACCATGAGCATGGCCGATGCCCACACGGCACTTGCACAATTTGCGACCCAGAAACACCGCGCTGCAATTCTGATCGACACATACGAATTATTGAGTCCATTGGACAGCTGGCTTTGTAACAACTTTCTCCCCACGCTCTCCGACAACATTATGTTGGTTACGGCTGGCCGAAACCCACCATCCGCGAGTTGGCGCGATCACCCGGCCTGGGGAGATGTGATACACGCCATGCCGTTGCGCAATCTGAATTCAGCGGAAAGTCGAACCTATTTGCTGGCCCGAAACGTGCCCGAGCATCAGCTCGCGTCGATCGTTTCGTTTACCCATGGTCATCCGCTTGCGCTATCGCTGGTTGCGGATACGGCGGCGCAACGCAGCGATGGAGGCGCATTCCAGCCCGAGGACAATCCGGATGTCATCAAAACCCTTCTTGAGCGATTCGTCCAAAAAGTGCCAAGCGCAGCGCACCGCGCGGCCCTTGAAGCCTGCGGACTGGTGCGCATGCTTACGGAACCGTTGCTCGCGCGCATGCTGGGCACGCAAGATCCGCACGAGCTCTTTGAATGGCTGCGCACCCTGTCATTTGTAGATGCCAGCCGGGGCGGGTTGTTCCCGCATGATCTTGCGCGCGAGGCGATTTGTGCGGATGTACGGTGGCGCAATCCGGATTGGTATGGTGAGTTGCATAAACGGGCGCGCGAGTATTACAACGCCCGCTTGCAGCAGGTTGCTCATGAGGACCAATTGCGCATCTTATTTGACATGGTGTTCTTGCATCGTGACAATGCTGTTGTCCGTCAGACCTTTGATTGGCAGGAAAGCGGCACCATCCGCGCCGAGCGCGCGCACGCTTCGGACTTTGAACAATTCAAGGCGTGGGTTAAACAACACGAAAACGCAACCTCGGCGGACATTGCGGCCCATTGGTTCACGGCCCAGCCGAACGGCGTCACCGCCTTTCGAGACAGCCACCAATCGGTCGGGTTTATGTGTCAGGTAGCCTTGGAATCCGCCACCCGGGAACAATTGGACAAGGACCCGGCAGCAGCAGTGGCCTGGACACACATTTGCAAGACTGCGCCGTTGCGCCCGGGAGAGCGTGCCACGTTGTTTAGATTCTGGATGTCCGGCTCAAGCTACCAGGCGGTATCGCCCTTGCAGAGCCTGGTATTTGTCCAGGCGGTCCAACACTATATGGTGACCGCGAAACTGGCCTACACGATCTTCACCGTTGCGCAACCCGAGGCCTGGCTCGGTGTATTTGCATATGCAGATTTGGAGCGCCTTGGCTCCGCCGAAGTCACCATTGACACAACCCACGTTGGCATGTTTGGTCATGATTGGCGTACCGTTGGCGTCCCGGCCTGGTTCGAACTTTTGGCCGAGCGCGAAAAGGGCTTCAACCCACAGGCCGTGCAGCCACCACGAAAACAAAGCACGGAGGTGATCGCCCTCGATGAGGATGGCTTTGCCGAAGCCCTGCGCGATGCACTCAAGCTAAAGTCCAGATCACTGCCGCCGCGCGGGAATCCACTGCTGGCGTCCCGGCTGGTCATGGCGCGGTCGGGCGCCGCAGCCGGGGAGATGGAGCGCGTTGCCGTGCTCAACAGTGTGATCGCCGACGTTGCACAAACGTTGGAACAGTCACCGCGTGATATAAAGCTGTATCGTGCGTTTTATCACACGTATATCAAACCAGCAGCAAGCCAGGAAGCGGCGGCTGAGCTGATCGATGTGCCGTTCAGTTCTTATAGAAGACATCTGCAAACGGCTATCGAACGAATTACGGATATCATGTGGATCAAGGAAATTGGTGGCTAGCAGACTTTGCCACCAGCGCCCTATCGTGCGTTGCTGGCGTTAAAACGCAAAATGATCAGTATTTGGGCTTGCATGTGAGCAGCGCCAAAACTATTACTAAGTATGTGGATTTTTTGCAAACAATTGTTGAAACGCGCTTTGGTGCGACGGTTGGTGCCATGCTGAGTGCGTTGGCGGCCGAGATCATAGAAGCTTGGAATTCTCACGATCCGCGACGTGTCGCCGAATACTTTTCTGACGACTACGAAGGCGAAGACAGCGGGCTGGCGACACCAATAGCAGGTAAGCGCGGTGTCAGGCGATTTGTCGCCTACACCTTTCTGGGTATGCCCGATCTGCACTTCACGCTTGAACAGACAATCGAAGAGGGCAACACGATTGTGCTGTTGTGGCATGCCAGGGGCACCCACAAGGGCAAGTTCCTAAACATCCCCGCGACAGATCGCGCCGTGAGTTACCATGGCACATCCATATTCACGATTTCCGATGGCAAAGTGACCCACAGCAAGCGCATATGGGATATGGCGACTGTTCTGCGCCAAATCGGCCTGTTGCCGGAGTTGCCGGAAATCTAAGTTCCTTTACCCTTATGCGGTGGTGCCATGCGCACGACGATCTCTTAAGGGACGCCCGCTACGAGCGTCAGCAAGCCGTTTGCTATGGACGCTTCACGAATGGCAAATCCAGCACTGTGCATTGCCGCGTTCAACTGACCAGGCAATATCCGAAGCTTTAGATAGGTGCTCTTTAGCGCAATCCAGTCCCCATTTGGATGCCGGTCATACCTTAGGTCTGTTACAACAATACTTTCATCCGTATAAGCCAGCACGCACGTTAACATCCGGTGGTCGCTCAACCGCACCGGGATGACACAATCGGCCCCGGTAAGCGTCTGACTATAGTCCCGGATGGTAATAACCATGGTCCCAAACGCGTGCAACCGCGCGCGCCAGCTGCAGGAACCGCGTTAAATACGCGCGCGACTCAAAATGAACCAGCGTATCTCCCATGCACACAATGAGGTCAACAGGTTCCTGACTCTCACTCAGGTATTCCACCGCGTCCAAAACATGTAACCTGAGTCCGGATTCCGCACCAGCCACTGATCGCAACTCCGAGGAGAGTTGCTCGCTGAAGTCAACCGCATCGACGGCGAAGCCGCGTCGGAGAAGGGGCAGCGTCTGAAATCCAGTGCCACACCCTATGTCGATCGCCCGGCCTGTTGGGCCGGGCGTCACATTTAGCCGTTCAAACAAGGCCGCACTTTGCGTTATCCGAGCATCAAATCCACCAAGCATCCAGGTGTAAGCGTCGGCAAGAAGCGTATCGTAATGATGTTTTACCCGGCTCATGGTTTTCAGGTTAACATATATTGGGAGCGACCAACATGCCCGAACGACGCACGCCTCTATATGACTATCACGCCCGTCACGCCGAACTTGTAAAGGGAGGCGGCGACTATCAGTTCCCGCTGTCCTATGGCAATGCGGTGGACGAGCATATGAATACCCGCATGAATGTGGGCATGCAGGATCTGTCCACAATGGGCGAGATCGATGTCAAAGGCCCCGGCGCCGAACGCTTGCTCAATCGGTTGCTTGTCAACGATATTCGTGATTTGCTACCGGGCCAGGTGCGCTATAGCACCATGGTCAACCCAAACGGCGGCATCGTGGACGATGTAACGGTCTACAAATTCAACGACGAACACTGGATGCTGGTAACCAGCAGCGCACCCCGTAAAAAATCGGCACGCTGGATCATGGAACATGCGGTTGGAATGAGCGCGTATGCCACGGACCTGACGGGAGCGGTTGGATTGATCAGCGTCCAAGGCCCCCGGTCACGCGAACTGATGGCATCCACTGCTCAGGGTATGGATCTGTCCAAGCTGCGCTTTTTTCACTTTGGACGGGCCCAAGTTTTTAGCGTCGAAATTCTTGTTTCCAGAAGCGGCTATACGGGTGAACTTGGTTACGAACTATACGTTCCCGCCGAGGAGGCACATACCGTTTGGGAGGGCTTGCTCAAAGCCGGGCGCGAGTTTGGGCTCCGCCCGTACGGCACTGCCGCCATGCAGAGCCTGCGTATCGAAAAAGGGCTACCGTTGGCCGGACCGGACATCCGAGATGATGAGAACCACACGCCCTTTCATCTTGGACTGGATCGCTGGATCCGGTTCGAGAAACAGGATTTCATCGGACGCGACGCCTTGCTCCGAGTCCAGTCCCAGGGGCTGACAGAACGGTGGGTTGGCATGTCGCTGGAGAGTGAACTGGCAGGACGCGCCGGCGCGCCCATACATTCAGTAGGCGATGTCGCCCTGGGAACCCGCATCATCACGTCTGGTCAACGCGCAGGCGAGCCCATCCCCGCGGAGCGTGCCGGCCCGGTTGTTGGTTACGTTACAAGCAGCGCAAAGGGTCACAGTGTTGGCAAGTTCCTGGCACTTGGATTTGTGCAGACCTCCCACGCCCACGCGGGTTGCCAGTTGCTCGTTGATGTCGAGGGAACCCTGCGCCTGGCAAAAGTGGTGCCTACGCCCTTTTTCGACCCCGCGGGAATAAGGCTGCGAGGCAAGACCAGCCTGGCACCATGAACCGGAAACACTTCAACACCATCGTGGTGGGTGTAGGCGGCATGGGCAGCGCCACGTGCTATCAGCTGGCCAAACGTGGTCGCCGTGTTTTGGGCCTCGATCAATATGACGTGCCCCACATGAAGGGGTCGTCGCATGGTTACACACGAATCATTCGCCTGGCCTATTATGAACATCCCAGTTATGTACTGTTGTTAAAGCGAGCCTACGAACTTTGGAGGGACATTGAAAACGTGGCCGCTGAACCATTACTCCACTACACCGGCAGCATAGATGCCGGTTCGGCCGAGAGCTTGTCCTTTCGCGGTGCGTTGCAAAGCGCGGTGCAATATGACCTCGATCATGAAGTGCTCACCGGGCTGGAAATGGCAAAGCGATTCCCGGGTTACCGCTTCCCGCATGACCTGCTCGGTCTCTTTCAGCCACAGGGCGGGTTCCTGGTGCCGGAGCGTTGCATTGTCAGCTATGCCAATCAGGCCATGGCACTTGGCGCCGAGATACATGGACGCGAACGCGTACTTGGATTTGACCGCGCTAACGGCGGTGGCGTCCGCGTTCGAACGAATCGCGACGAATACACCGCCGACTCGGTGGTGGTTACCGCAGGTGCCTGGGATCGCGATCTTATGCCAATGTTATCAAACCTGGCCGTTCCTGAACGCCAGGTCTTGGGGTGGTTCCAGCCCAATAAGCCACATCTTTTTCAACCGTCCAATTTCCCGGTATTTAATGTCACGGTTCCAGAGGGTCGCTTTTATGGATTCCCGATTTATGGAATTCCAGGCTTCAAGGTTGGCAAGTATCATCATTTTCAAGAGACCGGCACGCCCGAGCAGCTGACCACCGGCGACAATGAGCCCAGATTGGATGACGAATTGGTATTGCGCGACTTTATCTCGCGTTACTTTCCGGATGCCGATGGCCCAACCATGACGCTTGCGGCCTGTCTCTTTACAAACACACCCGACGGCCATTTTATTATTGATCAGCATCCACAATTACCAGAGGTGTATTACGCCTCGCCGTGCAGTGGGCATGGCTACAAGTTTGCCAGCGTCATTGGCGAAATCATGACCGAGCTCGCCACTCTTGGCCAAACCCGGTGGGACATCTCGCTATTCCGCGCCGATCGTTTTGGAGTTCCGACATCCGAACTGTTCCGAGACAAAGGACCGGCGCCACGCGTGAGCACCAGTCATCACGGTGATCCTTTCGCCTCCGGCGGGCACCAGCCCCCACAACGCACCAAAGCGCCGGCTGATCATCGCGGCCCGGGCTCCCCTGATGACACCCGCAACCCAAGGTATTGGCAACGCGACGAGGTATCGACGTTTTGGTAACCAAATACGATTTCATCGTCATCGGTGGCGGTTCCGCCGGTTGCGTGTTGGCCAATCGCTTGAGCGCAGACCCATTCTGTCGCGTATTGGTGTTGGAGGCCGGTCGCCCGGACTATTGGTGGGATGTATTCATTCACATGCCGGCCGGGCTGGCTTATCCCATTAACAGTCAGTTTTACGACTGGCGTTATCAATCAGAACCGGAACCCTTTATGCACAACCGCCGCATTTATCATGCACGCGGCAAAGTGCTTGGCGGCAGCAGCAGCATCAACGGCATGATATTTCAGCGCGGCAACCCACTTGACTTTGGGCGCTGGGCGTCCGACCCCGGGATGGCTCACTGGGACTATGCACACTGTCTGCCCTACTTCAAGAAAATGGAGACCTGCCTGGCAGGCGGTGATGAATGGCGCGGTGGCACTGGCCCATTGCTGGTTGAGCGTGGCCCGGCCAAAAACCCGCTGTTTGGGGCATTCTTTGATGCTGTTGAGCAAGCCGGCTACCCCTTAACCAGTGATGTCAACGGCTATCAGCAGGAGGGGTTTGCCAAATTTGATCGCAACATTCGCAGGGGGAAACGATTAAGTGCGGCGCGTGCCTATCTGCATCCAATCACCCACCGACCCAACCTCAAAGTCACAACCCGCGCCCAGATAACAAAAATCTTGTTTGATGGGAACCGCGGCACCGGGGTGGAGTTTGTGCACCTGGGAAGGCGCGAACAAGCCTCCGCTAGGGAAATCATCTGCTGTGGTGGTGCAATCAACTCGCCACAATTGTTGCAGCTGTCCGGGGTGGGAAATGCCAAAGAACTGGAATCACTCGGCCTCAAAGTGACCCACGATCTGCCAGGGGTTGGCGAGAACTTACAGGATCATCTTGAGGTATATATCCAATATGCCTGTAAACAACCCGTGAGCTTGCAGCCCGCCCTGAAGTGGTACAACAAGCCATGGGCCGGGATACAGTGGTTGCTATGGAAATCCGGCCCGGCGTCCACCAATCATTTTGAGGCCGGGGGATTTATCCGTGGCAACAGCGACGTACGGTATCCCAACATCATGTTTCACTTCCTCCCGCTTGCCATCCGTTACGATGGCACGTCACCACGCGGAGGTCATGGCTATCAGGTCCACGTCGGGCCAATGTATTCAAATGCACGCGGCAGTGTGAAAATCACAAGCACCGACCCACGCAAACAACCTGCGCTTAGGTTCAACTATCTGTCCACCGAACAGGACAAGCGCGAATGGCTCGAGGCGATCCACAGCGCGCGCACGATTCTCAACCAGCCCGCCTTCGAACCGTTTAATGCCGGGGAACTTTCCCCCGGGCCCGCGATCGAAACCGACGAACAAATTCTCGATTGGGTGGCACGGGACGGCGAAACCGCCCTGCATCCCTCATGCACCTGCAAAATGGGCACAGACGGCATGTCCGTCGTGCACCCCGATACGCTCCGGGTGCACGGCCTTGAAGGAGTGCGTGTGGTCGATGCCTCGGTGATGCCATACGTCACCAATGGCAACATCTATGCACCCGTTATGATGGTCGCCGAAAAATCGGCTGATTTGATCCTGGGCAACACGCCACTGCCGCCGCAAAATTCTGCATTTCATAGACATCAGCCTGCCTCATAGGGTGTGCACTACACAAAATGGCGGGCGCCCCAATTGCGGCATAATCCATCGCGAAACGTGAAACTAGACATTAACTTTGAAACCACCGCCAAAACGGATGCAACCGAGGCCCAAAGCCATGCACGATTGTTAATAATATTGCGCCGATTGCTTGCCCTGGCAGCGTTTATAGTCGTGCTCGCGCTGCTCCTAAATGCCGGGCGCGCGCTCTTCCCATTTTTCGTCGGGTTGGTGTTGGTGTATTTGCTCGGTCCGATCGTTAATGCCTTGGATCGACGACTACCGCGCTGGGCCGCCATCCTGATCGTATATCTGGTGTGTGGTCTGCTTGCCTTTGGCGCATGGCGGTTGATCATTCCACCATTGGTGTCCCAGATAGAGCGACTCATCATCGCGCTGCCCGAAATAATTAATACGCTCCGCCACACAATCGAGAGCATCCTCGCCTTTTATGACGAACGCGTCGCCAGCAGTCTTCCGGACTCAATAACCGGAGCTATTCAAAATGGATTTGACAAAGCTCAGGAACGCGCCACCGAATATGCGCGCACAGGCGCGACGTTTGCGTTCGCCCAGTTCCTGCGGGTCATAGAGATCGTGCGGACGCTTGCGGAACTGTTGATAGTGCCAATATGGTTGTTCTTCGTGCTTAATGATCAACGCAAAGCTCGAATCTCCCTTAATCGTCTCTTGAGCCACAAATGGCGGTCGGATTTTTGGAACGTTTGGAGCATCATTGACCGGCTGTTTAGCAGTTACCTGCGCGGACAGGTTATTTTGTGCGCCATTATTGCGGCTGTCGTGGGAATTGGTCTAACCATCGTGCGGTTGATCCCGGGCATGAAAATTGATTACATCATAGTGTTGGCCCTTTGGGCGGGCATTGCAAAGTTCATCCCACAATTTGGCTCACTGTTGGGCGCCACGCCGGGTCTTGTCCTGGCCTTTGCCATGGGTGGGCCGACGTCAGCGCTTGCAGTGCTGGTGGTTTATTTCATCGCGGACTGGTGTGAAAACAGTATTTTGGTGCCGCGAATCATCGGTGAATCCGTGGGCATCCATCCGGCCGTGCTCACCGTGGCCCTTGTTACGCTCGGTTCGGCCTTCGGATTTGTCGGTCTGTTATTTGCCGCGCCCTTGACCGCGATTGTTCGCGACCTGTATTTGTATGCTCATCGACGGCTGAGCAATGAATCACCCGAAGAGGCGGCGCGCGGTTTAGCCGCCGCCCACGAAATGTGAGGTGAACATATGGCTGAAAACAAAACAAAACCAACAAGTGTTACGCCGACCATGTTCATCGCCAGCCAATTAGACGAACGGGTGCGATCTGACTGCGACGCGCTTGTTTCCATGATGCAGGCGGTCACCAACGCGCCTGCGGTCATGTGGGGAGCCAGCATCATTGGCTTCGGCGCGTACCATTACAAATATGCCAGCGGACGCGAAGGTGATATGCCGCGCCTTGGCTTTTCGCCCCGCAAGAGCGCCTTTACCTTGTACACGATGAGTGGTTGGGATGTGACGCTGCTGCCGAAGCTCGGAAAGCATACCGTGGGCACGGGTTGCCTGTATATAAAGAAGCTTTCAGACGTCAATGCCGGGGTACTTCAGGATCTTCTTAAGCGGTCATTGGAAGGCTATGCGGCACTGGAGGCGGCCAATGCAGAGATCGCACCCAAGCCTGCCTCCGGCAAAACCAAGCCAAAGAAGATCGACGTGTGCAAGCCCAATGATCCGAGCTACGCGGCCAGCGTGGATGCAAAGCCATACCAGGCAATGAAAAAAGCATTGCTGAAGGCACTTCCTAAAAAGAGTCCCGGGTTAACACAAACCGATCTGTTTGCCGAACTCGTTCCGCATCTGCCCAGGAAGCTGTTCCCGGGCGGTCGACTGGTGAGTTGGTGGGCGCAATGCGTCCACGCCGATCTTGAAGCACGCGGAATCACTGTCAAAGAATCCGGACGGCCCGCAAGATGGCATCAGGCCTAGCTCGTCAGCAATATCCGCACCGTAACCAGAATCCAAACAAACCATGACAACGTCCACGTCAGCCACGTCGTCCGAACGTCGCGCAAATCGTCACTCCGGCCGCCAGCGCGGCACCGGTTTCAAGTTTGTCGACCGGATCACACCAATCGAAAGCACATTGAAGCCGTTTGAAGTTCTTGATGGTGACGCGGTGGAAAAAATCCACAAAGCGAGCATGCGATTGTTGAAAGACGTAGGCATCCTGATCGTCGACTATCCAGCGGCAAGCGAGACGTTTAGACAAAACGGTGCGCGAATTGAACACAAGGGCTCCGCTCAATTAGTCAAGATGGATGAAGACACGGTTATGAACTGGATTAGCCAGGCTCCGGCGACGTTTACCCAGCTTGCACGCAACCCCGCAAAGTCCGTGCCAATTGGGGGCAAACACATTGTTTTCTCCACGGTCTATGGACCTCCGTTTGTAATTGACCTTGATCGTGGGCGTCGCGAGGGAACGATTGAAGACTTTCAGAATTTCAGCAAGCTGGCATATATGTGCGAGCACATCCATCACAACGGCGGAACCCTGTGCGAGCCAAATGATGTGGATGTGAAGGAGCGCCATCTGGACATGCTGATGGCGCACATTCTGTATAGCGACAAGGCATTTATGGGAAGCGTGACCCATAAGGAAAACGCGCGGGATTCGGTAAGAATGTGCGAGGTTCTGTTCGGAGCGGATCGCATTCGAAAGAATCCGGCCCTGATCTCGCTTATCAATGCCAGCAGCCCGATGCGGTTTGACGATCGCATGTTCGGCGCGCTTGAGGTTTATGCGCTGGCGGGACAGGCAGTACTTGTCACGCCCTTCCTGATGGCCGGTGCAATGAGCCCGGTCAGCATGGCGGCCACGCTTGCCCAGCAGAACGCCGAAGCGCTGTTTGGCATTTGCTACGCCCAGATGCTCAACCCGGGTTGCCCGTCGATCTACGGTTCATTTTTGGCTAACATCGATCTGCGCAGTGGTGCGCCGTGCTTTGGAACACCTGAAGATTCACTGGCGCTGTATGGTGGGGCACAAATGGCGCGTCGTTATCACCTGCCCTATCGCAGCGGGGGAAACTTTACCGCGAGCCGAATTCCAGATACCCAGGCGGGCTACGAAAGCGCAAATACACTGATGGCCACGATTCTTGGTGGCGTTAACTTCGTGTTGCACGCCGCCGGATGGCTCGAAGGCGGTCTGATGAGTGGCTACGAGAAGTTTATCCTTGATCACGAAACGCTCGGAATGGCGGCGCGTCTGGCAAAGGGAATTTCCACAGACGAGGAGGACTTTGCCTGGGATGCGTTTGCCGAGGTTGAGCCCGGTGGCCATTTCCTTGGCAGCGCCCATACCATTCGACACTATGAAACCGCCTTTTATCAGCACAGTGTGTTCAACATGGACAACTACGAAAAGTGGGAGGCGGAAGGCAGCGTTGACAGCTACAAGCGCGCCAATGGCGTCTGGAAACAGTTATTGCGCGAGTATCAGCAGCCCGCGCTGGACCCGGCCGTGAAGGAACAACTTGAGGCGTTTGTGACTGCGCGACGCGCAGAAATCAAAAGCGGGAAACTTATCCGGGCGTAAACGATTTTGGAATCAAGCCATGCTCGCGTGCTTCGCGCTCAAGATCTTCACGAAAATCCGGATGGGCGATCGAGATCATGGCTTTTGCGCGTTCATAGACGGACTTGCCCTTCAGGTTGACCATGCCAAATTCGGTCACCACGTGCATCATGTCGGAACGGGGCGCAGTGACGACATTGCCGGGCGTCAGGTTTAGCACGATGCGACTTTTGCGGATTCCACGCCGCTCATAGGTTGACGACAAACACATAAACGACTTGCCACCCTTGGAGGCGTATGCGCCACGCACAAACTGGAGCTGGCCACCCGTGCCACTGATGTGGCGGTGTCCGTCGGATTCGGAGGAAGCCTGGCCCTGCAAATCCATCTGCGTTGTGTTGTTAATCGCCACCACGCGGTCATTCTTCATGATTTGATGCGGCAGGTTTGTATATTCAACCGGACAGCAGAGAAAATCCTTGTTTCGGTTGCTCGTTGCATACAGCGTCTGCGAACCAAGCGCAAAGCTGCACACAATTTTGCCTGGATCCAACGTCTTGGCGGCACCGGTGATCACGCCCGCCTTATACAGATCAATGATGCCATCCGTGAGCATCTCGGTATGCACGCCCAGACCGCGCACACCGCTTTCCAGCAACGACGAACAAACCGCGTTGGGCATGCCACCGATTCCCACCTGTAGACAAGCGCCGTCCTCAATCTCGCTGGCAATCGTTCGGGCAACCGCGCGATCCACATCGGTTGCCGGCGGGTTTGGCAACTCAGCAGCCGGTGCATGATTGCCTTCGATAATGTAATCCACCTGGCTGAGATGAACGCCATTATTGGCGCCATATAAATACGGCAAACCATTACTCTCCTCGACGATAACAATTTTCGCCCGGGAAACAACCGCACCATGCCAGAGATTTGCTCCGCTAAAGTTAAATACGCCGTTCTCATCGACCGGGCACGTCTTGAGCACCACTACGTCTGGAGGGTCGATAAAACGCCGGTAATAATCCGGAATTTCACCCAGGTTGCACGGAATATAGTGACATATCCCGGCATCATGTTTCTTGCGGTCATAGCCGCTAAAGTGCCAGCTAAACCATTCAAAATGTTCACGGTTTGGATCGACTTCGAGGATGGCGCGCGGTCTCAGCGTGAGACAGGAGCGAAGCTTTACATTGCGCAATTCTGCCGAGCGGCTTGCCAGCGCCTGATCAAACACATCAGGCTGACACAGGGTAATTCCATAATCCAACCAGTCACCCGAATGCACAAGGCCGGCTGCTTCCTGTGGTGAAATCCTAATCGCTTGCTTGCTGCCTGAGTTAGTAACCATTGTTTAATTTCCAACCGCCTGTTTCGCAAAGACGCGTTCGATATTCTGGATTATGCACATTTCAACCAGCTGCGCAACCGAGTGTGCCGGTCCTAATCGATTGAACCGCGGTCACGTTTTCTTGCCGCGTCACGCTTTTTCCCAGCAAGCCGACGCTCCTTGGCCGCCGCGGATGGGCGCGTTGGCTTGCGCTTGCGCGGAATTACCAATGCCGAACGCACCATCCGGGATAGCTTGCGAAGTGCTTCATCACGGTTGCGCAATTGGCTCCGCTCCGTGCTGCATTCAACATGGAGCACCCCTGCGGAATCAATTGCGCCCGCAAGCTTTGAAATCAAACGGGCGCGCATTGGTTCGGTAACTAGATTGCTGCCGGAGACATCCCACAACAGCTCAACGGCGCTTTCTGTTTTATTTACATGCTGACCGCCCGGGCCGCCACTGCGCGTGTACCGCGCGAGCACGTCACCTTGTGGAATACACAGCGCGTCGTTAATCGACAGACAATCCAAATCCGACACATCCGAAATTGTACGATCCGAATGCAGATAATATGTTTCAATGGGCGATTTGAATCTTTGTGTTATTCGAGGTGACGGTGTGGGGGCGGAAGTCATCCCGGCCGCCGTTCGCGTATTGAAGCGCGTGCTTCCCAGTCTAAATACGATCGACGCGGACGCCGGTTGGAATTGCTTCACGCGGACTGGCTCGGCGCTACCCGATGAAACCGTGAACAGGATTACTGAATGTGGTGCGGCGCTGTTTGGCGCCACCAGCTCCCCAAGTAAAAAGGTTGCGGGATATTCCAGCCCAATTATTGGCATGCGCAAACGGTTCGATTTATACGCCAATCTGCGCCCGGTCCTTTCACTGCCCAGCTATAACACCACAATCCAGGATGCACTCGTCAATCTGCTACTTGTGCGTGAAAACACACAGGGGTTATACGCGCAGCGTGAATATATGAGGGGTGACGAGGCAATTGCAGAACGCGTCATTACCGCCGCTGCATCCGCCCGTGTCGGTAAGATCGCCCTGCAACTCGCCCAGTCTCGCCAAAAAATTCTGGCCATCGTGCACAAGGCCAACATATTGCCGTTGACCGATGGCACATTCAGGGATGCCATCAGAGCTGAGGCGCGTAATTTTCCCGCCGTAGAAATTCGCGAACTGTTGATCGATACTGCCGCGTTGCAAATTGCCACCAAACCCCAATCCTTTGACGTTATTGTCACAACCAACCTCTTTGGTGACATTTTGAGTGATCTGGCCAGCATGCATTGCGGCGGGATGGGCGTGGCCCCGTCGCTAAATATGGGGGCCTCCGTAGCCATTGCCGAACCCGTCCACGGAAGCGCCCCTGACATCGCCGGCCGCGGCATAGCCAATCCATGCGGGGCAATCCTAAGTGCGGCGTTGCTATGTCGTCACCATTGGAACCTGCGTGACGCCGCCGACCTGATCGAACGCGCGTGCTTTGCCGCACTTGCCTCTATTCGCACGGTCGATTTGGGTGGAGCGGCTTCGACGGAGCAGATGACAGAAGCCGTTCTGGCGCATTGTTAACAACCAGCAACGCAGCAAGACTACAATGCTTGGGTGCTAAGCGAATCCTTCCTCAAATCGCTTTCAGGGTTGCGACTTTGGAGCCAAAAGCGGCGGCCCGGCACCTACACTGGCGAACGCCGCAGTACACGAAAGGGGCGCAGTGTCGAATTTGCAGACTATCGCAATTACACGGCGGGTGACGATCCGCGACGGGTTGACTGGAATGTGTATGCACGGCTTGAAAAACCCTACATCAAGCTTTACGAAGATGAAGAAGACCTGACCGTCCATCTCCTGCTAGACGCAAGCGCCAGCATGCGCTGGAACCCTGATGATGACGCTGACCTGCCCGGCGCCCGCGAACAAAAGCCTGGAGGAAAATGGCAACGCGCAGTCGACCTAACCCTGGCGCTTGGACACATTGTTTTATCCAGCGGTGACCGGCTTGTGGTTGAAACCAGCAATCGCGCACACTTTGGACCAAAAAGGGGCGAGGCGGCGACCAGCCAGTTGATCACATTTCTTGACGCGCAACAGTCCCGGCTGAGTTACGCCACGTCAGATTCCATCGTGCACCGCGTACAGCTTAACTCCTGGTTGCGAAGCTATGCGCTATCCGCCCGTTCCGGCATGTGTATTGTGATTAGCGATTTTATGGATGAGGAGGGGTTTGCCGAAGGGTTGGGTGCCATCGGAGCCAAGCTGGACCTAAACGTTTTGCACACCCTTAGCGATGAGGAACTCGATCCACAGTTTGCGGGTGACTTGCGCCTGGTTGATATTGAAAACAACCGCAAACAGGACGTCAGTCTGGATGAAGCATCGTTCCGACGCTACCGTCAACGCCTCGAGGCCTTCACCACTGATCTGGAAACAACCACGCGCAGACGAGGCGGACGCAGCATGTTGATCAACACGGGAAAACCGATCGAACAACTCATGCTCAAGGATTTGCGCACCGCCGGGTGGTTGGTATAAACATTTTGAATCCGCTCGCATTTCTGTTCGCGGTCATTGCCGTCCCGATTCTCCTGCTCTACCTGTTGCGGCTCCAACGCCGGGAGCAACGAGTACCAAGCACCATGCTTTGGCAGGAAGCACTTTTGGATCGCGAGGCTAATACGCTATGGCAGAGGCTGCGACCCAACCTGTTATTGTTCCTGCAATTGGCAACGCTGGCATTCCTGGTTTTCGCATTGGTGCGACCCTACGTTAATGTTGCCGGTGGCTTAACCGGGCGTCTTGTCGTCCTGCTCGATGGATCGGCGAGCATGCGCGCAACGGATGTGGCACCAACCCGATTTGACGCGGCCAAAGCGGAGGTGCGCAATCTTATTGCGACCCTGGGTGCAGCCGATGAAATGATGATTATTTTGGTTGATGGCTCGCCGCGGGCGATAAGCGGTATCAGCAGTGAACGCGCAGAATTGAATGCCGCCATTGACAATGCACAACCCTCGCTCGCTTCAGCCAATTGGGGCGCGGCAATTTCGCTTGGATCAGCCGCAGCCAATGAAAACGCCACAATCGTTGTAATTAGTGACGGCGCACAGGCCGAAGACCTGAAACTGCTCAACAAAGCAGCTCGGTATATTCCAATTGGCACCAGCGCGGATAACCTAAGCATTAGCAACGTCAGCCTGCGCCGCACCCTGCGTGGCAACGCGGCATTTGTTCGGGTTACGAACACCGGTCTCTCGGATGATGAGGCGTTGGTCTCAATTCATGCCGGTGATCAGCTTGTGGATGCCCGCACCCTCAAAATCCCGGCCGGTCAATCCGCGGCATTCACCGTAAACGATCTGTCGATTTCCGTCAATAACGTTCGCGCAAGTATTGACAAGGCTGGACACAACGCCCTACCCATCGATGATGTGGCGTACGCCGTGGGTGCCAACGCGGCGCTCAGGCGGGCACTGTTGATATCCCGCGGCAATCGATTCCTGGAACAGGCACTTGGTTCGTTGCCAAACTTGCAAGTCAGCCGTGCGATATCGCTAAGCGCCGCGGCAGGCGACAAACCATATGACCTGTATGTTCTCGATAACAACCTGGCCCTGCCGAGCGAGCTGCCACCACGTGCAAACGTGCTGGTAATCGGGGCCAATGACATTTTTAGTGTCACCGGTGTATTCAGTAATACCGGTTATGTGCGAACGGATCAAAGCCCGATCGTACAAAACGTAAGCTGGCGGAACGTCAACATTGCCGCGGCATATGAACTCCAAACGCCGTCATGGATGCGCCCGGTTATCGAGGGCCAGGGTGGATCACTTCTTTACTTTGGCGTGAACCCGGATGCTGACGCGCTTGGCCAAACACTGGGGCGGGTGGTGGTGCTGCCATTCGAGTTGCGTCGCAGCGATTTGCCTTTGCAGCTTGCCTTTCCAATTCTGGTTGCCAACAGCGTTGACTGGCTGGCTCCCAATCAAGGGCTCAACATTCCGACAAGCGTAAAACCCGGCGAAGTGGTCGCTTTACCCAACGGCAGCATTGTTACCTTGCCGGACGGCACCACATCAGTTGCGGAACGCGGATTCGCAAACACAAACGTGCCCGGCCTGTATGGCGTCAAAGTGGGTGACACAATCGGCGCCTTTGCCGTAAACTTTATCAACTCCCGCGAAAGCGACATCACTCCAAACCCGATGCTACAGGTTGGACCGCCTTCAAGCGCGCCAATACCGACAGCGACCAAAATACCTCAATTTAGCCAGAGAGAAATCTGGCGCTGGCTCGCCGTATTAGCTCTCGTGCTGTTGCTGATCGAGTGGTGGATCTATCAACGGGGCCTGCCCAGGTTTGGGCGGGCGGAAAAATAGACATTGCTGGTTGTGCGCGACGCTCTAATTCAGGGCAAAGCACGACCAGCGCACAAGAGAATTTCAATGGGAATACTTTCAACGATTATTTTGGGCGGCATTGCCGGCTGGATCGCCGGGAAATTGACGGGGAGTTCGTTTAGCCTTCTTGGAAATATCATCCTGGGCGTTACCGGCGCAATTGGAATCGGATTCGTGGGATCACTGCTACTTGGGACAGACGTCATAAACGGCGTCAATCTTGGCTCCATCATCGCCGCGGTCGTGGGATCGGTTGCCGTGCTCTGGATCGCCAAACTGCTAAGCGGCAAGCGCTAGGTTGCATCGGCCAAACCAGGACCTCATGTCGGGGGCTTGGCGGACACGCGCGGAAGTTTTTTAGGGGCGGGTGCCTGCAATTGCTGCACCACGAAAACATCCGCGACAGATGCATCTTGTGTTCCCACCCTGATCATCGGCACGGCACGCGTCAGCACGCGCCACCCATCGGCAAGGATCATCAAATCTGGCGCGACGTGTTTACGCGCGGCTTTGAGCGCAGTTCTGAGGCTCTTGCCCCCGGCGACGTCCGCACGCAATAGTTCAGCCAGCGCCCGAGTGGGTTCCGGGAGTGACAGCTCCAGGCCAAATATGGCGGCCTCATCATTTTCGAGGGTAAGGCGTTCGTCTGCGGAAGTATCCACCCAAAGCACGCCGGCAAGCAATAGCAATTCCTGCCCATCAGGTTTCGTGAAAACGACACAACATTGGGGAGGTTGGTCCAAATCAAAATCGCGAATAAATAGGACCGGTTCCTCGCCAAATGGGGTGATGCCGAATATCTCGGCCCTGGGCTCTGTGATGAAGTTATCTTCAATCCAGCCAAACAACGCGAGCGTTTGCAATTTGAGCCCTCGTTCGGCGACCAGTTGCCTGATTAATATGGGCCAGGATGCGGTATAGGTGGCCAGCCCAAAAAGCACGCGTGTTACGTTCCATGGGCTAATGTCGCGTGCCTGTTGGACGCTTACCCATGCGTCACTTGCGTCTCCTACAACCATGATTGCCGCGCTGCCGGATCGCACAACGCGACACCGCACTTCGATCGACAGAACATCGTCAAACCCGCTCATCGAAACTGCACGCGCTTGCCTGTGGCGCGCTCCAGAATCCGTACCAACAGCCACAACGGCAACATGATGATCAGGTCGGCAAATGCGGTTATGGCGAAAACCGCACCCAACCAATTAAACGTTCGCAAGGCCACCGGACCCGCCACGCGCAGGATATCTGTTCCAAAGAAAACAGCCACGACGCCAAAGATAATCGCCAACCCGATTAGCACGGGTGGCCAGGCTTGTCGATCACTTTCAGATGGCACCATGGTATTTGCAATCGCAAACAGCAAGTAGAACCAGATAAACGCATCAGCCGCACCAAAGGCCGCAATAATCTGGGCACTGATTGCATTTATGTTCGCACTGAGCACCGCTTCGGTAAGCTTTCGAGTGTCAAAGGCAAACCAACCGATCGCGCTCAGCGCGGCCAAACCAAACATCAATGGTGCCGCACCAATCAGGCTATTCTTTAGCGTGTCGCTGCGCACGACCTCGACCGAACCAAGGGTAACGCCATCGGCCTTGCGTTGCGGAATCAACGAAAAGCTGCGCACTTCAACGCCAAGTACCATAGCCATTAACGCATGGCTGCACTCATGAAGCGCCACTCCGGGCAGCAATGGAAAGGCGTACAAATAGGTGGCCAGACTGGTGCCGCCGGCCACCAGCAGGCTGACGGCGTGAAGCGCGCGATGTGCCAATCGACCCAGTAATAACAGCAGGGCAAACGTAATGGCAAAAAACGCGATCGTGGGTAGCATCTATTGCTTGGCGGCCGCAACAATTGCCGCAAAGTCATTGGCTTTGAGGCTGGCACCACCAACAAGCGCACCATCAATATCAGGTTGGCCCAGAATGTCTCGGGCATTTG
The DNA here is from genome assembly GCA_025354985.1 of Chloroflexota bacterium. Lineage (GTDB taxonomy): Bacteria > Chloroflexota > Anaerolineae > J036 > Brachytrichaceae > AQU-03. The sequence continues at coordinate 42,917 of JANXLU010000094.1, forward strand.
AGGCGTTCACGCTGCCACCGTATTGAATTCGAATAACGTCGGCGATTGCGCCATAGTGCGTTCGCAGCTCCTCGCGAATAAACTTGCAACGATTTTGGGCATCGGCCGAGGTTGCCGCTCGGCCGGTACCAATGGCCCAAATAGGCTCATAGGCCACGACGACACGCGCCGCCTCGTCCCCTTTAATCCCGGCAAAATCTTCCGTTATCTGACGCGCCAACACAGTTTCCGTTTGGCCGGCCTCATTTTCCGCCAGGGTCTCGCCCACGCACAGAATGGGCGCCATACCGTAATTGAGCACCGCGCGCGCCTTCAGGTTGATGAACGAATCTAATTCCGCAAACAACTGACGACGTTCACTATGACCAACAATAACGTAGTCGACCCAGCCTGCCAGCATCGCAGCGCTAACCTCGCCGGTGAATGCGCCTTTATCCTGCGGATGACAATTCTGTGCCCCCAGTTTGATGTATGTATCGGCAAGCGCGACGCGAACGCCGGCAATCGCCATAAACGGTGGGCAAACAGCCACCTCAACCCCGCGCCGTTCCATAATCTGCATGCGCAGGTCGCGAATCAAAGCGAGTGAATCACTCACGCCATTATTCATCTTCCAATTTCCTGCTATCAATTGTCTTCTCATGGTGACTTCTCAATGTTTTGCGAACAATGTGTCTCGGGGCTGGTTATGAGTGAGCCTCAAACAGGCATCAACGATTTATCTTCCGCCAACGGTTGCGATTGCGCAATGTTTGCCTCCGGTTCCTTTGTGCGTGCCTCGCGTTCCATTTCCTTGACCACGCGGGCAACTTCTTCGAAGGCATTCTTTTGCTTGCGATACAAGTCGCTTTCGCTCATAAACAGCTTGCTGGCAACATCCCGAACCTTTTCATTCTGCACGATTTTGAGTTCCAAAATGTTATACAGAGTCCATTCAGCGGCCGTAAAACTCCGAACACCATCAGGCTTTAAACGCCCAATGGCTTGAAGTAAAACCGCCCGTAATGCACGAGTGGTATTACCACTATTGTCCTTCATGGCGTCGGCCACCACTTGCAAGCTCATGAGCGGGCTTTCCGCAAGTTTTGGACCGCCCCAGAACTGGCTGAGCGCATCCCGCACCAGATGGGTCAAATCATCATATCCCTTGGGCACCAATTCAAAATCCGCCACGGTGGGTGCGCCGGGATTTCTCACGCTACTCATCCGGGCAGTCATATCACTGGCCTCTGGAACAATTCGTTCGAGGGCGTCAAACGCACGTTGTTGCGTAATCGCATCGTTAAGCGCACGCGCGGCCTGCTTCATCAACAAATCCACCCCCTGGCGTTCTTCGCCCGTGAGATCCGGTTCGGCAGTCCGGGCCATTAAGCCCATGACGCCCAACACAGAGGCATCATTACTGATCGCGTCATTAGTAAGTGGAAACAACCAATATCCATTCCAATTTAGTGGATTCGCAAACAGCGCGTGCGAATCGGGCCCAAGTGTCGACTCAACTGGCGGGTGAGGCGACCGTTCCACCTTGCCAGTGATCAAACTGCGCAATTCATCCGATGGAAGATGCACCTGTTCGAGCTCAACCGTACCGATGGTCACCAACAGTGGCATCATGCCGCCCCCGGCCCTGACAAGACCACCCTCAGCTGATCCGGTTCCATTAATTTGCATTACAAACGCAGAACGAGCACGCAAAAGATCGCACAGCGCCGCAAGAATATTTTCCAAATATTGGTGCAAATCGCTGGTCGTCATCAAGCGATCACTAAAGTGTTGGAGGCGCGCCACCTCGCCCGTGTCCTCACCGGCGATCAACCGGTCAAGCGTCGGCTGAAAAGTAACGATATACAACTGGGTTAGCAGGATGATCGTGGCCGCCAGGATCAAGCCGATGTAGGAACCTGGCAAGCCAAGCATCCGTTCCACACGGCTTGCCAGAACGATCGAGGCAATTACCATTGCCGCCAGCAAAGGCCCGCGAATTAGGTATTTCACCAAGCGCCGCTTGATCACCCGATCGGGTGCGCCGGCGCCAAAATAGGCCACGGTGTAACCCATAAAAGTAATTGCCGCACCTACGCACATATTGACGGTCAAAATAGCCAGCCAGGCCAGAATAAGAGGCAAAAAGGCGGGCCAGCCGGTTGGTAAGAGATATGGAAAAATTCCAAGCAGTGGGGCCGCGAACGCCGCGACAAAATAGGTCATTCGCCGTCGGGTCGTGGCGGTCAACGCACGTCTGCGCGCCTCGATGACGTTATACATGGCCCAACCCGCACTCATAAAGTAGAACAGCCCAAAAAGACCAAACAACGGACCGGGGGTCAAATGAGGCAGCCGCTCGCTTGAAATCCCTGGCGTAGCAATGAGTTCTGTAAATGCCATCAGAATGACAGTTCCCGTCCCCAGCACAAACGAAACATACGTGGCATAGCGGCGGGTTGGGCTCACATCGGCCGTAGCGCGCAACAGCACGTCGCTCAAGCTCAGGGCGGCCGCGGGCATCAATGCCAGTCCAAGCCATTGTGCGCGCAGCCAGATAAACGGCCCATTTGTGCTGATCTGCGCCAATAGCTCGAACAAATAGGCGCCGATAACGCAACAAAGTAATATGGCAAACCCCCGGCCAATCCCGCTGCGCCGGTTATAGAGCGCAATATACACAACCAATGCAAATGCAGTGATTAAGATTCCGGCCACCACAATTGCATTCAGCAACTTGGTGGCGCTCAAAAGCAAGTCCAACATTGTTTTCAAACAAATTGCCACCGAAACCGCACTGGCCTCGATGTGCAACCAAAACCTATCTCACGCGATACGAGTAAAAAAGTGCTATGTCCTGGGTTGCGTAGTAGTTGTCCGCATAACCCGAATACTTAAACCCCATGGCTTCACAAAAACGCGCTGCCGGCACATTTTTCGTTTGCAAGTCGGCCATGATGCAATTCAACCGCAAACTACGAGCCTGATTCATTGCCATTCCCATAAGTTGCCGGGCCAAACCTATACGGCGCACCGAAGGTGTCACGCACGCACAGCCAACCCAACCGGCGTTTTGCCCGGGCATCAACATCATGCCCAGATACGCGGAAATACCCGTTCCTTCAGTCGCCACCCAAAGGTAATCACACCGATGCACCACCCGACGGATGGCATCGGACGCCAGAGGAAAATTCATCTTGATGGCACGAGGCAACGGTGAGATGCGCAATTGCGCCACCCGCTCGGTCGGCAGATCAGACACGTTCAGCTGCCATACGCTATCGGTTGTGTAGCAATGATCCATCGCCACCACGAGGTCAATATCCTTAAGAGTTGCAGGACGAATTTGCATGCTATGTGCCCAATGCGACGCTGCGCTGACAAACCGCTGCAGGCGCACCATCTGCGCGAAATGTCGTTAATTTGATACCGTATGTTCCGCCTGGAAAGGATTGCAGATTAAATGCCTTGAGCAGGCTGGCATTACTCACCGTGGCCCGCCCTTCCCCGAGTGGCAGCCACGCCGCACCGTTTGGTATCAGCAATTCCACGCGGAAGAGCCCGCCGTTTTCAAGTATTGCGCTGCCCGTAACGGTGAGTACTTTTCCTGGCGCCAGAACAGGACCTGGAATCAAAGCAGCAGGGGATCCGCAGTTATTGATCGGCAGGGCGTTGATCGCACCACCTGCGCCACTTGTCGCTTGCGCCGCCGGACCGCCGGCGGTCGCATTTGCAACGGGTGTTTGACCAGCAAAAATAATGACGGGAGTAAACGTGCCGCGTGGGGCGACCGGACCGGACGTTCCTGCCACCGTCCGCACGGTGGATGGTGTGGCAGTACCAAAACCGATTCCGCCGGCCGAATCTTGCGTGGGTGCGGGAGCCAGGCTCGCCAGCCCATAAATTCCCAGCGCGGCAACAGCGCAAAACACCACGCGGGCAACTGCGCCCATAACGCGCTCCCGCGCAAAATTCTTCTCAAGAAAATAGCCCGAACGCTGATACTCGCGGATGGCGGAAAGCAAAGTGTAAAGAAAATATGCGCCCGCGATGGCGCACACCGCGTAAAACAGCGTGGACAGTTGACTGAAGAGCGTAACAAGTACTTCCATCGAGGCAAACGCTTTAGGCCCTTATCCGCTCCAACACACCCAACACAATGGTTTGCAATTTCGGTGCAATCTTCGGTGCGGCGGCCATCACCTCTTCATGGTTGGGTGGTTCTCCTTCGTCACTGCTCAAGCGCGCCACGTTCGTAATGCCGCTAAAGCCAAGTACGCGCATGCCCAGATGGCGCGCAGCAAGCACCTCATTGACTGTGCTCATACCGACCGCATCTGCGCCGATTAGACGCAAAAAACGCAGTTCTGCCGGTGTCTCAAAAAACGGTCCCGACAAGCCAAAATATACCCCTTCCTGCAGCGAAACGTGCTGTTCAATCGCCACTGCCCGGGCCAGAGCGCGCAACTCCAGGTCGTAGGCGATTGTTAATTCCGGAAACCTTGGGCCAAGTGAATCCTCGTTTGGTCCCATCAACGGGTTATTGCCGGCCATCCCCAGAAAATTAATGTGATCGGTCATCAACATCAAATCAGCGACGCCAAATGAGCGGTTTATGCCTCCCGCCGCGTTACTTACGATAAAGACGCGTGCACCCAGAGCATGGGCAACACGCACTGGCAATGCAACCTTGTCCATGCTGTGGCCTTCGTAAAAATGCACCCGGCCTTGCATAATCGCGACGCGGTGGCCCTTCAGGTTGCCAATTACAAATTGCCCTGCGTGACTTGCAACGGTCGACACTGCAAAATGTGGCACCTCAGAGTACGGAATCCGCACGGCATCGGTCATCATGTCAGCGACACCTCCCAGCCCACTGCCCAACACAAGGAGCACGTCCCATGGCTGGCTGGTTATGCCCCGGATATATGCCGCGGCCTCTTGAATATGCAATATGTTCATAGTTGTGACTATCAGGCTGAGAGCGTTTGGATGGCGGCATCAATGCGCGCAAGACAGACGTCTTTTCCTATGACACCCATAAGACCAAACAACGGTGGTGTAACTGTTTTGCCGCTAATGGCATTGCGAATGATGGTAAACAGTTGGTTGGGTTTGAGTTTTAACTCGTCACACAAATCACGCATTGTTTTCTCCAGACCGGCATCATCATCGAATTGCTGCGTTCCCAGCACGTCCCGGGCCGCCTTTAACGCAAATAGTGAGAGGTGCTGCTCCATCTTCGGGCCAATCAACAATTCCCTGGGAACGGGTGGTATGGTTTTTACAAAGGCAAAATCAACCAACGGTCCAATTTCGGTTAACCGCTTTAGCCGTTCTTGAACCAGCGGTATCACCCGCGCAAGCATGGCCTTCTGTTCAGGCGTTTCTACCGTAATTCCAGCTTTTTTTAGAAAGGGCATCAGTCGGCCGGCAAGGTCATCTGGTGCCAACCGACGTATATGAGTTCCATTCAACCAATCCAGCTTGGGGTAGCTAAAAATCGCCGGGCTGCTTCCCACATGAGCCATGCTGAACTTGGCAAATAACTCGGCGCTGGTAAACACATTTTGCTCATCGCCACCACCCGGAGCCCATCCAAGGAGTGCCAGATAATTCATCGCGGCCTCCGGCAGATAGCCGGCATCGCGAAACTCAAACATGGATGGTGCGCCTTTGCGTTTACTGAGCTTTTTGCCATCCTCGCCATTTACATTTGGCACGTGACCAAACTTGGGCATGGGCCATCCGCTGACGTGAAACAGATACAGGTGTTTTGGAACACTGGCCAACCACTCCGTACTTCGGATGATGTGGGTTACGCCCATGGCCCAATCGTCATACATGGCCGCAAGGTGATAGGTGGCGGAACCATCGCCCTTAACAATCACCGGATCATCGACATTTGCATATTCAAAGGTCACGCGCCCCATGACCAGGTCGTCCAGCACAGCCTGACCCATGATCGGCATGTCCAGTCGAATGTGATGGCCCGGGTCGCCAGGTTGCACATCTGCACGCAACCGGTTGGCCTTCTTAAATGTAAACGTGCGCTTGGCCGCTTCCGCTTCCAGCCGCATGCGTTGCAGCTCTTCGGGCGTCTCATTACAGCGATACGCCACACCTTGCGCCACCAGTTTCTCGGCATGTTCGCGATATAGATGCAGCCGTTCCGACTGCACAAAGGGGCCGGGAATTCCGTGGTTCGCGGCATCGGGCAGGGCCCCGGGGAAATCTTCACCCAACTTGCTTAACGAAGCGTGATCCGGGCCGGCGTCAAAATCTATTCCCGTCCAGCGCAGACTATCCATAATCTGCTGAATCGTCCCAGGCTTGAAACGTGCGCGATCCGTATCCTCAATTCGTAGAAAGAACTGCCCACCCAGACTGCGCGCCAGCAAAAACGAAAATAGGGCGGTGCGAACACCGCCTATGTGAAGCGCTCCGGTTGGCGACGGTGCAAAACGCGTTCGCACCATAACTAGCCCATCAACCAGGTGTCGCCGGATCGGGTGTATGCAATGAGTTCTTCGGGCTTGAAGTACAACGCCAGTTCACGCTCCGCAGTTTCGGGTTTGTCGCTGCCATGGACCAGGTTGCGGCTGACGTCCACTCCAAAATCGGCACGAATGGTTCCCGGTGCGGCTTCCGGCGGGCGGGTGGCGCCCATGGTTTGTCGCGCATTGGCAACAGCGTTTGGACCTTCGAGGGACATAACCACGACGGGACCACTGGTCATAAACTGCACGGTGGGTTCGTAGAATCCCTTGCCCTTGTGCTCGGCATAATGTTCCTCGGCCAATTCCCGGCTGATATGCATCAGTTTCATTCCAGCAATCCGCAATCCGCGTTGTTCAAATTTGCTGATAATACTTCCAATAAGCGCGCGCTGCACGCCATCAGGCTTGATAATAATGAGGGTTCGTTCCATAAGGTCATCTAGTGTACCCGTGCTCACTGAGCAAACGGCGAGAGCTTCCATTAAATTAACGACCCGGTAACGGGCGTGCAATAATGTTGCCGTACAGTCTATGACCAGCTCACCCGCCAGCCCCCAAAAGGATAACCAGCGCCAGGCACAGGGCGTGGTGAAGCCAGACCGTAAACTTGAGCAGCAGACCCAAACTGAGCCCAAACTTTTGGCCGTCCAGCGGGCGTCCACACACAGCGAACTATTAACACCAACGCGGGTTGTGGCGATGCAACAAACGCTTGGCAACCGCTCTACGGAGCGGGTCATTGCCGATCACATGAGCAAACAACAACCTAGGCCGACGCAAGCATCCAGGTCGGTTACGCATTCCGCCAAAAAACACAAAGAAGATGACGGTGCCGAGCTGCAACTTGGCGGGAATCTGGATATCGGCGGACGCGGTGGTGTAACCGGAGCCGGTGCCAACCCGCCCGACGTACCGCTTGCAACGGCGGCGCAATCCGTACGTCGCATCCAAGCCAAGCTGACGGTGGGCGCGGCGAATGATACGTTTGAGCAGGATGCAGATGCCATGGCCACTTTCGTCATGCGCAAGCTGCGAACCGACGAGGCTGGCAATGAGCCGGCCCACGACTCAGACGCGCTGGCGCAAACCTCAACTTCGGACGTGTCGCGGCTGGACAGTCCCGGTGTAACGAGCGATCTGATGGGTTCATTCGATGTGGGAACCGAGCTGGAAAGCGCGATCACTAACGTCAGTGGAGGCAATCCCCTGCCAGGGCCGCTACAGCGCAAAATGGAACTTGGATTCGATTCAGATTTTTCCAACGTTCGAATACATACCAGCCCGCACGCCGCCGAACTGAGCCGCACCATTCAAGCAAAAGCGTTTACTCACGGCGCAGATCTGTTCTTTGACGCCGGCGCATTTGAACCCGGCACCAGCGAGGGGCAGGAACTGATCGCCCATGAACTCAGGCACGTGCAACAGCAAGGCGCAGCCACCCGGCGCAAGCATGTAAACCAAACGCCGGTGCCATCGGTTCAGGCTCGCCGCAATCCAGAAGCTCCTGGTCCATCCAAAGGCTTTACCATTCGAAATCCGGATGGTTCCAAGCGCATCGTCGCACCCGGCGAACAGGTCAACATTCTGTCTGAGGAAACGCGGCAACACTTAAACAATCCACTTGGCGGATTGGCCGCAACGTCCGGGGGCGAACTCACCGGGCTTGATTTGCCTTCCGTTGAAGAAGAGCGTTCTGTTGCGACAGTCGTTAGCCCAATCGTGGACACGATCATTCGTTCATTTAACAATGAGGTTGAGCCAGACACCCGGGTGCGGCTCGACGCCGGACAATTGGTGGACCTGCTGAGGCCGCTGGATAGCGAGCAGCGTCGCGCAGTACGTATTCAATTTCAAGCCCGGGACGGGCGCACGCTGAGGCAGGCATTTATTGAACAAGAAATGGGCCGTGATCGCAAAAGTCTGGTTCGCGCGCTATGTCTGCTCGAACTGGGAGCCGATCGCGGTCCGGTGTTGCAGCTCGGGCTCGCCTTGATACCGCTTGGGACCCGGGATGCTTCGCTTTTTATTGAACTCGAGAAACGCAGCATCGCGGAGCGCAAGGCGATACAGCGCCGATACGGTCGCACGTTCTCAGGGATCGGGCTTGCCGGCCAGGACACGTTGGTTGATCACCTCAAGAACGATCTCAGCGGGGCTTCACTGCACAAGGCACTGGCCCTGCTCGACCATGCGATTACCCCGGCCGAGAATCTCTTTTTTGCGCTTGAGGGTGGCCTCATGGGTGCCGAGAGACAGGACGCGGTCAAAGTCCTGTTAACCGAATGGGAAAAAGGGCTGACCGCATTTCGTCAGTTGGATACCGACTGGACAAAGTATGTCAACAACGATCCGGCCTGGACGACTGAGCCGTGGTCTGGTGAAAGCCTGCTAAAAGCAACGCATGCTGCGCTATATCAAACAGCAGAATGGCAGCAGGTTCGGGGCATGTTTGAGACCCTGACAAGCGACTTTCAACGCGATGACGCGCGCGAGCTAAGCAAACGCGTGGCCGGCCAGGCGGGTTGGGTCGATGATGGTTCGTTTAGACCTTCGACCATCGGCCCGGTGCCTACGGGCGAAGAAGAGTCCATATGGCGCGAAGAGGAGATTCGCAGAATTGCGGCCGAGCAAATCTTTGCCGGGGCCACGGATCGCGTTGGCACGGACGAAGAGCCGATGCGCCGCGCATTGGAGCTTTTACGCGCGGTCTGGGAAGCACGCATCAAACGAGCGCAGTCACGTAAAGATAGTGCAGCCGAGCAGCGTTACCTGCAAAGCTGGAACGAACGCAAAACCCAGATTGAACAACGCCTGCGCGGAGAAATTATTGCCGAAGTTGACGCCGTCGAAGGCTTGCGTGCGCGCATGTTGTTGGCTGGAAAGCTAACGGATGCGGACGAAATATGGCTGGCCATTCAGGAGGCCAACTATGAAAAAGCGGCCGACCTGGCGACCAAAGCCTGGGCCAGGGGTGCGATCGCGCAATTGCGCAAAGATGCGTCGGTTGGGACCGTCGATAGCTCGGGTAAACAACTCCGACCCGGATATGACGCTGCGATGATTCTGCCAGGTTCAAGCCTGGCGGTACAGCGTTACCGTACCATGGTGCAGCTCGATGGCGATATCGAAAGCGGTCTCGCCCGAATGCGGCTGGAGCTTCCCAGATCCGATTGGTTTGACCAGCTAATGACAACCAATGACCGCTCCTCACTCACGCGCATTGTGTGGGGTCGGCCGCGCGCAGACAGCGATCTCGCCGGGCTCCTCGGCTTTTTGTCGGTCATGGACAACCGGGTTCGCGAAGCCGTGTTAACACAATTCATCACCACCCGCGCGCCAAACATTGCAGGCGAAACCACCGGGCAGCAATTCGTTTACTATGTCGCCTGGCTCTACGATCCCGGCAATACGTTTTACCAAATTGCCAATCTGGCCGATCCAAAAACCGAGGTAAGCGACATCCTCATTCGGAAATCTCAGGCGATGCATGCGTCCGAAGGCGGCACGTTAAATTATCTGCTGCGCGGCGTCGGTAAAGTGGTTGATTCATTTGATGCCGAAGGCACGTATGACACGCCGGGTGAAAGCCTGCAAAACTTGGAGTTCCTGCGCGAGAACGAAGACCGGCCGGACCGCGTAGCGGCCGCCTACCCGGAAGCGGATGTCACCTCCGAAACGGAACCAACCCCAGGCAGCCAGGTTGATGTGCTTGCCCAAGGCGAAGGTGCGCGCTTTGACGCTTACTTGACCAGTTTGATCGGCAGCAACAACACAATCGCCAGCTTGCTGTCGGGTGCCGTCGAAATCATTGCAGAATTTGCGGTTGGTTGCTTTACTGGTGGCGCCGGCATGCCCGCGGTGATCAATAGTGTTATTGCAACGATGGCGAGTTTTGGAGCAAACAAGCTCCTGTTGGGTGACAACTACAAGTTGGTAAGCTACGAAAATGCCAAGGGCGTCGCCTCGTCGTTCCTGGATTCATATCTGTTTGAAATTGTCGATTTCCGCAAATACTTCGCAGACAACTGGATTCATCATAAGGAAGGCACGCTCATAAATTCGCTTAAGGTTCTGGCCGAAACAGACAAGGCGAAATCAAAACTATACGCTGGAATGATTCAAAACGCGTTTGGCGCCGCCGCCGATTCCGTAGTGAGCACGGCGGTGAGCCGCACACTGGATGCCGTGCTGTTGGATAAACTCCCAAGCGGCGACGACCTGTTTAAGGATGCCTTGAGCGTCGCCAGCCAGGCGGTTACGCGCGCAGCGATGGCCAAGGTGGGCGGTACGGCAACGCACAACCCACAAGCGCTTCACGACTTTATGCCGGACGGTGAGCGACTCGTAGAAGATTTGCATTTCAAGGTTGCGCTTAAGACCTTTGTAAACATCGGCAAATATTCCGGCGAAATCGCCGCAAACTGGGACAAGTGGGACGATCCAAAATTCATGTCAGACATGGCCCTGAAAATGCTGCGCGGTTTCGTCAGCAGCACCGCCAAGGGCGGTCTTAGCGCGGTTCAGCAGAAAATTGAAGTGCGCAAACGTCTGGGACGCGTCGACCAGCTACTTGGCGCCCGGCCGGAGGTGGTTGAACACTTGATTTCAAATTCCCCGCTGGCCAGCGAGCCAAAATATCTTGCGGAATACAATGCCGAGCGTAAACGCGCAGGCGATCAGGCAGTGGGCACATTTGGTCAGTTTATGCTGGCCAAAATATCCAAGTCGGACGAAAAAACCGCGGCCGGATTACTCCGCGAGATCCACAAGGAGGCGCTGATCCCAACCGCGGAGTTTGACAACCAAACCGAAGGTGCGAGCACGGTCGGTCCACAAGAGTTCATCCAGAAATGGCTGCGCGATGGTCAGCTGGTTGCACGAACCATCGGCGTTGAGCGCGCCGCGAGAACCAGCGTGGGCACTGCCAGCAAAGAAGATGTTGCAACCGAGCAGAAGGATTTGTCAAGCGGGCGCGAGCGTCTTAAGGATCGAAAGGACAACCCCAAACCCGGAACACAACAGCAAGATGTGTTCTTTGGCGAACGCCAGTAACTACATCACCCTGGTTACTGGCTCTACCTGCCGCACGATCCGTAAAACCTCGCGCAGCCTACGGGCGTGCAGCTTATCCATTTTGCCTGCGATCTGCCAGCATACCGCGGCCAAGCGCGTATACAAGCGCCGCAAACAGTCCCAGCACTGCGCCTATCACGATTGGTATCGCCCGCGACTGGGTGCGGTTTACCGGGGCCACTGCCTCGGAGGCAAAGCGGACTTCGCTATTGGAAACCGCATTAGTGATCGACACCTCGGCTTGTTTGTTTGCCAGCGAGTTATAGGTGTTGCGATTGAGGTCCCGCTGCTCACGCAGTGACTGCAGCTTGGATTGTTCACGTTCCAATTGCGTTCGTGCATCGCGCAGTTCGCCCAACGTGCGGTCAATAGCGGCACGCGTTTCGGCATCGGGCGCCGTCAAGACAGCTTGGTTTGACTTTGAGGCGAGCGCTGATGCGGCGGTTAATTGCTCACCAAGATTTTTATCAAGCGTTTGCAAGGCTGATGCCAGGGCCTCCAAATCACGCGCCTGCGCATCCGCGGTCACGGGCGTGCTGGGAACCGCCACCTGCAGCTGAATTTGTGCTTGTTCCGGTATGGCGGGAGATGAACTCCCCTGATTTCCATTTGGCGGATTCTGCACAATGATCGGCGCAGGTTGATTTGGTCCCGCAGGTGCCGGCGTGCTGGCCGGGGCTTCGACCTTTGGCACGCTTGGCTGTCGCGCCTCTTGAAACCCACGGATGCCAAACGCCTGCAGTTTTAACTGCATCACGGGGACCGCGTTCGAGGCCGCTGCGGCATCTCCACCCGCGCGCACCTGATCCAGCATGGCGAGTGCCACCAGCCGCAGCTGCCGGGCGCGCAACTGAGACTCGCCCAGCGCCGACACTTGGGATATCGCGCTCAGGGTGCGGTTTAGTTCGGTTGCCGAGCTGGCCTGCGTGCTGGCCTGCAGGCTCTCCAGCTGTCGCGGCTTGTCCCCAATCTTGAGATTCAGCGACTCCACCTGGCTGGTAGCCATAAAGTCCTCTATGGCCTTCTGCGACGCATCCGCCTCGGTCTTGGCGCGGTCCGATTCGGTCTTTACCGACTTTAGATAATCCGCCGGCGTGCCGCTATAAATCTCGTTGATATATTGCTCATAGGAGCGCGCCCAGAACGTGGCGATCTCGGCGGCAAGCATTGGATCCCGATCCTGCACCTTTATCAGAATCAGGTCGCCCTTGGAGCCAAGTTCGCTCTTGACCTTCGCCAGCATGCGCGCCGGGTCAGCATCTTCGGGCGCGATACGGCCATTAAACTTTGCCAGGGTCTTGAGCGCAATATCGGTATTGCTCACCAGGCCAAGCAATGCATTTCGTCGGGAGTCGTTCGGCGCGGTATTGCTGCTATCCGGCGACAAGGTGCGAATGCGCTGATCAAACTGCACATCCGTCCGCGTGCTTATGATGGCTGCCGACGACACCGCTTCAAACGGTGCCGGGGCGAACACCGCGACCCCGACCCCGATCAGCGCGCACGCCAGCGTGCCGGCCAGCACTATCCGCCATTGGCCGGCGAGCATGATCAGATATTTGCCAATGTCGATTTCGATTTCGTCCGGGGAGGCACTGTTGGGGATTGATTCCATGAATATAGAAGTGAAATTGTACTGTCGTGCGCGCGTCATCGTGGTTGCCGTGCGCTTGAACGCCCGCTCATCAGGCATATCCAAATTTTTGACGCAATACATTCCAAACAAACAGAGGATTGCCAAGTAAATATCGGCGCCAGAGGCGACCGGGCTCGACCAGCAAACGCGCCAGCCATTCAAAACCGTGATCGGTCATCCAGGCCGGGCCGCGCGGCACCTCTCCAGACAAGGTATCAAACAGGGCGCCCACGGTGATACACATGTTGACCGTGGTCAAGCGCTGGTGGTTTTTCGCGATCCACAGTTCCTGCAATGGCATGCCCATGCCCACCAAGAGCACCTTGGCGCCGCTAGCCCGAATGGTCTCGATCACGGCGTCATTTTCCGGCCCATCGAAGCCAAAGAATCCCGTATGAGCAAAGGTGTTCAGCGACGGCGCAAAGCGCTCGCGCAGTTTGTCGGCGGCGCGTTCGGCCACACCCGGGCGCGCGCCCAGAAAGAAAATTGGGACAGAGTTCCGGGCGCAGTGAGCGGCGAAGGAACCGATCCAGTCTGGTGGTGTCATCCGTTCCGGCAGGGGATCACCCAGTACCCTTGCGGCCCAATGTACGCCAAACCCATCACAAAATACCAGGTCCGCCTCATTCAACGCCTGCATAAATTCCGGTTCGCGTTGTGCCAGGTTCACCCCATGTGCATTGGCATACATAACCGTGATGTGCTCACTATTGGTAATGGCCGCATCCGCACGGGCCAGCAACAAATCGACCGTTTCCCCATCCACCCGGACGCCGTTTATGCGCGTGCGCTCGCCGGCCGGAGGCTTGGTCGCCGGGCGAGGAGCTACGTCCAACAGCTTGTAACCCAGCCAGAGCACGACATTGCATCCGTTTACGATTACAAACAAAATACCACCAAATATCAACCCATCACTGACGCCATAACCAACCAAACTAAAGATTCCCGACGCAACCAACGGGAATATGCCGAGGTTGCCGGGAACGGTAGAAAGAACCAACCCAACCTGAAACGCCAGCAACAGCAGTAGGTGTTGGCCGATGCCCAACGGGGTTGCCAGCGCCAGCGCCAGCGCGACATTGGTACCGATGCCGAGCAGCCAAATAGCCAGGGTGTAGGCGAATAATTCCAACCAGAAGATAAACGTGCGCAATTGGGCGCGCACGTCTGTTGGCACCTGCAATCGTTCTGGCGTAATTTTTTCAAGCCATGTGGCCGGCAGGCGCGCTTGCACGCGCGCGATCCAGGTGCGCGGGCGCAGCGCCAGCCCGGCAATGGTTAACAACAGGCAACCCAACCCAACGCCAAACAAGCGAACAAGAATACCGGCGGTTGCGCCTTGGGTTGTTTGGGGAAGCTGAATCACATTTGGCGCAATCACCAAAATAAGTGCAAACAGGCCCAAAACAAAAGAATCGGCTGCTTTTTCCAGCACAATGCTGATAACAGTCCACAGCACGTTTCGCTGAGACCCTGCCGTCAGTCGCCACACGCGCCAAATGTCACCCAATCGGACGGGCGAGAGCCAATTGATGATCTGGCCATCCATCAACGTGCCAGCCAGCCGGGCAAGCTCAGGAGGTTGGTCGCGCACCAGCAATCGTTGCCAGCGCACCACCCGTAGCAATTGGCCTCCGACCAAGCAAAGTATGGCAGCGGCCAACCACATCTTGTTCGCTGCGCCTACCCGCTGCCATAGGGCGGCTGTATCGAAATCCCGCAGCGCCAGTATCATCAACAATGCTACAACTGCTATGCTGGCGATCAAACCAAGCTGCTGCAGACGGCTTGGTTTGCGAAAACGAAAGAGTTCGGCCAGCGAGGGTGACATGTCGGTGCGACTCACCCAATCCACAATTGGGCTGAGGTAATTATACTGAGCGCACGGTTAGAATTCTGCAAGTGAACGTTCTGCGCCGCCGTGATTGGCGAACTGCCCTTGTGCTCTTGGTCGGGCTGATCCACGGTCTGATCTACGTGTTTATCGTCCCGCCCTGGCAGCATTACGACGAACCATCCCACTTTGAATATGCCGCCCTGATTGCGCGCACCGGTCACCTTCCGGCCGCCGATGCGCACGACCCGGCTTTGCTCCGGATCATTATGAAAAGTATGGTCCAGAATCGGTTTTACGTGTTGCTGGGTGGCAATCCTGATGTCGACAATCTTCCTGATAGCGCGCTTTCGATCGGCTATTCGCAGTTGGATGACGCGCCGGGGTACTACGTGATTGTTGCGCCGGTGGTCTGGGCGCTTGGTGGACAAACTATTGCAACCCAACTGATTGGCGTTCGGCTGATGTCACTATGTATGTTTGTCGTGACGCTGACCGCGGCGGCCGGATTGACGAGCGAATTAACCCGCGTTGGTTCCCCGCTGCGCTGGCTGGTGCCATTGTTCATGGCGCTCCTGCCCGCGTATGTAGATTTTATGACCGCGTGTAATGACATGGTCGGCATGATCACGGCAGCCAGTTTGATCATGTGGAGTTGCGTGCGCATGATTCAGAAGGGCTTGGGCTGGGCGCGCGTATTTGCCACCCTATCCAGCGCTGCGCTGTGTGTTGCAATGGGATCAACAGCTCTCACGTTTCTCATTTGCGTACCACCCACTTTTGTCTTCGCCGCGCTGCGCGGCCCTTGGCGCGCCGCAGCCTGGGTCATTCTTGGGATTGCGGGTGGCGCAGTCCTTGCCCTTTCTATTGGCACGAATGACGCGGCGTATTGGTATCGCGGGTCATTGCAGTCTGCAGATCTCCGCACCGTGTTAGCCGACGGAACAACGGCGCTGCAGTTGGTATATGAACCCGGCAAACCCATGCCAAAAGTTGTGCAATTGCTCCCGCTCGCCACCATTGCCCGGATCACCGGCAAGCCACTGCTGATAACTGGTCGTGCATGGGCATCGACGCCAATGCCTGCTCAACAGCCATCCCTGAATCAGATCAATCGCGATCCTGCGGCAACGGTAACCGAAACCCTAAGCACCGCGCCAACGCCATTCAGGTTCCCGATTCGGGCGCTGGATGGACCGCAACGCGGATGGCTTGAGTTAAGCCCGTTCGGGGTGGAATCCGGCTCGACCGCGACCGTCTATTATTCCGATCTCGCGCTCACTGTCGCCGATGAGCCAAGCCCCGCCAATGTGCTTCGCAATGGCACCATGAGCGAGCGCTGGCCACGCCTACGTCCTTGGGAAACCAACCTGCGGAACCACCTATTTTGGGGCGTTCAATTCTTTGACATGTTCCTTGCCCCGTTGGATTGGGCGGCAACCGGCGAGTTGTACGCGACCTCAGCCCAGGTAATTTTTCAATCGTTCTGGGCCTGGTTTGGCTGGGGCGCAGTACGAGCGCCTGCAGCCGTCTACTATGCTTGCGCGATCCTGGTCATCATTGGCTTAATCGGAGCCCTGACGTGGGCGACCACGAACAGGCGCACGCACCGCGCGCCGATCGCGGCGCTTGTAACCATGGCGCTCGGTTGTTCGATTACCGTATTTCTCGCGGTCAGCCGGGGCTTGCAAACGCTGATGTGGCCACCCTTTATTCCTGTGGCCCGCTATTTGTTTCCTGTTATGCCCTTGGCCGCATTCCTGCTGGTTGGAGGAGCCGCGAACGTTGCCTGGTCTTTGCCCAGGCGCCTCCGGTCGTTGTCGCTCATGTCGCCGCTGGTTGTGCTTGATTTGATTGGATTGGCAACGGTTTGGGCGTTCTATTACCCAGGCTAGCGCGTTCCAGCCCAAGCGCCACCCCCCATAAGATCCATACCAATGGCGCCGTGCGCACCTGACCCCACACCACGGCATCCACCATGCCATGCGTGCACATGGCCACCTGCGACGCCAATAGTCCGGCTGCCAGCGCGCCCGCAGGGCTATTTTTGGTCACTGGATCGCGTATGACCCGCACACAGGAGCGACAGACGCTGAACAATATCACCAGCCAGGCGAGAAGACCGGGTATGCCCAGGTCGATTGCAATTTGCAGGAAGAGGTTGTGGGCGTGGGGCTGAATCGTAAAAATCGGATAGAGTAATTCGGTCACCGAGGCAAAGCCACCCATGCCGATTCCGGTAAAAGCAAAGTCCTGCAGCATGTAACCACTTAATTCCAGCAGCTCCAATCGGGACTCCGGGCCCTCCTTGCTGCTCAGCCCACCCAATGAAACAACCGAGTTTTGTGCGCTGTCCAATCCTTGCCGCCAGATGTATATAAGCGCCACCGCCAACCCTGCGACGATCAATGCGAACCCCACACGCGGCCAGCGCAGCAACACGATGACAAAACACCCCAAGATCGCACTGATAAGGGCGCCGCGTGATTGAGCGCGCCAAATTACGACAAATAGAAATCCGGATAAGACGAGAAAAACAAGCCCAAGCAGGAGTTCGGACCGACTTCGATGTGGCCGTTGAGCGAACAATAACGTGATTGTTGCCGAGATTGGAATACAAACGAGCACGGCGAGCACACCCGCAAACACGTTCGGGTTAATGGTGTCGCCCGTCAGTTCACTGATGCGCGCCAGTGGGCCTGGAAGGCTAAACGGCAGGACGGAATAGCTTTCAATAACCGGTGCAGCCAGGGTCAAGATCAAGGCAAACATGGCAACGGCACCAATGCTCAGATTTGGGTGTTTCTTGATGGGCAACTGCATCATCGCCAGCGCGAGCAAAAGGCCCGATCCAGCGCGCGCAGCCTGTATATACGTAAATTCCGGGAACGCCGTGAACAAACAGGTGGCGACCAGCATAAACGCAAGGTAAAACCAAGCCCAGCGAATGCGTGTTAGCCCACGCAAATAGTCACGCACGCCGCGCCAATTGGTCGCAACCGCGATTGCACCGGCAACCAAGGAAGGATAGGTCGCTCGTGCCGTGGCCATGCTTGCAAACGCCAATGCAAGCGCAAGAAGCGTGAATACCTGACTCACGTTTCGAGTTTGGACTCTGGGATCAGCCCACGCAATTCCGATCTGATCGCGGGCGCATTGCTTTCGCGAGCAGATTGAAGAAGGTTGACAAGACGCGATTCCAAATCTGCTGGCAGAAACGTGCTGGCATTGGCCGCAATAAAAATTTTGGCGTGCTCCGTGCGTTGATAGCTTTCACCCGGCAGAAATAATTCTTCAAACAGCTTTTCACCGTTGCGCAGGCCCGTGTAAC
The DNA here is from genome assembly GCA_025354985.1 of Chloroflexota bacterium. Lineage (GTDB taxonomy): Bacteria > Chloroflexota > Anaerolineae > J036 > Brachytrichaceae > AQU-03. Next base: position 61,273 of record JANXLU010000094.1, read on the forward strand.
AAATGGCAATTTCCTTCTCGGGTTTGTAACCGGAGAGGGTGATCAGGTCCCGTGCCAAATCCACGATCTTCACGGGTTTACCCATATCCAGCACAAACACCTCGCCACCATTGCCCAGCACGGCTGCTTGGAGCACGAGTTGCACGGCCTCAGGGATGGTCATGAAATACCGCGTTATGTCCGGATGGGTGATTGTGACCGGCCCCCCCGCTGCAATCTGCTTTTTGAACGTCAATACAACGCTTCCGCGGCTGCCAAGGACGTTGCCAAAGCGCACTGCCGAAAATAATGTCTTGTGCTCCGTCATCTGACCATGAAAAGCATCGTGGATGACGAATTCCGCAACACGTTTGCTCGCCCCCATGATGCTGGTTGGGTTCACCGCCTTGTCTGATGAGATCATGACAAAACGCTCAACCCCGGTTGCAATGGCGGCCCGAGCCAGGTTGCGCGTGCCAAGAACGTTGTTTGAGATTGCCTCGCCCGGGTTGTCTTCCATCAGCGGAACGTGCTTATGCGCCGCGGCGTGAAACACAACGTCCGGCTTATGCTGATCAAACACCGCGCGCACACGATCTTCAAAACGAATATCAGCTATCACGCTGCAGATTTTTGGGGCGTCTGCAGCCGCAGGCTTGTTACCGAGCAGTTCCTGTTCGATCTCGAACACGGAATTTTCACCGTGCCCGACCACTATTAGCACAGCAGGATTGCACCGCCAAATCTGCCGGCACAGCTCGCCACCGATTGAACCGCCACCACCGGTAACCAGCACGCACTTGCCCTTTAGCAGTGCGTTGACCGCGGTGGCATCAATTTGCACCGGTTCGCGCTGAAGCAAATCCTCGATTTGCACGTTGCGAAGCTGCCCTACGGTCACATGTCCACTTATAAGGGCCTGCAGGCCGGGGAGCGTCTTAACCGGCACATTGGCCCTTGCACACAATTCCACCGTTTCGCGAACCAACGCGCTGGATGCGCTCGGCATGGCGATGATCACTAGATCGACAGCATTGCGAATGACGACGTCTGGCAGATTGGCCCGCATTCCCAGGACGCGCGCACCACGTATTGACACGCGTTGCTTGGTTGCGTCATCATCCAAGAACCCCACAAGCTGGAGACCAAGGTGCGAAGCATCGGAAATCTCTGCAGCAAGTGCAGCGCCGGCATCGCCGGCTCCAATGATCAATACGCGCTGTTCGCTGGTCCGTGTTCGCTGACGACGTGCCATGGTTACACGCCACATACGGGCTGCAAGGCGAGGGGACGCCAACAATGGAACCGCCAAAAACGGAATAATAAATGGAATTGATCGTGGCAGGGTGAACAATCCGGTTATTAACCAAATCATTATCGTTGCCGCAAGACATGTAACGACATCTGCAATAACAACCGAGGACACAAGCGACATTAGCTCCTCTACGGACGCATATCGCCAGTAACGTGCATAAATGCCATTTTGGCGAAAAATAACCACGGTCGCCACTGTAAACAGCAACGCCAGAAAAATCGCCTGACGAAAAAAGCCGCCCAGCTCAAATCCTTCCAGCCGTAATACGTAACAACTGTATACGGCAATCGGAGCAAGAAGAAGGTCAAGCAGTAAAAAGTGTCGGTTGCGCAAACGTTCCACCATGCGTTATGCATGCATTATCTACGCGCAGCCAACACGATTTCCGCAACTCGTTGCAAATCCGATTCTGTCATGCTTGATCCGGAGGGAAGACACAACCCGTTTTCAAAAAGTCCTTCTGAAACTTTGCCGCCGAAAACTTCATATTTTGAAAATATTGGTTGCAAGTGCATGGGCTTCCATAGAGGCCTGCTTTCGATATTGTGTGACTCAAGCGCTATTCGAATTTCTTCCCGCGTTGCACCAAACGCAGACGGATCAATGACGACACAAGTAAGCCAACGATTCGACCGCCCCCACTCAGGTTCCGGCATAAATGCAATACCAGGCGCGCTTCCCAGAGTTTCTTGATAGAACTCGAAATTTCTGCGCCGCGCAGCCACCCGATCTGCCAACACCCGAAGCTGCCCCCTGCCAATCCCAGCCAACACATTGCTCATGCGATAGTTGTAGCCGATTTCTGAATGCTGATAGTGTGGCGCAGCATCTCGCGATTGGGTGGCTAACTTGCGAGCGTGCGCAATCAGGGCCCCATCCTGATCAAGCTCGTTGGTCATCAACATTCCTCCGCCGGATGTTGTGATGATCTTATTGCCGTTAAACGATGAGACGCCGAATTTTCCAAAGGTGCCAGTATGGCGACCTTTATACGTTGCTCCAAGTGATTCGGCTGCATCTTCAATCA
>JANXLU010000030.1 GCA_025354985.1 Chloroflexota bacterium
TGTCAACCACCGTAACGTAGATTGACGCATTCTGTTTCAGAATCCTCCATCGGATCGAACTTATTGAAGCGTAGCATGGAACTTAAAGAATTTATCAACGAAAATTCTGTTTCAGAATCCTCCATCGGATCGAACTTATTGAAGCTCCACCACGTTTTGAGCCGCTTCGATTCGTCCGGCGATGTTTCAGAATCCTCCATCGGATCGAACTTATTGAAGCCGATTATAGTCCTAACCCTCTCAAGGTCAAAAATGACCTGACACTGCTCAAACGCCCCGCTACGCGCATCCTGTTGCAATCTATTTTAACAGTTTCCATCTCATTTGCCTTCCAAAAATCTCAAAACTCGCAAATCCATTTCTGTCTCAAAACCCGCCCGATTTGCGAAAGCGTTCATCGCCCCAGAATTCCCCATAAAGCAGCAACAATCACCTGTTTTTTGCCAATTTGCAACCCTTTTCACATCACATCATTGCAAAATCGCCGAAACTCGCATACCGCGCACTTGCTCAAGCTGGATGTCGGCTCTGGCATCGTCTCGTGCGTCATTACCCGCTGCATACCCTGCAGCACCACTTCCACCTTTTTGCGAAGGCGGTTGTCAATGGCAATCTCCTCGGCCTGTCGCAGCGGAATCAAATATAGAAAGCCACGCCGCACCGGAATGCCCAGCGTCTCCTCCAACATCAAGCCATACGCCGCCACCTGCAACTTAACGTGGTCTCCCGCTATCTTCGACTCTTTGAAATCCACTGGGATCAATTCGCGCTCACCCTGTTCATTCGTGTCAATCACCATGTCGGCGTTGCCGCGCAAGCCCAGCCGGGCCAAAGTCAGTGCCACATTAAACGTGCGCACACCGCGCGTCAAGCCATACAACCGCAAAGACCGGCGCTGCTCTAATTCTTCGGTATGCAACCCGGCCTCAATGCCATGCTGCATCTTATAAGTGATGGGGCGCACATCCGGCAAACAGTGCTGGTAGTACCACACCCGCGGGCAATACGCCCATTGCTTCAGGTCGCTTACGCGAATCGGAAATGCCAAAGTGTCATCCAACATAAATAAAGTGAGGCGTGCAGTTAAATGGGTCAAATTGCATCTGGGTCATGGTCGAGAGCTGTTTCAGGTATCGGTTGGGGCAGCCCTCTGGGTTTCGGGCGTTTGTCTTCTGCAATGTAACTAATCTCTTTGCGCGCGTCCCAATCAGCAGCATTAACGCCAAACAACAAAATCTTGCCCGGCTGCTTGCCCAAAATGCGCTTCACTTTTAGCATCAGCTCGTCTTGTTGCGTGGCGCGCAACACGCCCATAAACGCCGAGAACTGAATGCGATCCAGCCCATAGTCCAAACACGCATCTGCAATTTTGCCGCGTTTGCCATCATGGGGGATGTCGTAAACCAAAAAACAGCGCATTACCAACTACTCACAAACGCCACATAGTCCGGCCGCTCTTGTCGCAAATACGCCGCCAATTGCCGCGCCTGAGATTGCAGCACCGCCCGCAGCGGCAATCTCTTGCCCGCGTAAGGCTCGGCACTCTCCAAACGCGCCAACACTTTTTCAGCCAACAACCGGCGCGTGGCGTGTTCCAGCTTGCCATCGGTCTGCTCAATCACCACGCCCTTGTTTACCAGGCCCATAATCGTGCGATCCACCACCGCCTGCCTAAACTCTTCAATCAAGTCCAGCGTCAGGCTGGGTTTGCCGGGGCGGTCAACATGAATAAAACCCGCATACGGGTCCAACCCGGCCAGCACCAGCGCCCGCTCTACCTGCCCATACAAAACACCATAGCCATAATTCAGCGCACAGTTGATTGAATCTGTCGCGCCCCGCCCCTCGCGCCCAGGCCAACCACAATCGGCGGGCAAAATCTGCTTCACCCCGGCCCAATACTTCTGTGCTGCGCGACCCTCAATGCTCAACAATTCAAAGCGCCAATCGTCAATGGTTCTAACCTGCAAACCTTCCAACTTGCCAAACTTTTCGTCCAGCTCAATGTCGTGGTCATTCACCTCGGCAATCAACACTTGCAATTCCGCAAACACCGCTGGCGCGTTCTCCTTGCGATATTTGGCTGCGTATTTCAGCAAGTTCATCTGGTTCAAAATCTTGCCCTTGCAAAATGCCCGCGCCACATGCAGCCCGCGCTCGTCTCTAAAGGCTTCAATTTGTGCCCGTCGTGTTAGCACCGTGGCGGTCAGCCCGCTGGCATACAGGCTGGCATACGGCTCACCTGTGCCGCTCACAAAGTGAATGGGGATGCCGCGCTCGGCGCATTCCCGGATGGCCTCTGCGCTCACGCTGGCCGCACCCGTCGCAATCATCACGCTTTCCAGGTGCATCAACGGGGCCTCCGCAATCGTCTCGTCCTTCACCTTCACACACAGTCGCTCGCTGTGCTTGTGCACAAATGCCCCGCGCTGCTCGACGATTAAGTGTTGAATGATCATAATATTTTCAGGTCAAACAGCCCGTTCCCTTTCACCACCATCTTGCCCAGTTGCGTAGCCTTCCCCCACAACAGCCAGGGCAACAGGGCACGCCAACTTGCGCGCGGTGCCAAATAAACAGCATTGCCCACCAACCCGCCCTGCTCCACCTTGCGCCCCAATCGCGCCGATCCGCTCGCCACATCCACCCAGCGCGTATTGACGTTTACCAAACGCACTTCGTTCGCCTGTGCTTGCAACGCCAAAATCTCATCCATCGGGCGACGTTCGGCGTTGCAATACTGACGAGCGAGTTGATCAATCCGTTTCAACAAGTGTTCAAAAATCAACCCAAAATCGGGTGCCTTCAAACGGTGTTGATCCTCGATCAGGCGCAACGGGGTCAGAAAGTGCAGTTCCAGGCGGCAGGCCAGGTCTTCACCGGGCCAGGCATGCTGCAAAATCTGGTCGGCCAGTGCTTGCACATAGGCATGGGTCAACATCAGTGCTGGCTCATGCACCAGCGCCTCGCCTGCTGCACGAATGCAATCACGTTCGTCGCCTAATGGGTTTACTGCCCAGACTTCGTGCAAAGTAAATCGTCCCTGGCCTCGCTCGCGCCCCAGTCCCACGCCCTGCTCGCCTGCTTCCATACCTGCCAACAAAAAGAAAAGCAGTTGCTGCTGGGCATCTCCAACCAAACCAACGCCAAATGAGAATCGTTCGCCCGCACGAATCACCTCACTCGGCATCGGCGGCGGCACCAACGCATAACCGCGCCGCTCCTGCCCCGGATGCTCGTTTGCCACAATCAGCGCACACACCGGGCAATGCTGCGGGTCGGGCTGGCCGGGTGGGCAGCTACACGCGCTGCGGTGCATGATGTTGGTGAGCGCACCGCGCAAGTTGGCACCCGCCTGCCAGCCACCCAAATTTACAGGCGTGGTTGCCTGGCAAATAAATTCGAGGTGCAACGAGGTCAACGGGAAGTCAGTGTTACTCATTAAATCGAGTCCTCCAAATCATCGGCAACAGCAGATGCGAACACACTCACCGGGCGATACACATTCAAACCTGCCTCATCATCGTAATGGCACATCACCACTGGCGGATACCATTTTTTAGATCCGGTCTCTTCACGCACCAATCCTTTTTGTTTCAACATCGCAAATTGTCCCCAGCGCAGGTTCACCAACAACTCACTCGCTTCCAACGGGTTTAACGCTTTCTTGCCATCATAGGCAGCTTGCAAACTCACTGGCAACACCTGCACGCCATCAAACGCCTTGTAAAAGGCCTGCTCCAAAGACTCATCCGATTGAAACGCGCGCAACCGGTTTACTGCATCATGAGTGAACGACGCATACGTCTGCTCATAGCGCGTCGTCCAATCGCTCCGAATCGCCTCGTCGTCATATACCTCATCCAACCAGGCCGACACATTGGCCTCATCAATCATCTCGCCATCGTGCGCGGCCAATACGCGCAAACTTGCCTGCACCAGGCGCTCATCGTATATTCGTTGCCCATCATCTGGTTGGCGAAACACATACACGGGTGCCGAAGCCTTCAGCCTGCGCCGATTGATGCGCCCAAACCGTTGCAGCAATGCTTCTAATGGCGCGGGGTCGGTGTAAATCACATCCAGGTCAATATCCAAACTCACCTCCACCACCTGCGTTGCCACCAGCACAATCGGCTTGCGGTTAAGCGAGCGCGACCCAGCCGCTTCGCGTACGACCGCTTCTTTCTTCAACCGGTCTTGGCCGTTAAAGCGTCCATGCAACATTTCTACATCGGCAGCACCGCTCAGCAAGCCCATCAGCGTTTGGCGTGCTTCCAACGCCCGCTTGACCGTGTTACAACACACCAGCACGCTTTGCCCGCTGCGTGCCACCTCGGCAATTTGCTGCATGTGCGCAGCATCCAGCAAATCACCTGCGCGCAAATGCAGTTCGTGCCGCCGAAATTTTTCACACAAAGATTGCGCCGCCGTGATGATTTTTACGCTGCCCAACGCATCGCCCAACTTTTCCCGCAACAGCCTGGGCAGCGTCGCCGACATCATCAGAAAGCGTGCGCCATAGTGTTGGCGCAAATGCTTAACCATCGCCAAAATTTGCGCCAGCCGCTCCGGCTCAAATGCGTGAATCTCATCAAACACAAACGCGCCGTTAAAGCAATCGCTCAACAAACTTTCGTAACCGCTTAAACGGTAGGGCGCTTTTAAGAGTTGATACGGCGTAAGAATGCGTACTGGAAAGCAATGCAGCCGCGCCAGGTTTACTCCGTGTCGTGCCATCCTCACCGCATTTTCTGGGGATGGGTCATCGGCCAGATATTTTTTGTATAACGCCAATGTGCTGCGGCTGTGTTCCAGCCCCACTTGGCCTTTGAAAGGGGCTTCGCGCGTCACTGTGCCGTCGCCATCCACTTCATCTACAGTCAGGCGTCGCTCCATCGCGTTCATGCTTGCCTGGAAAGGCAGTACATAAAACAAGCGCGGCGTGCACGCTTGTGCGGTGGCCCACAACAACGCCGCCTCGGTTTTACCGCTGCCGGTCGGGGCCATCAACACCAGGTTGTCGGTTGTATTCAATGCTTCGGTCTGGTGATCGTACGGCGCGGTAAGCCGCAACTTATGCATCAGTTCTTGAGGGGCATCCAACTGCGGCTTTGGTAAATCGCCCACATGCGCCGAGGCGGTGTGGTCGGCTGTAATCAAATGCCCGCGCAAAGCAATCGTGCCGTTAATCACTGCCGGGTCAGCATACCCCAAATCTTCGTAGAACGAATCCCACAGCCGCAGCCATTTGCGAATGCGCTTGTTGCTCGTTTGCCGCACTTGGCGCACGGCATCGTCTAAATCCGGCAACTGAATGGGCTGAACAACCTGCGTCAGACCCAGCGCATTGGCCCATGGCATGGCATGGTTGTTCAGCCAGTGCCACAGGCCAGCCACAACGCTCGGCTTAATCTCGTCAACCAAACGCTGCATCTCGCGCCCGTCGCGGTCGCTTGCCTCGTTGTAGCGCAACTTAATCTCGCTCAGGTCGCGGTGATGTGCTGCAATCGCAGATACCAGCCAGGCATGTTCATCTGTGCTAAACCCGGGCAGTACCCAATCCACAAACGCCAACGACAATACTTCGTGCCGGTGTTGCCAGCGTTCGCCGCCCCGCAAGCGTGCTTGAAATCCGCACGCAGCCTTGCCAAAATCGTGAAGAAACGCTGCCCAATACAAAATATGCCACAGGCGCGGCACACCTATTTGCTCAGGCAAACCGGGACGCAGCCGAATACGCATAGTCAATTGCGCCAGCACGCTCCAGGTGTGTTGGGTCAACGTCTCGGGGTGTCCATCGGCGCCCTTGTCGGCGCTCTTCGCCCAAACACCGCGCAATTCAGGTGAGTCGCTAGGCGGCGCGCTAGAGGGTGAATTGAGGGGTGTCGTCATAGGGATCGGTGAAGCTGTGAAACCACAATCCCAATGGTTTGCCGTCGGCTGCGGGCGCGCTGGGGTCTGCCCAAAACTCCGGCACCACTGGCGCATTAAGGCCCTCAAACCGCATCAACTGTGTCACCCTGCGGTTTAGCACTACATAGCGTGCAAAGCTTGGGCGGCGGTTTTGTGCATAGTCCAAATAGCGCGGCATAGTTGCCACATAGCCCGCCGCCGTGTGTCGGTTGGCCCGGTATGGCGCCAGCGTGTGTTCAAAGTAAGCATCATCGCTGCGAATTAACTCAATGTGTTCTACACGCGTGTAGCTGCACAAATCTTGCGAACGCCCCAGCACCACCGGGTAGCGCGGGCTGCGAAAATGCAGTTCCCACTCTGGCTTATTCAAATACAGCGTCAGGCGTGGCCGAAAAAGAAGTTGACGTTTGAACGGGTTGATCGCACCCTCCAGCACTTTGGGCAACTTGGTATCAGGCAGCTTGCCGCCCGCTGTGGACAGCACATGCACATGCTCCACGTCATCGAACTTGCCCGCGTGGGTAAAGTGGTAGGCAAACTGCAGGCCCTCTGGCGCAACCCATTCGCCCACCGCACTGCACACATGTCCATAAATGGTGGCGGGCGGCGGCATCTCATAAGTGGGATGAATACCTTGCATAAAGTGGGGATACCGAAACGAAGTCGTTATCCCTTCCAACGAAATTTTGAGTACGCGCATGAGCTCATTCCAGCCAGCCTGGGTTGGCATCCAGCGCGTCGGCCATTGCCAAAAACGCCTCGCGCGGGTGGCTCAATTTGATGCGCCCATCTTCGCTCGCCATCTGTTGGGCTTTGGCGCGTTCGTCATCGGCATAACCCGTCGTCCAGCCAATGAATACCGGCGAGAGCAGGTCATCAGCAAACACACGCAATGCTTCTTTCAAGGCCTCGGTCTTCAGCACAGGTTTACCATCTCTGCTCGCGCCAATAATGTGGCCAAACATGTGATTGCCACCTTTCGTCACCGCCAGCACCACAACGGCAGGCGAGACATCGGTGTAATGCAACGTTTGTTTGGCGCCACCCTCCAAATGGGCCAGCCCTTCAAACAAGGCACGCACGCGAGCGCTGCGTTGGGCTTGCGGCAGGCGGTAGGCTTTGGCCTCTACCAAATGTTCCAGCCCGCGCATTTTGGCAATGCCCACGCGCTCGTCATCCAAGTGTCGGTAGCCGCTGCGCTGCTTGTAGCTAAATGTGCCTGCATCCGCAAGGCTGAGCGAGAACAGCCCTTGCAATGTTGTTCGGTAAAACTGATGCTCGTGCGGCACCGGGTTGCCTTCTTGCCGCGCCATCACCCCAAAATCGCTGGTTGGGCGCGTCGGTGCAATCGAAACTAGTGTGCTGACTCGAAAAGGCGCAACGCGCGTAATCGTGTCTTTGGTCGGCGTTTCGTTCTTGCGTGTTTCGTCGGCCTCGCGCTTGGCTTTGGCGCTTTCCTTGGTGGATGGCGCGCGCATATAGCCAAACAAATCGTCATCCCAATACTCAATCGGGTTGGCATCGGTATACGCAATTTTCTCCTCGCGGTACACCGGCGCAGCCTTCCACTTTGGAACCATGCGTGCCAGTGTTTGCCGCAGCCAATACCGAAAAGCCTGCGCCGACACATACGGATAAAAATCGCTGCCAGAGCGAATGACCTTGACCCCCGTGCTGTTGTCGTAACGCTCACCTTCAATATTGCCCAGGTTGTTTAAGGCCGATGCTGGCGCGTCAATCAAATAAAGTCCTGTTACAAATGCCATGTTGTTTTCTCCTTGTTATCAATCCTGTTGTTTTTCTTTGTCGTCGTCTTGCGCTGTCTCAACCGGAATTACATCCAGGTTGGCCTGCAACCACTTCAGGTCGTATAGCCGTTCAATCATCCGAATCAACATCAAGTCTCGCGCCAACGACCACGAAGTGCGCTGTTTGCCCGCTTCGCGGTCATACGCTGGCTCCTCAAACACGGCGATGTATGCGTCATAGCCCACCAACGGCGGTTGGCCGCGCTTCATCAGTGCGTCGCTGGCGCGGATCAAAATTTTGCGCAGTTGGTCGTAATACGTGGCACTGTAGAACTTGGCAAAAAATGGCTTGTCGTTCTCAGCCTTGATGTAATCAGCAAGTCGGTCGGCCATGTCTCGAATGGTTTGAATGCGTTGCTCAGTCATATGTACTACCTTCTCCAAAAAAAGTTGGGTGATTTGCCATGAAATCAAACTGGCTTCGTCACGAATGGAATAGTCTCGGCGCGGGTCTTCTTCAAACTTTGTGCGCTCTGGCACGCGCAACAAATACCGGCGAATAAATCGCGGGGCATCTTGCGGCAGGTTAAACAAATCCTCGTAAAGCAAATTGCGATGCGGCGGTGCATCCGTCTCAGCTTCAGCAGTCTCGGCCTTATTAGCCCTCTTCTTGGCTTTGGGCAACACCCAGCCGCGTTGATGAATGGCCCGCCACGCCCCGGCAAACGCGGCGCTGGAAACCGCGCCGATGAAGTCAATCATCTCCAACGGCATCTCGTACATTACCAATGGCGGGTTGCGCGCATCCAATGGGTTGCTTTGCCCGCTGTTGCTGAGGTGATACGCGGTTGCGGCGTAAGGTTGTTGTTCCTCTTGCGCCTTTATGCGCTCGTCTTCAACCTCAAGCAGCGTCTCAATCAGTATGGTCTTGGGCGATGTCCCCGCCTCTGGCAGTTTTGATTCGCCGCTCGCGCGAGCCAGATTCACCTTGTTCAGGTTCGTCTCCAGGAACTTTCGCGCAAAGTGCAGCGTAATCTTCGAGTTATCCGAATGGACGCCCAGCAATTTGCCACCCACCTTTGCGCAACCCATCGGAAAAGCCTGAATGCACAACAGTGCCTTGCCAGAAATTGGCAACCCCGCATCGCCACCCGGGTGAAAGTTGATGACATCCTCTCCGAGCAGCATGGGCACGTTGTGCCGGAACGCCCGCCCACGCGGATAAGTCAACTTCTGCTTGTCATCAAGCTCTTTCGCGCTCAGCCACTCACCTGTTGCCGATTCGCCCGTGAATACGCACACCTCGTCTGCGGCATCCTCTTTTCCGCTCACGGTCGTCACGCGCCGCGCATAGTTCACCCGTCGCTCCGGGGCGCTCTCAAACGCGGGTTGGGTGTAGCCAGAATTAGGAAAGGCCACATTCAAAAACGACTTGAGCGGATTTGCGACATAGTTCTGTGCGATGTATTCCGCAAACGCATGCAAATCTGCATCGGTGACCTGCGCCAGATCGCGCTTGTTGGCAAATGCCGCAATCGTCGCCGCCCCCACATCTACTAAAGGATGTCCCGTATATCTCAACATAAAGTCCTCCCCATAATCTTAATGCCCCATCACTGGAATGTTATCCGAGAAACCTCTGATTTTTAGTCGTAGAGATCTCCCGCCCGCCGCATCTCCTCGGCAATCTTTGCCCTAAGTTTGAGCGGCACTAACACTTCGCAATCCGGCCCCGCACTGCCGAATCTAAGGCTTCGCCTCTTGGGTGCTGCCCACCGCTAGCCGCATCACACGGCCGCCCCATTTCAAACTGCTCAGTAGAGTCTTTCATCGAGAGGGGTCTGCGTCGTGCCAATTAAAAGTGGTGCAGCTCATTGAGCCTTGTCGAACGCTTTGTGGTTCGATTCATGCGCTCATGGTAGCCCATTGCAGAGCAAATAATAAGAACAAAACGGCGAAATTTCTGCTATGGCTCACATAAACCAATCTGTCCCTCGCCTAGCAGCTAGTCCAGTTTTCCGTACTCATTACAACCCATTCAGGGCTTGAAATAATCGGGTGGCTATTTTCCCAGGGCGTTGCCCTGGGCTTTCGCAGCGTGCCCCTTTGGGGCGGCAAATATACGCACGCATGATGCGCGCCTGCGCGATTGACGACAAGGCGTACGCGCCAGCGCCAATGGCGCGGCTTAACCGCAACCCAGGGCAACGCGCTGGGTATGCAACGCACGCATGATGCACACCTACCCGATTGACGACAAGGCGTTCGCGCCAGCGCCAACGGCGCGACCTATTCCAGCCCAGGGCAACGCGCTGGGTATGAAACGCAAAATTTATCCAGCCCTGAAAGGGCGGCCTAATTCTTATACGTAAGACCCTCGAAGAAATCCTTGCACCAAAGCCAAAGGCCCGGCCGCGTATCTACGCCCACGCGATTGACGACAAGGTGTTCGCGCCAGCGCCAACGGCGCGGCTTAACCACAGCCCAGGGCAACGCCCTGGGTATGCAACGCACGCCAATATCCACCCGACCGCGCATTGTCCCGCCCATTCAGGGCTTGAAATTATCTGGTGGCAATTTTCCCAGGGCAACGCCCTGGGTATGCGACGCACGCCAATATCCACCCAACCGCGCATTGGTTCGCCCTTTCAGGGCTTGAAATAATCGGGTGGTAATTTTCCCAGGGCGTTGCCCTGGGCTGGCATAGGTGGAGCTTTTCATAGTGTCCACGAAATCGGGGCAATTCCATCACTGCCGCCTTAAATTCCGGGCCGTGCTTTCGCCATTTTTGACTCATCTTCTGCACTCCTTTCTGTTACTATTGTCTTCTAGCCGGTAGTCCAGTTTTCCGTACTCATTACACCGCCCTCACCCCAGCCCTCTCCCAAAGGAGAGGGAGCCAGCTCCCTCCCGCCTTCAGTCATAATTGGCACCTCTGGTTCCTCTCCCCAATGCCTGGTCTTATCAAAACGATTGAACCCAACAGCGCAGCCGAACAAGCCGGTCTTCTTCCCGGCGACCTCCTGCACAGCATCAACGGCCATCCGCTGATGGACGTCATCGACGCCCAATTCTATGGCGCCGAAGATGCCCTGAGCTTCGCCGCCGAGCGCACGGCGCTGCCGTTTACCGCCAGCACCGCGCGCACCGCCTGGCAGCCGTTGGGCATCGGCTTTGACCACCCGACCTTTGATATAGACATCCGCCGCTGCAACAACCTGTGCCCGTTCTGCTTCGTGCTGCAAAACGCCCCGCGCATGCGCCGCACCCTCTATATCAAGGATGACGACTACCGCTACTCGTTTCTGTATGGTCACTACGTCACCCTCACCAACCTGGCCGAGCACGACTGGCAGCGCATCGCCGAGCAGCGCCTCAGCCCGCTGTATGTGAGCGTGCACTCCACCAATCTGGCCGTCCGCCGCGCGTGCCTGCGCAATGCCACCGCCCCGGACGTGCTCCAGCAGTTGCGCTGGCTGGCCGAGCATGGCATCCAGACGCATACCCAGTTGGTGATCACCCCTGGCCTAAACGACGGCGCCGATATGGAGCGCAGCATCCACGACTTGGCCGCGCTCTATCCCAGCGTGCAAACCGCCACCATCGTCCCGGTCGGGCTCACCACCCATCACAAATATGGCAAGCGCCCACACGATGCCGCGGAGTGCGCCGCCATTGTGGATCAGCTCACCGGCTGGCAGTCCGAATTCCAGCGCACCCTCGGCACCCGCTTTGTGTTTGGCACCGATGAGTGGTATCTGGTCGGCAAAAAGAAGCTCCCGCTCAAACGCGACTACGAGGGCCACAAGCTCCAGGAGAACGGCCTGGGCATGGTCCGCGATTTTCAAAACGAATGGACGCGGGTAAAGAATAAGGAGCTGGGAAGCCTGAGACGCGAGGCAGCGGACGAGCGTGGAGAGCTGGCAGGCGGTGGGCACTCAGGCAAGCGCGTGGCCCTGGTCACCGGCACATTGTTTGCGCCGGTCCTGAAAAAAGCCGCCGCCGAGTTCCAACGGCGCACCGGCGCGCACACGACCGTGGTGCCCGTGGTGAACAGGAAGCTCGGCGCCACCATCACCGTGGCCGGCCTGCTCATGGGCGCGGATGTGATCGCGGCCATTGAAGCCGACCCTGCCCTGCGCGAATCCAACCTGATCGTTTTGCCCCGCATTATGTTTGATCATCCCGATGGCGTCAGCCTCGATGATGTCTCCCCCCGCGACATCGCCCGCGCGCTCAAGTGCACCGTCGCCCTCGCCGATTGGATGGGTGATGTGGTCGATGCCGTCACCGGCGTAAACAAGCTGATGTTTGACCCGACCACCGATCTGACCGTTCCCATCATGCGCGAGGGTGGTTGGGCCGTGGAAAAATACCTGTAACCCGGCGGCCACGTCCGGGTTAAGCAAACAGAACCAATGCCGATTAACCAACCCTCCTTGGACGCTGTGCGCCGGTCACGCGCGGGCGAGCATTTTCGCGTGCCGCTGTATGGCTCGTATTGTTTTAGCAACATCCCCGGCACGGTTCAAAAGCTGCTCTTGCCCGGGCGCGGGGCGCCGCTGCCGGCGCTCCCGGCGGATTGCCTGGGTCCGTTTGACCAGCCCTACGAGGCGGTCGTCGTGCTGTTTATTGATGCCTTTGGCTGGCGCTTCTTTGAACAGGTTGCGGACAAGTTCCCGTTCCTCGCGCATCTGCACACGCACGGCGTGGTCAGCGCGCTCACCAGTCAGTTCCCCTCCACCACGTCCGCTCACGTCACCGCGCTAAACACCGGGCTGCCCCCGTCCCAGAGCGGCATCTATGAGTGGAATCAATACGAGCCCTCCCTGGATGAAATCATCAATCCGCTGCCGTTTACCCGCGCCAGCGACCGCAACCAGCGCGAGACCCTGGTCGGCGTGGGTGACCCCTCGGTGATCTATCCAAACCGCGCCATGTATCGCGAGTGGCGCGACCTGGGCGTCAAGACCACGTTGTTCCAGCCGCGTGAGCTGGTGAAGAGCACCTATGGTGACACGCTGTTTGCCGGCAGCGAAACCCGCGCCTTCAAAACCCTGGCCGAGGGGTTGATCAACCTGAGCCAGGCCCTCATCACCCGCCAGAACCGCCACTATTACACGTTCTATTACAGCGGCTTTGATACCGTGCTGCACCAGTACGGCCCGGGCTCGCCCCAAAGCGAGGCCGAATTGGAGCTCTTGCTGATCGCGCTTGACCGCGCGTTCCTTGCCCAGGTGCGCGGCAAGGCGAAGAGCACCCTGCTGATGTTGATCGCCGATCACGGCATGGAGGAGGTCGATTCCAAAACCGCCATGTATCTCAATCAAACCGTCCGCGGCTTCGCCGATTGGCAGCAGCGCTCGGCCACGGGCGCGCTGCGCATGCCGGCCGGCTCCGCGCGTGACTTCTTCCTGCACATCCGCCCCGAGGCGCTGGATCACGCCCACGCCGCGCTTACCCGCCACGTGGGTGAGCGGGCCACCGTCCGCCGCGTGGACGAGCTGATCGCCGAGGGCTATTTCGGCCCGCTCCCGGCCTCGCAGCGCTTCCTTGATCGCGTGGGCAACCTGGTGGTGTTACCCCACGCCGGTCAAAGCGCCTGGCTGTATGAGCGCGACCGCTATGACATGAGCTACCGCGGCATGCACGGCGGTCTCAGCCCGCACGAGATGGAGATACCCTTTATCGCCTGCGAGCTGTAGGCTGAGTATTAATCACTTGGGCGCGCTAACCTGTTGCTCCACCAATGCCTTCAAACCAGTCAACACCAATTGCCAATTTGCCGCCGAATGATCCGCCGTGGCCTGGTCGATCACGTTCTCTTGGGTAAGCGTAACCGTGCAATGACCGTCATGTTCGTTTAGTCGATACGTCACGATCTGATCATTTTCCGGGAGGTATGGCAGCCCGCTAAACGAGCTCCAATACGTATGTTTCAACACCTTGTTTGGAATCGCGTCAACAATGACGCCCTTATCCTCATACGCCTGCCCCTGCCAATCACCGCGAAAAAGGATGGGGCTGCCTATTTTCCAATCCGTAACCACACTGGTCCCAAAGAAGTACTGCTTGATTTGCGTCGGATCGGTCAGGGCCTGCCAAACGGCCGCCGCCGGTGCGTGAATCTCAACGTGTATCTCGGCCTGGTGTGAATGCTTTGTCTTCATACTGATATCGTAGTCGCCCAATCGTCTGGTGTATTGTAAAAACCCGCAGATGCAGCAGAAACTCGCAAACCACAAGGCAATCCTCAACCCGGCCGAGGCCGCCAGGCACTATGTGCTCAGCCTCTCTTATCCGGATGCAGATCTCGCGCCGTTTGTCGAGCACTATTGGATCGTGCGGTGGGACCTGCCGCCTGGTGCCCGCTATCAGACCGAGATATTGACCAATCCGAGCGTGAACGTCAGCTTCATGCGTGATCGTGCCGTCATCACCGGCGTTGTAACCGGCAAGTTCACGCGCGAGTTGGATGGTGCTGCAATGGTGTGTGGTGTTCGCTTTCGTGTCGGGGGCTTCCATCCAATTTTCCGGCGCTCTGTCAGCGCGCTGCGAGACAAAGTCATTCCCGCCGGCGATGTGTTTGACGTTAATGACGGCTGGGGCGCGGATACGCTGGCCCAACCATCAGACGCCTTGGTGGTCGCCCGCCTGGCTGCGCTCATCAGCGCCAAACAACCGGTTCATGATGAGCGGCTTGACACCATTGCGCGAATTACAAACGCGATCAGGGATGATCCGTCGATTCGCTTGGTGCGCACCGTTTCGCAAAAGTTTGGTATGAGTGAGCGCTCGCTTCAAGAGCTGTTTCGGGTGTATGCGGGTGTCGGTCTGAAGTGGATCATAAACCGATTCCGATTGCAGGAGGCGACGGTCTTGGTAACTTCAAATCGCGCCAACGGTGCGGCCGTCGCCGGCCAAACCGGCTACGCCGACCAATCGCACCTGATTCACGATTTCAAGCGGATCATTGGCAAGACGCCTGTTGCGTATGCGATTGGCTAGAGCTTCACAAGACCATGCCGGACGGCCTTCACCACCGCCTGCGTGCGATCCAAAACGTGCAGCTTGGCCAGGATCGTGCTGCTGTAATTTCGCACCGTGCCCTCGGTCAGGAACAACTTGATGGCAATGTCCTTGTTGGCGAGCCCGTCCGCGATTAGGGTGAGGATCTGCGTCTCGCGCTCGGTCAGCGGTTCGATGGGCGGCTCGTCGCCTGCCATGCTCTCGTGTTTGATGGGTGTCGCGGTTGATCGGAAGGCATTCAGCAGTTTGCGCGCAATGGCCGGGTCAAACTGTGACTCGCCGCGATGCACCGCCCGGATCGACTCGATGACACCCGCCGAGCCCGACTCTTTGAGCAGGTATCCCTGCGCGCCCGCGCGCAGCGCCTCATATACCCAGTCATCGGTGTCATAGGTGGTGAGGATCAGCACCTGCGTGCCATGACACTGCGTGGTGATTTGCCTTGTGGCCTCCACGCCGCCAAGGATCGGCATCTTGAGATCCATTAACACGATGTCCGGTCGCAGATCAAGCGCCATGCGCACCGCCTCCGCCCCATCCCGGGCCGTGCCCAGCACCTGAAAATCGTCGATGCTTTCAAGCACAATCCGCAGACCCTCGCGCAGAACTTCCTGGTCGTCGGTAATGAGAAGTCGAATCTTTTGTGACACGTCCATAAGGTTACCAGTTCAGGGTTGGCGTTTCGAGGTTATGGTTGGATATCCACCGACACGGAAATCGTCGTGCCCTTGCCAATCTCACTGCTAATTTTCAGGTGCGCCCGTGCAAGCTCGGCGCGCTCGCGCATACCCCGCAGACCGTAGTGTCCATTTGGCACGGCGTTGGGGTCAAAGCCACGACCATCATCGGCCACCTGCAGGGTCAGCTGCTTTTCATCCACATCGCTCAATACGTCGGTCGCGATCGACACGCGGATGTGTTTTGCGTGCGCGTGGTGCGTGGCATTGTGAATGGCTTCCTGCGCCACGCGAAACAGGGCGTCGGCTTGCTCCGTGCTCAAGCCATCGTTTGCACCACTGTTGTGCCCGGTGCGCTCAAAGGTGATTGGCACGCGCTGCAGGACGCGCGTGTTCTCGATGTGTTGTTGCAGCGCATCCGCCAGCCCGGAATCTTCCACCAGCCCGGCGCGCAGATCGGTGATCGCACTTCGCGCGTCCACCAACCCTTGACGTGCCACACGTTGCGCATCCGCAACCATCTTTAGGGCGCTCTCGGGCGATTTCTTGATCACCATCCCAAGTGCATCCAGTTGAAACACCAACCCGGCGAGCGAGTGCGCCACGGTGTCGTGCAGATCGCGCGCCATGCGCATGCGCTCACGTGAGGTGGCCAGCTGCGCCAATGCCTTGCCCTGTTCAAGCAACTGTCGGTTTGCGGCGCCGAGACGGAACCGCTCGGCGGCTTCCAGCTCGGCCAGAAATCCGATAAAAAGGATCAGTGCACCCAGCGCCAGCCCCTGTGCGATTAATGGCAACAAATCCAACAACGTGGTTTCAATGGTGCTCACGGTCACCACGGTCACCACACTCAATACCCAGCACAGCAGCAGCCACCATACCGCCGGACGCCGACCCGAAATACGCGAACCGGCGATGCCGCACAACATGATAAACAGCAAGCCCACCGCAAGTCGTGAACGGGCTCGGCTAAAGCCCGCCAACCGTGCGCCACCCGCACCAATACCGCCGAAGTTCGTGTCCAGTCTCAGCAGAACCGGCGCCTCCGTGCGCAGGACAATTTGCAGGGCGATGACCAGCATCGCGACGACCAACACCAGCCGCAGGGCGCTCTGGTCATCCGTCCGCCGCAGATACATCACCAATACCACGGCGAGCAACACGAGGGTGGGGATCGAAAATGCCAGCGCCAGATATAGCCTGGGATCCGCGTTCAGCGTCTCGGTCAGCGCGATATCGGCGCTGTCGAAGCACAGGCGTGCCGCCAGAATGACAATCAAAAACAGCAGCACCGTCCGCGCCGTGTCGGGCGCTGGCGGCGCTGCTGTTTGCGATATTTGCGATGCTTGCATTGGTCTGGTTTGCACAGTGAATATCTATATCCTATCCGCAACCAAAACCTAAATCGCTGACTGCTACTCGTAGCGCAAGGCTTCAACTGGCACCAGCAGACTGGCGCGCCATGCCGGATACAGGCCAAACACCACGCCGATAAACACCGATACACCCACCGCCGCCAGCACCGAGCTGGCTTGCACCACCGGCACCACGCTCGTTTCAAGCTTGCCGATGATAAACGAGAGCCCGACACCTGCCACCACGCCAAGCGCGCCGGCCATCAACGTCACGATCAGCGCCTCGATGAGGAACTGTGCGCGGATCGCGCCGTTCTTGGCGCCCAGCGCCTTGCGTACACCGATCTCGCGGGTGCGCTCGGTCACGCTCACCAGCATGATGTTCATGATGCCGATGCCACCCACGATCAGTGAGATTGCGCCGATGGCGCCAAGAAAGGCTGTCAGCGTGGACACAATCGTGTTCAGGGTCACGATCTGCGCGGACTGATCCAGGATGCGAAAGTCATCCTTCTGACCCGGCACAATGTTGTGCGTGCCGCGCACCGCGAGCGTGGCCTCGTTCACTACATCCGTGCTCTTGCCCGCGCCCGATGCCTCCAGCGTGATGTTGTTCACCGAGTTATACCCACCGCTGCGCTTGACAAAGAGCTTCTCTTGCGCAACCGTGAAGGGCACAAAGGCCTCCACGTCCGTGCTGCCGCCGGGGCCGCTGTTGCTGCCCTTCATCTCGGTCACGCCAATCACCTTAAACGGCACGCTGCCGATTAACATGGTTTGGTTGAGCGGGTTTTGGTTTGGGAACAATTCCTGGTCCAGCGTTGGCCCAATGACTACCACCCGATTCCGGTCATCCACATCCTGTTGGGTAAACGGTTCGCCCAAGACAACCGCGGTGTCGCGCACCGTAAAGTAGTTCGGTGTGGTGCCATGCACGGCTTGGTTGTCGGTGTTGGTATCCACGGTCATTTGCAAGTCGCCCTGCACCATGGGAACCACGGCATCCACATCGGGCACCTTGCTCTTGTCGCTCAGCGCGGCCACGTCCTTGTTCGTCAGGCCCACCGTCGCGCCCTGCGGTCCAAACTGATTGCTCACGGTCACCAGGTTGGTGCCGCTCTTGGTAATTTGGCTGCTGATATACGTCTGCACACCCGCGCCAAGAGCGAGCAGGGTGACCACCGCGGCCACGCCGATGATCACGCCCAGCATGGTCAGCGCCGCGCGCAGTTTGTTGGCGGTGATGCTCTCAAGCGCCGTTCGAATTGTTTCAAATATGCTCATGATGATTCTCCAGATTGTTGTTTAGCGACTGCCGCCAAGGGCCGGAACGAGTGCATGCTTTGCGCCGTTGGTAGTGACCTTGGGCATGTCTGCGGCGGCCGGCGCCGACGCCCTAAGCGGTGGCGTCACCTCAGCCGACTTCTGGCGCACAATGTCGCTTTCGATCTTGCCATCGCGGATCGAAATGACCCGATTGGCCCGTGCCGCAATGTTGTGGTCATGGGTCACCATGATGATGGTGATCGTGCGATCTTTTTGCAGGTTCTCAAACAAGGTCAAAATGTCTTCGCCCGTTTTGCTGTCCAGTGCGCCGGTGGGCTCATCTGCCAGTAGCAGGGTCGGCTTGTTCACCAATGCGCGGGCAATAGCCACGCGTTGCTGCTGACCACCCGAAAGCTCAACCGGTGTATGGTTCATCCGGTCACCCAGGCCCACCGCCTGCAGTGCCGCCATCGCGCTCGCCCGGCGTTCCTTGTCACTCTTGCCGCCATAACGCGCGGGCAGCTCCACGTTGCGCAGCGCACTGGTCCTGCCCAGTAGATTGAAACGCTGAAACACAAAGCCGATGTGCTGGTTGCGTATCTCGGCCAGCCTGTCATCGCGCAGTTTGGCCACCGATTTGCCATCCAGAATGTAATCGCCCGAGGTCGGGTTGTCCAGGCAACCCAACACATTCATCATCGTGCTTTTGCCGCTTCCCGATGGTCCGACGATGGCTACGTATTCGCCATCTTCGATCTTCAGGTTTGTGTCATACAGTGCGTGGACGGTCTGCTCGCCCATCGTGTAACTCTTTGTGATGTGCTTTAGTTCAATCATGATGCTCCTTGTTTGTCCTGCCGCGGGGTGTGGTGCAACCCACACCCCGCGGTTGGAACCTAGCCACCAAACCCGCGCGCCCCTGGGATGCCCGTGTTCACGGTTGGGGCTGCGCGGGTGATTGCCAGCAGCGTGTCGCCGGCGCTCACGCCACTCAGAATTTGGATGCTGTCTGCATTTGCCAGGCCTGTCTTAACGGTAACGGTCTTACTGGTGCCATCGACATCAAGCACGTTCACGGTCGTGGTCTTGGTGCGTGGATCGGTCACCACCAGTGCTGCCGGGACGACAACTACGTTGTCGGCCTTGGAGGTGATCACCTGGCTGGTTCCGCTCATCCCCATCAAAATGTTGGGTTGATCCTTGGCGGGAACAAGATCCAGTGTGACCTTGAAGGTGATCACGTTACCCACCGTGGTGCCGGCGTGGGCAATCGAGCTTACCTTGGCTGGAAGGTGATTGCCGGTGTAGGACTGTAGTGCAATTGTGGCGTCCTGTCCAAGTTTGATGTTGCCAAGATCGGCCTCGTCCACGCTGACTGTGAACTGGGGTGTGGCAAAGTCGGCCAGGGTCGCAATCACCGTGTTGCTGCCCACCTGGTCGCCCACGTTGGCCGGCACCGAAGTGATCAAGCCGTCAAATGTCGCGACGATCGTGCCATTCTTTGAAGTATTGTCGGCCTGCGTCCAACTGTCAAAGGCCTGATTCATCTTCAGGCGGGCCTGATCTATGGCATCGCTCGTCGGCTTCAGGGCGTCAACCTTGGCCTGCGCCGCGCTGATGTTTGCGCTGGCCTGGGCCAGCGTCGGGGCGGATGGTTTTGCAAACGCGTTGTCATAGTTGGCCTTGGCCAGGTTTAGTGCATTGGTGGATTGCTCAAGCGCCAGTGATTCGGGCGTGGCGCCGATGCCACCCTGGTTCTTTGAGTAAGCCTTGTCATATGCGGCCTGCTTTTGTTTGATGTCGGCTTGGGCGTTCTGCAGTGTCGCGCGCAATCCGGCCAGTTGGGCTTCGGTCGGCCCCACGCTGAGCGCGTTGTATGCCGCCGATGCGCCCCAGACCGCAGCGTTGGCATTTTGCAGATCCGCTGTGGTCGGCCCCTTGAGCGTCTGGCTATATACCGCCTGGGCCAGCAGGTAGTTGTCCCACTGTTGCTTGGCGCTTAGTGTGAGGTCGCTATTGTCCAGCGTGGCCACGACCTGACCGGCCTTGACCAAATCCCCTTCCTTAACGAGTATTTTTGTAAGCGTGCCACTGCGGACAAATTCCAGGTTCACGGCTTGGCGGGCGGTCACTTGACCGGTAGCCACAATGTGGTTCTCGATGGAACCCGTGGTCACTTTGACCTGCTTGGCGGCTGCGGCCGCTGCCCGCGGGTCGGTTGCGGCACCCGAGCCACCCACCCGGCCAATGCCTGGAATGTTTATGCTGGGTGTGGAAGCGCATGCTGAAAGGGTGATTGCCATCACAACGATGGTGCTGGCGACCACAAGTTTTTTGTTTGGTTTGTTCATGATGATTGGTTGTCCTCTATTTTTTGGTTTGGTTGCTATTCAATTTCCTGGTTACAAGGAAAGAATACGGCTTGGAAACCTCTGTTGGTAGTGGGTTCAATCAATCGCACGAATCCACTCCAATCATCCATAACCCTGCGCACAAGTTATGTCTGACATGACGCTTGTCACTTGGGCGAGACCGCAGTGCGCTAACTACGAAAAAAAAGTAAAGGGG
>JANXLU010000054.1 GCA_025354985.1 Chloroflexota bacterium
CCTCACTGCTAGCCCTCACAGGGCTCAAAGCCCTGTGAGGGCTGCGAACGTACAGCGCGGGCTGCGAAGGTACTGCGCGGGCCGGGCGGGCGGTGGTGGCAGCGCGAAGAATCACGCGCCGACATATAACAGGACGGCGGCGCGGCATGATTCTATGGGCGGACGCCTCACCGCTAGCCCTCACAGGGCTCAAAGCCCTGTGAGGGCTGCGAACGTACAGCGCGGGACGGGCGGGCTGCCTTGGCAGCGCGGGCGCGCAGGCTGACGCCGACGCGGTAGACGGTGAGCGCCACCACGCTGACCACGCAACCACCGTAGCCTATCTGCGCGGCAAGGTTGCCCGAGTCGCTGCCGCGGAAGAAACCGTGAACCACGGCCAGCGTGAACTGCAAAAAGCTGGCAAAGTGGATCGCCCGCCACACCGGCTGGCTGATGGTCTTGCGCACGGAATAGCTCAGGGTCAGGATGATCATGGCATATAGGCTGAACTGGCCCACGCTAAACCAGATCGGGGTATAGCTCTCGCCGGCCAGCGGGATGATCACCTGGCTCAACGTGAACGCGAGCGTGCGGTCGCCCAGCAGGATCAGCACATGGATCAGCGCAAAGGCCAGACCCAGCAGGCTGGCGTGCTGATGCAGCTCAAAGGTTTGGGTGGCGCCGGGCCATTTGCCAGACACCTTTCCCGTGATCAGCAAGCCAAAGATCATGCTGAGCCAGGTGAAGAACAACGCGACAAACGCGGTTGAGCGCGAAATGTGCCAAAACACCACCGGCGCGGCGTTCACAATCATCAGCACCATGGGCCGGGTGCCGGCCGGGATCAGCGCCACCGCGGCCAGCGCGCCGAATACGATGCTGGCCAGCAGGATGAGGGCGGACCGTCCGCTGATGGCTGCCTCAAGCGTCTCGGGCACGGTTACGCCGGCGGCTGGCGCCGGGCGTTTGGCGGGTGCGTGCAGTGTTGCTGCGGCATCGCGGTGGTTGGCGAAGGCTGCGTTCAGGTTATGAAATGCTTCTTGTGTTGTCATGGGTATGTGTTTGGATTTAGGTGAATTTATGTGTGTGCTGACAGGTAACGCGACCGACATTGGAGCGCGGCACGGCGTCCGATTCGTCTTTGAAACCCGCATCGGCAGGCACAGGGGTGCCCGCAGGCTTGGTTGGTTAGCGCCGCCCAATCATGGCGCGCGGGGCGTGGCGGCTGCCACCGGCTTGGCCCGTGTTGGGCTGGCGATCTCAGTCGCCTTTGCCACCGCCGAGGGCGGCTTGGTCGCGCCGGCCGAAGGCTGCGGCGTGGCGCTGGTGCGCGGCACCGGCGAACCCTTCAGGGTCTTCGCGCCCGGCACCGGCGTAGTTGATAACGTGGGTGTGGCGGTCACCACGCGGCGTGCAGCCCGGATAACCGCCCTCGCCGGGGCACGTTGGGCCACGTTAGGCGTGGTCCCGATTTTTGGAGCGGCACTCCCCATACCCGCCTTGGCCAAGCGCGCATCCATGCTGGCAACCTTGTTCAAGGCGCCCAGGGGGATCAACGCCATCACGGTAGGCAGGGGGGCAAGGGTGGGTAACGCGGCCACCTGGGAAACCAGTTCATTCAAAACGGTGAGGCCTTTTGCAGCCGGTGTCATGACCAGCCTGATCGCGGTGACCGCATCGCTTGTCTCGGCAAAGCCGACGGGCACGGATTGGGCAAAGCCCAGCCAGCCCACCAGCGCGCCGGCGACCGCGGCAATGGTGAAGAATATACGTGCGCCATAGATCTTGTCCGGTCGCCGCGGCTTGGCGCCAGGTGGCACCAACTGCGGTGCAACGGTCTTCACCGCCATCACGGTGGCTGGTGTTGTCGACTGCGTGGCAGGCTGGCTTGCTGCGATCGGCGCAGGCTCGGCAGCCTTTTGGGCCAGCTTTGGCCCGGGTCTGGGCGCGGTCTGATTGGGTGCAGACGCAACAGCCTTTGCTGCGAGCTTTGGTCCGTGCCTGGGCGCGACCGGTGCCGAAGTTTCCGCGGTTTGTGTACGCGGTGCGGGCTCTTGAGGCGGTGCTGCCGCAGGCTTGACTGCGAACTTGGGGCCGGGGCGAACAACTGGTGCTGGCTCGGCAGTGAATACGATTGGTCGTGAGGCATGACCCACCAGCTTCGGACCGGCGGACATGCGCGGTGCAGACGCTTGCGTCGGCATGGGTTGAGGTTCCGGGTTTGATGGGGCTTCCGTGACGTTGCCGTCGGTTGGCACTGCCGCCATCAAAGTAGGCTCCTCTGATCCATCTTTTTGTTGATCATTAAGGTATAAGTGTGGCAGAGGATGGGCCGCACATGTTATAAATACAGTGAGAGTGCTCTCACTGCAAAATTTGAAAGTCCAATCTGAGCGGCACACGTTGTGCCGTTGGCGCGAGGCGATCCAAACCGAAACACGTTCGAAGTGCTTCGTATGTGTATCAGGCAGGTTCATGCATTCAGACCCGGCACGCCCATGACCACGGCCAGGGCCGCAGCCCGCAAGAACATCGTCAAGTGCGCAAGCCGACCATTGAGCGCGGTGCCGGTGATTACACCGGGCGTCTCGCCCGCTATGGAGCGCGGGCGTCTCGCCCGCATTTTCGGCGTCAGCCGAACTCTTTGAGTAATTCTCTTATTTCTTTGCATGTGCAATGCAAAGTACTGTTTGCAGTACTCAAAGAGCAGGCAAGATGCCTGCGCTCCATAGCAGGCAAGATGCCTGCGCTCCACAGCGCGCGAGAACAATTGCTTACTGCGAATTTAAGCTGAATCGCTCGTTCACCTAACACCTTTATGGACGCTTCCAGTAAAATTAGGCTGAGATTTGATTAAAACGAAGGATTTTCACACAATAATCGACTAAACACATGTCGATTAGTAATTAACTACGCCACAATGCATTCAACCAATCCCATAGGCACGCTTTTTCGCACAATAACTGATCCACGGCTTTGGGGGTTGGGCATGAAGCGGGCGAAGGCCGGATTGGCGATTGCGATCGCCGTGGCGGGGACGTTTGGCGCGCCGCCACTACCAGTTGCCGCCGCGAGTGTTCTGGCCGCCGCCGTGGTGACAGCACCTGCCACAGCTCCGTTGGGGCAGGATGTTACCTTTACTGTTACGTTCGACAATACGGGCGCGGGTACCGGATACGGTCCCTACATAAACGTGTTTCTACCCGCGGCGGGTGCGGATGGCAACGACGGGCTGACCTTTGCAAGCGCGACCTTTCTGGGTGGCGGGGTGAGCTCGCAAGTTGTGACGTGTCCCTCTGGCACGACCATCTCGCATCCGTTGACGGGGCTGGCGGTGGTATGTCCGTCTTCGCCCACCGGCAACAATCAGTTGGTGGTCTTACAGATGCCGTTTGGCAGTTTCACGCCCAATCAGGCGCCGGCGCCAATAACGGTGGTGGCGCACATGAGCAATCTGGCCGATGTCGGCACGCCACTGCCGATCAGCGCTCAGGCCGGCTTTCTTTATGGCAGCACACCCACCGGGTTGGAGCCCTCGCAAAGCCCCGCGAGCGCCGCGTCGAACGTGACCCCGACGGTATACACGTTCAAAAAGACTTTTTCCGGGGCCGAAAACGAGACCGTGACCGGTCCCGATTTCCCCCAAAGTTGGATTTTGACCGTGTCAACTGCGCCGTCCCTAACGGTAAATAATGTGGTCATCACCGACACCATCCCGCCGGATGCCATCATCACCGCTGTCAGCGGAGGCACCTTGCTGGTGCCGGCCTCGCTGCCGTTTGGCCCGGCCATCGCCCCAAATAATGCGGTGGTGCTCCAGTTAAACAGCGTGACCAACTTGGCCACCGCCACCATCTCGTTTTATGTGCCAAAGACCAATGCAACGGGTGGATCGGTTCTCAACGCACAGAGCGGGGCATCCGCGGCCTCAACCAACAACGCGACCAGTTCGGCAAACTGGACTCCGATCGATCCGCGTGACCCGGTGATAAGCTTTACCGTGCCGTCGTCGGTCACCCATCAGAACAGATCGATTGCCGTGCAGAAATCGGTGGTTAATTTGAACCCGCCCAACAGCCCGGGCGACATCCTGCAATACACATTGAATTGGCAGGTATCCGACTATTTTTCGTTTAACAACATCGTGATCACCGATGTGTTGCAGGATGGTCAGGACTATTTGAATACGGTGGGGTTGACCAAAATAACCATCAAGGATCGGGACGGCACCCTTACGTTGCTGAATTTCCCAACGGCCGCGGTGACTGAAACGGCAAACGCGCCCACACCTGGCGCGACCCGGGTGGTCTTTAATGTCTCGCAGGCGATGCAGCTGCTAGGTCAGGATGGTGTGATGCGCGGCAGCTACACCGGGCCCACCGCAACGGTGTCCACGATCACCCCGACTGTACCTGCGGTCGGCACCATCACGTTTCAGAGCCAGATCCGCGACGTCACGGCCTCCGGTCCGCCGCTTCAAGTGGGTGATCTGGTGGATAACGGCGCAACGATTGCAGCCCAAGTTCTGACCAACACCGCGGCGGCCACGCCCACCCTGGGCACGGCCGGCCAGGTGGCCACCGACAACACAACGACGTCCGTTGCTTTTGCCCCGCCGACGATTTCAAAGTCCATCGTCCAGGTCGACGGCGTCAATGCACCGAGTACGGTCGTGATCCATCCGGGTCAGGATGTTACCTTTCGCCTGGTGTATAACATCTCCACCGGTGACTTTAACAATCTGAGCCTGACCGACTTTTTGCCGTTGCCGATCCTATCCGCGACGTCCATCACGTTTTCAAGCGCGGCCTGTTCGGGAACGTTGAGTTTGATCCCGGTCAACTCCGCCTGCATTGGTTCCACCAACAGCACTGCACGGACCGGTGTTCCCACGTTTACGACCAGCGCGGTAGACAACAGTGTGACATTTGCGTTTGGTTCAAAGAGCGACCCGACCAACACCACGACCGTCGTTGACCTCCTGATCCGGGCCAAAATTGGATCGCAGGCGTTCCGTGACGGGCTATTGTTTACCAATCAGGTTCACGCCGTTCAACTGACAAACCTCGGAGCGCCGGTGGTGGCCGACGCCATCGTGGGCTTTTCCGCGGGCGCGCCGGTATTAAATGTCCGCAAGGGCGTTGTTGGCACCAGCAATCCAGCCGCAATCATAGCGCCGCTACCCGCCATTCCGGCGGGTGACGCGCTGACTCCGGGCGTGTGCCCGGCAATCACAACTGGCACTGTGATCACGACAGGCAACGTGGGCACCGCGTTTGATAGCAACGTGACCAATGTTGACGCTGGTGACGTGGTGACTTATGCGGTGGTGGTTGAGAACACCGGATCCGGCGCGCAGGGCGCCTTCAACGTTGTGATCAGCGATGTGCTCCCGGCCGGGATGATCTACGCGGGCGGGCTGTGTGCCCAACGCGGCGACGGTTCGGTGATCCCGGTAACCGGCAGTCTGACCAATGGCGGGTCGATCACGTTGACCGATCAATCATCCGTGCTGGGCGCACTCGTGCGCGGCAAAGACAACACCCAGGTGATCACCACCACCGGTCGGAACATTGCGATCATCACATTCCAGGCGCTGCTGCAAACGGCGGTTCAGGCCGCCCAGATACTCACCAACACCGCGAACATCATGTCGTATGCCTCGCAGCCTGGCGGCCCCAACTTCCTAAACGTAACGCCTCCCGGTAATTTGTTCAACACTGCGGTGTTGACCGTGGCCTCACCATCTGCGGCGAAGCTGATGGTGGGCACGAGTTTTTCCAACACTGCAAATGGCCCGGCACAGGCGGCCATTGGCGAGCTGATCACATACACGCTCCTCATCACCGTGCCTGAAGGCACGACTCCCGGGCTGAAAATTACCGACACGCTTCCGGCCGGTCTGGCGATGGTGGACTGCACCGGCGCGACCGCATCAACGGGCGTGACCATGACCGGTGCGCGTGTCTTGTTCCCAAACACCTGCAATGACCTGGTCTCGGGAGGCAACCCAACCGTGACCAACTCCGGGCAATTGGTTGTGTTTGACTTGGGCACGGTGACCAACTCCGATACCAACAACAGCATTGCCGAGACCATCCGGTTGACGTTTACCGCCGTTGTTCTTAATGTTGCCACAAACGTGACCGGGACCCAGCTTGCCAACAGCGCGGTTCTGAATTGGGCCGGCGGAAGCCAGGTCAATTTCACTTCGCCGCCGGTGACGGTGATTGAACCGGTGTTGACGATTAACAAGACCGTGTCGCCCGTCCTGGCAGACGCCAGTGATACTGTACTTTGGACGATCACCCTGACCAACCAGAGCACCAACAGCACCACCGCATATGACGTGGTGTTGACCGATGTGGTCCCCGCCGGCACGAATTATGTGGCTGGCTCCTGGGCCCGGGTCTCAGGTCCGGCGACCTCGGGGATCACCGCAACCGCGCCAAACCTGACCGCGACGTGGACAGTGCTTGCCCCGGGCGACGTGGTGGTGATGCAGTTTAGCAGCACGCTGGTGACTCTGACTGTTGCGGGGGTGCCGATTACCAACTCGGCCGGGGCGACTTTTACGAGCCTGCCCGGTCTTGCGCCGGCGGCCAACGCCACCTATAACGCCGCAGGTGTGGAGCGGGACGGCAGCAACCCCGCCGGTGTCAACAAATACGCGGTGGCAGCGACGGCGATCCTAGCGACGCGCACACCGGCCATTTCCAAATATTTGGTGGGCTCCGAAATCAGTCAGACCTCCAATACGTCCACCCAGGTGGTGATTGGCGAGCTTATTACGTATACGCTTGTGATCACCGTGCCTGAGGGCGAGGTCATCGGGGCGACGATTACCGACACCCTGCCGCCCGGGTTGGCGTTTGTGCGTTGTGTTGGCGCCAACTCAACCACGGGTATTGTCAATACAGTCTTGCCGTTTACGCCGGCTTGCAACGATGCGGGTGGCAATCCAACCGTGTCTAACAACGGGCAAACGGTGGTATGGAATCTGGGAACGATCGTCAATATCGACTCCAATAACGCCACCCCTGAAACGATCGTGTTTACGTACACCACTGTGGCGCGAAACATCCCGACCTCGACTGCGGGCAGCACGTGGCAAAATAACGTAAGCCTGCTGTGGTCCACCGGGGTGTCTGCAAGTATCAAGGCCCCTGCCGTAACGGTCATCGAGCCGCTGGTCGGTCTGACCAAGTCGGTTGTTCCGGTGACTGGCGATTTTGCCGACACGATCACCTACACCCTGGTGCTCACCGGACCATCCAGCACGGATGCCTGGGATGTGCAGATTTCGGATCCGCTGCCGACCGGCCCGAGTGGATCCTTTATTCTGAACCCGGTGCTGACCGTCGCGGACTCACTCGGTGTGGTGACCGGTTCATATGTAACCCTTGCTGGTTCGAACAGCACGGGCTACACCATCACCAATTCGGCGGCGCTCAGCCAGGCACTGGACCTCGCGCTAAACCCGGGAAGGCGGATCACCCTGACCGTGGTGGGGACTATCCCGGTCTACGTGGCGCCCTCGCAGCAGTTCACAAATACTGCGGGCATTTCCTGGACCACGCTGAACGGCAGCCCGGGTGCGCGCTCAACGTATGATCCAATCAGCTCGACCGAGCGCACCTATTCCGCGACTGCTTCCGCCCCGTTTACGGTGACCGGCCTCTCCGCCACCAAGGAATTTGTGGCCACCAGCGAGCCCGGGACCACCGGGAGCAACGTGGCGGTTGGCGAGGTTATTCAATATCGCCTGTATATCACCATTGCCGAGAGCACCGCACCAAACCTGGTGCTCAGCTTTTTGGACGCGCTGCCAAACAACCTGCAATACATTACTAATTCGGCCAAAGTCGCATTTGTGGCAAACGGGCCGGGTGCCAGGATCACCTCGTCGCTTGTTTCAAGCGCTACCGTCGGGTGCGCCGGGCTTACCGTGGTCGCGGGTGCGATCAGCGCTGTTCCAGCGAACCTGGTAACGTGTCCCATGCCATCCAGCATGGTCACCGTGACCG
>JANXLU010000063.1 GCA_025354985.1 Chloroflexota bacterium
TCCGGCTTCTCCGCAACCAGCATCTCGTCTATGTCAAAGTAGGGTCGCATTCCAAAGGCCTCGGCCCGCGTCCGGGTGCGTTCCTCACTGCGACCGGCCACCGCGCACAGGTGCACATCGGCGCGCTGGGAAAACACCCGGGCGTGTTGCAGCCCCCAGCCGCCCGCACCCACCAGGGCCACCTTGATGCGGGCGTTCATGGTTCAATCACGACCTTGCCGGTGTCGCCCGCAAAGAAGGTCTCGAACCCGTGCTGTATCTCGTTCAGCGGAAGGCGGTGGGTGATGATCTGATCAAGGTATGCGCGATGTGATTGCAGCCGGGCAAGATTACCCGGCAGCTCGTCAAAACGGAAATACTCCGAGCCCAGCACCGCGCGCTCCGGGGCTATCAACTGTCTGGACACATCCAGGCGCACGTCCTCACCATGCCCCACACACACCAGCACGCCGCGTTTGTCAAGGGCATCCAGCGCCGATTGCCGCGCCGCGCTCTTGCCGGTGGTGTCGATGGCCAGGTCAACCGCCACTCGGCCATCGCGGATCAGGGCATCGGCTGGCGCCTCATGAGCGACGTTGATGGGGCGCCCGCCCAGGCGCTCGGCCAGCGCAAGCCGATATGGCACCACATCGGTGACAAACACGGGAACTGTCTCCCCAAGAATAATTTTCGCCATCGCCAACACACCCAGTCCGATCGGCCCGGCACCCGTTACAAGAAGCGACGTCACATCAGGGTGCACGCCGACGCCGCGTGCGATTGCATGCCCGCCGGTGCCCATAATGTCAAGCAGCAACGTGGCGGAGGTGGCGTCAAGGTCATCGGGCGTTCTAAAGAACGTGCTCTCGTCCACCACTTCAAGTTCGGCGTAGCCGCCGTCCCTGTTAAACCCCATATCGCCGCGCTTGTTCAGACATTGATTGGTAAAGCCAAGCATGCACGACCGGCAGGTGCCGCAAAATACCATCAGAAACACCACGCCCCGCGCGCCGATCGGCGTGACGGTTCCGGCGCCGGCGACCACCACGGTTCCTGCCGCCTCGTGCCCGGCCGTCACGCTGGCGCCACGCATGAACTGTCCGCGCTCCGAGCCGCACAGCGCATTGGCGCCAACCTGGATCACGAGCTGCCCGGGTCCGGGCTCTGGGTTGGGCTTCTCGCTGACCGTGATTTTGCCGTCTCCGTTAAAGTGTGCTGCGTGCATGATGACTGCATCATAGCGCTGTCCATGAACTCTGCGACGTCCGAAGACCGTCCACCTCGCTCGCTGACAGCGCGTTTGACGCTCCCCGCCTTTCCGGCTAGCCGCCTTGTGCCCTCATGCTGTTACGTGGATCCCGCGCTTGAACCGGTAATGAGAGGAGGTTGTGACGGGCAGATATTTGACGATATTTGGGTAAATGCCGAAAAGCAGTAAGCTTGCACCCATGAACACCCTCATCATCAACGCCCGACTGATCGACGGGATGGGCAACCCCTGGAGGCGCGGCGAGCTGCTGGTCAGCGGCGACCGAATCGCCGCCATTGCCGGCCCGGGCATGCTCCCGCGCACCGACGCAGTCATCATCGACGCGCGCGACCAGGTGCTGTCGCCAGGCTTTATCGACATACAAAGCCACAGCATTGTGCCGCTGATGAAGGATGGCCGCTGCCTGGGCAAGGTCACCCAGGGCGTGACCACCGAGATCATGGGTGAGCTGTGGACGCCGTCACCATTTGGCGGAAAGATCGCCTCGCCCTTCCGCGCCAATTTGTTTCCGGCACCCAACGAGGAATGGGAGGATATTGCGCGCACCTGGACGCGATTTGGCGATTGGTTGCGCCACATGGAAACCACCGGCGTGAGCGTCAACGTTGGATCGCTGATCCCGGGCGGCACATTGCGCGAGTATGTCATGGGCTTCAACCCCGACCCGGCCAGCGCCGATGAGCTGGATCATATGCGCAACCTGCTGGCTGAATGCATGCAGGAAGGAGCGTTTGGCCTCGACTATGCATTGATTTATCCCCCTGACGACTTTGCCTCAACCGAGGAGATCATCGCGCTGTGCAAGGTGTGCGCGGCTCATGGCGGCATCTACGTCACTCACATGCGCAGCGAGGGCGACCGTATAGAAGCCGCCCTCGAAGAAACCTTTCGCATCGCCCGCGAGGCCGGCATCCCGGCGGAGATCTATCACCTAAAGGCAACCGGCCCACGCAACTGGCACAAGATGGCCTGGGTGATTGCCCAGGTGGCGCAGGCCCGCCGCACCGGGTTGGACATCACGGCAAACATGTATCCCTATCCCGCCAGTGGCACCGGGCTGGACGCCATGCTACCGATGTGGGTGCATCATGACGGGAAGTTCTTCAACAACATCGCCGACCCTGCGCTGCGTGACCGCATCCGGGAGGATGTGTTGAGTCACAAGAATGACCAGGCCGGGATCAGCCCGGATCGGGTGATGCCAATCGGATTTCGCGCGGAATGGCTAAAGAAATTTAACGGTCTGACGATGGATCAGATCGCCCGTGAACGCGGGCAAGACTGGGTAGCCTGCATGCTTGACCTGCTGGTGGAACAACACGCCAACGTGCCCACGATGTATTTTGGCATGCAGGAGGACAACCTCTCGCTCCAAATCAAACAGCCCTGGGTCAAGGTCTCGTCAGACGCCGGTGGCCATGACCCGGCCACCGCCGAGACCCCCACCCATCCACGCGCCTATGGCACCTTTACCCGGGTGCTGCGCAAATTTGTCCGCGAGCAACACGACCTGACCCTTGAAAGCGCAATCTACAAAATGACCGGTGCGGTCGCCGCGCGTCTTGGGATGCATGAGCGCGGTCGTCTGCTCCCGGGTCACTTCGCCGAT
The DNA here is from genome assembly GCA_025354985.1 of Chloroflexota bacterium. Classification (GTDB taxonomy): domain Bacteria; phylum Chloroflexota; class Anaerolineae; order J036; family Brachytrichaceae; genus AQU-03. The sequence goes on from JANXLU010000063.1 coordinate 2,859, forward strand.
CTCACCCTTTTTGACCCCGACCTGGTCTCTGATCGGGCCACCTTTTCCGACACGCACCAGCTAAGCGTGGGACTATCCGGCGTGTGGGTGAACGGCGTCCGCGTGCTGGACGAGACCGGTCACACGGGAGCCAAGCCTGGCCGGTTTGTGCGCCGGTAACTGAAATTCCCTTTTACCATGTAATTTCAACTTTGAAAGTGGAAATTACATGGTGAAGTCCGGTATGGTTTCGAGATCAGCGCCCATGCCCAAGTCCTCACTGCATTGGGCGAGAGCAAGGCCATCTTGTTGGTGGGGCCGCGACAATGTGGCAAGACGACACTTGCTCGGGAATTTGTCCCCGCAGACGCTACCAACTATTTTGACCTTGAAGACCCGGCCAGTGCGGCCGCGCTCGAACAACCCATGCTGGCGCTCGCGGGACTCAGGGGTCTGGTAGTGATCGACGAGATTCAGCGCCGACCGGAACTGTTCCCGGTTCTGCGTGTTCTGCTGGATAGAACACCGCTGCCCGCCCAGTTCCTGTTGCTTTGCAGTGCCGCGCCCGAGGTCATCCGGCATACATCTGAATCACTGGCGGGCCGTGTTGCGCGAATTGTCATGGCTGGGTTTGACCTTGCAGAGGTGGGCAATTCCGCCCGCGATCAGCTTTGGTTCCGGGGAGGGTTTCCGCTCGCTTTCACGGCAGCCTCGGACGATGCAAGTGCGCATTGGCGACGCGACTTTATCCAGACGGTGGCCGAGAGAGACGTGCCCGCGCTGGGCGCGGCGCTGCCACCCACGACCATTTTGCGACTGTGGACCATGATCGCACAGTACCATGGCCAAACATGGAATGCCAGCGAGCCGGCGCGGTCCCTGGGCATCTCCCAAACCAGCGTGAGCCGATATTTGAACACGCTAGATGGAATTTTTATGACACGCCAGCTCCAACCCTGGCATGAAAATCTGCCCAAACGCCAAATCAAATCGCCCAAGGTATACATACGCGACACGGGATTGCTGCATCAGCTTCTTGGCATTGCCAGCCCCGGTGCGCTTGTCAGCCACCCCAAGGTTGGGGCATCGTGGGAGGGATTTGCCATTGATCAAATCGTGCGCGCCGGGCGACCGGATGGGGCCTACTTTTGGGCCACGCAAAATGGCGCCGAGCTTGATTTGTTGATGTTTAAGAACGGCCGGCGGATTGGCGTCGAGTGCAAATACATGGACGCGCCAACCGTGACCGCTTCCATGCGCATTGCACAGAACGATTTAAACCTTGACGAGCTTATCGTGGTCTATCCCGGCGCCCGTAGCTATCTGCTGGCGGATGACATTGCATGCATGCCGCTCACTGCGGCCATAGACAAAGTAAGCCGGGCCAAATCGAGCTGACAAGCGCGGCCGCCTAATAGTCAATCGACACCATGACAACCTTCTTGACACAAACCTGCACGTGCTTGATTTGCGCGACATGCTGAAAGAGCCGCGCTGTGTCTTCCGGGTCTTGGGTTGAACCCCCACATTCAAATTACTTCAGCCCGTATTTCTCAACGATGGGCTGGCGTTGATCGTAGTGCGCGGTCATGCCCCATTTCACATCCAGCGCCTGCATGGCCTTGGTGAATTCTTCAGAAGCGGGGGAGACGCCCGCGCTCATCAACCGGCCGATCGTGGCATTCAACTCGGGGAAGTAGTCCTCAAGATTCTGACTGGGGAACATGTCGATGAAACGCAGCGGTTTGTCCGAGGCATTCCAGAACGTGTGCACAATCCCGTGCGGGCGCAGATGCCAGCCGCCGGCTTTGACCACGGTCACCTCGTCACCCACCAACACACTCGCCTCACCGTCCAACACGTGCATGATTTCGTCCAAGGTGTAATGAAGGTGGGGTGCAGGCCCCATCATTTTGGGGCCACGTTAACCTCGATGCTTGAAAAGAGATCGGCTGTTTGCGTATGCTTCAGCTTGATCTTGACCCCCATGCCGGGGAACAACGGGATTTCGGGTGTTTCGTCTGGAGCGATATAAAGGGGTTTGATCATGGCAACTCCTGGTTGGGCGGCAGTATTAGCCGCTGAACTATCCTTGTTTGCTGCGGGCGCTGTCCCGCTGCCGGCTTTGGTTTCGGCAGGCTGGACACACTGCACCCACCCTTGCTTGCTTATTCAGGGTCGTTCCACCTTCATGCGCGTGCTGTCGGAGGTGCCATAGACCACCTTCTTCGTCACCTTGCCCGCCAGATCAAATAGGTCCGCCGTATACGTGGCGGTGAAGTGATCGGGCCCATCCATCTTGATCGTGAGATGCGCTCTGATCTTGCCGGTGTTGATGCCCTTGTCGTCGAACGTGTACGCCTCGAATGTCATCAGATAGTTGTTGTTGGAGCGAATCCAGACGCCATGCGCCGGCGTGTTCGTGGCCGGGTTGCTGGTGTTCGTTTCGACCATGTTGCCATCGGCAGTGATGGTCATCATGGATTCAAACGTGGGGCGTGGATTGCCTTGCGATTGCGGGATCGTGGTGTTCCAGGTGCCGACCAGGGTCGGTGTGGCTGCCTGGACGCTGGCCGCCGAAAAGGCGGTCATGGCACCGCCAGCAGGCCAACTGTGGCGACGATGCCGGCGATTCGTTTGTTATTCGATTGTTTCATCTTGTTTCTCCTGGGTTTTGAGTTGAACCTGCACAACAGGTGTCACTTGACACACGGGCTCGTCCTGCGGCGTCCACATAATCGTCAAGGTCTCAGTGGTACTGACTGTGATCGTGATGGTGCGCCGGATGACTTTGCCCACAAGCACACTGTAACCCTGCGACGAACGGAATACCGGAGATAATTCCACTAAAATTCCACACATCGCATGCCCAGCCCGATTACCATTCCACTGACACCGTTACCCTTCGGCGCGCTGCTCAAACACTTGCGCAAACGGGTGGGCATGACGCAGCGCGACCTCGCCGCCGCGCTCAATTACAGTGATTCGCTTATCTCCAGCCTGGAGAAAGAACAGCGCCAGCCGGATCTCAACGCCGTGACCCACGCCTTTATCCCGGCACTGGGCTTGCAGGATGATCCCAAAACCGCCGCCTGGCTGATCGAGCGGGCCGCCGTCGCCCGTGGTGAGCAGCCGCCCGCTTCGATTACCCTGACCCGGCAACGCACCACACACCTGATGCCGCAAGAGGAACGAGAGGAGCAGGCATCGGCGTTGCCCGCCGTACTCACCGCATTGATTGGCCGCAACGAGGAAGTCGCCCAGATTTGCAATCGTCTGCTGGGACACAGCGGCCGACTGTTGACGCTGGTTGGGCCGCCCGGCATTGGCAAGACCACCCTGGCGCTGGCGGTGATGGCGCAGCTTCAGCATTACTTTGCGGATGGCGTCGTGTTTGTGGCGCTCGCGGCCATCAGCGAGGCAGCTTTGATGGCCGCTGCCATCGCCGGAGCGGTAGGCTGTGGCGCCGCCGGCTCCAAGCCCATCAAGGTCAAGCTGATTGAGTTCCTGCGCCGCAAAACCATGTTGTTGGTCCTGGATAACCTCGAACAAATTCAGGAGGCCGCGCCCTTGATCGCAGACCTGGTTGCGGAATGCCACGGGGTGTGCGTATTGGCAACGAGCCGCGAACGGCTGCACCTGCGCGCCGAACAACGCTTCAAAGTGCCGCCACTCGCGCTCAGTTCCGCGGTTGAACTCTTTACCCAGCGTGCCCAGCTGGTGGATGCCGACTTCCGCCTTACAGTTCACAACAAGCCGACGATCGAAGCGATTTGTCAACGGCTGGACTGTCTGCCACTGGCGCTGGAGTTGTGCGTGGCCCAGGTTGATCTGCTCTCCCCGGCGCAACTCCTGACGCAATTGCAAGACCATCGCCTGGATGTGCTGGTGGACGGCGCCCACGATTTGCCACCCCGGCAGCGCACCTTGCGCACCGCCATCGAACACAGTTATCGGTTATTGGATGAGGAGGAGCGCATGCTCTTTCGCAGTCTGGGCGTCTTCGTGGGCGGGTTTGATCTATCGGCCGCCGCAACGGTGAGCGACTGGCAGCAAGAGACGCGGGCGCGCCCGGTGATGTCTACGCTGCATGCCTTGATCAACAAGAATCTGGTGCGCAGCGAAACACTGCCGAGTGGCGAACAACGCTTTCTCCTGCTGGAGACTATCCGCGAATTCGCGCTTGATGCGTTGGCGCAGCAATCCGACTACGCGTTGGAACAGGCGCGGCAACGGCACGCTGAGTATTTCGCGCGCATCCTAAAGTATGACAGTGATGAGGCGTACCGCGTCATGGCCGTTGAACAGCACAACGCTCGCGCCGCGCTGCGTTGGCTCTTGGATCACAAGCACCCGCTGACGGGCGAGTTGGCGCGATTCATGGGCTACTATTTTGATCGGGCCGGTCTGCAAAACGAGGGCCGCCACACACTGCCCGAGGTGTTGTCGGCCGATATTGAAATGGCGCCGCTCATTCACATCAACCTGCTAAGCCTGGCTTCGGTCAATGCCTGGCACCAGCACCGCTTTGAGGAAGCATTGCGCTATGGCCATGAAGCCGTGGCACGCTCGCGCGCGATCAATGCGCAGCCGCAGGTCGCGGATATTTTGATCGTGCTTAGCGGCCTTTACATCGAGATGGATGACGGCGTTCAGGCAAAACGGGCGGCGCTCGAAGCCCTACAGATTAGCCGGACGATTCAGACCCGGGAGTTAATCGTGGGCGCGCTGGATACTCTTGGGCTGGCAGGGTTGATACTGGGCGATGTAAGTGCAGCCGAGACCTGCTTGGAGGAAGCTTATGCACTATGCCAAGCCCCGGATTTCAGGGAGCACGTCTACGCGGGGATGGCGTGCCTGGGGATGGGCAAGATTGCGCTGAGCCGCCGTGACTACGAACGCGCGCTGGGATTTCTGCGCGAGGGGTTGGAGCGAAGCAAGGTTGCCGTTCTCAAATTGTGGCTCCTGGATGCGCTGGCCGGCGCAATCGGCACGAACCCAGACTGCACGACAGCTGACGTCCAACGCGCCGCGAAGATCTGGGGCGCAGCCGAGGCGCTGCACGAGAAGATTGGGACGGTCGCTGCACCCGGTGATCGCCGACGAACCGACGCGTTGATCGCTGAGGCGCGCACGCGCATCCTCCCCGCGACCTTCGCCGCG
>JANXLU010000074.1 GCA_025354985.1 Chloroflexota bacterium
GTGAAGTCGAGCTGATCGGTAAACGTGAATTTGTTTGGATATCCAGTACTCGAATTCGCAAGCGCGCGCTTCTCCCCGAATGGCTTGTAGCGAACCTCACTACTGGCGATCTTGGTGCCACTGCCGTCTGCGGCCACACTGCCGCTACCTAGCATGTCGCTATACAACCATTTGACTGTCGTGTTCCCAACGGCACCGATGTAGTTCCGCATGGCCACGCGCTTGCCATTGAAGAAATAGTATTTGGTCGTCTCTCCCGTGGTGGTCTTTACTTCATATGTCTTGCCGACATACACCGTGGTCACACCGTTGACCGTTGACCTCACCCGGTTGCCATCTGCGTCATACAAGAAAGTTGCCGCCGTCCCAATCGGTGTTACCCAATCGGTTGCATACGGTTGGATGCTTGCAATCTTGTTGTCAGCTGTCCACGTCTGAAGATACAGCTTGCCTGTATTCCAGCCCTCATACCGCCACGTTGTATTGCCATTCGCGTCATAGCAAGCTCCACTCGTTTGAGTGCTTCCATTCAACGTTCTTCGCAGGGCATGTGGGCCAAAGGCAGTACAGCCGCCCCAAGTCTGATAGTCATAGTTGCCGATATCAGATTTTGACGTGATATTCCCAATTGCGTCATATGAGTAACTTTGCGGAAAGCCGGTCGCACTTGCGTTCCAATCGTAGGTGTACTCAAATATGGTTGGCTAGCTGCGTTAGATGTGCTCGCATTCGTGCGTGCCGGCGTGTTGGCGCTGGCATAGCCTCAGGTAAGATTTACTCACCACCAAACACAGAAGAGGGTGGTCGCTGGCTATCCGCTACGCACCGTCCTTTTTTGTTGCAGTGATTCAGTTTCATGACGCCCGTGCACGTACGTGCCTATTGCGGACACGATGCAACATTGCTTGCGCCATTTCCGAAACTTGAACACCTTCGTAATTCTCAGCATGATCCGACGTTGAAATTGTTTCTAACAGTTTCCCAATTTCTTCATCAAAAATCCTTGATAATGCAATGCATGCTGCAACGCGCGTAGACGGATCTCCAGACAACGTTGCGAGTTCCATTAGCCGCTCTTTAGCCCCTATTGTAGGGAACTCCTGAAGTTCAATACACATCCAATATTTCGCGGCGGCCTCAAGCTTGCCAAAATTCGCGTCGATGACAGGAAAGTTTAAGACCGCATCAAAGGTAAGAAGTGCTTCTACAAAAAACGAACCCGAGATGTGATTTTCCGCAAACAGTATCCCCATGCATTCGAGAAACTCAACTCGATCAAATGACCTCAACTTGCGCGTTGCGGTGTCTGCCACCTCAACATCACCCATCCGCCAAAGACGGTCGATTTCCTGCAACTCCGAACAGCCTTCTCTCATCGCCATCCTCCATATTCAATTACATTCACGCTCGGCAAATTGCCAAAGTAGGCGGCGCACTTCGGACACATTTCCATGTTTGAAATACCAATTTTGATATTAGGTTCTGCCTTCAGGGCGTTATACAGCAATCGTTCTGCGTGTCCTGCATCTCCGGAAATTCCCGCTGTGTAGTGGAAAATTCCTCCTTGTCCTTCGGTCATTGTTCTTAGTCTACCGACTGCTCCAAGTGGTGCCGTACTATTAACAGCCACATGCCTAACTCCCTGAACTTCAGTGACTGCAACTGTAATACCGCGCAGGTCGTCCGGCAATGATTTCAGCATCCTATTCGCCACCGTCGCGTATTCCTCCCCTGACGTCCGCGCCAGACCTGCAGAGGCCTCAAAAGCAATGGTTGCCGCTTCTCCATCAGCCCTTGCTACTAGACCGAACGCTCGTGCCGCGCCCTTGAGCAACGCGCCAGCCAATCGCCCTATGCCTTCTCCGATTAGTGCGTCACCAACAAGCGCAGGAAGGCCTCTACGTCGGCCATCTAGCAAGTTGTAGTACTCATCTAAATCTGACTTGTGCCGGGTGGAAGAATATTGAATCCATTGTGTATTGTTGTCACAACTGCCGCCACCGTAGTAACCACATCTGTCTTCCTTTGCCTCATGACCATCTGGATCTGTATACTTCAAGGGGTTGCCCAGTGCGTTGAACAGATACTCATACGCACTGGGCAACCCCTTGAAGTATACAGATCCAGATG
>JANXLU010000088.1 GCA_025354985.1 Chloroflexota bacterium
GATTCGCGCCCGCTGGATCATTTTTTCAAGCAAGTCCTGGACCACGAAGTTATCAACACCCACCCAATACGATATTCTGTTAATCAGGGCCTGTTTGTGGGTGCGAATAAAGGCCTCGGCCCGCGCAAAGTCGCGCAATTGTTGGCTGTGGGGTAGCCCTCTGGGCTCTTGTCGAAACATTGCCAACAAATCCGGATCAATATACCCGGTGGCAAGCTCATAATATTGCTTGAGTATGTACGGCGAAGCACCGAGAAACTCACCCACTGTTTGTTTTACGTCTTCGACTTTTTCCAACATCCAGCCGGCATCCGTTTCCACCACAGGCGGTTGTTTACCCAGCTCGCCCACGACGCGGTCTATGTAGGTCAGCTTTTCAAGAACAGCACTGCGCTTGCGGTATTTTTTCTTCCATCCGCTGCGCGGTGTGAGCCAAACACAAAAGCTTTCTGCAAAATCTTCATCCGGATGCTTCTGCGCGTAGTGGTCGCCAGCCGGGTTTACATAACGCTTGCTCCATGGGTTGTAATCGTAAATATCACCCTCGGGATAGGTATTGAAAAAGTGCCCGTCCACCTCAAACAGCGACCTAAATTCCGGGTTGCGATAGAGCTTATAGCAATAGCAAAATGCGTGTCCGATTTCATGGCGCAACAGGCTGACCATTTCGCTTTCGGAGTAATCAAATCCGCGAATTTCGTAATTTAGCTCCTTGATTAGCGGATGAAAGTCATAAAAACCCAATGAAATGATAGGCTGGCCGGCGATGCATCCATACCCTGTGGATACGTAAAACACAGGTTCGAGCTTTCCAACCCCGGCCAGTCTCAGTTCGGTTAGCACCTGTGGAATGGCTGTTTCATAAAATGAGCCTTTGATCCGCAAACCGAGCCGGTTAATTTGCGTGTTTAGCAATTCCAGCTTGACAGTTTCAGTTTGGTGGAGGAGTTCACGTGTGCGGCGCATCAGGCGAGTTCAAGCGCCGAGAACAAGTGTTCTTGAGCGCGACATCATTATATATGCCAGAAATTGGACAACGCGGAGCGCAAACTCACTATAATAGTGATTGCGAAGTCCGGGTTGCGCAGGCGCGTTCCCCTCGCTTCGACTAAATCCGATAAAATCTCCCAAAACCTAGACAGGAGTCACCAAATATGGCACATCAACTACCACCTCTTCCGTACGCGTTTAACGCTCTTGAGCCTCATTTTGACGCGATGACCATGGAGATTCACCATGACCGGCACCATGCCACCTATGTCACCAATCTGAATAATGCACTTGCCAATCATGCCGATCTTCAGACCAAGACGGCAGAGGAATTGATCGCGAATCTAAACGCGGTTCCGGATGCAATCCGTACGGCCGTGCGCAACAACGCCGGTGGGCATGTCAACCATACGATGTTTTGGACGCAATTGAAGGCGGGCGGCAGCGCACTCGATGGTGCACTAAAGGCGGCAATTGAAGCCAAATGG
>JANXLU010000005.1 GCA_025354985.1 Chloroflexota bacterium
GTGGCCAAGTGGTAAGGCGAGGGTCTGCAAAACCCTTATTCGTGGGTTCAATTCCCACCGTCGCCTCTCAAAAAATAGCGACCTACTAAAACGCAAAACCCTCGGAGGGTTTTGCGTTTTAGTAGGTCGGCCATGTATACAAAATCTGGCATTCCACACTATATTTGGGTGCTATGACAGTGGTTACCGGTCTCGACCTTCTGATTCGCCGCCCGAAATCCCTCATCGGTCGCAAGATTGGGATTATTACAAATCAATCTGGTGTGACGCGAACACTCGTGGACACGGTTACTGCGCTAGTGCAACTACCTGGAGTCGATGTTCGGGCTCTATTTGGACCGGAGCATGGCATACATGGAGCGGCGCATGACGGCGTTTCCGTAGATCAGACCCGCGATCCAGGCACTGGCTTGCCAGTGTTTTCGCTGTATGGTCCCAAACTCCAGCCATCGTTACAAGATCTTGCAAATATTGATCTCCTGCTGTTTGATATTCAAGACGTGGGTTGTAGGTTTTATACCTATATCACCACGCTGTCCTATGCGATGGAGGCGGCCACGAGTCTTGGCATTCAACTGGTGGTACTTGACAGACCCAACCCGATTGGTGGTTTGGTTGTCGAGGGACCGCTCCTCGCACCCGGAATCAGTTCCTTCGTAGGAAAACATCCAATCCCGCCGCGGCATGGATTTACGATTGGTGAGTTTGCCCGCTGGTTGCAAGGTGAATACCTGCCTTCGTGCGACTTGCAAGTTGTGCCCATGCGTGGCTGGTTGCGGAGCATGTATTGGCAGGACACCGGCCTGGATTGGGTCGCACCCTCGCCCAACATGCCCACACCCGACACCGCGGTGGTATATCCGGGCATGTGCCTGATCGAGGGTACAAATGTAAGCGAGGGTCGCGGCACCGCCCATCCATTTGAAATCGTTGGCGCACCATGGGTGGATGGTCGCGCACTCGCCATAGATCTTAACCAGCGCCAACTTTCCGGAGTCATTTTTCGGCCAACGATGTTTACACCAACCTATGGCAAACACAGGGATCAAATGTGCGAGGGAATCCAAGTCCATGTTGTTAATCGGCGCACATTCAAGGCGTTTGAAACCGGTTTGCATGTTATTGACGCCCTGCACCGTCGCCACCACCAAACGTTTGCGTTTCTCCCCTCTTCCTGGGAGGGTGCCAGGCCTCATTTCGATTTGTTGACTGGCGATCAAGCAATCCGTGCTTCCTTATTGAATGGTCAACCCGTACATGACCTGGCGGCAGCCTGGAAAAATGAAGAGCGCCGCTTTGCAAAGCGGCGCTCTAAATACCTTTTATACGACTGATGCGACCGGCCGGTTCCTATGCGCCGACCGCGGCCGGCACCTCGACACGGGTGGTCACGAGGTCGGCTTTAACCTTCTCATCCCGAATCTCAAACTTAAGTCCGCGCGCTTCGTCATTTACGTCGGCCATGACGACATCGGCCGTGCCAAATTTGCCCTGAAGCAACATCAGGCTAAGCGGCCCCTCTACATATTTCTGGATGGCACGCCGCAATGGTCGAGCTCCAAATACCGGGTCATAGCCCTGCTTCGCCAGCCACTTGCGCGCAGCCTCGGTCAGCTCCAGCGTGATGTGCTTCTCAGTTAATCGTCCGCGAACTTCGCGCAAATTTAACTCGACAATACGCTCAACATCACCAAGTGCCAGCGGCGAGAACGTAATAATCTCATCGATGCGATTTAAGAACTCCGGGCGAAACGCCTTCTTAAGAGCATCTTCGATCTTGCGAGCATCTGCAACGGCCGCAGTACCATCGGTCTCGCTCTTTACAAACCCGAGTGCGCCGCCCTTTTTTACAAATTCAGTGCCAAGGTTGCTGGTCATAATGATGACCGTATTGCTGAAGTTCACCACCCTGCCCTGACCATCGGTCAGCCGACCATCATCAAGCATTTGCAGTAATGCATTCCATACATCCGGGTGCGCCTTCTCGATTTCATCAAACAACACCACCTGATAGGGTCGGCGACGAATCTTTTCCGTTAGTTGTCCACCCTCGTCATAGCCGACATAGCCGGGAGGTGCGCCATACAACCGGCTGACCGTGTGCGCTTCGCGATATTCACTCATATCCACGCGAACCAGCGCGGCTTCATCATCAAACATAAACCATGCCAATGCCTTGGCAAGTTCAGTCTTTCCGACGCCACTGCTTCCGAGGAAAATAAACGAGCCGATGGGTCGCTCCGGATCTTTTAAACCCGACCGAGCACGTCGAATAGCGTCGCTGATTGCATGAATGGCCTCATCCTGCCCGATTACGCGCTCATGCAGGCGCTCTTCCATCTGCAACAGCTTCTCGCTCTCGCTCTCCATCATCTGGGTGATCGGAATACCCGTCCATTGCGAAATAACGCCGGCTATATCCTCACTATCCACCACGTCATCAAGCTTGTTCTCTTTCTGCCATTCGGCACGCATATTCTCAAACTCACCCTGCAGCCGCAATCGGGTCACTTTGTATTCTGCCGCCTTCTGGTAGTCCTGCCTGGCTGCGGCATCCTCCTCCTGCACCTTCATCTTTTCAAGCTCGCCATTCTTGGCCTTTACTTCGGGCGGCATGGTGTAAAGTGCCACACGGACCTTTGCGCTGGACTCATCGATCAAGTCAATCGCCTTGTCCGGCAACCTCCGATCCGTTACATACCGGTTGCTCAATAACACCGCTTGACGAATCGCTTCATCGCTTATGGTGACCTTGTGGTGCTGCTCATAACGGGCCTTGAGTCCATGCAGCATTAGTACGGTGTCTTCGGCCGACGGCTCGTCGACAAATACCGGTGCAAACCGGCGTTCCAACGCGCTGTCTTTTTCAATATATTTTCGATATTCGTCGAGCGTGGTCGCGCCTATGCACTGTAGTTCACCGCGCGCGAGCGCCGGCTTCATCATATTGCCCGCATCCATGCTGCCACCGGCGTTGCCAGCCCCCACCACCTGATGCAGCTCATCGATAAACAGAATGATTTCGCCATTTGATCGCAGCACTTCGTCCATGCACTGCTTCAACCGCTCTTCAAAGTCACCGCGAAAGCGCGAGCCCGCCACCATACTCATCATGTCCAGCGCCACGACACGTCGGTTCAACAAGATGTCAGGGACGTCACCAATGATGATTTTTTGCGCCAGACCTTCCGCAATAGCCGTTTTGCCGACGCCGGCTTCACCTATCAACACCGGATTATTTTTGGTCCGCCGCGCAAGCACCTGAACCACGCGCAGAATCTCCTCATCTCGTCCGATCACGGGATCGAGCTTCCCGTCACGCGCCATCTGCGTCAAGTCACGGCTGTATTTCTCAAGTGTTCGATACTTTGCCTCGGCCTGTCGATCAGTAACGCGCTGCCCACCCCGCAGTTCCTTTACAGCCTCTTGTAGCTTCTCGCGGGTAACCTTGGCGTCTGCCAGAATCCGCGCGGTGGGTGTATTTCGCTCACTAGCAATAGCCAGCAGCAAGTGCTCGGTAGAAATAAACTCGTCCTTTAGCAGCTTGGCCTCATCATTCGCCAGCTCGACAATTCGACGCGTGCGTGGTGTGATGAAAACCTGGCCGGTGTTACCCGAACCGCCATAAATTTGCACGCGAGGCGAGGCCTTTAGCACGTCATCCAGCTTTCCCGAAACAACGGCTACATCAGCACCAACTTTCTCAAATAGTTGACCGGCAACGCCATCCTGCTGCTCCAACATGGCCAGCAACATGTGCTCGATGTCAATCTGACTGTGGTGATACCGTGACATTATTTCGAGCGCGCGCTGCGCCGCATCCTGCGCGCGTTCTGTAAAGCGATCAAAACTCAACATGGTTTGTTACCTATTTTCCTTGGTTGCCGCACTATCCCGGCAACAAATTTAGTCCACTCTATCCAGCGGTTATTGGATTCCCGTTGGAAATGGCGGGCGGGCGCTCAGTCAATATCAACCAGCGTAACCTGTCGATGTTCAAACGTCGCAAGCTTCAAAAATCCCGCGGCGCGCGCCATATCCAGCGCCGCGGAAATTCCTGCGCCCGTATGTTTGGGATTATGTGAGTCACTGCCAAGCGTCAGAATCGTGCCGCCCATCTCATGGAACCATTTCACGACTATGGCTGGTGGATTCGGATTTGCAAGACCGCGACGCAGGGCACTTGTGTTTATTTCTATGCCTTTGCCGCGAGCAATTACATGAGCCAATACGGGACGCACAACGTCCTCAAAATCTTCCACGTGATACTGAGCGTATACGTCGGGCGGGGCATATCGGGACTGATAATCAATGTGCGCCAGGACGTCAAAATCCCCTTCCGCGGCCAGGGTTTGCAGCTCGAGGAAATAGGCCCGGTATGCCGCGTGCCAACCGCCAAAGGCATCCACCCAGTCTGCGATATAGCAATTGTGTTTCCCGTCCACCCAATGCAATGATCCCAGCACAAAGTCCCAATCGAACTTGTTCAACACGTAGCCCGCCCGCTCACTGAAAAAATGTGGTTCACTGACCTCAATTCCACTTCGGATGATCAGCTGCCTGCCAAACTGCTTGCGACACACTTCAATCTTTCGCAAATAATCTTCGTGCCTAAAAAAGAATGAGGTGAAGTCCCCCGGGTTGTAATCTTCGTGCTCGGTAAAGGCAATCTGCTTGATGCCGGCGGCAATCGCCGCCCGGCATTGATCCTCCATGCTGCTTTCAGAATCGGCGGAAAAGTTTGTATGAGTGTGATAATCGTTAAACCACATCAGGCCACCCGTCCCAACGCAATCGTTGCGTTCTGACCTCCAAGTCCAAACGAATTTGAAAGTGCAATGTCAATCGAAGCCTTTCGCGCCACTTTGGGAACATAGTCCAGATCGCAGTCCACATCCGGGTTTTCGAGATTGATGGTCGGAGGAATAATCCCATTCTGGATCGTCAACACGGTGCTCATCGCCTCGATCGCACCGCTTGCCCCCATCGCATGACCCATCATGCTCTTGATGCTGTTGACTGGAACACTGTAGGCGTGCCGCCCAAGCACGGACTTGATCGCACGCGTCTCAAGAGGATCGTTTGTTTGTGTGCCGGAACCATGAGCGTTGACATATTGAACATCCTCGGGGCTGATCCGCGCGTCTTCGAGGGCCCATTCCATTGCCCGAATCGCGCCGCTTGCCGTGGGGTCCGGGATTGCAATATGGTGGGCGTCGGATGACACTCCCATCCCCAGAACCTCCGCATATATCTTTGCGCCACGCGCCACCGCGTGCTCGTAATCCTCGACCATCAACACCGCTGCGCCCTCGGAATAGCAAAAGCCATCGCGCGTTACATCAAATGGGCGTGCAGCCTGTTCCGGCGTATCGTTGTATTTCGACGCAAGCACGCGCATTAGGCTGAATGCGACCAATGCTCCGTCTATAAAAACGCTGTCAACACCACCTGCGAATACGACGTCGGCACGACCGCGCCGAATTAATTCGAGTGCGTCACCAACCGTCTGGGTGCCACTTGCGCAGGCTGCGACTACGGTGCTTAGCGATCCCTTCGCATTGAAATACTTGCTGATGTGATGGCCAGGAGCGTTTGGAAGCGCCGCCGGCAAGCCAAATGGATTTACCTTGCGATACCCCAGCGTCTCATATTCCTTCATCGCGCCGTAGCTCATCTCGAAACCGCCAATCGCTGTACCCATGATGACAGCAGTCCGTTCAGACCTGACGTCATGACCAATGCGAATACCGCTATCTCGAAGAGCCTCCTCCGCCGCACTGATCGCCAGGTGCGAGGCCCGGGCCATGCGACGCGACTCCTTTGGCTCAATCAGTTCACTGGGAACAAAACCCCGCACTTGGCCGGCGATCTTTACCGGAATTGTGCTAACGTCAAATCCGGAAACTCGGGCAATCCCGCTTCGGCCATTGATCAGTCCATCCCACATCACCGGGACATTTAGACCCAGACAGGTGACCGCACCAAGGCCCGTGATGACCGCGCGACGCTGTGAGTCACGCCGCACGATGAAATTTACCGGCGCGCCCACTTGACCGCGCCTGCGATATATACGTTCCCTCGCCGCACGCGCCACTCTACCCAGACCGCTCCGCACCCGGCCAAATCTTTTTCTCTCATTCGCCATTGTGTTCTACTTTTTCGGGCTGTCTATATCTGGCGTGACGGAGTGGCCACCGGCAGTGCTTGCAATCCGCGCTCAATTGTCTCCACAACACGCTGCTCGACATATCTGCCAGCCACCCTGATTGCGCTGCGTATTGCGCGTGCATTGCTCCGCCCATGACCTATAACCACCACACCGTCCACGCCCAACAGGGGCGCCCCGCCGACCTCTTCGTAATCAGTGCGTGCGCTCACCCGTGCCAGAGCGTCGCGGATCAAGGCTCCACCCAGCTTGCTCTTTGCATCCCGCATCACTTCCTCTCGGATCATCCCCTTAAGGAAGCCACCCATGCCTTCCATTAACTTCAGCATCACGTTCCCTGTGAACCCGTCTGTAACAAAGACATCCGCATACCCTTGTGGAACATGGCGGCCTTCTGCATTCCCAATAAAATTGATGCCCTTGGTTGCACGCAGCATTGCGTTGGCCTCTTGAACCAAAGTGGTGCCCTTTGTGTCCTCCTCACCATTCGAGATTAGCGCGACGGTTGGCTCGCGCACTCCCAACACCTTGTTGGAATAAACACTGCCCATCAGTGCAAATTGCACCAAATAATCAGCCTTTACTTCGGCGTTTGCGCCACAATCCAACATCAGGCTCCAACCCTTGAGTGTTGGAATCGCCGCAGTGATAGCCGGTCGGTGCACTCCTTTGATCCGCCCCAGGTTTAACAGTGACGCCGCCAGTCCCGCTCCGGTGTTGCCCATCGACACAAACGCGTCCGCTTCGCCACGCTTCACCATGTTTATTCCGACCACGATCGAGCTGTCTTTCTTTGACTTGACGGCTTGGGCCGGATGCTCGTCCATTTCAATGACCTCGGAAGCGTGCACGATCGGAATGATTAAACCCGCCGTAATTTGCTTGTTCAGCAGCGGCCGCAATAATTCCTGCCTGCCTACCAACACCACTTCATAGCCAAATTCTTTTGCCGCGACTACTGCAGCCTCCACGTTCGGCCCGGCGCCAAAATCACCCCCCATTGCGTCCAAAACAATCTTCATCTTTTACGCGCCTAATTTAATGAAAAAATCGAATCTTCCGTGTCCAACGGCGGCCGGATGGTCTTGCTCATGATGCCAAGAGTGAACAATTCGTCCTTGAGAATCTTGCTTTCTTTTCGCAATAGCTCGCTGACCGATTCAGTTGCAAGCAACTCCTGCTTGTCGTCCAAGGGCAGCTGCAGCGCAATGGCCACAAAAACGGCGATTCCGGCGCTTTCACGAGGGAATCGGTCAAACTTAAAGCGCACGCCACTGACATTGGACAGCAAACCAAGATACTTCTTCAACTGAGTGATGACGTCGCGACGCAGTTCTTTGCCAGGTTTAAGATCATTGCGAAACGGAAACAATATCGCCTCTCCCAACAGGTATCCCTCATCCGTCATATGCACGTCTTCGACAATAAATCGCTCAATGCCCACGATATTTATGTTAAGCCGGCCATCTGCAAGATGCTCAACGTCAGTTATATCCGCATATGTTCCCACCGAATATGGCTCACCGTCGCCTTCGTTAAGCAACACCACTCCGAAAGGAGATTTCTCATCAATGCACTTTTGAATCATCAACCGATATCGCGGTTCAAAGATATGCAGCGGTAGCGTTTGCCCCGGGAAAAGCACTACATTTAGCGGAAACAATGGCAGTTCAATCACTTCAGCTTCCATGGGTTGATTAGCATTCGATTGTAACCCGCGGGTCAACCATTCAAACATGTACAATTCGGCGCACTCCGCCACGGCATCATTTAGCCTCACAAGTCATGATGCTTGGCCGGGGCCACATACTGTGAAACGCCGGCGCCGGCGCCCCAAAAGTAATAGACACGATTAATTCCGAACAATCCGAAACCAATCTACCTCAGATTCCCGGGGCCAAACGCAGCTTGGGCAAAGTCGTGCTTCGAGAAATCATCGAGACGCTTATTCTGTTTGCGATCGTCATGGGCGTTTCGCGCGTGTTGATCGGCAATTACATGATAGAACAGACCAGTGCCGTCCCGAATTACCTGCCGGGCGACCGCATCCTGGTTGACCAGCAAATTTATAAGTACACCGGCGGCCTTAAACGAGGCGATCTTATAGTTCTGGATGCTTCGGTATCCAAGGATCGGTTGTTCAAGCGCATCATTGGCCTTCCTGGTGAGATGCTGGAAATTCGTGGGAACCAGGTTTTGATTAATGGCAAGGCGCTTCCCGAGCCGTATGTCACGCCAGAGCGCAATCAATCCAACCGATTTAGTATCAAACGGCAACTGGGACCAGATGAATATTGGGTGCAGGGCGACAATCGTGATGGCAGTCAGGATTCCCGGGTATGGAATACCGGAATCAAGGCCAGCGAGGTTGTCGGTCGTGCGTGGTTGCGCTACTGGCCACTGGCAAAAATACAGTTGATCGGTGGCATCACCTACCCACCCTAATCCAAAACTTCAGGCAGCAGCACATCCTGTTGCGCTGCTTCCCTGGCACTTGAGCACCCGCGCCAGCTCGATGCCAAAATTTCTATCAGCTGTGCCTCGGTAAGTGCTCGCGCCTGAACGGTTTTGCGCACAGCAGGTGTAAATTTGGGGAATTGCGGTGCATGTTCATTGTGGGCAAGCAAATGCGCAAATTCCATGGCCAATACCCGGCCACTCGCCACAGGGTCCAGATCCCTGCACGACTCGGCACCAATCACCAGCGCCCCCAGCCGCATCACCCGTGCTGCGACAACGCGCCTATTCAATCGATCGTAAACGTGCTCGACTGCTTCAGCATAGCCCACTGGACGAAGCTCGGAAATCCATTCCGCTTTGATTCCACTGCAGCCGCCCAACAATATCAACGCATCACCATCACGTGTTTGAATTGAACGGATCTCACTTGCTACAACCAACGGGCTTAGTGAACGCTGTGCCCGCAAGGCACTCTCATTGCGAAGCTCGGCGATCCTGCCATCCATCATTTCAAACTGATCGCTCCCACTGCTCAGCCGCGCCCCAACGCGGTCCAGATTGCCGGCAAGGTGAGAGCGAGCTATTTGTTCGACAACGTCAGCAGGCCGACGCGAGGCGGCGTCGCCAACCAAACGACGAAGCTGCGCCCACGTTCGCGCCACTTCCCTTGCAGCCCCGGCATTCACGCCATTTGCATAACACACCCTGAAATCAAATTCACATGCGGCAGCCAGCTCGAACGAGCGCCGCAACAACCCGTAATCGGACCGGGGATCGTCATTCAGCGCCGCACGTGCCTTCGTTCTTATCTTGTCAGAACGATCAATCCGCTGGAGCAAATCTCGGCCGCTTATGATGGCGACGAAAAGGGAAACCTCGGGAGCACAGCCGCGCACTTTGGCCTCAATCAACATCCGCGCGTGACGTGGATGCACTGGAAGGGCAAGCATGGCCAGCGCCAAATCGGTCACAGCGTAACTGTCCGGCCCCAGACTGACCAGCGCACCCAGTGAAACCAGCAACCGGTCTGATTCCCTAATTTGGTCAGCGGAGGGCGCGTCGAGCCAGTCGAACCCAACGGCATCCGCGACACCCAGAGAGTGCAACAGCAGCACGGCCTCGGCCAAGTCGCCGCGTTGTGCTTCTGGAATGGATCGTTCGTTCCGCCTGGCGTGAGACCGCTCAGTCCAAAGACGGTGACACCAGCCTCGCTCCTGACGGCCGGCCCGACCCGCGCGTTGATCGGCGCTTGCGCGACTTATCGCTTCCAGACGAAGCTCATTTATGCCGCGCGCCGGGTCGTAATGAGCAATCCGGGCCAGCCCGCTGTCAACCACATAAACGATACCCGGTATCGTCAGTGAGGTCTCAGCGACGTTGGTTGCCACGATCACCTTCCGGCTCCTGGAATCCAATTGGAACACGCGGTCCTGTTCCTGACTGCTCAACTCGCCATGCATCGGCAACAGCAGAATTGCCTGCGCGCCAGCCGCACGTGACGCCGTACGTCGCACCTCCCGAATCGTCTGCTCTATTTCGAACGCACCCGGCATAAAGACAAGCACATCACCGCGGTTGCCTTCCTCCAATACCCGGTTTACCTGAGCAGCTGCGCGCTCCCAAACGGGAGCATCGTCATCCCAGTCCGCATAGGTGACGGTCACTGGAAACGCTCTGCCACCACTTTGCACCTGCGGGCAGCAACCCAGGTAACCCGCGACCGATCCCGCATCCAATGTTGCGCTCATCACCATAAGCAGCAGTTCAGGACGCAGCTGTTGAAGTTGCTTGCACAGAGCGAGGGCCAGGTCGCTGTGCAAACTGCGTTCGTGAAATTCATCAAACAGAATTGCGCCCACGTTTCGCAGTTGTGGGTCGCTCTGCAACCATCTCAACAACATTCCTTCTGTCACGAACACGATACGCGTTGCGTCACTGGTTGACTCTTCAAACCGCACCTTGTATCCGACCAGTCCACCGAGCTGGCAGCCCATCTCATCAGCCACCCGCCTTGCCAGCGCACGCGCGGCCACTCGGCGTGGCTGCAAGACAACAATTTGCTTTTCTGCCGGCACCCGGTGAGCGGCCAATAACAGCTGACACAATTGGGTGGACTTGCCACTGCCTGTTGGAGCAATCAGGACCAAGCGGTTATGGGTGCTCCACAGCGACCGCAATTGATCTGCCAGCTCGTGGATGGGAAGTTCAAGCTGCATATTTTCTTGCGCGAGCCATCATCTACCGTCAGCATGGACAATCCGGCCACTGACCATGCGCACGGCGCGCAAGGGCGAATCTGCTTCATCACCCATGGCCCGATTTCCATAAGACCCATTGCTTTGGCCGATAAATTGGATCAATTGATCCCGCAACCGCGCCATCTTGGTCGTTTGAGCGATTGCAAACGCTTTCATATCTGCCGCCGCCACATGTGATAATTTCAACGCGCCATAAAAATGCGGCATGCATACCCCATCGGAGGCGTCAAACGTCGCGGTCAATTCCGGATCCCGAAAAAGTGCCACCAGAGTGCTCAGGACAAACTGTTCGCGGTCCCGTTCAAACTCACATAGCGTGCACGCGCGTTTGGGCCGCACCGACGCTGCACGGTCTCTGCGCCTCCAAAAAGTGGCGGTCCTGCCAACCGATTCCATCTCCCGCAATACGTCGTTCAGCACATCTTGATGCAAGATGGCAATGCCTTGCATCCGCGCAGGCGCCGGCAACATGCTGGCATGTAGTGAGCAAAAGCCCCTACTTCGGCGGATGTCTTCACGGCGTGCAACATTTGTAATATTTTCGTAGAAGAAGGAATCGATATTTTCGCGAACGTAGCGGTCACTCAGCCGGCACGCCGCGCAACCTGGTTGGCGAAGCGCTTCGAGTAGATCAAAATACGTGCTAGTTTTGAGTGGCATTTCAAATCAGTCAGTTGTTACAACGCTGCATAAAGCGCGTGAATCGAGGCCAAAATTACCGCCGCGAACTTTTTGGCGCTGCCGCGTATCGCACTGCGGTCCAACCAGACCTCGTCACGCTGAATCATGGAATGAATCGTCGCGGATTGTACGTGCAAGGTCTCGGCAAACTCGCGGAGCGCGGCCATCCCGGCTCCATCAAGCGAAGCAGTCCGGAATATGCTTAGCCACTCTTCGCTGGATCGTGCGCCCATGATTGGCGGCCCAATTTTCGCGGTGTGGAACAGCGCCCCCGCGGCCGTCGCAAGCGCCGGGTCGCCATGGCCGCCGAAACAATAGTCCAGCACGATGTATTTCAACCCGTCGTCTACATTGGCAGGCAGTGCAGCCTGCAGGTCACTGGACCGGCCGCGCAAATCAATAAGTCGATATGGCTGGCCAATTTGAATCGGTTCACACGCGCGTACCGCAACGATTTCAGTCGGGTGATTGATATGGTGGGCCCGGGCCACAGTCACGCATGGCAACCCGAGCACGCGGCACGCCAGATAATTTGCCCGAGCTGCCACAGCACGCTCACCCACCTCAAGGTAAAACATCGCTTTGGGAGATTCACTTAACGTTGTAGGAAACCCGGCGCCGAACGCGGCCAGTGCTGTTTGACCACTGGACTCGGCAATATCGGCGACAAAATAATCTGCAAGCTCGACCACACCGAAGTCACCGGTCGGCCATTTCCACGTGGTGGCAGTATGGCTTGCCACGTCAATGTCCCACAGAAATGTTGATCACGTCTCGCAGCATTGCCGCGCTAGAGCCGCCAGGTCCGGTTTCACGTGCAATAAGCGTGATGCGTTCGTAAAGATCACTTTCATATTGAACACCCATCTCTGCACCGGTAAGCTGACCAAAGGAGTGTGAAATCGAAAGCGGGGTGGGCGCAACGCCCAGACGATAGCGTGAACCATCCCACTCGGCTGTGGCGAGAAGACTCATACGCTCGCCAACCACGCGGGCCGCGCGCGCCTCGTTTGCGGTGTTGCCGTCGATGCCGGCTATGCTAACGTCGGCCAGCGAACAGGGTTGGCGCAAGACCGTATTGGTAATTATCACGAGCTTACAAGCTGCATCCCAGCCTTCCACATCCAACTTTGGATCAGTTTCAGCGATTCCAAGTCTTTGTGCTTCCTGCACCGCAGTTTCATAGGTTTGACCACCCGCCATCATTTCCAGAATAATCTGTGTCGTGGCATTCAGTACCGCCTCAACGCGCATAATATGTGCACACGGCATGTCATATACGCCTACGTTGATAGTCGGCATGGCGCCGCCGACTGTGGCGCTAAAACGCAACATTGGTTTGCGTTTATCCGTCCAATCACTCAGTGACGCCAGCTCATTGAAATGCAGGGCAAGGGGTCCTTTGTTCGCAGTCACGACCGGGAACCCTCTGGAAAGGGCGAGCTTTGTGAGTGTGTAGCCCGGATCACCGCCTTCCAGGTTCACGGGCGTTGCATCCAACAACATGTCAACCGATTCGCCAAGGTCTTGATACACGCTGGCAAGATCGGCGCCCACGTGCGTTCCTCGGATGGACGCCAGACTCAGCCTGGCCTTTTTCGCCCGGATAACCGAGGGTATATCAACGCCCTCCGGTGACGTGAGACTACCGGATGAATCCGAAACACCCACGCACTTCAGGGCGAGATCATATCGTTCGGCGAGAATCCGCTCTCGCGCTGAGACGATCTCCAGAAACGAGCGCCCAATATTTCCCAAGCCCGCAAGAAAGTATCGATAGGTCTTCATGACGATGCATCAATGTTAACGCAAGCGGACGCCTTCCGCGTTTCCGATTAGCATTGGGGGCGTGAATAATTGTCGATACAAAGCAGTTTTATTTGACCTGGATGGAACGCTCCGCGCAAGCCTGCCGGAAGGCTTTGAAATCTTCGTTGAATTCGCCCACCGCGTCGGGGTGGCCCTTGATAGTGACCAAGCGCGCGCGGTTGAACGCGCGGCCCACCGCTACTGGGCAGGCGGTCCACAAGTTGATGCCGATTTGGCACGGTTTGATACGCGTGGATTTTGGGTCAACTACAACCACTTACTCCTGGATGAAGTGCAGGCAAATCACACCACGGATCACGCCCACCAGATCCAGGACCTTTTCGACACCGTATACGATCCGCAAGATGCCGTATATGTTGACAGCTACCACGTTCTGGGCACGCTGCGGGGACGCGGTGTAAAGGTCGGACTTGTGAGCAACCGCGAGGAGCCACTTGATCCGTATGTTGAAAAGATCAACTTGCGACCCTACTTTGACTTTACATTAAGTGGGGGACAAGCAGGATGCTACAAACCGTCGCCCGGAATTTTCGAGGCTGCGCTCAAGTTGGCTGGAGATGTGCCGCCGGCTGAAGCACTTTACGTCGGTGACAATTACTATGCCGACGTCGTTGGCGCCCAAAATGCCGGGCTTTCGGCAATTCTGGTGGATCCGCGTAACGCTTTCGCCGGCTTCCATGACCGCCGGGTCCGGCATCTCCGGGATATTTTGCCCCAAATTCTATGATGAAGAAATCAGCTGTTGCGGTCCTTGCAGTGGGATGCATGTTGTGCACCGTGGCGACGATGATGACGACGCTTGTGGGTGGGACCCTGGGTTACTTGCTGACACAGACGCAGGCGACTGATTCGGCATCACTTGCTCCGACAGCGCGCCTCGTCGCCCCCTCAGCGACAGCCATTCCAGCCCTGCCCAAACCGACTTCGCCAGGCGCCACGGATGATAGATCTGCAACGCCATATGTTCCGACCGCCCAGTCCCCGGCGCTTGTTGAAACCCGCATCCGTCCAACCGCGACTCTGCAAGCTACCGCAACTGCTGCACCGGTGTCACGGGAGACAACACTAAGGCAGGCGCGAATTTTCGATAAGCTTTGGAATGCAGTGAACGACAAGTATGTCTACCCCGACTTCCACGGCGTGGACTGGTTGGCAGCCCGGCAGCGCATTAATAGCCTGATCAACACCGGAATATCTGATGCCGCGTTCTATGACGCGATGCATGCCCTAATCGATGGGCTTAAGGACGACCACAGTCATTTCGAATCACCGTCCGAATCCAACGCTGATGACAGCCGCCGCACCGGATCCGGATCGTATGTCGGGATTGGTATCACGACCGATGTCAACGATGCGCAGCACTACGTATATATTTTGCAGGTAAAGCCAGGGAGTCCCGCCGAAAAAGCAGGACTTCTGCCGCATGACCACTTCGTTGAGATTGAAGGAAGCCCCTCCGTTGACGCGTCCGGCATGCCCGCAATCCAAAAGTTGAGAGGACCGGACGGCGAAACGGTAACGGTAAAAGTCCAAACGCCCGGCCAACCATCACGGACCGTGACTATCCAGCGCGGTCAAGTCAAAAACGGTGCTACGGTAGAGTATCGAATGCTACCCGGCGAAAAAAAGATCGGATACATTTTTTTACCCACATTCGCCGAAGACAACATCCAGCAGAAAGTTCGGGATGCGCTGCGCAGCCTGATGAAGAGCGGCGGCGGCATGCTCGACGGACTAATCGTTGATGTCAGACTAAACGGTGGCGGGCAATTTCGCGAGTTATCCGGGATTGAAGGCATGTTTGCAAAAGGTCGGCTCGGCAGGCTGGCCACGCGATCAAACGCCACCACCTCACAGTTCACTGTCCGAGCGGAAAGCATTGGCAACAGCCAGACGGTTCCACTAATTGTGCTGACCAGTAGGAGCACAGCCAGCGCAGCCGAGGTATTTGCCGGTTCTCTGCAGGCTGCTGGTCGGGCAAAGCTTGGCGGAGCCAAGAGCAGCGGCAATATCGAAGCGCTATTTTCAATTCCATTTGAAGATGGTTCGGTTTTGTGGCTGGCGGAGGAGGCATTTCAGCTTCAGGATGGGCGCAGTTGGGAAGGCGTTGGATTGATCCCCGACGTACCTGTCACTGCGGAATGGGACGAATTTACGGGCAACGCCGATCCTGTCATCGATGCGGCGGCCCGAGAGCTTTCCCGCTAATCGCCAAATGGTGATGTCGTCTCCCCGCGCGCGGCTGGTCGGCTATGGCTTGTGCTCTATAGCAGCCATGTTTTGGTCTGGAACGTCTCCCCTGATTGGGCTGCTGTTGAAACAGTACCACATCACGCCCGTGGGTCTTGCATTGTGGCGCGACCTTTTCGCAGCCATCGCCTTAATCTCGATTGTGATGGTCACCCGGCCGGCATTTCTCGGAGTGCCGCGGCGACAATTTTTCAGCCTTGCCCTGGTCGGCGTATTTGGCATTGGGCTGTATCACAGCCACAGTCAGTTCAGTCACCGCCCTCACCTACGTTTTTGGATTTGGCACACTTGCATTGGCTCTTGTCGCGCTTGCATTAGCCCCGGAGGTGTTCACGCCCGCCTATTCGGTTAACGAATGGTTGTTGCTGGCATTCCTTGCGATCATTCCAACCCTGGGTGGTTACGCGCTGTTTACGCTGGGTCTACATTTCGTTCCCGCCAAAACCGCGGGCCTCATAGCGGTTACCGAGCTCCTGTGGGCATCCATCCTTTCATACTTTCTTTTGGTGAAATACTGCAGCCGCTGCAAGTGGTCGGCTGTGGATTCGTGCTCATTCCATCAATCCTCGCAAATGTACAATCCGGCACAAGCCCCGCGCATCAGGCTGCCAAGACCGAAGCCGCGGCGGAATACTGATGCCAAATATTTGTGACTACGAGGGTTCGGATTACCAGAAACGGTTTTGGGGAAATGCAGACCGAACCTACGAAGATGCCGTTGAACGTGCCGCGCTCAAGCGGCTGTTGCCCGCAACAGGGTCACGTCTGATCGAATTTGGCGCCGGATTCGGTCGTCTTGCCGAGTTGTATGCAGGCTACCGCGAGGTCGTGCTGTTCGATTATTCCCGCTCCCTGCTTGAGGAGGCCCGGCAACGCTGGGGATCAGATGACCGCTTCAAGTTCGTGGTGGGCAATTTATATGAACTTCCATTTGCCCCGGGCATTTTTGACTCGGCCACAATGATCAGGGTCATTCATCATATTTCCGACGTGCCAAAAGCGCTTGCACAGATTCGTAATACGCTTCATCCTGGCGCCACGTTCATCATGGAGTTTGCCAACAAGCGCAACCTAAAGGCAATGGTTCGCCATGCCTTTGGGTCAAACGGATGGTCTCCGTATGCCGATGCTCCGGTGGAGTTTGCCACGCTAAACTTTGACTTTCACCCGCGTTGGATGATTCAACAACTGCGCGCGGCGCACTTTGAAGTGACAAAGACCGTGCCGCTAAGTCACTTGCGCTCACGTGCTCTTAAGCGGACCCTGCCCGTGGGTGCAATGATCGCTGTCGATGGCGCCCTCCAGCGCGTGCCGCTACTCATATCACCAAGCGTGTTCTCAGTCAACCGCGTTCCCGGACTGCGCACTGCCGTCACATTCGAAGTGCCGTTCGAAGCCAGTTTACGAGCCCCGGTTTCCGGCGCTCCGCTGCGTCGGGAAGGCAATTTTCTACTGTCTGATGCCGATGGCACGCGGTGGCACGCAGATGGAAATTTATACAACCTCAAGGAGGCAGTTTGATGCTAACCACCATTTTTTTTGACCTCGATGACACGTTATACCCCCGCCGTGACGGCCTGATGCAACAGGTAGGCGCCCGCATACAGTCGTTTGCGGAAACACGTTTTGGGATGAGCGCGCCGCAGGCAAGCGCCCAACGCAAACGGTGGCGGGAGAAATACGGTACGGCATTACGGGGCATGACCGAAGAGGGCTACGCGTTTGACCTGGAAGACTTTTTCTCATATGTCCATGATGTTCCGCTGGATCATGTCAAACCTGATCCCCGCGTTCGGGAAATGCTGCTGGGGCTGCCGTTGCGACGGGCGATTCTCACCAACGCCGACGATAAACATGCGGCCCGCATTCTGAGTCACCTCGGCATAGCAGATTGCTTTGAACGCGTGATTCACATAAAGTCTCTTGGACTGATCAACAAACCCCATCCGGAAGCCTACAAGAAAGCCTTTGCAATGCTCGGCGTAACCGCCAACGAATCCGCACTTGTCGAGGATTCAGCCGTAAACACAAGGACGGCCAAAGCACTCGGCATGACCACAATTTTGGTTGATTGTCCACCATCTGGCGACGCGGACTGGTTCATCTCCGAGGTTTGGCAGGTCGGTGACATACTTAAGACCTTTGTGCAGCCGTAGGCCGGGACAGTACAATCTACGCCCCATGACTACCAACGGAACAACCGCGTTTGTCGCGTCGACCATGCCCATTCGCGTCAGCGCCCGAACACGCAAGGTCGCAGCCAGCGCGACCCAGGCGTTGGAAGTCAAGGTTGCGGAGATGCGCGAGGCAGGCCAAACTGTTATTTCGTTTGGTGCGGGTGAGCCGGATTTTCCCACCCCGACTGTCATTAAGGATCAGGGGCATGAGGCCATCACAACCAACCTTACCAAATATACGCCGGCTGGCGGAACAATTGCGCTACGCCGAGCCATAGCTGCGCGCTTAAAAGAACAAACTGAGTTTGACTACAGGTACAACCAGCTTGTCGTCACGAATGGCGGCAAGGAAGCGTTGTATCTGGCGCTCATGGCACTCTGTGACGCCGGTGATGAGGTTATTGTGCCCGCGCCATACTGGGTCAGCTATCCTGAAATGGTCAAACTGTCTGACGCCACGCCAGTGATCATTTCTACGGGAATCGAAACCGGCTTTAAGGTCACTCGTGCGATGCTGGATGCTCACACTACGCCGAAAACACGCGCCATTCTCTTGTGTTCGCCGAGCAACCCAACCGGGGCTGTTTACACCCGGTCGGAATTGGAAATGATTGCCGATTGGATGCGCTCAAACCAGGCCATAGTCATTACGGACGAACTATACGACAACATCGTGTATGACGACAAATATGTCCGCTGGCTTGAGGCGGCACCGGATCTCATCGAGCGCACAATCATTGTCAACGGTCTGAGTAAAAGTGTAGCCATGACCGGCTGGCGCATCGGATTCGCCGCCAGCGCGAGAGACGAATACGCCCGGGCGATGCAAAAGGTTCAAAGCCACAGCACGTCGCATCCATCCAGCGTTAGCCAGCATGCCGCGCTCAAAGCTTATACAACCGACCTGAGCGCTGAAATCGGGGCAATGGTTGCCTCGTTCAAACAGCGGCGGGGCGCGATTGTCGCAGCACTAAACAATATACCCGGAGTGGTGTGCGCGTTGCCACCTGGAGCCTTTTATGTATTCCCGGACGTGCGGGGTCTATTTGGAAAACCACTCGCGAGTGGTGCGGTGCTTCACACGAGCCAGGAAGTATCAATGTATCTGCTGGAAACTGCCAAGGTAGCAGTAACCCACGGCGAGGCCTTTGGAGCACCCGGGTACATACGGCTCAGTTATGCGACCAGCCAGGAAATTATCAACGAGGGTGTCCGCCGAATGGCTACGGCACTTAGGATCGCTTAATGTCAACCAAGTCGCCGTTTCCCAGGCATCGTCGACCCTATGAAGAGCGTCCGACGCACAATACGTCCGTTGCCGGTCGCTACTTTATTACCCTCGTGACGGTCGACCAACAAAACCTGTTTGTATCGCGCGCCGCCGTTGACGCCTTGGCTGCGAGCTGGACTGGTCTAAAGCAACATTACAAAGGGCTGTCTCTCGGATCTTTTGTTGCCATGCCAAATCATGTGCACGGTATTCTGACCATCCTGCCGGGAGGAGCTCGGCATGCCAGAGGCGCGGATCAGGCATCTGCAGCCGCAAAAGCCAAGGCGATGGGCCGCAGCCTGCCACGTATTGGTCTGCCACAGATTCTCGGCGTTTTCAAATCAGAAACCGCCCGTGCGGTAAATCAGATGCGTTCAACGGACGAGGCGCCGGTATGGACAGAAATAATTCAGGATCATGTCATTCTCGATAACCGCGAGCTAAAGGCGCTCGAACAACATATAGCGAACAACGTTGCCGGCTGGCCGGATGACGAATACTTCACACCATAAGTTCACAATTTTCGCTGCACTGTGGCCAACCCGGTTGGACGGTCGGGTAATGCAGTAATTTGGCTTGTTCTTCTGCCGCTATCATCGGCGCCATGTGCCGCAATATCAAACCGTTGAACAACTTTGAGCCGCCCGCCACTGACGAAGAAATTCACCAAGCCGCGCTGCAATTTGTCCGCAAGATTAGCGGCACGGTCCGACCGAGCGCGGGCAATCAGATGAATTTTGATCAGGCTGTTGAAGATATATCCCTCATCTCCGCCCGCCTGATTCGCGGACTGATTACTCAAGCACCCGCGCGCAACCGCGAGGTCGAGGGTGCCAAGGCTCGCGCGCGCAACACCGTCCGATTTGGCAGATGATATGAAACCAGGCGCCGGTAACATGTGAGCAGCCAGTCAAGGCCCTAATCACTTGCCTGTGGATTCTCAATACCAATCATTAGCCATATCGAGTGCGCCTGGCGCGCCACACACGACCGTCTGCGCAAGGCCCGCCGCAGCGCTCAATACATGGTCACTATAGAACCTTGCCGTCACAATCTTGGCCTTGTAAAAATTCTCACTACGTCCGGCATCAATCTCTGTCTGCGCGATCATGGCCGCACGCGCGAGTTGCCACCCACCTGCGACGATACCCAGCAATTCAAGAAAAGGCACTGCACCGACAGAAACTGCCGTGGCGTCCGCGCCAAACTGCGCGGCAATATACGTGCCCGCCCGCCTAACCGCGCGGACGCCGTCCGCCAAGGCGGCGCGGATTGCCGCAAAGTGGTCGCCGTCAAACTTAGCAAGTTCGGCGGCGACCGTGTCAATTTCATCCAGTACAGCAAATAAGGTGGCTCCACTCTCGCGACCTATTTTTCGACCGATCAAATCGTTGGCTTGAATTCCGGTTGTCCCTTCATAGATTGTCGCAATACGCGCGTCGCGAAAATATTGAGCGGCGCCGGTCTCCTCTATATATCCCATCCCGCCATGAACTTGAATGCCCAGCGATGTGATTTGCTGACCATTTTCGGTAAACCAACCCTTTACAACCGGGATCATCAAATCAACAAACTGTTGATTCTGCTTTCGAATCGCGGCATCCGGATGTCGAATAGCAAAATCGTGTCGGGCCGCAACAACGTAGGCCAGAGAACGCATAGCTTCAATTTTGCTCCGCATCATCAACAACATCCGTTTCACATCCGGGTGATGAATAATTGTGACCGATTCCTTCCCACCCGTCAAGCTCCTGCTCTGTACGCGGGTGCGCGCGTATGCGCGAGCCTTTTGATAGGCGGCCTCCGAGATGCCCAGCCCCTCCAGGCCGACCGAAAATCGCGCACTATTCATCATGATGAACATATATTCCAAGCCGCGATTCTCTTCACCAACCAGGTAACCCAGTGCACCACCCTTGTCGCCGTAGCTCATCGAGCACGTCGGACTGGCATGAATTCCCAACTTGTGTTCAATCCCAGTGCATACAACGTCGTTCGGTTCACCGAGCTGACCGCTTGTTGAAACCAGTATTTTGGGGACCAGGAACATGCTTATTCCGCGCACTCCCGCCGGTGCAGTTGGAGTGCGCGCCAGCACGAGGTGAATAATGTTTTCCGTCCAATCCTGTTCACCATACGTGATGAAGATTTTTTGGCCCACGATGCGATAGGTCCCATCTGCTTGCGGTGTAGCCCGCGTGCGGATAAGACTGAGGTCGGTCCCTGCTTGTGGCTCGGTGAGGTTCATGGTGCCGGCCCAAGTTCCAGCGATCATTTTGGGCAGAAACTGATGCTTTAGCGGCTCGCTCGCGCACAACGTTAGTGCTTCTATGGCGCCGACCGTTAGCAACGGGGCAAGAGAGAACGACAAGTTTGCCGAGCGCCACATTTCCTGCACTGCCGCGACAATTAACTTTGGCATTCCCTGCCCGCCAAATTCGGGGTCACACCCCAATCCATTCCATCCCGCCGCCACATACTGCTGATAGGCGTCCTTAAATCCAGCGGGCGTAGCAACGCGGTAATCGACCCACTGTGCACCCTCGCGATCACCGGTGTGGTTTAGTGGAGACAGCACCTTGGAGGCGAATCTCCCTGATTCTTGTAAAACGGCGTCTGCGAACTCGGCTGTAACCTCCTCGCAACCCGGGAGATTTTGCACGTCATCCAAACCGGACAACCGGGTCAGACAAAAGAGTTGATCTTTAAGCGGTGCTGCGTAAATATCCATGAAAAATCTCCAACGAAGCTAGTTCATTGAATCCATTTGGCCATCATTTCACGCATGGCATCCTGGCTGACCGGTTTGGCCAGATAATCATCCATACCGGCTGCAAGACACAATTCCCGATCGCCTTCCATAACGTTGGCAGTCATGGCAATAATCGGCGTCCGCCCCTCTTTGCCAGTCTCCTCAACCCGGCGAATTTCCTGGGTGGCCGCGTAACCATCCATAACCGGCATGTTGCAATCCATCAAGATCAGGCTAAACCGTGCCCCCGGCTGCATAAATGCAGCGACACATTCGCGGCCGTTTAGCACCGCCAATGTCACATAGCCCAACCGGCTAAGCTGGATTTCCGCTACTTTGCGATTGGCAAGGTTATCCTCGGCGAGCAAAATTAATCCGTGCGGGTTCCGGTGTGCTTCGCCACTATCCATCGTTGAATAAACTTCCATCTAAGCCAACCTAGAGCACTGTTAGGCCAAAGTGACAATTAGCGCGCTAACGTCTGATAAACGATTGTAGCTTCAATCGGCTGTATCCGGTAGATCTATTACAGTCTCGCAAACTAGGCATTTGGCACGACCTTTGCCAGCCTCCACCATCAGACCTCCATCACCGTTTGGGCACTTAACGTTCGCCAACGGCTTGTTCCACGTGGTGAAATCGCAGGCTGGATAGTTCGCGCAACCATAGAAAACGCGCTTGCCCTTTTTCATTCGTTTCTCCACCAGCATGCCGCCATCTTTGGGGCAACACACGCCCGGCAGACCAATTTGTTCCGTGTGCCGGCACTTTGGGAATCGATTGCAACCGATAAATTTTCCAAACCGGCTCTGTCGATAAATTAGCTGACCTTCACCACACGTTGGGCATGTGCGCCCGACCAGTTCGATCTTGCGCTCAATTGGCACGATCGTCACACCAGCTATCTTCACAGCATCGCGAAAGGGATCAAAGAATTCATGCAAAACCGGCACCCATTCCCGTTGTGCGGTTTCGATCCGATCCAGATCTTCTTCAACGTGTGCCGTAAAACCGACGTCAATATATCGGGCGAAGTTGCCCACTAACATGTCATTGACCTGAAATCCCAGCTCGGTGGGGCGAAGCTGTTTGCCCTCTCGATATACGTAATCGCGGCTCTGGATCACCGTCATGATGCTGGCATATGTACTTGGACGACCGATGCCCTCCTCCTCCAGCCGACGAATTAGGCTCGCCTCCGTATACCTTGGCGGAGGTTGCGTAAAGTGCTGACCCGGAAGCAGTCTCACAAGATCAAGTGGCTCGCCGGACGCCAACTCGGGCAGACGCTTGTCCGAAGCATCCTCCACCGATTCATCTCCCTCATCGTGTCCCTCTTCGTAAACCTTGAGAAATCCGGCAAATTTGATAATCGATCCACTGGCACGAAACAAATACTCCGACCCGGAGGTAAGGGCCATCGTCGCCTGGTCGGTGCCAGAAGCCGCGGCATGCGAATCCGGAATCGCTTCAACGTCAACCACCGTTACGTCAAAGATGGCGTTATCCATCTGGCTCGCAACAAATCGCTTCCAAATGAGGTCATAGGTGCGCAGCTGATCTTTGTCAAGGTATTGCTTCAGTGACTCCGGTGTTCGCAACACACTCGTCGGGCGAATAGCTTCATGTGCTTCCTGGGCGTTCTTTGACCTGGTTACATATGTTGGCGACTCGACCGGCAAAAACGATTCGCCATACCGTTCGGCGATGAAGACGCGCGCTTCCGCCTGTGCGCTGGTTGCCACGTTTACCGAATCCGTGCGCATATATGTGATCAGCCCGATGGTGCCCTCGCCAACGTCCATGCCTTCATACAATTGTTGTGCTGCACTCATCGTGCGCCGAGCATTGAATCCAAGTTTTCGGCTTGCCTCCTGCTGAAGCGTGCTCGTGGTGAATGGTGCCGCGGGCTTACGTTGGCGTTCCTTTCGATCCACCTTGAGCACCTGATAGCTTGACCCTTCGAGTGCCCGCACGATTCCGGTTGCGTCGGTTTCATTTTTTAAGTCCGGGTCCTGACCGCGGACCTTATGCAGCTTGGCAATGAACGAATTTACACCTTTCGCCTTTGCAGAGGCGCCAAGGGTCTCGGCCACGCCTTGTTCCGCCAAAATCTTGGCAAGCTCGGCTTCCAACGACCAATATTCCACAGGGATGAACGCTAAAATGTCGCGTTCACGCTCGCACACCAACCGCAATGCCACACTCTGAACACGTCCGGCGCTAAGCCCTTTTCGCCCCATCTTCTCCCGCAACAACGGACTAAGCGTATATCCCACCAACCGATCGAGGATTCGGCGGGCCTGTTGCGAGTTTACGAGGTTTATGTCGACATCTCTCGGATGCTTAAAGGCCTCATCAATGGCGTGCGGCGTGATTTCGTGGAACTCGACCCGCCTGATGGGCTTGCCTTCGATTTCCTTGTTAAGGGCATGTTGCAGGTGCCAACTGATGGCCTCACCCTCCCGATCCGGATCGGTTGCCAGCCAGATTTCGCGTGCGTCACGTGCAACCAGTTGCAGCTCCTTTACCGTCTTCTTCTTCGCCATCGGAATGACATACGTCGGCGCAAAATCATTGTCAATATCCACACCCAGCCGATTCTTTGGCAGGTCGCGAATGTGTCCTACGCTGGGCCGAACGTTAAATCCCTTGCCGAGGAACTTGCCAATTGTTCGAGCCTTGGTTGGGGATTCAACGATGACCAGTGGCACGCCTGTTCGGGTTTGTACTCGATTGGCGGCCGGTCTGGATCCTGACGGCTTCTTTATTGTCGCGCTCGTTTCCGATCCGCCCGCACTGACTTTGGCTACCTTGCGTATTTTGGGCTCCCCTGCAGGTTTTGCAACCCGCGGAACCCGGACCACCACGGGTGGTGTTAACGAGGCGTGTGCCTCAGTTCGCCCCATTTTGAAGAGTTTGTTGCCACACACGGTACAGAATCCGGACGTGACCGGTGACCCGTTCGCAAAAAAGGTGGCTTTTTCATCGCGCATGGCGCGCTTTAGGCGGCAATTAAAACAATATGCTTCCATGGTTCATGGTGCGGTCCACACGGTGACACATGGGCTTGCAAGGTGTCAACAGCGCAGCGTTGTCAGCACGCACAACCCGCAACTTATTTCAAAAACTGAAGAATCCGGTCGCGAAATTGCGACACGCTGAATTGTTCGGCGTGATCCCGGATTGCGTCGGGCGCGAATGTTACCTCAGCCATCCTTTGAATTGCATGAGCGAGGGATTGTGCCGTTGGCTGGTGAAACAAAATTCCGGTCCGTCCGTCAATTACGGTGTCCAATGCACCTCCGGCCCCAAACGCGACTACCGGCTTACCGGCAGCCATGGCTTGAATGGGCGCAATCCCAAAATCTTCCTCGCCTGGAAAGATAAATGCCTTGCAGCCGGCCAGCAATGTGATGAGCTCACCATCGCTTACCCGGCCGAGACAGTGCACCGTTGGTCCGGACATGCCTTTCAGCCGGTCACTGTCGCGTCCGCTGCCTGCAATAACCAATTCGATGCCCAGCTTATTGCATGCCTCTATAGCAAGATCCACCCGCTTATACGGCAGTAGCCGCGACACAATCAACAAGTAATTGCCCGCACGGCCGGTCTCGGTCGGCCTGAACTTATTAGTATCCACGGGCGGGTAAATCAGTTCCGAATCTCGACCATAGCAGCGTGTGATGCGCTCTTTCACCGTACTGCTTATCGCAGCAAACTTTGTCACAACCTGGGCCGCTGCTCGTTCCCAGCGGCGCAGACCAATATTGAGCATGCGCAGAATGGGCAGCGCGGCAGCCGGGATGCGCTCCCGCGCACGGTAGGTCTCAAAATCGTAGGTGAATCGGGTAGGCGTTAGGCAAAAGCAAATGTTTCTGGCACCCTTTCCGGCCCGTGCACCAATGCAAAAGGCACTCTTGTTGCTCAATAACACGTCGTATTCGTCGGGAATCCGCCTGCTCGCCCAAAGTGCGGCAAAAATCGGCATGTAGCGTTGATGCTTGCGATAGACGTCCGGCAATCTGTCCATCCACGAAGCGCGAATATCCCAGCGCTGCCAGGAGGCTGGCATGCGCATGCGATCATAGATACTGGTATAAACCGGAGAAGCGGGATAGAGGCTGTGCAGAACCTCCAGAACATCCTCTGCGCCGCCGATCTGGTTGAGCCAGTCGTGCACAAGCGCCAACTTCATGGATTACCGGGTCGCCAAACCCGCGACAAACATGCTTTGAAAGCGCATCATCAGACCCAGATCGCCTGAAACACGCAGCTTCCCATTCATAAACGCCGCGGTTGAATCCAGCGTGCCGGCCAGGATATCCATCCAATCCTTGGATGCCACCTCCACGGTGGCATTTGGCTGGTCTGCATGCCCTGTTACAAGCTTCGCCGCGCCATCCTTTATCATGATGTGATAGTCACCCCCATCGATTCCGGTTAGCTTCATTTGCACCGTCGCGTCTATTCCTTTGGCCTTGCTGGCATCAAAGTGCCTGACCATTTCCGACAATCCTTCCTGTGACGTCATTGTGTTTTCCTCTGAAAATGATTGTACCTGCTAGAATCTCTCGCGATGAAACGACGTTCCAGCGGGGGTTCTATCGCCGCGACGCTGGTGATTCTTGCAGGCGTGGCCCTGGCTTTTGGATTTTTAGTCGGCATTGTGACGTTTGGCCGGACCCGAAATCTGCTGCCTCGCAATGTATATATTGGTGCTGTCAATGTTGGCGGGCTGACCATCGACCAGGCAATTACGCGCACCGTTTCAGCTCTGAACGAG
Source organism: Chloroflexota bacterium (assembly GCA_025354985.1). Taxonomy (GTDB): domain Bacteria; phylum Chloroflexota; class Anaerolineae; order J036; family Brachytrichaceae; genus AQU-03. Next base: position 26,634 of record JANXLU010000005.1, read on the forward strand.
CCTGTTATTTTGCGGTTCAAGAATCAGGTAGTGCCCATGGAACCCGAAAAAATTGACTTTGTGGTCAATGACGCTGTTGCGCGCGTCGCACTGCAACAATTGATCGCAAAACAACAGCCCGTGGCCATGTTCCCTGGCTGGCTTGGCGAGCAGGTGAGCGGGAGGCAACCCACCCGCACCCAGCTGGACGTCCCCTTTAACTATTCCGAATTCAAGCTGTCCACTTTTATTGCCGGTGTGTCGCAGCAGATCAGCAAGGCAATTGTCCCGGCCACAACTGCTAATGGCGCTTTGGTCGCGGCACAGGACGGTCTGGCCCTGGACGCTAGCGAAACTGCCAGGCTTGTTCTGCGCGCGCTTGAATCCCCCAATGATCGGCTCGTCGACCTACCCGTCGACATCCTGCCTGCGGACGGTCATTCGATAAAGGCTCTGTCACTGGTTCTTGCCGCCACTTTGAAATCGTTTGACGACACACCCGGAAATGTCAGTGCGGTTTACCTAAAGGACCTTCAAACAGGCGAAGAGGTGGCTATAAATGCCGACCTAAGTTTTTCATCGGGCGGTTGGTTGCGGCTGGCGGTCGCGCTCGAAGCCACGAGAAGCGTGGACCCCGCTTCTCGAAGTGCATTGCAAAGCCAACTGACTGGAGCGCTCATCAGTGGCAGCGACTCCGCGGCAAATGAATTGCTGAGGGCGATCGGCGTGGGGAGTATCGAAACCGGTATCAACCAGACCAATGCCGTTCTGCATAAGTTGGGTCTGCTAAGCACCTTCATTTCCGCACCTTGGGGCGCTGCAGCGGACCCAGTCACGTTTATGACCCCCGGAAACGCACGCAGTGAGGTTGCCGGCGTGCGCCTGTCGCCCCAAGCGCAAGCCACGCCGTCCGAAATCGGACTAATACTTGAAACTATTGATCAGTGTGCACGCAGCGGGTCAGGCGCACTTGCAGTCGTTTTTACCAATAACATCGCCCGGCAGCAGTGCGAAGCACTGTTGTCCACGGTTATCCAAAACCCGGCCAATACGCTTCTGGGAGCAGGCAGCGGCGCAACTGTGCTTCATCGCCAATCCTGGACAGATGATACGCACGCTGATGCCGCCCTTGTTCGATCGCCGGGCGGCGCATATATTATTGTGGTGGCACTGCACGGCAAGTCGCTTGCCTGGAACACGTCCGCCACACTGTTTACCACGCTGGCCCGCCTGACATATCAGTATTTTAACGACGGGAAAACGCCTCCGGCTGTCAATCCTGGCCCGCTTCCTCCACCACAATAGCAAACCGAGTGCATATTGTGCTCGGCTATAATCGTTTTGTTTCAAATTGGAGAGATGCCAGAGTGGTTGAATGGGACGGTCTCGAAAACCGTTGTGGGGCGTATGCTTCACCGTGAGTTCGAATCTCACTCTCTCCGTATGCTGGGCATACAGAAACGCCACAGCAAAGTTTTCAGCGCGGCTACGTACGGTTCACCTATGACCGACTGGATGGGCATCTAATGTCAGCGCGATGCGTAGATTGTTTGAACGAAGCAATTGAACGGTGCGAAGTTACCGGAGTACCGCTTTGCGCGGGATGCTTATGGTACGCCGATGACGGCCGCCGAATCAGCGAACGCGAGGCTCGTAAACTTCAGGATCACGGTACCGAAGTATTTTCCCCGCAACTCTACCTGCAACAGCTTGGCACGGCGGCACGACTGCCCAGTCTGCCAGAGGCACACTATACAAATACCAGGTTTAGCAACGGCAATGACTTGGTGGCTACGCTTGCCGCAATAACGGGTCTGATCAGCATGGCATCCTGCTTTGGGATAGGTCTTGCTATTTGTGCCGCCCCCCTTCCGTTGATGCCACTTATTCTTGGCGGGGTTGGACTTGCGGGTTCCAGAAATGCCGCACGACCTGAGCAGGCGCGTTTCCTTTCCTGGATAGGCGTTGCGGGTGGCGCCGGTTTTCTCTCAGTCGTGTTGCTGTTTGTGATTGGAGCAGCCGCGTTTGGCACAAAATTGATCATGCCATGGTCGCCACTCGCACTCGGCACCCCCACATTTGGGCCGTAGCCTATGGTAATCTTGTTGCGCTGAACCTATGCGCGTACTCATCACCGGCATGAGCGGATTTGCAGGGTCCCACCTGCGCACGTTGCTGCTCGAACAAACCCACTGGACGCTATTCGGTCTGTCCAGGGTGGCGCCAACAAAACGATCAAGTGCCCGCGAAAATTGGTGGCAAATGGATTTGCTGGATGCTGACGCTGTTCGCCGATTTATGCAATATGAACGGCCCGATATCGTCATCCATCTTGCTGGCCAAAGCCATGTGCCAACAAGCTGGTCAAACCCTTGGCAAACGTTTGAAACAAACGTCCGCGGTCAGCTCAATCTTTTTGAGGCAATTCTTGCCGCGAAGCTTACTCCCCGGATCCTCATTGTTACGTCAAATGAAGTTTATGGCGCTCCCGAATCAACTGGCAGCGTGCCGTTTACAGAGAATCGTCCGACCCGGCCGAACAATCCGTACGCGGTTAGCAAGGTCGCGGCTGACGCCATGGCACTGCAATATCGTCTTAGTCACGAGCTGGATATTGTTATAGCCCGGCCATTCAATCACTGCGGCCCAGGTCAGGCCGCGCGCTTCGTTTTGCCCACGTTTGCCAGGCAGATTGCGGAAATTGAGGCGGGCCAAAAGGCACCGCTGATCCAGGTTGGGAATATGTCGGCGCAACGCGACTTCACCGACGTTCGGGACGTCGCTAAGGGCTACCTGGGCCTTATTAAATCCGGTCGTGCCGGTGAGCCTTATAACGTCTGCAGCGGCGTGCCCAGGAGCATTCAGTCGTTATTTGATTTGATGCTATCCATGAGCCCAGTACATATAACAACAGAAACTGACCCAACCAAGCTTCGTCAGGTCGACACACCGGTGAGCTACGGAGACAACGGCAAAATTCGCATGGAAACCGGGTGGCATCCGTCCATACCAATCGATCAAACCGTGCGGGATATATTAAGCGAATGGCGTGACAGGATACGGATCGGAACCCATACTCAATTCGGTCCGCGCCTCACGCAGTCATAGGAATTAATGAAACAAAAAACCGCATTGATCACCGGGGTAACCGGCCAGGATGGCTCATACCTCGCAGAGTATTTGTTGAGCCTGGACTACAAGGTGATAGGCATGGTCCGCCGCACGAGTACGATCAACTTTGATCGCATCAAGCACATTCAGAGCCATGTCAACCTGGAGCTGGCTCAGGGCGATTTGCTCGATCAAAGCAGCATGATGGAGATCGTCAGGGAGCACCAACCAGACGAGGTATACAACCTGGCCGCGCAATCGTTCGTACCAACATCCTGGACCCAACCCGTATTGACGGGAGAATTTACCGCCATCGGTGTGACGCGGCTACTGGAAGCCATCCGTCATGTGAAGCCGGATTCGCGGTTTTACCAGGCGAGCAGCAGTGAAATGTTTGGCAAAGTGCAAGAAGTGCCTCAGCGTGAAACCACACCCTTCTATCCGCGCAGTCCCTATGGCGTCGCCAAGGTCTATGGTCACTGGATAACCGTCAACTACCGCGAAAGCTACAATCTATTCGCGTGCAGTGGAATCCTATTTAATCACGAGTCACCCCGTCGGGGGCTCGAATTTGTGACCCACAAGGTCACCCATGCCGCAGCCAAAATCAAACTCGGGCTTCAGAAGGAACTTCATCTGGGCAACCTGGATTCGCAGCGGGATTGGGGATTTGCGGGTGACTATGTACGCGCAATGTGGCTAATGCTGCAGCAAGCCAAACCCGATGACTATGTGATTTCAACCAATGAGACCCACACAGTGCGTGAACTGTGTGCAGTTGCCTTCGCACGCGTGGGACTGAATTTTGAGGATCATGTCGTTATTGATCCAAAGTTTCAGCGTCCCGCCGAGGTGGATTTGCTCATTGGTGATCCAGCCAAGGCCGGCAGTATTCTGGGTTGGGAGCCACAGGTTCACTTCCGTCAACTGATCGAAATGATGGTTGATGCCGATCTTGCCGATCTTCGGGAGCCACGCCGTTGACTGCCCCGTTTCGCGCGGTAGCGATAGGCGGCGGGGGCGGCACGGTTCAAGTACTGCTCGGACTCAGAAAATATACGTCTCTACTCGCGGGTGTTATTGCCGTGACCGACACCGGTCGCAGCACGGGTAAGGTTCGTGATCTTGCGCGGATTCCGGCGCCAGGTGACATACGCAATGCGCTTGGGACGCTATCTGCGGGAAACGGGGACTTTGAAAAACTTATCCAACATAGGCTAAAGGTGCCGCACGTCAGCCAGTTGGATGGTGTGGCATTTGGCAACCTCATGCTGGCCGCCCTAACCCAAATGACCGGGAACTTTGGCACGGCGGTAGATACCATGCGCGCAATGCTGGGGGTCACGGTTGATATCCTACCGGTAACCACACACAACACGCATATTTGTGCCGAATTGGTTGATGGCACATTGCTTGAGCAGGAACTCAACGTGCGCGCGCTGGGCAAGCCCGCCATAAAACACGTGTTTATTCAAGACAGGATGGCGCGCGTGTACCCTCCCGTATTGGCCGCCATTGCCCAAGCCGATTTGATTACCGTCGGACCAGGGAGCTTGTTTACCAGCATATTGGCATGTTTGGCGTTTGATGAGCTCTCAAATGCGATCGCAAAAAGCCCGGCCAAAACCGTCTACGTATGCAACAACACCACTCAACCGGGTCAAACAGACGGCTACGATCTTTATGATCACGTCTCACAAATCAAGGGTTATCTAAACGGTCGGCTTGACACCGTCCTGATAAACACACGCAAACCATCCGACCAGTTGCGTGAACATTACGCACAAGACGGCGTCGAGGTGCTACTACCCGATGCCAGCCAGTTGGAACGTATTCGACAACTCGGAGTAAAAATCGTCGCGCGTGACCTGGCCCAGTTGACAGACTCAAAGCGCGAGCTTTGGGACAAACAAGACTCCATACGGCACGATCCGGACGCAGTCGCTTCATCCCTAATCGAAATCCTTTCTACCCAACAACCATGAATGAAATCAAATTTGGAACCGATGGCTGGCGCGGTCGCATGGCCGATGACTACACCTTTGACAACGTGCGGCGCGCTTCCCAGGGATTTTCAAGCTGGGTGTTGCAAACATATGGCACGGGCAAGAGCGTGGTCATCGGACACGACAAACGCTTCCAAAGTGAGGACTTTGCTGCAGCGGCAGCTGAGGTTTTGGCGGGCAACGGCATTAAGGTGTTTCTGACCAATGGGGCCACCCCCACGCCAGTCATTGCATATGCAACCCCGGCCAGCCAATCCGTGGGCGCCATCAACATAACCGCCAGTCACAACCCACCGCAGGACAACGGCTTTAAGGTTCGCAACCATACCGGCGGTGCAATCGACCCGGCCGGACTTGCCACGATTGAACGTGGAATTCCGGCCATGGACGGCGTCAGATTGCAGGATTTTGACAAGGCGGTTGCGGCCGGAATGATTGAGAAGTTTGACGCCAGCACGAAATACCTCGCCAACTTGAAGAAGCTGCTTGACGTTGGTTCAATCAAGCGTGCCGGATTGCACATTGTGATGGACGCCATGTGGGGAAATGGCGCGGGTTGGCTGCCGCGGATCATCGGCGGCGCAGCCACACGGATCACTGAAATTCATAATGAGCGCAATCCGATATTTCCCGAAATGAACCGACCCGAACCAATCCCGCCAAACGTCAACGTCGGCCTAAAAACAGGATTGTTGCAAGGCGCAAATTGCATTTGCATTACCGATGGCGATGCGGATCGGTGTGGTTTTGGAGACGAACACGGGCACTTTATTAACCAGCTGCAGGTGTTTGGACTGCTCGCACTATATTTGTTGGAAACCCGCGGGCAGCGCGGCGCAATTGTCAAAACATTGAGCACGACGTCAATGCTGGATAAGCTGGGTGCGTTGTACAAGGTGCCGGTCTACGAAACAGGCGTTGGATTCAAATATGTAGCGCCAAAAATGACCGAAACCGATGCCATGATTGGCGGTGAGGAAAGCGGCGGATTTGCGTTCCGCGGCAATGTGCCGGAGCGTGACGGCATCCTGGCCAACCTCTATCTGCTTGACTTTATGGTCAAGACCGGAAAAACTCCCAGTGAGCTCATTGATCTCTTGTTTTCCAAGGTGGGCCCACACTATTACGATCGCATTGATACCCGATGCACACCGGATCAACGCGAAGCAGTGCGCGCACGGCTGAACACAGTTCAACCTGAGACCATCGGCGGGATAAAGGTTACAGGCAAGGACATGACGGACGGCTATAAGTTTTTGCTTGCGGGTGGTGGGTGGGCGCTTGTGCGTATGAGCGGTACCGAACCCATCATTCGCGTTTATTGCGAGGTCACAAAAAAAGTGCAGGTCAAGCGCGTGCTGGCTGACTGCGTTAAAGTTGCCGGGTTATAACGGAGGAATGTTTTTTGATACCCACGCACACTTGGATACCCCGGTCTTTGACTCCGACCGAAACGAGGTATTCGAACGCGCACAATCCGCCGGAGTAACCAGATTTGTCAATCCCGCATTCGACACGGTGTCGAGCGCACGCGCCTGCGCATTGGCTGAAACGCGACCAAACGTTTGGGCGGCGGTTGGGGTGCACCCAAACGACGCGGACTCGGTGATCAAAAATGAAGGGTGTTTGTGTGATATTTTTCGGCTGGCCAGTATGCCAAAGGTGGTGGCCATTGGCGAAATCGGTCTGGACTATCACTGGGATACGTCGCCCCGACAAGTCCAATCGAATGTATTTATTGAGCAACTTTCAATCGCTCGAAAAACAAATCTACCCGTGATCATCCATTGCCGCAATGGCGTGAGCACCACCACGGACAATGCGCTGGAGGACCTGCTGGCGATACTATTTGATCGACCCTGGCTCGAAAGCAGGGTGCTTTTGCATTCGTTTGCCGGTGATCTAGATCAGGCACGGCGTGCCATCGGTCGCGGGTATATGCTTGGATTAGGCGGCCCCTTGACGTACCCAAAGAGTTTGTTTACGCGTGATGTGGCTCAATATGTACCGCTTGAGTACATAGTTCTTGAAACGGATGCGCCATACCTGCCGCCTCAGAAGGTACGTGGCAAACGAAATGAACCGTCGTATATGCCCGCCGTTGCGGAAAAAATATCCGAATTGCGAGCGATTGACATCGAGGAAGTTGCTCGGGTGACGACCGAAAACGCCCTGCGCTTCTTTGGAATCGGTGACGGTCTGGTGCTTTAAAATCTACTGGAACGTCAGCTGCACATCTTGACAAACGAAAGCACCACACACCACGCTCATGCTCTGGTAGCCAGCCAGCTCGCCGCAGTCGAAGAGGCCCTGCTTAATTTGCCGGACATCCAACCACCTGCGCTACGCAAAGCCGTGGAAACGATTGTCGCAAGTGGCGGAAAGCGCCAGCGACCCATAATGACTCTGTTGGTTGCCGGAATGTTTGGCAATCTAAACGAGCGCAAGGTCATTGATGTTGCGGCCGCGGTGGAAATGCTCCATACCGCCACATTGGTCCATGATGACCTAATAGATGGCTCGCTCGTTCGCCGGGGAACAGCCACCTTAAATGCTGCGTGGACGCCCGCGGCGACGGTGCTGACCGGTGACTATCTGTTTGCATTTGCCGCAGGGCTGGCCTCGCGAGCCAACAATGTTCAGGTGATGACCATATTTGCCGACACCCTCGGCGTGGTTGTCGCCGGCGAGCTCCGTCAGGCCTTTACCGATTGGGAACGCCGCAGCACACGTGAAGACTATGCCAAGCGCATATATGCCAAAACAGCCAGCATGTTCGTCCTGGCCGTAACCGAGGGTGGCGTGATTAGCGGCGCCAGTGAGCAGCACATAGAAGCGCTGCGGCAGTTTGGAACATTTTATGGCAACGCGTTCCAGATTATGGACGACGTACTGGATTTCACTGGCGATCAAGCAACCGTTGGCAAACCTGTGGGCAGTGACTTAAGACATGGGCTGATAACGCTCCCGACCATTGTCTTCCTTGAGCAGAACGGCAAAAACTCCATGATGAATTGCGCACTCAAAGGCGAGTGCACCAATCTGGAATATGACGCGATTGTTGACATGATTCGCAAGAGCGACGCCATCAGCATCAGCATCAACGAAGCCGCGATTCAGACGCATCGCGCTCGTCGCGCGTTGGAAATTTTTCCAGATTCGCCCTATCGTGCGGCCCTGCTGGAGCTTACCGATCTGGCGGTTTCGCGGAAGCTGTAACCAAGCTGCTCATCGCTTGTTGAAACTCCTCCGGTGTGTCAGCGCTCTTGATCCACCGCGCGTCATAATTGCGAACAAGCTTGACATTATCGGACGCATGCAAGATCTTCATCATTGAGTTGGCGCCAGCTGAAAACGCACTCGGCAACCCGCGCATAAATTCCGCTTCGTAAATAGTTACAAGTGGTTCCGGTCGGCCGGTTTCGGAATTGACAAAGGCAGTTGCCAGGCACTGAGAATTCCGTTCCGTTAACAAACACTTCACCGTTGACCGGTCAAGGAACGGCAGGTCACAGCTAACCACCAACCATGCATGCCCCGGGTGGTGTTCTATCGCGCTCAACAGCGCACCCATTGGCCCGCAGTTCAGATACGGTAGTTCATCGACGATGACTTCAATGGCTTCGGCCGGTTCCACAATCTGTCCCGGTCGTATCGATACAAACACCCTGCGGCAAAATTCACCCAGCAAAGTCGAAAGCCACGTGCGCTGAGTACGACCGTGATACTTCAACATGCCTTTGTCACAGCCCATACGCTCACTCTTCCCGCCGGCAAGGATAAGACCAACTAGATCTGGCTGGTTTGAGTTGTGGGTTGTTCCTGGCATATGATGGTCAGATGTATTGTGCCACCTTTTCCATTGTCGCCTTTGACAGTGAAACAAATAGCTGGGGCGTGGCGGTCGCCAGCAAATTTCTCGCAGTTGGCGCGTATGTCCCTTATGCCCAGGCCGAAGCCGGCGCAATCGCCACGCAGGCGCAGGTGCATATAAATTATGGTGCTAGTGGTCTGGCGCGCCTACGTGATGGCATGAGCGCGCACGACGTATTACACTACCTCGTTGCCGGAGATAGCAGCAGCGAGAACCGGCAGGTGGGAATTGTTGATCGCGTCGGTGGTTCTGTAAGCCACACTGGACATCGCTGCCTGCCATGGGCTGGCGGAGTGACCGGTCAAGGGTTTGCAATTCAAGGCAATGTCTTATCCGGCCCACACGTCATCGCGGCAATGTACGATGCGTTTGTCGCCAGCAGCAGGTCATTCGCAAACCGCCTGCTAGCGGCACTCGCGGCGGGAGATCTCGCGGGCGGTGACCGCCGCGGCAAGCAGAGCGCGGCGATCCTCATCGTACAGGCCGGTGCAGGTTATGGGGGCAACAATGATCGTTGGCTGGACCTCCGCGTTGACGACAGTCAACATCCGATTCCAAAGCTGGCCCAACTTGTGACCCTGCACGATCTCTACTTCGGAAAATCGACTGCACCCGACAAATTGCCACTCTCCGGCAGTGTGTTGACGGAACTCCAAGAATTGTTACGAGCGCAGGGCTATGTGCCCCACGCACCAAGTAACACTTACGATGCAGAAACGGCGCAGGCTCTGAGAGCCTTTACCGGGACGGAAAACTTGGAGGAGCGGATTGACCTGGAAGATGCGCTGATCGATAAGCCCGCACTTGAATACCTGCGGTCAAAATTCAGCATACCTCCAACACTGTCCTAAGCCACACGAACGGATCCACACTGTCCCAAGTCATATCCGCCAAGCGCGGCGGCTGCTTGCTTAAATCTGGCCGATTGAATGACATCCAACATTGGCACTAAGAATTCGCTCGCGCGCGGCATTACCAATTCAAACCGATCCAATCTCAGTGGCACAAAATCCAGCCCACGGGCGCGCGCATGAGACTCAGCCCCGATTGCGACATCCACCTGCCCTATCAAAAGCTGGTGGATGGCTTCAGAGGTGGTGACAGCCTCATCGGCATATCCGGTCAATTGCCGGGCCTGCATGCCGTTTGCAGCCATCAGTTGGTCAATCAGCCCCCTGGCTCCCGACCCGATCGGTCGGTTGATAAATCTGACACCACGGCGCGCAAGATCAGTGAGCGCATGCAAACGTTTGGGATTGGCTGCCGCCAAAATCAGACCCTGAGACCGCGACGCCATGGTTAGCAGTACCATGGCCTGGCCCGGCAACACCTGTCGAACAAATGACAAGTTATAGTCATTTGTCCGTGGATCATAAAGGTGCGCCGCCGCGAAGTGGGCTTCGCCCCGGCCCAGCGCGATCAGCCCAGCCATGCTACCCACGGCGGCAAACTCAATCCCAAGATTGCCGTTCAATTGTTGACACTGTGCAAGGGCCAATTCAAGACATAGATCATGGCTGCCGAAACCGATCCATTGACGAATCGAAGATTTATACAGACCGCTTTCACGCTGCCAATTTGCGCGCTGCGCTGTAAACGAAGCCTCCACTTCGGCCAACGTATACCCCCGCGTCAGGGTTTCACCGATCATCCGGGCGACTATCACGCGCAGTTCCGCAGCCCGAATATCGCGCTGCTTTCCGGGCAGGCCGAGGTGCGCTATGCGCGTGCCTTGCCCGCTCCGGCCATCAATCAGACCACCTTCACGGAGCAATTGGTATGCGCGGTGCACCGTGTTCTGGTTGATGCCCAACTCAACAGCCAGCGCTCGCACGCTCGGCAACACATCACCGCTGTGCAGCGCACCGCGTGCAATCAAGTCCCCGACACCGGACACCAACTGCTGATAAATTGGCCTTGCGCTGCTGCGGTCAATCCGCAGACCAAGAATATTGTTTGTTATAGAACAATTATAACAATAGCAAACGTCGGTACGTTAGAATTGAGTATTCCAGGCAGGATTGAAATCGAAATGCTCGTCGTCCTATTGCCTGAACAGGTTGAAAATTCAAAGGAGAAAGTATTATGGTTCGTATTCGACTACGCCGCATGGGCAGCGCCCATCAGCCCATCTATCGCATTGTGGTGGCAGACAAGGAAAGTCCGCGCGATGGCGCCTTTATTGAGATCGTTGGCACATATAACCCGCGCACTGAGCCCGAAACCGTAAAAGTTGCAGAGGAGCGCATCTGGCATTGGATCAAAGTCGGCGCGCAGCCCAGCGACAGCGTCTCCCAAATCTTGAAGAAGACTGGCACGCTTGCGCGGTACGCGCGCTTCGCCAAGGGTGAAGCCAAGGAAGGACTTCTGGTTGAAGCCGGCGCCCAGCTCAGTGCAGCCGAGGCCATCAGCCCCAAGACCCGTATCGGCCGGATTGCAAAAGCGCGCACCACACCGTTCATGAAAAAGAAGGAATAGACAAACCATCCAATTGAAACTAAAGGAAGCTAAAAGAAGCTAAAATAACTGATGCATGAGAGAGTTAATCGAATTTATCGCCCATGGCATGGTGGACAATCATGAGGCCGTCGTCGTCGAGGAGCGCATTGATCGCGGCACGCCCGTCTATCACCTGTTTGTTGCCGAAAACGAAACCGGTCGCGTGATTGGTCGAGACGGCAAAGTGGCCAATGGGATTCGCATCCTGATGGAATGCAGCGTACATGCGGGCAGCCGCACGCCCGTTCTGAAGGTCATGTAATCTGGCAGCAAAACAATTAACCGGGCGCACACGGATGATTGAGGTTGGCAAAATTGTCAGACCGCATGGCGTGCGCGGCGAAATCAAAGTTCGTATACCCGACGAGTTGATCGAGATGGCGCCGGGCATGACCGAGGTGTTGCTTGCAGGAGAATCATCGGCTCGGAAAGTGATGGCAAGCCGGGTGCATCAGGGTGCCTGGCTGCTGAAACTCGAAGGCGTGGAAACCCGGAACCTATCCGAATCATTGCGCGGCAAATCCGTGTCAGTTCTTGAATCCGAGTTGCCACGCTCCAGCGCGGAGTCCATCCTGCCGACCGAGCTCCTGGGCATGCAAGTTCAAGACAATGACGGAAACCTGCTCGGGTACTTGACAGAGGTGCTGGCAACCGGCAGTAATGATGTTTACGTGGTCACCAGACCAAACGGGCGCGAACTCCTGTTGCCCGCACTGCAAAGCGTGGTGCACGATATCAACGGCGATTCCCGAATTATCAAGGTCACCATACCGGATGGGCTCTGAAGACAAGGCCTATTTTCTAGCTTTCGCCCGAGTACGGGGAGTCGGTCCCGCCCGACTCCGCAAACTCCGCGAAAGGTTCGACACGCTCGCATCGGCCTGGAAGGCTCCAAACCAAGAGCTGCATGCCTCAGGACTGGACGAAAAAACCGTCGCATCTTTGGTTGAAACCAGAAAATTTGTCGACCCTGAAAAGGAGCTTGTCAACCTTGAGAAAAGCGGCTCGCGTGCAATCACATGGGACGATGCGGAGTATCCAAACCTGTTGCGTGAAGTTGACAATCCGCCCTGCGTTCTATGGATTAACGGCGCGTTTGTGGACCGGGATGCGTTGGCTGTAGCAATAGTTGGAACGCGCGGGCCAAGCATGTATGGCAAGGATGTCGCGGCTAAATTTGCCACTCAGCTTGCCGAGAACGGCATCTCGATTGTAAGCGGATTGGCGCGAGGTATCGATGCCACAGCTCACGAAGCGGCGCTGCAGGCGGGCGGCAGAACCATTGCGGTGCTCGGTTCGGGTGTTGACGTCATCTATCCGCCGGAAAACCGTCGCCTTGCGTCCCAAATCCAAGAGAGGGGCGCCGTAATCTCCGAATACCCGCTTGGAACCAAACCAGATGCTATGAATTTTCCGCCACGCAACCGGATTATCAGTGGATTGAGCCTTGCGGTGTTGGTCGTGGAGGCCGATGAAAAAAGCGGTGCTCTGATCACCACGGGCTATGCGGCAGAACAAGGCCGGGATGTGTTTTCGATTCCCGGCAATATCTTCTCCAAAACCAGTCGTGGCACCAACAAGCTGATTCAGCAAGGCGCGAAACTTGTGACCCGCATAGAGGACATATTGGATGACCTTAATTTGGGTATGGTGGCCTCGCATGCAGAAGCGCAATCAACGATACCAATTGGTGACTCTGAAACAGAGCAGGCGATTTTGGCCGCACTTTCGGGTGAACCCGTGCAAATCGATGATTTAATCAGGCAGACAAAAATTTCGGCGGACGAAATAAACACAGCCCTGACACTCCTTGAACTAAAGGGGTTTGTTCGAAGGACGTTGGGCAATAGCTACGCTCTCGGCAGAAAACCATAATATTCCATGTTTCACGCTTTAGTCATGGCTGGAGGTAGCGGAACGCGGCTGTGGCCACTCAGCCGCACCACCGTCCCCAAACAAGCTCTGGCGCTCACTGGTGATCGCACAATGTTTCAGACCACGGTCGAGCGTCTTCACCCTCTCATATTGCCCGCCAATGTTCACGTAGTGACCAACGCCGCGATGGCCCCGTTATTTCGCGAACAAATGCCAGCGATACCTGAGCGAAATTACATCATTGAACCTTATGCCAATGACAGCGGCCCGGCTGCTGCGCTTGGCCTGACCCACATTCACCAAGTTGACCCGGAGGCAGTGGTCGCCATACTTGCGGCAGATCACTATATTTCTGACGTTGCCGGCTTTCTCGCCGTACTGGATTGGGCGCAGCACCCGGCCAAAGCCGGCTTCATCACCACGCTTGGCATTCAACCCACTTCGCCCTCCACTGGCTTCGGCTACGTTGAACGCGGGCCAAAGTTGGACGCTTTCAGCTCAGATGCCTGCTCCGTCTTTACCGCAAATGGATTCCGCGAAAAACCGTCCGCAGACGTTGCGCTGGCATACGTGCTTGGTGGTGCGCACTTCTGGAACAGTGGGATGTTTATCGTGACCACAGCCACTGGTTTGCAAGAATTCGCGCGACAGCAGCCACAATTTTCTGCAGCGCTGGGTCGCCTTCAGCTGGCAATTGACACGCCCGGCTATAACGAGGCGCTGCTCGAGGCCTGGGCGTGTGCGCCGCGCAAGAGTCTCGATTTTGCAATAATGGAACACGCCGAAAAAGTCGCGGTTATACCCATGAACGTAGGATGGAGCGATATCGGCTCCTGGGCCAGTCTGCTCGACATTCTGGATGCGGATGACCATGGCAACGTCATACTGGGAGACCACATCGCGATAGACACACGCGACTCACTTGTGCTCGGGCATCAACGGGTCATCGCCACCATCGGTGTAACTGACTTAATCGTAGTCGACACGCCGGATGCGTTGCTGATCTGCGCACGCGACCGCGTGCAGGACGTTAAGCAAGTCGTAGAGAAACTAAAGGCAAGCGGTCGGTCACACATCGTTTAGACCCGCTGTTGGCCGTGGATAATGACACTTATGCCAGTTGTCGACTATCTGTTGGTGCTGCTCCGCCGCTGGTGGCTGGTTGTGCTGCCAGTAATCGCGGTGATTGGGCTTACGATCGCGACGTACGCGGCTCCAGGCACGGCTTGGCAATCAAAAATGAGCCTGCAAATCGGACTTCCACCCGAGCCAAGCCTGAGCGAATATAGTTATGACGGTCACTACAACTGGTTGGCGAGCGAATATCTGACCCGCGGAATAGCAGATTTGCTCAACACCAGCGTATTTGCGGAAAATGTGGCCGCACGGCTGACAGCCGCCGGACTAACCATTAGCGCGGGTCAGGTTCAAGCTGCAATTGCGCGTGACTATCGTGGAACGCTGGTGACAGTTTTTGTCACCGATAACGATCCAGCCATCGTTACGCAGATGTCCGATGCCATAACCGCAGACCTGGCCACCAATGCATCACAATACTTCCCACAATTGCGCAACAGTAAGACGGCACCCTTTCAGCGCCTGGATAAACCCGCCCCTTACCCAATTGCCACTAATTTACGAAATCGATTCGAAATACCGGCACGCCTGTTGATCGCACTATTGGCTGGCATTGTGCTGGCTCTGACCGCCCACCTGTTTGATCCGGTTGTTCATGGGAGGCGTGAACTGGGCCGTGTCGGACTTTCGGTCATGGGTGAAATTCCCAAAGCAAAATAACGTATGGACTTGACACAATATCTGGAAATCGCCCGTCGCAGATGGTGGGTGGTCGTTCTGGCCACCTTTGCGGCGGCCCTGGCGGCACTGTTGTTTGGCAGGGTGCAAACGCCAATCTACAAGAGCACCATGGAACTGATTATCCAACCGGGCCGCGCGGACTTTGGGCTTCAGCAGTCCGCCAAAAATCTAACGGCAGCCTATCGAAGCATCATATTTACCAAACGCAACGCCGCCACGATTGATGCCGATTTGGCGCTTGATCTCGGAGCCGAGCGCATTTACGGTAACACCAATATGGGTGAGGATGCCGCACGCAATGCCGTCATCATCGAGGTTAAGGATTATGACGGCGAGCGGGCAAACAGGGTGGCCAAGCGCTGGGCGGAATTGTTTGCCGAGTTTCGCAACAAGGAAAATTCAAAGCAACGGCGTGAAGACCGCGTGGATGCCGTGCTTGGCGACGAGCCCACCTTCTCGCAAGATTACCCGCGGACACGCACCTATGTTGCCGGAGCGGCCGTGCTGGGCGCACTATTGGGGCTTCTGATTGTTGTCGTCCTTGAACTCGCACAAGCCAACGTGTTGCGTGGCAGGACTGAAGTACAGAGAACCCTGGACATTCCCGTCATCGGCAACATACCGGCATAACCTTTTTCATGAATCTGATCACGCTTAACAATCCGCTTTCCGTCGCCTCAGAGGCGTATCGCAGTTTGCGCACAAACTTGTTCTTTTCCGGGCTTGAGCAACCATTCAAAACGTTGCTACTGGTGGCACCGAGTTCGGTTGAACACAAGGGGATTGCCCTGGCAAATCTTGCGGTTGTGCTCGCCCAGGCGGATCGCCGGGTCATTGCCGTGGACGCAGATTTTCGCTCACCGGAATTGCATACTATTTTTGGGTTGGCAAACGATCGCGGTCTTAGTTCGGCGCTCGCTTCGGATCGCGCAGCTATTAATCTGCAAAGTACCAGCGTAGCCAATCTGAGCATACTCACAAGCGGCCCAGCGCCTGCTGTTCCAAGTGATGCACTGTATGGAAAGCGAATGGCCGCGGTCTCAGAAGCACTAAAGCAGCAGGCTGAGTTGATTCTGTTCAACTGTCCGCCAACAGACCAGGCGAGTGACGCGGGCATACTCGCAACAATCTGCGATGTGGCAATGATCGTCGTTTGCAACGGCAGAACGAGACGCGAAGCTGCACAAGCCGCCCGCGAACTGATGACTCGGGCACATACGCGACTGCTTGGTGCCATGCTGCTAAACGACTAAATATCCGTGTAACATCCTTGGGTTATAGTACGCGTAAGAGCCTGCGATATGGTGTCGTTTGGTCATGACCGGTTAGTAGTAACCGGTTGAGTTTTGCTCAGAAAGGCTAGTATGAAGATTTCCTTTACATTAGTAAGCGCGCTTGCCGCTTTTATTTTGACCGCATGCGCTGGGTCACCCGTGCCCAATCAGCCGGAGGTTGCCAAACCTGTTCGTGAAGTGGCTACAACTCAAGCGGTGGTCCGGCAGCCAGCTGACGTACCCACTGCGGCACGGGCAGTAGCTGTGCCTGTTCTCGCGGTTCAGCCCGATCAGGCGATCGTCACATCCAAACCCGTCTTTGTAGATTTCTTTGCGGTGTGGTGAACAGTCTGCCAAGCCATGAAACCTACCGTGAGTAGGTTGGAAGCAGAATACGCCGGTCGGGTCGAATTCAAATCCGTCGACATTGACATCGCGGACAACACGCCCTTAAAACGCCAGTTGCACTTTATTGGTCAGCCCCAGTTTGTTATTACGGGCGCCAAGTCGCAAATTTTAAGCTCGCGAAACAGTTATCAGCAATACACGACACTGAAACAGGATATAGAGGCGGCACTGGCAGCGCCCTAGCACGGTTAAAATTTAGGTTCAATGCCAGTCAACCGTGCCAGTTCTCTCAGGTCGAACGCCGCTAATGGTCCAACGTCGAGGGATTCGTTTTTGTCCCGTCGATCATTCCTGCGAATTGCGGGCTTGGGGGCATCTCGGTCCATACTCCCGGCGATCATCCCACCCGGCCGCCCGCCGGTTGGCGGACTGTTAAATCAGGTTGACGCAGCGCCAGTGTCGAATGCCACTACACGCGATGTTATGGGTTTTGCCCGTGCCGTGCGTTGGGGTGTTCCGGTCTATGCAGATCCGTCGTGGGCAAAGCCAACTGGTTATCAAATGTATGCTGACGATTTATTGCCGATATTTGGTGAAGTGCAGTCCAAGGTCGGTTCGTCCTATAACACGTTGTGGTACGAAGTGCAAGGTGGGTTTGTCCACAGCGCATTTATTCAACCAACGCAATGGCATGAAAACATACCCGTTGCAACCTTTGATTCCGCCGGATTTTGGGCCCAAGTAACTGTTCCATTTACCGATGCGCTTACCGCGCCCTCCATCAATGCCGCGCGAACCAAATATCGCTACTATTTCGACACTGTCTATAAGGTCACCGATGTGCTTCGCGCGGAAGGGCTCACTTGGTACAAAATCGAGGACGAGGAATTTCCCGCCGATTACTTTGTCCGAGCAGAACATCTGCGCGCGTTGGACGCCGAAGATTTTCAGCCACTGTCACCCGAGATCGATCCGGCTGAAAAAAAGCTGGTTGTCAATATTGCCCAACAACGTGTGACCGCATTTGAACGAGGTCGAGAGGTTTTTTCAGCCCGCACCGCAACAGGTCACAAATTTGACGACAAGCGCGACTTCCATACGCCGGGAGGCAGGTACACGATCTTCCGCAAAACACCCACCCAACATATGCATGGCGGAAAATTAGGCGAGGATGACTACTTTGATTTGCCGGGCATCCCGTGGGTAAGTTACTTTACAGGCAGCGGCATTGCATTCCATGGCGCTTATTGGCACAATGACTATGGCGTGACCAGAAGCCACGGATGCGTAAACCTGGCTCCGCAAAATGCACGCTGGATTTGGCGCTGGAGCCTGCCGGACAACGATCTCAGCGTGCGCTACACGCTCACCGCCGGTACGCAGTCGGGTACCCGTGTCGACGTGATAGGCGCGAGTTAGAGTTCAAAGCCCTGGCCCTTCGCCGGGATCGTTACATCTTTTATGCCAAGGTCATGAAATCCTTCGGCCAATGCAGTTGCTGCATCCATTTCTGCATGCACAATAAATACCTTGCGCAGATTCTTAACCTGCGGCGTTACCCATTTCAGCAAATCATTGCGGTCTGCGTGTCCTGAAAAGCCGTTCAGTTGCCGCACCTCGGCACGAACCTGAAACTCATCTCCCAAAATACGCACCGTGGGCACCTTGTCAATTAGCCTGCGGCCAAGCGTATTTGGAGCCTGAAAACTAACAAGCAACACCATGTTTTTCGGGTCGCTTATGACATTTCGCAAGTGATGCAGCACGCGACCAGCCTCGCACATCCCACTGGCGCTGATGATCACGCACGGGCCGTGAACGTCATTTAGAGCCTTGCTCTCGTCCACCGTACGCACATATTTCAGGCGACTAAACCCAAATGCATTCCCATCGGGATCATTATGGAGCAAAGCATTGGTTTCGGTATCAAAACATTCGGGATGCGCACGAAACACCTCAGTGACGTTAACCGCCAATGGGCTGTCAACATACACCGGAACGTTTGGCAGGGCTCCACGCTGTACGAGTTCGTTTAGAAAATATACAACCTCCTGTGTGCGCCCTACGGCAAACGCCGGTATGACAATCTTGCCACCTCGGCGGACGGTATCCTGGATGGCCGTGAGCAGGGCCGGCGCCGCGGTTTCGATTGGTTCATGAAGTCGGTTGCCATAGGTGCCTTCAATCACCAGAACTTCGGCATCCGGCATCGGCGCGGGATCACGCAAAATAGGCAGACCGACCCGCCCCAAGTCCCCGCTAAAGCACATTCGAACGGTGCGTCCACCTTCGCTTAGTTCAAGCAATTCATGGGCCGAGCCAAGCATGTGCCCGGCCTCGGAAAACGTCGCGCGGACGCTTGACGTTACTGCAAACGGCCGGTCAAAATCGCGGTTGGAAAATTGGTTAAGGGACCGGGTCGCTTCCATCTGCGTGTATATGGGCAGGACAGTTGGCCTGGCGCCCCGCTTGTTCATAAAGGCCGCGTCGCTCTCTTGAATATGAGCGCTGTCCAACAGCATATTTTTGCACAAGTCACTGGTTGCGCTCGTGGCAAATATGCGTCCACCAAAGCCGCTCTTGACCAAATTTGGAATATTACCGGTATGGTCAATGTGACCGTGGCTCAGCACCATGGCCTCGATCCGATCGGCCGAAAACGGCAGGACTCTGTTAATTGAATCGGCATCGGAACGCCTGCCTTGAAACAGCCCGCAGTCGAGCAATACCTGGCTTCCGCCCACCTCCAACAAATGCTGTGAACCCGTGACGGTTTGCGCGGCGCCCCAGAACGATATGTGCATGTCGTGAGTATAATCTTTTAAAGGCCCACAACTCTATGGTCGAAGTAAAAGTTGAAAATATCCGCGTGAGTTTGATGTCACAGCAACATGTTGTGATACTCAAGGACTTGGATAGCAACCGTTATCTGGCGGTGTGGATTGGACGCTATGAAGCGGAGGCCATCCGTCTTGCGCTCGATGGCGAGACACCACCGCGCCCACTAACCCACGATCTGGCGCTAAAAATGGTGACTGACCTCGGAGCAAAGGTAAGCCGCGTGATTATTAGCGATATCTATCAGGATACGTTTTATGCGCGCGTTGAGCTAATTGGATCGGATGGCAAAAAGCTTTCGATTGATTCGCGCTCGTCCGATGCGGTTGCCGTGGCTGTTCGCGCCAAATGCGCCATTTTTGTTGATGACGATGTCATGACCAAGGCGTCAGTGCTTCCGGATGAAACCGATGAAACGGGCGAGGAAGAGGACTTGGGCGCGTTCGGTGACTTTATCGGTTCGATAGACACGGATGACCTCGACAAGGACGCGGGTTAGGCGTTTGCGCCAACCTTGACGCGCCGTGCTCGTATTTATTCATACGATCGCGTCCATCGCGCTTGCGATCTACGCCGCACATGAAGGCGCACTACTTCTGCTCTTTCTTCGTTATCGGCTGCGGCAAACCACGATAGCCCCGAGCACATTGGAAGGCGTGTATCTTCCGGCAGTCACGGTCCAAATCCCACTATTCAATGAAGGAGAGGTAACGCGGCGCGTCATAGCGGCAGTATGTTCGTTGTCCTATCCGGCTTCCTTGCTTCAAGTCCAGGTTCTAGATGACTCCACCGATTGCACCAAGGACGTTGCATGTGCCGAAGTCAGCCGGTTTCGATCCCAGGGGATCGACGTAACGCACATACATCGCGCCCAACGCACGGGATTCAAGGCGGGCGCCATGAGAAACGGCCTCCATAGTGCCACTGGCGAATTCATTGGCGTGTTTGATGCAGATTTTGCACCGGCCCCCGACTGGTTGCTACGCGCGCTTCCATACTTTAAATGCGATACGCTTCCGTCACCTACCGGACGCCACTGCGAAATTGGCTTTGTGCAGACGTGTTGGGATTTTTCGAATCGTCAGGCCAGTGCCATCACGCGTGCAGAGTCCATGATGTTGGATATGCATTTCAAGATCGAGCAACCGGCGCGAAGTGCATCCGGGTTGCTCATGAACTTCAACGGTTCGGGTGGACTGTGGCGGCGCGCATGCATCGACAGCTCGGGAGGCTGGCAGACCGACACGCTTGCGGAAGATCTCGACTTAAGCTATCGCTCGCTGCTAATGGGTTGGCGGGCATGCTATGTCACGGCGATACCAGCGCCGGGAGAAGTCGTACCAAATTTTTCGGCGTTCAAATCTCAACAGCGCCGTTGGTCACGTGGCAGTGCCCAGAACTTTAAAAAGCTGGCCGGACGCGTGCTGCAGGCTCCAATTCCGCCACTCAAGCGGATTGCAGGATTGCTGCACCTGAGTGGATATCTGATACATGCATTCCTTTTGATCCTGACCATTACCGTGCCTCTGACGGCACTCCTACCAACCGGCAGCATTCCCTGGTGGCTCGGAATTTTCTCCCTCAGTGGCGCGCTTCCCATGATCACCATGTTTGCCGCCCATGCCGAACGGCGACGCTCGCTTTCCAGTTTCCTAGCCGACGTTCCCATGGCAATCATGATTGGCGTAGGGATGTCTGTGAGCAACACAGTAGGTTGGCTTGAAGGGCTGATTAGCAGATCAACCGGTGAGTGGATTCAATCGCCCAAAGGGCAGACGTTGGACAGACGCGACTCCACCCCGGCTTTGACCGTGGACCCTTTAATCTTGATCGAGCTTGTTGTGGGTCTGTATTCCCTGGCGGCGGCGGTTTATCTTGGCAGTCTCGGCATTTGGATTTCTGCCGGCTCGTGTGCAATTTACGCATCAGGATTTTTAGGCGTGGTTGCACTGCAGGCGGCGCGTCGTTGATAATTAGACGCACATGGCTTCACTTAACCAAGATCTGCTTGATGGCAACACGCGCACATCCCTAAGCAGAGCGGCGGACATCATGCGCTCGTTCGCCAAGGGCGTACTGATGCCTGAAGCAACGTTACTTGCGTTATTGCGCATGCCCGACAGCACGGCTTACCGAGCCCTGACGAGACTGAGTGTAAGCAGTGCCTTCGCACTTCGATCACTTGAAAACGAAGTGGAAACCCAACTGCGTTCGCGTATCGGACGCGGTGCAAACTTTACCTTTCTCACCGATGCCAACGTGCCCGTCGAACTTACTGACGAGATGCTGATTGTTCTCGATGAAGCCCGTTCTATCGCGATGGCAAGTGGCGAGATTTATATCGGCACGGAAGATTTACTAGGGGCGATGGCCCAACCCGGCGTTAGCACAGCGGGGCTGCTTCAGAAGCGCGGTGTTACGCCGGCGACCATCTCGGCACTTGTTACAGATGGGCGGGTTAGCAAGCGCACCACACTTGCCAATTGGGTCGCCCAAGCGCAGCGTGGTCAACTACCACCACTTTTTCCGCGCGAAGCCCTTCTGCGCGAGCTTCTTTCCATCCTAAGCCTGTCGGCTGACCGACATATATTTCTTGTCGGTTCACCCGGATGCGGGCGCCGAAGCCTGGCCCAATCTCTGGCCTTGATGCTCGTAAATGGTGCAGGATCAAGTCAAACAGCCGGTATGCCAGGATCCGGCTCGGTAACAGGTCTAAAGCCACCCGCATTGACCGCCATCATTGAAGTTAGTGACATTGCATGGTTGGATAACCCAACTTCCGCTCTGCAGGTTGGGCTGCGCCAGGCTCAGGGAGGTGTTCTATTCGTAAGCAACATTCATCGCTTTTTTGCACGGGATCCGCGCCTGGACGCGGCCAGCAAGGAGCTTCTCAAGCTGTTTGCAGATGACGCGTCGGGCGTCATCGTGATCGGCACCACCACGGATCAAGACTATACGGAACGTATCAAGGATAACGCGATCCTATCGCAGCATTCACATACCTTGCGGGTGCCGGCGGCGTCTACTGATGAGTGCGTCAAGATGCTTACTGCCCTGCGCGCGCAGTTTGAACGGGACTATGACGTGCATGTTGATGACAGCGCCATCAAGTCCGCAGCAACGCTCGCGGGTCGGTTTATTGGAGATTCACCTCTGCCTGGCTCCGCCACTGCCGTATTGAACCGCGCATGCGCCGTGGCACGTGGATCAACCCTGCCCGCCGCCGCAAGGACGGTAATCGACAGCGATGACGTTACCCTGGCGATTTCAATCATGACCGGCATACCCGCGTCCAAGCTGGGTAGCGACGAGCGCACAAAGTATGCTGCAATGACTCAAACCCTTGAAAAGCGCATAATCGGCCAGGACGATGCCGTAATCGCCCTCAGCCGAGCAGTAAAGGCTGCCCGCATCGGGCTTAAGGATCCAAAGCGACCGATTGGCTCATTTCTCTTTCTTGGCCCAAGTGGCACTGGTAAAACTGAAACTGCCCGTGCTTTGGCCGAGTTTATGTTTGGCAGCGAGGATCAGCTGATTGCGCTCGACATGACCGAGTATCAGAAGGATGACACCATTAACCGGCTTATTGGTTCACCACCTGGCTATATAGGATCTGAAAGTGGCGGGCAGCTTACCGAAAAGGTGCTGAAAACACCGTATGCAGTCGTGCTCTTCGATGAGGTTGAAAAAGCCCATCCGAGAATCCTGGACATATTGCTCCAGATTATGGAAGAAGGCCGCCTAACCGATGGCAAAGGACGGGTCGCAAACTTCTCCGAGACCGTCGTATTGCTGACCAGCAACCTGGGGGCGCAATTCCTAAACGATCCATCACTTGGCTCAAGCGCTGCGGAGATGGCAATGGGTGAGGTGCGGGGCTTTTTTCGACCCGAATTTCTAAATCGGCTGGACGACATCATCATGTTCAAGCCGCTCGGTCCGGACTCGCTCGCGACCATCTTGAATCTTATGATTCAAATGGAATCGAAAATGGCTGCGGACCGGGGAATCACCATGGACGTTACCCCTGCGGCGCGAGCTTGGATGCTGAGCCAAAACGAACATCCGGAGTGGGGAGCCCGGCCGCTGAGAAGGATTCTGCAGCGCAATGTGCGCGACCGACTTGCCGACTTCCTGCTTACCCAGGAAGCACCGCCACCCCGAATTTCCGTGGATGCAAATAAGGCCGGCAGTGCGCTTGAATTTAAGGTCCTATCATAAATCGATCGTCTGGGGCTAATGTCACCACTGAAGGCGCTACGCACATGTGGCCGGCGACTGTATCCATTTGCCGGCTTGCAAAACATAGCACGTGCAATAGTCGGCAGTGTGCTCAATCCGCAAACCGCCACGCAATCTTAGAAAGTAAAAATTGTTGCGTACACACGTATTTGCCGGGGATGCAGCGCCCGGTGAATCAACAACCGGCGTCGTGTATGCAACTCCAAAATTACGATTGTCCTTGACCATCCATAATCTGGCCTCGCGCGTTGGGTCGCCGGCACCCATCGTAATTCCGTCGGAAAAGGCAAGAAATGTGAGCAATCCCATGATCAGTGGCGTGGCAATCGCCGCAAACGATAGGACACCAATCATTACGCGCTCAACCCACAGCCGCATAACAACAGTATATGCCACATACCTAAACGGTATAATTCCGTGCTTACTTTTCGGGGATGTGTCGAAATTGGCAGACGAGCATGACTTAGGATCATGTGCCGCAAGGCGTGCGGGTTCAAGTCCCACCATCCCCATCACGTCAACAACAACCTGCCGCGCCGTGCGCGGCAGGTTGTTGTTGACTACGCAATAAAGCAATTTTCTGATTATGAACGTTACAAGCGAACTACTGGAATCACATGAAGCACGTCTAACCATCGATGTACAGCCCGCCGAACTCGCTGCCGCTCAGCGCGTGGTGACGGCCACCATATCCAAGGACTTTAAATTTCCGGGCTTTCGGCCGGGAAAAGTGCCCATGAGTATGGTGGTGCAGGCAGTGGGCGCCGAAGCATTTAACCGCGAAGTGGCGGACGAACTCGCAAAAAAGCTGTATCCACAAGCCGTTGATCAGTCCGAGATAAACCCGTACGGACCCGGTTCACTCGAGGAGCTCAAACTTGATCCTCCCCAATTGATTGCCCGTGTGCCACTGATGCCGGTGGTTGATTTGAAAGATTACAAAACTATTCGCCTACCCTACGAGGAGCCTGTGGTTACAGCCGATGAAATCCAGGCTCAGTTGGAAAGCATTCAATCTGAAAATGCCATTGTGCGGGCTGCTGAACGCCCGGCACTGCCGGGCGACTTTGTCGAAGGCAAAGTGGTCGCGTACAACGAAGACAATGAGGCTCTTTTTGACCTTGAGGAAAAGGAATTTGTCCTCGACCCAGAAATGGAAGAAGCCATGCATCTACCCGGTTTGCTCGCGCACATCGTGGGCATGTCCGCAGGAGAGTCCAAGACCATGCCGATGATTGTGGGTGAAACAGAAGAGGACGAAAACCTGCGCGGCAAGGAAGTTCGGGTAGAAATGTCCGTGGACCGGGTGAACACGCGCGAGCTGCCCGCTATTGACGATGCATTGGCGCAGACCGTTGGCACCTATCAGTCGCTTGACGAGCTCAAGCAGCGCATTTCAAGCCAATTGCACGACTATAAGCGCACCCAGTCACTCAAGGCATATGGCGACCAGGCCATTGCGGCATTTGGCAGCTTAAGCAGCATAACGCTTCCTCCGGGATACATGGATGACCGGTTGGGCGAATCAATTACCGAGTTGAAAGAGCGGGTGAAGCGCGAGGACAAAATTGATTTCTCGGATTGGCTAAAACTCAACGGACTTACAGATGAGACCATGCGCGAGGAGATGCGCAAAACCGTTGAACCGCAGGCGATGACCAACCTCGTATTGGGTGGCGTGCGAAATTCGGAAAAAATTGAAATATCAAAAGTTGAGCTTGACGCCGCGCTTGAACGCCAGGTAGAACTTGCTCAAGCCAGTGGCGTGGATTTGAAAAAGATAGTCCAGTCAAGCGGATATCAGCAGAATCTTGTCAACCGACTCATGACAGACAAAGTGGTCGCACGGATCATAGATATTGCCCAGGGCAAGGCTGTTGACCTGCCACCAAGCAACGACCCCGTGGCGGAAATTGTCCCGTCAGATGTCTCCGCCGCCGCGTAAATATGGTCGTAACGAATGCTTGCCGACGCTCCAATACACGTCTAACTGTGAGAGCCTAAACTGACCGGAATTCTTAGAGATAAACGAGGTAAAAATGAATAATACTCAAAACGTATTGCCAATGGTCATCGAAAACGACGGTCGGGTGGAGCGCGCCTTCGATATCTATTCACTGCTTTATAAGAACCGGATCGTGTATTTGGGAACTGCCATCAACGATCAAGTAGCCAATGCAATTGTGGCCCAATTGTTGTTGCTGGATCAGCAGGATAACGAAAAAGACATTCTGCTGTATATCAATTCACCAGGTGGCCAGGTATATTCCGGACTCGCCATATATGACGCGATGCAAAGCATCAGCGCCCCTGTGAGCACGGTGGCGGTTGGCATGACCGCCAGTTTTGGCACTCTGCTGTTGCTTGCAGGTACCAAGGGCAAGCGCTATGCGCTGCCAAACGCGACCATACACATGCATCAGCCATTGGGTGGCGCACAAGGCCAGGCCAGCGACATTGAAATCCAAGCCCGCGAAGTACTGCGCCTAAAAGCGCTGCTGAATGGCGTGTTTATGGCTCATACCAATATGTCTGAAGCCGATGTGACCAAATACACCGATCGAGATACCTATGTCACACCCCAACAGGCGCTTGAGCTTGGAATTATTGACCGGATATCGCCAATGAACGAAGCCAAGATGAAGTCGTTGGCTCGAACGCCTGCGGGATTGTTGACCGCAAAGGTTGAATAGACAGGCCAGCAAAAAAGCCCCGGACACATCATAATGTGTCCGGGGCTTTTTTTGTTAGGACGCGACCAGTTTGCTCAAAAACTCGGTAATCTGTGGGCCAAGCAGAACCAGGATCACCGTAAGCACCACAGCAAACAGGATGAGTATAAGTGCAAAATCTATAACGCTGCCGCGTCCATTTTCTCCGGATGGGGGTCGCATATCTCAAATTCTATACCCGGTGATAAGATTGAGTTCCGTGACCACAAAATACATATTCTGCACCGGCGGTGTAGTGAGTTCGGTGGGCAAGGGCGTCACGGCGGCTGCGATTGGCCGGGTGCTGAAGTCCCGAGGCCTGCGCATCGCGATCGCCAAACTTGACCCTTATCTAAACGTTGACCCGGGAACCATGTCTCCTTTCCAACATGGCGAGGTTTTTGTAACCGAGGATGGCGCGGAAACCGATCTCGATCTCGGACACTATGAGCGGTTTATCGATGAAAACCTTGGCAAGTCATGCAACTTCACAACCGGACAGGTTTACAACGAAGTGCTGCAAAAAGAGCGTCACGGTGACTATCTCGGAAAGACGATCCAGGTAGTACCACACGTCACCGGCGAAATCAAGCGGCGCATCGCATTGGTTACCAGGGACAAGCCCGCAGATGTCGTGATAGTTGAAGTCGGTGGCACGGTAGGAGACATCGAAGCCATGCCCTTCCTGGAAGCCATTCGCCAAATGCGTCGCGATATCGGGCGGGATAACACGCTGTATATGCACGTCACCTTCCTGCCCAAAGTGGGCGCGACGGGTGAGCTAAAGACCAAACCCACGCAGCACAGCGTAAAAGAGCTGCGAAATGCCGGCATTATTCCGGATGCCATCATCGCCCGTAGCGACGAGCCTGTGGACGAGGAATTATGCGAAAAAATTGGGCTTTTCTGTGACGTTGATCAGCGCGCTGTGCTTCCGATGCCGACCGTGTCGAATCTGTATGAGGTGCCCCTAAGAATTCAGGAATCAAAGTTTGATGAGTTTATTTGCGAACGTCTCGGAATTCAGACTGGTCCGGCGGATATGACGGACTGGCGAAAAATGGTAAACGTGATGCGCTCACCACGTCCATCGCTACCCGTCGCAATTGTAGGCAAGTATGTGGAGCTTCACGATGCGTATATCAGCGTGCGCGAGGCACTATATCACGCGGGCATATCGCATGACCACACGGTAAAGGTGGATTGGATCAGCAGTGAGGACCTCGAGCGCGGCAAGCGTCAGGAAACATTAAAGCGACTTGAGTCTGCATCGGGCATTATTGTGCCCGGTGGGTTCGGCGAACGCGGAATCGAGGGGATGATCCATGCTGCAACCTATGCACGCCAGAATCTGGTGCCATATCTCGGACTTTGTCTCGGCATGCAAGTCATGTGCATCGAGCTTGCCCGCCTGGCACTTGGCACGGATCAGGCGAACAGCACCGAAGTCAATCCATCGGTTGAGCATCCCGTGATTGACCTCATGCATGACCAGCGATACATCAGCGAAATTGGCGGGACCATGCGACTTGGCACCTTCCCATGCGTATTGACGCCCGGGACCCGGGCTTACGCTGCCTATGCCAAAGCCGGGCAAGTGGATGGTTCACCGGCGACGATACAGGAACGGCATCGCCATCGATGGGAGTTTAACAACCAGTATCGAAAGGTATTGACCGATGCTGGATTGGTGATAAGCGGATTGAGTCCGACCGGTACGCTCGTAGAAATAAGCGAGTTGCGTGATCATCCATTCATGATGGGAAGCCAGTTCCACCCGGAGTTCAAGAGTCGCCCCACCCGACCCCATCCGATGTTTAACTCGTTTATTGAGGCCTGTATAGCTTCAGAGCGCACGGCGTGATCGCCCGGTTCTTCAAGGCGTGTCGCCATGCAGGACTGCAAGGCGACACGTTTCACGACATGCGTGCCGCGAGCCCCGTGCGCAGCTGTTCGGCTCGACCAGGTTTGATGTTTTTTTCACTAATCATTTGATCGGCGATCAGGTTGATTTCGTCGCCGCGCGCTCCGGCAGCCATGGCAACCTGGCGCGCGTGCAAGGCCATGTGTCCGGGCTGGATTCCTTCATCACACAAAGCACGTAAGGCAGCCAGGTTTTGCGCAAGACCAACGCAAACGGCGATTTCAGCCAATTGGCGGGCGGTTGAAACCTTAAGCAATTTCAACGAAAAATGTGCGGTTGGGTGCACCTTGGTTGCGCCACCTACGATTCCAACTGCAATCGGTAATTCGATTTCACCGGCCAAGTCTCCATTTTTCCGAGCCCGCCACCGGGTAAGGCTACGATATACACCGCTGCGGGCAGCCCACGCGTGCGCCGCCGCCTCGACGGCGCGCCAATCATTGCCAGTGGCCAAAGTCACCGCGTCAATACCGTTCATCACACCCTTGTTATGGGTCACGGCCCGGTAGGTATCGTTTTCTGCAAATAGAGACGCTTCTTCAATCCGCTTTACCAGTCCAGTGGGCTGATTTGACCCAGGTTTAGACTGCAACGCCGCGGCTGGAACAATACAATGCGCCCGCGCCCTGCGATCAACACAATAGTTGCTGAGAATACCCAGATTGACGCGGCCGGCCGTCAAGCGGGCTATTTCCGGTGCAACGGCTTCACACACTGTGTTAACCATATTTGCCCCCATTGCATCACCGCAATCCAAGTGGACATGCACGATCAGGAAAGCCAATGAGCCAGTACGTGGGCCCGATTCAAGCGACAGGGACCCTGTATCATCCGCAAGTGCAACTTCGCGCCAGGTAAGATCGACCACACGACCATGTCCGCGATTCGTTGAACGACCATCATCATTGAGCCGGGCAATCAAGCCATCGCGAGCGTTGGTCAGCAATTCAAATGCGCGTGGCATATTTGGCACGTCCACGACCTGAATCTGGCCGATCATCAGCGACTCCGTGCTTGTGGCAACAAATCCACCTCCAGAACGAACCAAGCGGGCCCCGTAGCCGCACGCAGCAATTACACTTGGTTCTTCCGTTACCATTGGCACACGCACATCTCGCCCGTTGATCAGAAAATTCTCGGCGATTCCAAGTGGCAGTGCGTGCAGCCCGACCACATTCTCAGACATATGGTTCGCCATGCTCAAGCTAAGTCCCGAACGCATTTCGGCCACTTCCTGTTCCGACAACCCCAAGGCTCCGAGTCGGTCCTCAACGGGCAAATCCCTAAGGCGTGGCATATTTGGCGCAGCAACTGCGGTCATGCTCCAATTATCCGTGGAACAACACCCGATCGTAGACATCCAACAGCTGTTGCGCAGATTTCTCCCAGGTAAACCGCGCGGCCCGATTCAAACCCGCGGCTATTTGTGCCGAGCGCCAGTCAACATCTGACCAGGCCATATTTAGTGCACCCGCGAGACTGTTCACATCCATGGGCGCTACCTGCAACCCCACCGGACCCATGACTTCGGGCAATGACGAACGATCACTGGAAATCACTGGCGTGCCGCACGCCATGGCCTCCAACAACGGGAGTCCAAACCCTTCGTACACGGAAGGAAACGCAAACACGCGCGCTTGCCGATAGAGCGCGGGCAAATCCGCTTCGTCAACAAATCCGGTAAAGCGGACCCGCCGTTCCAAACCCAGGTTGTTAACTTCGTGTTGCACCTCGTCATAAAGCCAACCCTTACCACCCGCGATTACCAACTGTGACGAAGTATCGGCCTGAGAAGCAAAGGCGCGCACAAGGCTAATATGGTTCTTACGACGCTGCATGGTTCCGACGGCCAATACATACGGTCGATCATCGAAGCCATATTTCGCCCCCAGTTGGGCTCGTTCTACGCCATCTGTACCGACCGATGACGGCCTGAAGCGTGAAGAAACGCCGCAATAAATCACCGTAATCTTGGATTCTGGAATTGCATATAAATCGGTCAAATCGCGTGCGGTTGCGATCGAATCCGCAATTACGTGAGTCGCTTGGCGCGCCGACTTGGGCACCACTTTTCGCAAAAACGCGAGCAAGCTGGGCACGGTGGAATCAGGATCACGCTCAAACGTCAGGTCATGAACCGTCACCACCGATTTGGTCGCAACCGGAAGCGGCGGAAGTACAAAATCAGTGGCATGATAGAGATCGCAAGCAGATCCTGCAAACCAGGTGACAGGCACTGGAATTCCCGCGCGGAACCACAACCGAAAGAGGTTGCGATCATCCAACGGAGCAATTGTTAGCGGGTGATCTGCCTGAAACTCACGCAGTTGGGTGCGGCCACCAGCGGATGCCGGCCGCCCCATGCAAAAATACTGTAGGTGGTGGCGGGTTTGCAATTGACCCAATACGCCAATCGTCTCGCGTGTGAGACGCCCAATTCCCGCAGACTGATGAAAGGCCGATGTGACGTCAATCGTGATCCGCGCCATTTCGTGCAGGTCTTACAACGCGCTCTCGACGGCATCATCCGGATCCGGGATGGAATCTGCTCCGGCACCGATCGCACCAATATTTCGGAATGTCACCATCCGATTTACGACAAAGTTCCAAATCATAACGATTACTGCCCCTACGCCCTTTGTGAAGTTCAAACCAAGGGTGCCCGCCAGCATTGGGTTGGAAATCAAGATCCCTTTGAACACAGATGTAAATGGTGCTTCAAAGAAATAGAAAATCGCCTCGTTAATCAGCAACCCGAACGCGTTGACAATCATAAAAATGGGAAGTTGCCGGCGCTTCTTGACTGCGCGGGTCTCTGGATAGACCCAGCGCCTATTCCAGTAGAAATTGCTCAACGCCGCAACCACGAAACCGGCGGCCACCGCGACTGGCGTGGACACATTCGCCAGCTTGAGCACATTTAGAACGGTCACGTCGATGATCAACCCGCTAAAGCCGACCACGGCAAACTTGGCAAAGCGACGGGCCTCAGTTTTTGGTTGCATGAGCATACTTTTCGAACCAGCCCAGAATTCGTGTGATTCGCTCCACCCTGTGCTTGGGCTCTCCACTTCGCGACAGGTCATGGCCTTCGCGCGGCCATCGCACCAATTCCACGATCTTTCCAGCCGTCCGCAACGCGGTAAACAGCTCTTCAGCTTGTGAAATTGGCACGCGAAAGTCCTGCTCGCTGTGCTCAAGAAGCAATGGCGTTGCGATGTCCCGGGCATATGCAATCGGAGACATACGCCAGAGGTACTCAACGTCGTCCCAGGGAGTCACTCCACTCATTTCGCGATCAAAGAAAAATGGGAGATCGCTCGTATTTCTGGCGCTTATAAAGTTATAGACACCCCGCTGTGCGACTGCCGCCGCAAAGCGGTGATCGACACCCACGATCATTGCCGTCATATACCCACCGTAGCTTCCCCCGGTGACATACAAACGTCTCTCGTCAACGTTGCCACCCGCTATAACGTGTTCAAGACCACGCAAAATATCGGCCATGGGTCCGGCGTCCCAATCAGACCGATTGGCATGGTAGAACTCATCGCCGTAGCCTTCGCTGCCACGCGGATTACAAAAGAACACAATATATCCGGCATTGGCCATTGCCTGCACCTCATGCCACAAGCTCTCAAACGACGGGCCCCACATGGCATGCGGTCCGCCATGGATATTCAACACGAGCGGATATTTCGACTCCTGACTAAATCCTGGTGGCTTCACCACCCAACCTTGAATACTTCGACCGTCAGACTCGAACTGAATCGTCTCGCTTGGACAAACCAGATGAGCGGAAACAAATGGTTCGTTGGGCGCGTACAGCACGCGCTCACGACCATCCGGATTGAGTTGGCGCAATGACAGGAATGAATCCGGGTGTGTGCACACGTAGATCACGAGGCCCGAGGCACTCACGGCAAACGCGTTGGTGGATTGATCGCCACAATCCACGTTTACACCTGGAAGTGTGAGCGTGGTCGCGGAACCGTCGGCGACGTACACCTTGCGGAGGGGAAAATCACCACCGGCCAACTCCACGACGTAGATGTGGTTCGAATCCGGGCTCCATGCCCACGTCGCAAGTGCCCCGCTAAAAATTGCGCGCGAAGCTGCATGATCGTCCTTGAGACTCCGAATGACCAGCTGGCTTCTCGATCTTGAAGCCTCATTTTCATCATATCTTATAAATGCAAGCCACTCCCCATTAGGCGACACCTTCGGCTGCCCAGTTGTGTATCCAGCCTCACTCAAACGAACAACGCTGCGGTCTGCAGTCGCACGTAACAAAACGACGTCCACGAGGCGAAACAGCTCACCTTTTTCAACATCGCGCGATGCCGCCGAATAAACACGAGTGCCATCCGGCGACCAAGACGGGGCGGCAAAGCCAACATCTCCATCCGAAATCCGCTGCGGCACAGACAACGGCGCGCCCGCATCCACCACCGACGCGAGATAAATGTGCCGTGTGCGGTCCTCAAAATACGTCGTACCAGTTCGAAACGGAGATGTCCTTATGACCCGCGGGTCCTGCTTATTAGCGGGAATGCCGCCTTTGGCTGCCTGACCCGTGGATGGTCCGTCCGGGCCTGGGTTGTCCTCGCGGTCTCGTTCTTCTTTATCAACAATGGCTCCAAATACAATCCGGTCACCGGTCGGTGACCACTCAAAAGAACTGACGCCATTTGGATGTGCAGTAATCGGATAGGCCTCACCGGGCCGGTTGACCGGCAGCACATAGACCTGGGCTTTTTCGCCACGCACACTTATGAACGCAAGCTGCTTGCCGTCCGCCGACCATCGCGGTGATCCATCCTTTGGACCAAAGGTAACTGGATATGGCGCGTCATCACCCGCCAAATCCTTCATCCATAATGCCTTTACATAGACGTTTTTGGCTGCATTTATATGAGACCGCACAAAGACAACACGCCGTTCGTCCGGCGAAATTTGCGGATCGGCCAGGGACACCAATTCTGTCAAATGTTCAGGTGTTATCGGTGCTCGTTGAAGTGGTGGCGTGATTTCAGGCATGTTGTCCCACAATTCTACCGGGCACATCCCTTTGGCGGGCGGCCTCATACAGCAGGATCGCCGCAGATGTCGCCACGTTCAGGCTGTTTACCCGACCTCGCATAGGGATACTCACATGCTCGCCATCCAGGCCCAGCCACTCCCTACCCAACCCGTGTTTTTCTTCACCAACCACCAGCGCGACCCCGCCGGTTAGGTCCGTCTCGATGTACGATTTATTTGCCGCGGGGCTGGCGGTAATTATGCGAATTCGTAGGGCTGCCAGCCAATTTTGTGCCAGCGGTGCGGAGCATACTGCAACTTGAACGACAAATACTGCACCCTTGCTTGCACGAATGACATTCGGATTTGCCAAATCGGTGGCAGGATCGCAACAAATGACTGCAGAAACACCAACTGCATCCGCAGTTCGCAACATCGCGCCCAAATTTCCGGGTTTCTCAACTGAATCAATCACGAGTATCACTGGATTGTCGGTAACCGTTATGGCATTCAATGAAAAGGATGGCTGTTCAAAAACGCCTAGCAACCCGTCCGAGCCGGTTCCGCGATACGCACATTTTGCAAACGCGCCTTCTCCCAATTCAATCAAGTCAGCTCCGGCCAATTCTGCTTCACGCAGCAAGGTGCGTGCCCGGGCATCCTCACCTCCAAACAGCTTTGGACAGAAGTACAAAGCTATCGGTTTTATGCGCGAAGACAACGCTACGGCCAGCTCGTCATTGCCTTCCACCAGCATCCGGCTCTGGTCGTTGCGCTCCTTGCGGTCCCGCAACGCCGCCACAGCCTTTATGCGGGGATTGGCAGTGCTGGTAATGATGGCGGTCACATAATTGATTGTACGAGACTCAGCACTTCGTCAGCCAACTGCATGATAATTTGTCCACGTCATGAATGAATTGGCAGCTTTGCGCCGCGAAGGCGCCAAATCCAGTAAAGCAACCCCGGGCGCCGCGGATTTCTTGCGTGAAACGTATCTGGAAAGCGAAGCACATGGGCGGGTCGTGTTACGTGAACTTGCCCAGCGACTCGGCGTCAGCGCGCCGGCCATTAGCCGCATGGCACAGCGACTGGTGCAAAAGGGCTACCTTAAGCGCGAAGGCGCATGCGGTCTCGAGCTGCACGAAAGCGGCCGGCGGGTTGCGCTAAAGAGCCTTCGCAAAACCCGCATATTTGAAGTCTATCTCGTTCAAGAACTGGGCTATTCGTGGGATCAGGTGTTCCCGCTGGCCGTGTCAAGCAGTCATCATCTGGATGACGAGTTGATCGAACGCATGTGGATCAAGCTAAACAAGCCACTTCGTTGCCCGCATGGTGATGCCATTCCGACCCGCGACGGTCACATGGAGCAAATTGAAAGCGTGCGATTGAGCGACGCAACGGCGGGTACACAAGGCACGTTATCGCATGTTGCAAGCCACGATCCCGAACTGCTGCGGTATCTCACCACGTTGGGTTTGCTGCCGGGTCTGCCAATTCAAATCGTTTCCCGCGCGCCGTTCGGCGGACCAATTCGCGTTCGAGTTCAGGTCGGAGACGCACCCAAAAAATTTGAAAACGAGCATGTTATCGGCAAAGAACTTGCGGGGGTAATAAATATTTCAATTGCGCCGGGCAAGTCCTGAATTGAAACCGTGCTCGCATGAAGGTGATGTGAGCTATACTCTTCGTCACAACTTAATATTGTTTAGGTGACCCGGTGTCTCGTAAAAGAGACTCAAAGGCTCGGAAGCCAGGGCTTAAAGGTGGAATCCAGTGCCGCGCGACACCGCGCAAAGTCTGGAACTGTGCCGCAACTGTATTTATGCGCACTAAAAACGCGCGTAAGAGTCAGGATACCTGCCTAATGAACGCAGCAGCCCTTCTCGGGATCAAGGAGGAATTTATGAGTCAAGCACCATAGCAGTCGTTTGGTGTCGCTAGCGGATTTTTGTCTTTTAAACCAGATCCCGGTTTTCCTTTTGGAGGCCGGGTTTTTTATTGCATAGCTCACATGAACAAAATCAAACATGCCCAGCCAGCCACATTGGCGGGTCTGACATTTATTCTGGCTCTGTCGCTGACCACTCCTGCATCCGGGTTGTCCACTTCACCAGCTGTTTCGCCCGCGTCAACTGCGGCTAACGCGGCGATGAATTACCTTCGTGCGAGCCAGATCAGTGATGGCACCATCCTGCTTTTTGGTGGCGCCGGCTCCACAAGCGCGATTGGGGATATTGCGGACGATCTGTTTGCCATCCGAGCCGTTGGAATTGCACCCGCCACGGTGGTAACCACGTCCGGCAAAACAATACTAAGCCCGCTATCGACCATAACGGCCACACGTTACATTTCGGGAAATATTGGCGGGATTGGTAAATTATCTTTAGCCGTTGCCGCAGCAGATCTTGATCCCCGAGCATTTGACGGCCTCGACTTGGTCGTCAGCATGACTCTGGCATACAGTTCCGCCACCGGTTCGTTTGATGACACTAATACGTGGTATCAGGCATTGGCGATGATGGGTATGGCTGCAGCCGGTGAACAAATACCGATAACTGCGACTCGAAACCTGGCCGGACGAATTACCGGATCCGGTGGCTTTGGATATGATGCCGCCTCTGGTGCGGATACAAACACAACTGGTTTGGTGCTCGAGGCTCTTGTCTGCGGTGGCTACCCGATCACCTCGACCGAGGTCTTGAGTGCGCTTGCGTATCTCAAATCAGTGCAGCATGGTGACGCTGGATTTGGCAATGGCTTTTCGAGCGATAGCGACATCAACAGTAGTGCCATTGTGATTCAAGGAATTCTTGCCGCAAAAACCGATCCCACGGGTTCCGCATGGCAGATTGCCAGCAGCAATCCAATCAGCTATCTGCTTTCAGCAGTGCAACCTGACAGTGGGATATATATCGTTACATCCGCCTACAAGGCTTCGCAGACGGCGGCTGCAATTCCAGCACTCATGTCGCGAACACTTCCGTTTTCCAGCCGGGCGGTTTACGTGCGCAGAGTTGCCGCAAACCAGGCCCTATATTTTCCTTATAACCAGCATCGGATTACGCTGCCATTGATAAAAAAATGACAAGGGAGACAGAAAATGACTGCCAATCCCAATAGTACCGACAATATGTTGCATCAGTATGGTTCTACTTGCTAAGAATACGCGCTGGGTCGTTTTGGCGTTGGTTGGGATGCTGTTTGGCGTAATGACAATCATCCTTGCCTCCGACAATAGCGCTCGTGCCCAATCGGCAAATCGAGCGGGACTCGTCGTTCGATTTGGGGATGGCCACTCCGAGGCAACCTGCGTAAACTTTGCCGAGCCATCCATCACCGGTTATGAGTTACTGCGCCGGTCCGGTCAGCCCATTAGCGCGGACCTGAGTAACGGCATGGGCGTGGCCATATGCAAAATCGGGTCGGATGGCTGCAGTTTTCCCGCGCAAGATTGCTTTTGCAAGTTTGTCACCGAGCAGTCCTACTGGAGTTATTGGACCATGAGGGCAGGCAACTGGGCGTATCAAAGCGCGGGTGCCAGCGGGGTCCCAGTAAAAAATGGCGATATTCAGGGCTGGTCATGGGCACGCGGAACGCAAACGGGGCCAGCGGCGAACAAGCCGCCCGTGATTGCATTGGATCAGATTTGTGGGGTGACATCTGCGACGTTCGTTCCGAACACCTCGACTCCAACGCGGACAGCGACCGCGTCACCCGCGCCGCCAGAGCCGATCATCGGCGGAGGTGGTGTGCCATTGCCCACGGTTACCCCGATCACACCACAGCCGGCCGCCTCTGCAACCCAAATTGCACAGGTCCCCACCCCTTCCGTAACGGGGTCGCCAACCCAAGTCGCGCAGCCAACATCAGCTCAAAGTGCCACCATAACACCTGCGCCAACCGCGGCTCAAATCCCAACTGCAATCCCAACAATGACTGTTGCGCCCACTTATGCTGCTCTTGCGTCCGCCACCCTAACACCCACGTTGCCAATGATGACGCTGACGCCGATCATGCTACCTGTGCGGCGGTTGCTAACGGAACCCCCAACGACTCCATCGAGCACAGCCGCGCCACAACTACTATCGGGTCTACCAACTGCAACTTCTGAACCACCTCCTTCAACGCTCGTAGCAGCGGCCACAACCAGCATCGTGACGACGGCCACCGCCGGCTCTGGAATTGAAGACGTATCTGGAAACCGCGATCTTTCTTCACCATACCTCCTGTTTGGCGGCATGGCAGCAGTGCTTTTGGCGGCTATTGGATTTGTATGGCGACGAAAATAATGTTCTGGCCCAAATACCTGAGTACAACGACGTATAGTGTGATTTCGATTGTGGGTCTGTTTGCCTTCCTTTTGCCATTTCTACAACCGCAAATTCAGCTCACTGAATCTGGCATTGGGCATACCCAGGATGCGCCCATCTTTACGATAACTCTCGTTTTTTTGTGTCTCATGGCCATGCTTTTGGACGCTCAATCCAATATGCTGAATGCAAAAACTGTCGCACTTCTCGGAGTATTGCTCTCGATCAACACAGTGATCCGATTTGTTGAAGTGGCGATCCCGGGTCCAGGCGGCGTCACGCCAGTATTTTTCCTGATTATGGTTGCCGGGTTTGTCTTTGGCCCACGCTTTGGAATGCTCATGGGTTGTCTTAGCTTATTGACATCCGCCTTTGTTACCGGTGGTGTGGGCCCATGGCTGCCGTTTCAGATGTTTACCGCAGGTTGGATGGGCTTGTCCGCAGGATTATTGGGACGCGCCGTCAGGCGACAAGAAAACAAGAGGTTGCAATTGGTTGCGCTTGTTGTGTTTGCAGCGCTGTGGGGGTTTCTGTATGGCGCCATCATGAATGTCTGGTTTTGGCCGTTTGCCGACAACCCAATTCAACAAAGTTGGCGACCAGGCATGAGCCTGGGCGAAGTGATCGACCACTACCTGCTTTTTTATTCTTTGACAAGCCTGACATGGGATGCCTTTGGAGCGGCTGGAAATGGCGCGCTCATGGTCGCCTTTGGTGGTGCGGCGATCGGCGTACTAGATCGAGCACACAAGCGTTTCGAATTTGCGATCCAATCATGAGACACCCACTTGGCTGGGTCGCCTGGCTTGCGGCGTGTAGCGCATCCGTGTGGCGCACACGCAACCCGCTTTACTTAATCCTGGCGGTGCTGGCCATTGTCCTTGTTCGCAATTCAAGCAAGACCGAGTCAGACAACCCGTCGGTCTCGTCATGGCGCTGGATATTTGCCATGGTTCCGATATCTGCGCTGTTTAACGCGCTTTGGACGCGCGTGGGTGACACTCGATTGTTCGTTTTGCCCGATTGGCTCCCGCTTGTTGGCGGTGCGATCACGCTCGAAGCGCTGACGTACGGTGCGCAAAATGGTCTGGTGTTATTGGCGCTGCTTCTGGCGTTTTCCGTGGTGAACCAGCACCTCTCGATCCATGACTGGATATCATTTGTGCCACGAGTGTTCCATCAACTGGCCGTGGTCGTGACCATTGCCGTCACGTATGTGCCATTAAGCATTCGTGAAATCCACGTCATTCGCGATGCGCAGACCATACGCGGTCATCAACCCCGCGGGGCACGAGACTGGGTTCCGCTATTTGTGCCGCTGCTTACCGGGGCCCTTGAACGCGCTCTTACTCTGTCGGAATCCATGGCCGCCCGGGGTTTTGCGGCTCCGGTCAAGCCGTCTTGGTCCCTGCAAGGGTCCGTCATCGCGGGCGCGGCGCTGATATGTCTGGGAGGCTTAACACCAATGCTTTCCAACCAAATTCATGGGCTTATTTTCATTCTTCCCGGTATCGCACTAGTGGTCATTGCTCTCCTATTTTCTGAACGGCGCAGTGGCGTCGTGCGTTATGAAGTACAGCACCTTTGGCGCATGGACATGCTCGCTCTTTTCCTTTCCGTTGTCGTCGTACTGTTACCGATGGCGCCCTGGCTGGACAGCCGGAGTCTGGTCTACTACCCGTATCCGGTGCTTACCGCACCAGCATTCGATCCCTGGTTCGGGGGTGGCATGATGCTGATCGCGTTTCCCGCATTTCTCGCGAAACGGTCACACATATGATTGAGCTGCAGCATGTCACGTTCACCTACCCCGATGGGCGGGCGCCAGCTTTGAACGACGTTTCTCTGGTTCTTGCGCCAGGTGGCATGTCTGTGATTACCGGCCCAAGTGGATGTGGCAAGAGCACGCTGCTGCGGTGCCTGAACGGACTGGTGCCACACTACAGCGGCGGCCATATGTCCGGCCGTATTCGGGTGGCTGGGCAGGATCCCATTGCAGAATCTCCCCATGGCATGGCCCGACACGTCGGCATGGTCCAGCAAGACCCCGAGGCACAGTTCGTGATGGATGTGGTTGAGGATGAAATTGCGTTTGCGCTTGAAACCAGCGGGCTGTCCAGAAGCGCCATGAGGATGCGTGTAGAAGAAACGCTGGACCTGCTGCAGCTTGTCCCGCTGCGCCGCCGGCAAGTACTCACCCTATCCGGCGGGGAAAAGCAAAAAGTGGTCATTGCAGCAGCGCTTGCGCTGCGCCCCGACGTGCTGATACTGGACGAGCCCACGTCACAGTTGGACCCGCAGTCCGCTGAGACAGTACTAACCGCGCTTGCCGGGTTAAACAATGACCTTGGCCTAACGATTTTGTTAAGTGAACATCGCCTGGACCGCGTGCTGCAGTTTGCGGATACCCTAATCGTGATGAGGGCCGGCGCCGCGATCACCGGACCAACAGCGCAGCTTGCGGGCACGCTGGCCCACCCACCGCCAATTATTCAAATTGCGACTGCAATGGGCTGGTCACCTCTCCCGTTAACCATCAAGCGCGGGCGCGCGCATAGCGAGCGTACCAGGCTTGCGCCGGCGCCTGCGGCACGCGCCAAAGCACCTGCCCGCCCCATCCTTGAAGTTATTGGTGTCACCGCATCTCACGGCACAAACCGGGTGTTAAACCACGTGTCACTTATCGCAGGAGCCGGTGAGCTGACCGCCCTTATGGGACGGAATGGAAGCGGCAAGTCAACGCTATTGCGTTCCATTGTTGGTCTGCAGAAGGTGCAACACGGCTCAATAAGGATGGCTGGTCATGACATCAGCCGCATGCCGGTGGCTGAGCGCTGCCGTCACATCGCTTATTTGCCGCAAGACCCTAATGCGATGCTCTTTGCACCAACGGTGCGTGACGAGGTGGCTGCTACGCTTCGCAATCATCAGGTTCCAGTAACAGAAGAACGTGGCTTGATAACCCGTATGCTCGAAACATTGGGCATCGATCACCTGGCAAATGCC
This sequence comes from Chloroflexota bacterium, assembly GCA_025354985.1. Classification (GTDB taxonomy): domain Bacteria; phylum Chloroflexota; class Anaerolineae; order J036; family Brachytrichaceae; genus AQU-03. The sequence continues at coordinate 67,471 of JANXLU010000005.1, forward strand.
TACCCGCGCGACCTAAGCACCGGGGAACGGCAGCGGGTTGCGCTGGCGGCAATTCTGGTTACAAACCCGATTGCTCTGTTGCTCGACGAACCAACCCGGGGACTGGATGGCTCCGCAAAGCATGCGCTGGGAACCTATTTAATCTCCTGCCAAGCGCGTGGCCTTGCCATTGTGCTTGTCACCCATGACACCGAGTTTGCCGCCGAGCTTGCAGATCGGGTGATCGTACTTGCAAGTGGCGAAGTCATTGCTGATGGCTCGCCGCATGATGTTTTGGCTCACTCACCCGTCTTTTCTACACAGGTGGCAAAGCTATTCCCGGGCTCCGGATGGCTGACAGCCACGCAGGTGCTGGCTACCCGTCAACCGGCCAGCCAGACATTGTCAGCGGAAAATCAGACCGACGCGGTAAACTTGACCCACAATGGCTAAACAATACAAGCGGGCACCCGAGATGGTGATCGATCCCAAGAAGAAATACAAGGCTCGTTTCAAGACAAGCCGCGGTGACATTGTCATCGATTTGCACGCAGACCGGACTCCAATCACAGTAAACAACTTTGTGTTTCTCGCGCGCGAAGGCTATTACGATGGAACCACTTTTCACCGGGTGATCAAAGGCTTTATGGTTCAGGGCGGCGATCCAACCGCCACGGGTTCCGGCGGACCGGGCTACAAGTTCGCCGACGAATTCGTCAAAGATCTGCGGCATTCACATCCCGGAATCTTGAGCATGGCCAACGCCGGTCCAGGCACCAATGGCAGCCAGTTTTTTATCACGCACGTGCCCACGCCCCACCTCGACGGCAAACATTCCGTGTTTGGCAAAGTGAGCGAAGGGATGAACGTGGTCAACAGTATCCGCGAGCGCGACCCGGGTCGTGACCGCGAGCCCGGTGATACGCTTGTCACCGTGACCATCGAAGAGAGCGAATAGTTCAATTCGCCGATCGTCGTTACAATGACTCCATTGGCGATGCCAGCGGAGTCATTCCTATTTTTCAGATGTTATGAAAACAATTGTCTTCCATGCCGATGACCTGGGCATGTGCCACGCCGCAAATACCGCATTCGCAAAAATCGCAGCGTATGGCATTACCCGGTGCGGCTCAGTTATGGTGCCATGCCCGTGGTTCCCGGAACTGGCATCATTGGCACGCGAAAATCCAGCCTGGGACATTGGCGTGCATTTGACCTTGACAAGCGAGTGGAATTCGTGTCGCTGGGGACCCATCAGTACTCAAAACACGGCCAGCGGAATGATGGACTCTGAAGGGTATTTCTGGCGTAGCACTGCGGATGCGATCAAGCATGTTGACCCGGTTTTTGCGCGAGCGGAAATGCGCGCACAGATAGATCGTGCGCTGGCTGCAGGCATCGATGTCACGCATTTGGACTCGCACATGGGAACAGCCTTCAGCCCTGTTCTGATGCAAACCTATGTTGATCTTGCGATCGAATATCGGGTGCCCGCATTCATTACTCATATTGTGGAGTCCGCATGGCCGTTTTCACAATATGGCGCCGAGCGCACCGCCGCCATGCGCGCAGCTGTTACCACCGCGCAGCAGGCCGGCCTGCCAATATTCTCCGGAATGGGCTATGAGCCGCTTGATGAGCCTGATAACCGTCTGGAACAGTATGTATCCGGGCTCGCCGCCACGACGGACGGGCTCACACACTTTCTGTATCATCCTGCGATGGCCGGTGACGAACTAACTGCAATTGCGCCAGATCACGAGGCCCGGGAAGGTGACCTGGCCGTTTTTACAGATCCGAATTTTCAAATTGCACTACAGAAGGCCGGTGTGAGTTTGACGGGCTACCGCGAATTGCGCGATGCCTACCGGGCCCGCACATAATAGTTATCCCACAGAATATCCCACACGAAACGTGGGATATCTTTTCAATCAGGCGTGCGCTCCGGCCAACCGAGCGCCGGGGAAACGGCCAAGCTCATATCCGATTTCAACGCCGTCGCGATATACGTCGGTCACCACATAGTCATCCGCAAATGCTTCGGTGAGCAACTGCCGGGTATGCAGTCGGTATGCGAGCGCCGCCTCCGCATCACGTTTTTTTAAGGATTGAAAATCCCGCTCGAGCTTAATGCGCATGTGTGCGGTGGCACGGTCGGACCGCCACACGTCGCGATCTTCTTCATTGAGCCACCACTCGGTTTCAAATCGGTCGGATGGCAGACCGGCGTTTAATGAATCACGCATGTCGCCATACGCATTTGGGATGTAGGTGCGAACAATGCATCCGAGCTTATGAATGTTGAGGTGAGCGTTGCGCGCCTCCAGTGGATCATATGTCCACGCCATCAGGTTTAGGCCCAAGGCGCGCGCAGAAACTGCCTGTGCGCGCTTTAATGCCTCACCAATGCCATAGCCCTGCAGCTCGCTTCGTACGGCAGCAAGATGGCTATAGTGCATCAGCCCGTTGGACGCGCCCGGCGCGGACGAGGGCGACAACCAGCCAAATACATATCCAATCAGGTCGCCAGAATCCAAAAACGCGCCGATGGTCAGCCCACCATGGCGCTGCATCGCGATCGACACATTATTCGGGATTGGCGAGTCACCCCGCCACACGGACATTTGGAGCGTTTCGGCCTGCAGATGATCATCGACACCGGCAAACTGCCGGATGTGATACTTGGGTGGTTGGTTTGATTGCTCACTCATGGAAACGGTGATACTAAATATAGTCGCGGCGCACACGAGGCAAAATAGCCGTGGTCACCTCATAATTAATTGTTCCCGTTTCGCGCGCGACAGAAACCGCGTCGATGGTCAATCCGGCCTGGCTGCCCAGGATGACAACGTCGTCATCCAACTCGGCACCCGTGACGTTGGTAAGATCGACCATAAACTGATCCATGCATATGCGACCCACAATTGGGGCGCGCTGTCCACGCACGAGCACAAAACTATTGACATGGGGTGCGCGCCGAAAGCCGTCGCCATAGCCAACGGGAACCACGCCAATTAATCGCGGCTCGTTACACCGTACTGTTCCACCGTAACTTATCGTGGCGCCTGCCGGCAACCATTTGAGGCTGGCGATGCCGGAATGCCAGCCGAGCGCAGGTTGCAAAGCGCTGAACTTCCCAAGTTGGGGACTACCGGTTTCGAATGGCGACATGCCATAGATACCGAGGCCGACCCGCACCATGTCGTAGTGTGCTGCCGGATAGGCTATTGTCGCGGCCGTATTGGCGGCATGGACATACGCTGGGCGCTTGATTTGACGCAAGACCGCGTTAAATCGGTCCACTTGGTTCATGGTGACAACCGGGTCGCTATCGGCGCTGCTAAAGTGGGTAAATATGCCTTCGACAACAAGCCCGGGCATGTTTGCAATTCGTTCAAACCGTTCCGCAGCCTGATCGTGCCAAACACCAAGGCGCCCCATACCCGTGTCAATTTTCACGTGGACAAAAGCGGGCTCGTGTAGTTGCATGGCAGCTTTTGAAAACACCTCGGCGACCGAAAGGTCGCACAACATGACACGCACACGAGCCTGAATTGCCTGATCAGCCATGCCACCCGGGCAATATCCCATGGCCAAAATTGGATTGCGAACGCCAGCGGCCCTAAGCTTCAGAGCCTCCGGCAACGTGGCAACACCCAACCAATCCACACCACTTTCAGCCATCGCCTGGGCAACCCGATCAGCGCCGTGACCATACGCATTGGCCTTTACGACAGCCATTATGCGCACGTGCGGGCCAACGTGTGCCCGAAACAGTGCCAGGTTACGGGTGATGGCGTTTAGGTCAACGATTACCCGGGTCGGATGCTGCATGGCCTGGATCTAACCGGCGCGGGCGCCTTGCATGCTCCAAGGTCCGGTCGCCGTAATTTTGACTTGCACAAGTTGTCCGCGCCAATCGCGCGTGTCGTCGTCAAAAAAAACGAGCTTGTTTTGGGGTGTGCGTCCACGCCATTTATCCTTGAACCGATCCTCGACCAGGATTTCCAGCGTGGCATCCAAAAACTTTGCATTGATCTCTGTCACGATCCGTTCCTGCTGGCTGTCAAGCACCTGCAATCGGCGCATTTTTTCATCTTCGGCCACGTCATCTATCAAATTCCGCTCAGCGGCGGTATGTGGTCGTGTGCTGTAGCGGGCCAGGTGGGTCACATCCAGCTTTAATTCCTCCAACAGTTGGTAGGTATCCAAAAACTGAGCCTCAGTCTCGCCACAAAAACCAACGATGACGTCGGTTGCAATAGAGGCGTTTGGCACCCGCTCGCGGATACGCTGAATAAGCCTGCGATAGTCCGAAGTGGTATAGCCTCGTTTCATACTCAAGAGCACCTCGTCATTACCCGCCTGAACGGGCACTTCAATGTGCGGCATGACCTTGGGCAGTTCGTGCACGGCATCCAACAGTTCATCGGTCATCCAGTTCGGGTGACCCGTAAGAAAGCGTATGCGTTGCAGATCATTGATCGCGCTCAAATCTCGCAACAACTTCACCAAGGGTGAGTCTATGGCCAGCTCCTGGCTTGGGTGACCGCTGGCTGCGCCCGGGTTATAGCTTCTTATGTGATAGGCATCGCCCAGCAAGTCGTATCCATATCGGTCGACAATTTGACCAAGGAGCGTAACCTCGCGCACGCCTTGATCCACAAGCGACCGAACCTCGGATACGATCTCATGAGCCGGACGGCTGCGCTCCACCCCGCGTCGAAATGGAATGATGCAAAACGTGCAAGCGTGCGAACAACCAAACACGATCGGAACATTGGCGGTTACACGTTTGCCGGTTTCATGTTCCGCAAGTCTGCGATCCGCGCCAGTTGCCGAGGCCGGCACACCGTCATCCTGAAGCGCAAACCGGCTTGAAGTCTCCTCATCCGCCAGAGACCGCGCGGCGCGTTGTAAAAGCCAGTTCACCATTGGCGCGGGCTCGCTTGGGGCCATGAACACATCCACCCAGGGGAAGGTCCTTCTAAGCGGGCTGTTACCACGCACGCCCACCATGCAACCCATGACACCCAGAACCTTGTCCGGGTTGCGCTGCTTCATTGGCTTCATCTGGGTAATGTAACCAGTTGCGGCATCCTCTGCCTGCTGACGCACGACGCAGGTGTTGAGCACCAGAATGTCGGCACTCTCAGCATCATCCGTATGCTTGACGCCAAGTTTTTCGAGGGCACTCGCAAGGCGATGTGAATCAGCCTCGTTCATCTGGCAGCCAAAAGTCCTTATGTGGTAATTCATGCGGTTTTACAAACCAGCATTATCCGACACGTAGGTGTGTGCGCACCTGCGACGGTCATTGCACAGCCACTGATGACGCGGCCGGCTGTGAGGTGAGCTTTCCGACGGCCATTTGTTCATACGCCAGCGTCCAGTTTGTGGAACCAAATGCCACCAAGACTGCGCCAACCAGGCTGGTCAACAACGATATAAGCGTGAAAAAACCCAACAACGGCAATAGAAGACCCACACTAAATTCCTGGAAAATGCGACCGCTGGCAAGAGCGCCCAGGCCAACGGTGCCAATGGACAGCATTAGTCCAACGGCAAACAATACTATCCCGACTGCGATGCCGATCAGCAACCCGGCAAGCCAATTAATAATTCCGGTAACCAGCCCGTCACCCAAACGACCCTGAAAAACCGCCCATCCCCGCCGGATGCTGGCAACCGCGCCGTGCTGCTCCATCATGATCGCGCGCTCGGCGAATATCCGGAGCAGATTTGCAGCAAATCCATAAAGCGCCAGGCCACAAATTAGGACTCCCATTGTGGCGAACATCGCAATTGTCAGCCCAACTCCCGTGGGTGAGGGACCTTTGGCCGTCGAACTGTTCAACAACGGCAGAATGGTTGAGAAAAACAGCGCGATAAAACCCACTCCGAAGATCAGGCTGATGACAAAAACCGGCGCACCAAGGATCATGTTCATGCCAATCAGGATGCGCGCACGATTCCAAGCGCCGCTCCACGCCTGGTTGAAAGTAGTGCGGCCCTCACGCCGTATTTGCTGCACGGCGACAATGAGTGCACCACGTCCTAAAACTCCGATCAGCCAGAACACAAGCCCGACAACCAGTAGGAAGCAACCAAGGGCGATTGCAACTGATATTGCCGCGGAATAATTTTCCTGAAGCGTCTGCACGAAGTTTTCGACGGCTCTGGTAAACACTCCTGCATTGGGTGTGCCGGTTGTTCCGCCCCTGCCAGTGGGAAGGTTGAAGTTCAGACTGCTCCCGATTCCGCCTCCGCCACACGAGGCGAGCAACCCAACGAACCACAAAATCTTGTGCTTCCAAACCATCGCGATTGCCGTGCGCGCATTGCCAAAATAATCCATAATGTAACTGCCTACTTCGATATGCTCCAAATTGTCAACACACCATCCGGACCGCCGGTTGCCAATGTTGTGCCATCCGTGCTGAGGTCAACCCCGGTTTGAACACTGTCAAAATTTAGCGAACGAAGCAGGTTGCCCGATGAAATTGCATAAAACGAGATTTTTGTTTGTTGATAATCCAATAGCGACTGCGGAGGCGTGGTCGTGCGGGGATCGCGGTAGTACGAAACAACAGCGACCACGTCAGGGTCAGCTGTGAATAGCGCGCGGGTGACAAATCCATCCGCAACTAAGATACTTGAGAGCCCGCCATTTGCCGGGTCGACCAAATCCACAATTGACCCATTCTCGGATGTTTCTATCAGTGCCAGTCGGCGGGCCAACGGATGCCATTCTGACGCATATGGACGGCCACTGGTGCGAATTCCAAACAGCCGTTTACTCGTGGACACGTCCCACACCTGTGCCTCGCCCGCCTGAGTAATAACGACATACCGACCATCCGGGCTTAGCAGCGCGACGTCGTCGCCTTTGAGCGGAGCAACCAGGGGTAATTCTGCAACCACCTCACCGCGCCGGCTGACCACACTCATACCTTTGGAATCAATAAACAGCGTTCGATCCTGACTGTCACATCCACCCAAGCGATCCGGTTTGCCCGCAAGGGTGACGGATCTGCGCGCGCCGGATTCCAAATTGACCGAGAGAACCTGGTCATTTTCAATGTATGAAAATTCACCCTCGTCGTTTGAAAAGCACAGTAGTGCACTGGTGCCAGCTCGGGCAAGCTCAATTTGTTGCACGAGTTTGAAATCTGCAATGCGAAAGACCTGCAACACACGCCCGCGACTAAACACGGCCAAGTATGTGCCGGCAGCCGAGAAGATCGTAGCCACCGGTGGCGCAACTGTTTTGATCCTTCCCTTTATTTCCCCGTTGTGTGTGTCAACAAGATCTAGACCGGCAAACTGCGCCAACTGACTCCTGGCCACGGCCAGGCCACCATTTGGTGACAGAGCCAGCCGATCCGTGGCAATGCGATTCGTGCTCGCGACAAGGTTGCCGGTGGATGTGTCAAACTTCGAAAGGCCGGTAATGGTTGCGGCAAAAATAGATCGCCCATCTGCCGCAAAGTGGGCGGTCAAGGGCTGGGCTCCGCGGTCCATCTCCTGAACACGAATGGGCTTGCGCGTCGTGAGATCGTAGAGAACAAGACCCTGCGGGTCAGTCAGAGCCGCCAGTGTTCGTCCGTCAAAGACCACCTCCGAGCCGGCCGCCTCCTCCACTATCACAGGCTTTTGGGATGCGGGCGCCGAAAGATTCCAAATCGCAAGGTCGGCATCGCTAGCCACGCTCATCCAACTGCCATCCGGCGCCATCTGCAAGGTTGGCGGGTTTACGCTGGTAAACGGAACAGAAAACGTGACGCTTGGTTGCTTTGACACGTTGATAACGATGATCGTATTGTCGTCCGTAAGCGCGGCGAGCCGGCTGGCGTCCTCAGCCAGCTGTATTCGAATTGTATTTTCGGGCAAGACACCCACGGTGGCAATCTTTGCGCCCGATTTGGCATCGATTCGGTTTATCTGGCCGGCCACGAGCAACAGTTCGCTTCCGTCCGGGGACAATGCTATGTCGGATTTGAGCGGGTTGGTGATTGCCCCGACGCTATACGAGGTCACTTGTTTGCCGCTTTCGAGATCGAACACTCGAAGTGAACCATCCGCCTGCATAATTGCACCGCGGCGCGTGTCGCTACTGCCCGCATACCAGTATGTGCCTTCATTTGATGACAGCGTATATGTGGTCACTCCAAGTAGTCTCAGATCCGTCGCGGAGTAGACCGCAAACGACCGCGACTGCAGGGCCAGGATACGATCCGCCGCGGCACTGATAATGTGGCGAACCGGGGGCTCATCGCGCCGGTATGTTTGCTTTAGGTCGGCGAGGCTGCTTTTCGTGATTGCGTTGGCGGGAATAGGACGAGGTGTGGCCGCGAAGGCAGGTGAAGTCGCGGTTGGAGCAGGTGCAGACTGACTATTTGTGTCGGTTCCATTCTGGCGATCGCCGGCCTGCGCCGTTAGCGCAGCAGCGTCGACGGTCGGCACCACCCTTGTGGGCAATAAGGATGATTGCGGCGTCGGTCGCGCGCATGCCGATGAGACCAGAAGCGACATCATCACCAGGGCACTGCGGGACCGGAAAGATCTCATCGGTTCATTTTAGCCGCCAGCGCGGGTTCCGCTCGCGATAAGATCGTGACATGGTGTTTCAACTGGCAACTCTCGTCCCCACCCCGGCAACGCTGGCATCCTGCGGACGCATCTGGAATGCCGCGTGTGGTCCAGACCTACACATATCAGCCGACTTTATCGAACGGAACTTGCTGCCGAGCGCCGGCGTGCTGCGAGGTGGCCGGGTGGCAGTTGATGACCAGAACAACATTCTCGGATTTATCCTCGTAAGCACAAATCAGGAGAAGCCCGGAACGTTTGTGGGGCAGCTTCAACCAATGGCATGGGTGGACGCGATTGCCGTGCATCCAGACGCCCAGCGCGCTGGTATCGGATCCGCGTTTATGAATTGGGGGCGCACTTGGCTGAGTGGACGGGGAATAAGCAAAGCATCCATGGGCGCCGGGCTGCGTCCATTTGCGCCGGGTCTGTTCGCGGCCTTGAACAACGATGGTATTTTCAGAAAACTCGGCTTTGAAGTGGGTGACCGCGATACGTGGGACGTCGCGACTGATATGGATACGGATCTGCGGCTCCGGCCGCTACCCGGCACGTGCATGGTGCGGCCCGCATCAGATGGTGACTTCGTACTGGCCATGTCGTTTATGCAGCGAGAATTTCCGGGGCGATGGACCTATGAACTCGCCGAACACATACGTGAACATCAAGACCCGGCGGAGTTCTTATTGCTCTTTATCGATGGCGCGGTTGAAGGCTTTGCGCATGTCACATTCGAACACTCGACCCGACCAATTGAACGCTGGTACATGCACGGGCTTCCCCGACCGTGGGGCCAATTGGGCCCCATCGGCGTGAGCGCACACATCCGAGGCTCGGGCTTCGGTGGCGCCATGCTCAGCGGTGGATTGGCCCATCTGAAATCCGCAGGCGTGCGCGCTTGCGTTATTGATTGGACCAGCCTGACGAATTTTTATGCCAAATGGGGATTCAAAAAATACCGGCAGTATGTCCGGGCATCCGTTGCGCTGGAGCCTTGATGCGAAGCGAATACCTGCTAATCAACCAGCTTAATGTGCAATTCCTTCAATTGGCGGTCCGTTGCCGGTGATGGAATATCCAGCATGACGTCGGCCGCCTGTTGGTTCTTTGGGAAGGCGATAACTTCGCGAATGTTTGGTGCGCCGGCAAACAGCATCGCCAGCCGGTCAATACCGGGTGCAATGCCACCGTGCGGCGGCGCCCCATATTCGAAGGCGTCCAGCATGTGCCCAAATTTCTTGCGCGCCTCTTCCATGCTAAGCCCAAGTATTTTCATCACACGCTCCTGCGTGTCGCGTCGGTGGATTCGTATGCTACCGCCGGCCACTTCATAGCCATTACAAACAAGGTCATACTGCTTGCTACGCGCCAATCCGGGGTCCGCCTCCATTCGATCCAGCCAATCGTCCTTGGGCGCGGTGAACAGGTGATGGTTTGCCGCCCAGTTTCCGGTTTCGCTATCGCGTACAAATGACGGGAAGTCAACGACCCAGAGAAATGCCAGCTGTGTATCGTTCCCAAGCTTGAGGCGCAGTCCAAGCTCATGACGAAGTTCGCCAAGTGCCTTGTTTACGGCTTCGCGGTCGTCATCCGCGACCAGGAGCACCAGGTCACCGGGATGGCTGCCGCTGGCGGTCTGAATTCGACTCTTCTCGGCATCGCCCAGCTTGCTGCCCGCACCACTGGCACGATAACCAGCCGGGACCGCGCCGGTGCCAGCGTCATGCCACAAAGCAATCAATCCTTTGGCACCAGCCTTTTTTGCGAAGTCCGTCAGTTCATCAGTCTGCTTGCGGGTGTAGCCGGCGCAGCCGCGGGCAACGATGCCCTTAACGGCAACTATGGCTTTACCGCCGATGTGTGCGGCGCGAAATGGCAGGAACTCGCTGTCCCGCGTGGCACTGGTGGCGTCAAATAGCTCCATGCCATAGCGAATATCCGGCTTGTCGCGCCCGTAGGTCTCCATAACTTGATCAAATGCCATGCGCTTAAAAGGTTTGAACATCAGGCTGCGACCATGGAGCGCGGCGTGGGTTTCAGCAAATGACGTGAGTAATTCCTCAATCAGCAGCATGATGTCATCACGGTCTACGAAGCTCATCTCCATGTCGAGCTGGGTGAATTCTGGCTGGCGGTCGGCACGCTGATCTTCGTCTCGGAAACATCGCGCGATTTGAAAGTATCGTTCGATGCCGCCCACCATCAACAGCTGCTTTAATTGTTGCGGACTCTGTGGCAGCGCATAGAACTCCCCCGGATGGACCCGGCTGGGAACCAAATATTCACGAGCACCTTCGGGCGTGCTCTTGAATAATATGGGTGTTTCCACTTCAAGAAACCCGCGTGCGTCGAGAAAGTCCCGGATAAATTTCACCATGCGATGTCGAATGGTGAGATTCCTCGTCATTCGCTCGCGGCGCAAATCAAGATAGCGATATTTCATACGCGTGGCTTCATCCGTGTTTTCCGAATCGCTGTCGATCTCAAACGGCGGGGTTTTGGCCGGGTTCAAAATTGTCACCTGCTTCACGGCCAATTCAATCTCACCCGTGAATAATCTGGGATTGGCCATGCCTTCCGGGCGGGCAATTACATCGCCGTGAAACTGAACTACAAACTCATTTCGCAAACTCTCGGCGCGCCTAAAGTCGTCGGGCCCGATACCTGAGGGATCAATCTTTACCTGGGTAAGACCATAACGGTCGCGCAGGTCAATAAATATCAAGCCACCGTGATCGCGCCTGCGCATAACCCAGCCGGCAAGCGTGACCGGCCGGCCGATGTGCTCTGTTCGCAATTCTCCGCAGTTGTGTGTTTTGAACATGATTGCTTCTGTAGTTCCCGTTGTTATCGTCCGTAAATAAAAAGCGGGGTCGCCCGTTTCCGAGCGACCCCAGCCTGTGCACCGATTTCTCTTCGCGTGACCGACTAAGCGACGCCCGATAAGGCGGCGATATTGTCGTCAAGATTGTCCGCAAAGGTAAACATACCAGTGACCCATGCAGGACTCGAACCTGCGACGCGGAGCTTAAAAGGCTCCCGCTCTGCCAACTGAGCTAATGGGCCGTCAGTCTCAATTCTACCAAACCCTGCCAACCAAATGTCCCGGTTTTTGTCTGCGTATGTCTCAAAACCGGCCTATCCCGACCCAAATTGACCGCATCATTCGGTGATCTGGCGCCCCCCGACGTGTGAGCACACACGCTGAGCATCGGGCGCACATGGGTTTTTACGCGGTTTTGTGTATGAGTAGTCTGCTGACTTCATCCTTTGGTGGGCGAGCCCCGTGCCACAAGCGGCAGTAGCAGATGGGTCGGACGCGGGGCAACTGCCAGGATTGCAACCGAAACAGGACCGGTCGATCCATTTTGCCCGCTGGCGCCTGCGTTCTTGCGCTGGAGCAGCGGGCTTAACCCGCCGCTCTCGACAATGAGCCTTCCATCAGGGTTTGCCACAGGAATCACCCACAACTCACTCGTATTTAGGATGTTTGTCACGTCAGCATTGGTGCCATACCCTTGCACCAGGTAATCCATCCACCGATACGCCATCTCCGAGGTGCTTAACTCTCGCGCATGCACGGCCGCAACCATCATCAAACGGGGCTTGGAAGCTGTTGGCACAAGCGAACATGAATCCACCGCGCTGGCTTTGTTGGTAATGCACACGGCCTTTAGTGCCCGTCCTTGAATGCTGGCACCATATGTAATCACGGTTGTCAGGTTGGGATAGGCGGCTTCAAACCGGGCCAAGTGGGCTTCGTGATCGGCCACGGTTCGGTATCCTGCGTCAAATACTGTGCGATCAGCCGTGCGGCTGACGCCAGACACGTAAGCTGAAGTGCCATACAAAGTCTCGTCAGCAGTGACATGAAAGCCCGCCCGTCGTAGTTGATCACCAACCACAGAGTCACCCAACACAAGTAAGTAGTCCGGTCCGCGGGCCTCGATTACATCCCAACCGCCACTTGTAATTTTGGCAACGTCCATTTGATTGTTCACGGTCACGCGCCATAACACAATCGACCTGCCAGCTGTGTCGACCGCATCCCAAGGCGGGTAGGTTTCAGACTCGGTTGCGGCCTGACCAATATTGTGCACGGAAGTTAGCGCCCCAAAGGAATAACAGACCAGGGACAAAACCAGCACGGCAGTACACCGGCGCAAAACTTCTGCTGCGGCCATCTTTCCAAAGTGTACTCGCCCGCTTTGACGGCTGCTTCCACTAAAATGAGTTCAGCATGCGCCAACGAATTGACGACATAATCTTTGACTGTGACAGCACCTTATCCAGAATTGAGGGCATCGATGAGGTTGCAGCGCTGTCTGGTCACGGTGAACGGGTCGCCCAGTTAACAACAGCGGCCATGAACGGGGATATTCCGCTTGAGCGCATCTATGGTGAGCGTCTAAATATTATTCGCCCCACGCTACGCAACGTGCTCACTGTGGCTGAACGGTATGCTCAAACCGAGGTTGCGGACGCCCGCGCAGTCATTTCTCACCTGTTGGCTGGCGGCAAACAAATCTTTGTCGTTAGTGGCGGAATTTATCAAGCCGTGCTGCCATTCGCCAAATCGTTGGGTATTTCCGAACAAAACGTGTGCGCGGTTCATGTGCTGTTTGACCGCCACGGGAACTATACCGGCTTTGCAGCTTCACCACTCACCACCAGTACGGGCAAGGCCGAGGTTATTCGCGGTCTGCGTGTGTCCGGGCGGACGGCTATGCTGGTTGGGGATGGGACGTCCGATCTGGCGGCCAAGCATGCAGTTGACCTGTTTGTTGGGTTTGGTGGTGTCGTATCGCGCCCGGCCGTGCGCGCTGGCGCGCAGGTTTTCCTCGAGGGACCGTCGCTGCTGCCGTTACTTGATTTGATTGCGTGAGCGCTTCGACCGGCGCGGCACACCATCGACATGCAGGGCACAGCTTGCCCAAGGTTTTGAACCATCGGTATGGTGCGGACATCAAGACCAATTGATGGCTATCAGCCTTGGCGCTTCCTACCAGGGTCGCTTCGGCTCCGCTTAGCGAACGCGGACCGAACTGGCTCCGGCATACGGATCTTAAACAAGTACAAATTGGCCCGGCACGCGGTCCATGCGCTCGTAGGACGCCCGCGCGGGCGATTATGACTGGGTCAGGCTTGAAGAGGCAAACCCCAATGGAAGCAATTCGGCGATACTCGAAATGGTTCTGCCTCCGGATTCGTCGCACATAATGACAATCAGATTTGGTCCAAATTCAGACAAGACTTGGCGGCACGCGCCACAGGGTGACCCGCCATCGCGCGTGGCAACTGCAATGGCTACAAATTCGCGATAGCCAGCTGAAACCGCGGAAACGACCGCGCTTCGTTCGGCACAAATGGTCAAACCGTAGGACGCATTTTCAACGTTGCAGCCCTGCACAATCTTGCCACTTTTTAAGAGCAACGCGGCGCCGACCTGATAGTTGGAATAGGGTGCGTAGGCCAGCCTCCGGGCGGCAAGTGCATGCGTAATAAGACGGCTGATAGACCTATCGTTCATCTTTTCCTCCGATATCCGGTTTCTTGTTGTCGGAAACCCGCAATCTGTTGGGTGGCATAACCTTGACCTTCAAAATTCTCCGATCATTTATGCCGAGCACCTCAAAGGTGGTCCTGCTTGGCTCGTGGATGACGGTGGCGCCAACCTTTGGCACCTCGCCCAATTGATCATAAATAAACCCGGCCAGCGTGTCACTCTGATCGGTCGGCAACTCGATTTTGAGCAAATCGTTGACGCTATCTATTTGCATGCCTGCATCCAAAACGTAGCCGGTGTGGTCCGCGAGCTCTGTGACGTCGGCCTCCTCGTGCTCATCATATTCATCCTGGATTTCGCCCACAATTTCCTCAAGAATGTCTTCTACGGTCACCACCCCACTTGTTCCGCCAAATTCATCGACCACGATACACAAATGCATCCGTTTGGTCTGCAGTTCCTGGAGCAGCTCGGATATGCGTTTGCTTTCCACGGTGAAGTGCGTCTTGCGCATAATTTGGCGAAGCGTGGGCGTTTCGCCGCTGCGCATAAGCTTTAGCAAATCCTTGCTATACAGTACGCCAACGATATGGTCAATGTCACCCTCAAACACCGGTATCCGCGAGTGACCGCTCGTCACAACAAAATCAAGCGCCTCGGCCACGGTGCGGGTCGCATCCAACGCCATCACATCGATTCTGGGCACCATCACTTCGCGCGCCACCCGATCCCCCAAGTCGAGCACGCTTAGGATCATTTCCTTTTCTTCTTCTTCTATAAGGCCGCCCTCTTCACTGGCGTCGACCATCGTAATGATCTCTTCCTCTGTAACCATCGCGGCATTTTGCCGTCGTTTTGCCCCAAACGGAAGCGAAAGCCAGTTGCTTAGAATCACACTGATGCGCACAAGTGGCGCAAACAATATCGAGCTGATTCGCATCCCGGTTAGCGAGGCAATTGCGATGGGCTCGGGATAGCGCTGTGCGATTGCCTCGGGCAACAAACGCCCAAAAATAAAGATTACAAATGCCGAACTAAAGGTAATAACAGCATAGCTAAACAGCGTTGCAACAAGCTGGTCCGGGTTGAACGCGCTCAAACTGGCGCTAAACCAAGCGGACACGGGTGGCGCCCATTTGGCAAAGGCCAGACCCGCGGCAGCCACGGTGCCAAGCGTGGTCCCAACCTCCGCGGTTGCGAGCAACCGGCTGCTGTGATCGTTTAACGCACGCACTGCGGCGGCATGTGCGCGGTCGCGCTGCTCCAAATCCAGCAGGCGCACCTTGCGCATATTGACCAGGGCCACGCGGGCAAGCTCATACATTGCCCGCACTGCAACAGCCACCAGGAATAACGCTACTGCGCCCATTACCTATTTCTTGATCGGTCGTGCGGGCACGCCAACAACCGTCGCGCCGGGCGGTACGTCCCGGGTCACTACTGATCCCGCACCAGTGCGCGCATGTGCGCCCACCCGGACCGGAGCGCGCAGCACGGTGTCACTTCCTACGAAGGCGTGGTCCTCGATCTCGGTGCGATGCTTGGCCTGGCCGTCAAAATTTGCGGTAATCACGCCGGCGCTGTAGTTGACATCCGCCCCGATCGTGGCGTCTCCCGCATAACTAAAGTGACCGGCCTGGCTGCGGCTGCCAAAGCTCGTATTTTTCATCTCGGCAAAGTTCCCAAGATAGGCATGGTCATGCACATGGGTGCCGGCTCGGATGCGGCTGAACGGGCCCATGCGGATGTCATCATCAAGCCGGCTGTCTTCGATCACACTCTGGCGAACCACACAGCGATCCCCAACGACGGCATTAGACAATGCACTGTTTGGGCCAATCACACAATCCTCGCCGATCATCGTGGCGCCGGTCAAATGACAATTTGGCAATATCGTGGTGTCGGTGCCGATCAGCACGTCGGGGTCAATGTAGGTTGTATCGGGATCGACGATGGTGACACCCGCCATCATGTGTCGGCGGTTAATCCGGTGGCGAAAAATTCGATCCGCGTCAGCCAGATCCACCCGATTATTGATGCCAATCAGTTCTTCGTTTTCGCTCGCGACTATGGCATGCACGGATCGTCCATCGCGGTTGGCGAGTTCGATAAGATCAGTGATGAAATACTCACCCTTTTGCGGATTTGGTTGCAAATTGTCCAGGGCACGCCACAGCCAGGCCCCGTCAAAACAATAGACACCCGGGTTCAGCTCGCGCAGTTTCAGTTGCTCGGGCGTGCACGCCACCTCTTCAACAATCGCCGCCACGGTGCCGTCGGGCTGCCGAACGATGCGCCCGAATCCGCGCGGGTTTGGGTCGATCATCGTCAGCATAACCACGGTTGCGCCGGTGCGCTTCTGCTCGGTCGACAGCATGGTCAGAGTTTGTTGCGTCAACAATGGCATATCGCCGTATGTGACCACCACCTGCGCCGGCACGGGACCACTGCACGCATCCCGCGCAGCCATAACTGCATGCCCGGTGCCAAGCGGCGCAGATTGAAACGCAAACGTTCCACGCTCGCCTACGGCTGCCATTACCTCTTTGGCATCCACACCAACGACCACCAGCGGTTTACGCGAAACAAACCCGGCATGGGACAGCAGGTCCAAATCAATTAACGTGTGTCCGCGGAGCGCGTGCAACAACTTGGTTTTCTTGCTGCGCATGCGGCTCCCCTTCCCGGCCGCGAGGATGATTGACAGCACGTCAAGCGGCGGATGGTTCGTATCGGCAGACATTCAGAAGCTTTGGATTATTAACTGGGGAGGCTGGATTTGAACCAACGATTACCTGTTCCAGAGACAGGTGCCTTACCGCTTGGCCACTCCCCATCACCAAAAGATTTACTTTTGGAGCAGTGATTATACCAGTTTGGTATACGACAGCAGTGACCCTAGCGGACCAAATTCCAGGCACCTTCCACAAGACCCGCACCAGCGGCGTCCCGACCCTGCAGGCGCACGACCGACTGTGCGTCATAGACGCCAATTTGCAGGACATTTGCCGCGACAAGATCCTTTATGAGAAGAGTTTGCTCAAACCTGTCACCAGTTTGCCAGAATGGCGCCCCAAACGCAAAGGGTTCATCCGACTGGGCCACAATCGCACCGCTCGCAGAGAGCCCATGGACAAAGATTGTAAGATCCCGATCTGTCTGCCGCTGCGCCTGCCATTCCAACCTAATTGAGTCTGTCATGATGTGAGCGCCAGTCAACGCCACCGTGTCGCCAAACGTGGCCAGCGCGGGTTGGGCCGGTCCGGCGGGTGGGTTTGGCCCCAAGCGGGCACGGCCAAGCTCCACGCTCAATTGGCCATCGCGCGTGGTTCGGATGGGCTCAAAGTCATCGGCTGCCTGACGCCAACCAGCAAGAATGTGTACAAGTTGGCGGTTTGATGACCGCGCAGGAATGTCATAGGTCTCCCGTACAAGCAAACCGGTGCGCCACGCCCGGGTTACATAGCTGTAGCGGAGCGCATTCCCCGTATCAAGAGCTCCAATCGTTTTTCCATCCGCGTCTCGCACGTCCAGCATCAAGTGTGCGCTTTGAGTCATGGGCCGTGTCGCGCGCCACACAATCGATAGCTGCACGGGCTGATCATCACCCGGTCGACGATTCACCACGGTTGAGTCCAGCAGCTCGATCCCATCATCAAACAAAACGCGCCCGACATCCGGCTTGCTTAGAATGGCACGCGTCTCCTCGGCGGTCAGATAGGTGGGGAATGGAAACATCCGTGCCAGTCCGATGACATATGTCACGGCCGTAAAAATTCCGAGCCCGACAGAAACTGCGGCAACAGACGGAGCAAGAACCCGCCGTGGAAGCAGCGCGGCAAGACCGACCGCAAGACCAACCGCGTGTGGGACAAACGACGGGGCAAAAAATCGCGCGTTTTGAGTGGCGTCATGCCACAAAAACCATGGCACGTATGTGACGAGATTTACTAATACAACCGCAAGCATCGGCAGGCAACGAAGAAAATTGATAGACAATCGCGCTCGGTTGCGCACACCCGCGATCACCAGCCCAACGAGACTCGCCAGCTGGACCACTGGCATGACCTCCATAAACCGTGAGGCGGGTTCCAATTCATATGCCGGATGGATAAATATGGTCTTGACAATATAGGGCAACCAACCGAGGGCGTCGGCCAAAGACCGCGCCTGGCTAAATCCGCCATTGAGTTCAATCACCTTATTCCAGGCCAACGGGTCGCCATAGAGCTGGATATTTCGAACCAGGTACCAGCCGGTGACCGACAGAACGCCCACACCCACGGCAGCGCCGTGCAGCAGCAGCCATCGCACACCGCGCCGGGCAAGGAATGCCTGGCAGATTACCGCCACACCAGCGGCAACAATAACTGCGGCACCGTTGTACTTCATCAGAAGCGTCACACCCGCACAAACCCCGAGCAAAATTGGACGGAAAAGGCTTTTTTTGTCGGGCCAAACAACCATCCAGGTTGCCACAAGCAGCGAGACAGCTGCCGCACATGCAACCGCCATATCGTTTGAAATTTGGGCGCCAAGCAATATGTCTCGTGGATTGAAGGCCAGCGCCACCGCGGTCAGTAAGGCGGTTGCGTTGTTTTGAGTCAGCATCCGGGCAATAACGTAACCGCACAGGACCATCACAGCCCCCATGGCTACGGTTAAGAACCGCACGAGGTGGCCCGCCAGCGCGTGTCCGGTTCCAAGGCTGCCGTCATCGGCTGGCAGGAAGTTGCCATACATACGATTTGGCGCGCCACTGGCCAGCAACTGCTCCTGCATCAGATCACCACGCGGCACCAGCCCGGTTACCTGGCCCATCAGCCAGTAGTACAAGAATGGCTGGGTGGCTTCGTGCGTCTGCCAATATGGTGCGGATGGATCACCTGTCACAAAGTGCACATTCAAATTCACCAATGGCCTTCCGAGCGCATAGTGCTCTACATATGCATAGTGCCAGCCTTCGTCATAGCCTTGATAAAGCGGTGTTTTTAGACTGGCATAGGCGCCCAGCAACATAAATGCAGCGAGCACAAACAGGATTGCCAATCTGCCAAAACGTGCACGAACGATCGTTATCATGAGGCCCTGCCCGCCAACCTAAGCGCAATGGTGCGTTTCAACCAACCGTAATGTTTTGCGTAATATTTTCGGCGGCTGGCCCACAGGAGCTCCTGCGCGCGACAGGACGCCTGGGCGGAGCTGGCCCCACCAACATGCATCAGCCGGGCCGCGGGCACGCACCAACGCTCCCAACCTTTGTTTGACATGCGCATCGCCCAATCTACTTCCTCGCAATACATTTCAAATTGTTCATCCAACAGACCCACTTGAGAGATGGCTGCACCGCGGGCTAGCATACCGGCACCCAACGGATGACCAATCTGAAATGGCCGGCCACGCGCATAGCTCGCCTCGGAATATCGGCCATCGAACCTTGTATTTCGCAGCCGTGCAAGCCGCGGCATGGTATCTATGAACAGTTGCACGAGCCCGGGGAACGTGAAGCTGCCGTGCTGCAAGGTGCCATCCGGATTGACCAGCCGGGGCGTGCACAATCCACAGCGGTCAGTTACCTGCATAAAATCAAGCAATTGTGCGACGCAACCCGGCTTGACCTCGGTATCGGCATTTAATAACCACACGAACTCCGGTGGTGTCACGTTGGGCGTGACGTTAGTTTCGAACCCCAGTGTTCTCATGGCAAGATTGTTAGCCTTTACATAGCCGACATTGTCTGAGAGAGACATAAAACTGACGTCTGGGAAGCTTGGCTGCAGTGCGCTTACGGTGCCATCAGAAGAAGCCGAGTCGACAACGATCACCCGGTGATCACGGGATGCCAGCTCGTTCTGTAGAGACTGCAAGCACGACCGCAACAGCTCGCGGACGTTCCAGGATACGATGACTACTGCCAGCATGTCGGTATTAACGAGGGCGCAGGCGCGCAGGCAAGAGTGGCCGCAGCGTATCCCGCTCGTCTCCGGTCAACGACCGCATCCCAAAGATGACGCCCAGGTAGGCAAGCAGCCCAATGAGCAAGCCCGGAAGCAGCAAGCCTGTCATACTTGCGACAAACATCACGGCAGCCATCAGACCCGCCCCGAGAAATGGCTTGGCAAGCACATCAAGCCAGTTCACCTTGACAATGAATTGTCGAACATAAACATAAAAGGTGATTAGCTGCACAACTTCACTCAGAACCGTAACGACCGCCGCACCGACAAATCCGAAGGCGGGTATGGCAAATAAATTGGCCGCCACGTTAAACAAGACCGCGCCCATAAATGCCCGAGTCAGCAATCGCTGCTGACCAGACGCAATCAATGCGTAGTTTGTCACACTGTTGATCCAACCCACCGGCATGTGCCATATCACGATGGCCAACGACAACGCGCCCTGTGGCAGAAATGCCGGACCTCCCAACAGACCAATCATGGGCGTGGCCAAAAATGAAATCGCCACACTTAGTGGCAACGCCAGGATAACCAACAGCTTTGTCGCGAGCACATACGCCCTGGCAAACGAGCTCGGCTCGCCCGGCTTTGAAGATTGCGCGGCCATTCGGCTCATGGCCGGGAACAGGCTCTGGGTGAACAAAGATGGAATGATGTTCAGTGCGTCGACATATTTATAGCCCACGCTGTAGAACCCCACCTGGGATGCATCGCGCGTAAATCCGCGCAACATGGGGACGTCAATCTTAAAGAATATCGTGCTGAGCAAGTGATTGATCATCAGCGGAAACGCCTCGCGCAAGATGCCCCGCGCGGCCGGTCCCGCGTTAGCGCGTTGAATGCCAGCGCCTTCGGGGAATGTTTGGCCGCGCTCCATGACGGCATGGCGCAAATCGCCGGCAGAAAAGTTCAGATTAAGTGAACTCCCAGCCAACCCAAAGAGCAGCACCATTGTCAGCACGTTTGTGACAATCGAAACAATGGCCAGCCCGACGATGCCCAGCCCGAGAACCAAGACGCCTGCGCCCAAAATAACCTTTACGATGGCTGACACAATAGTCAGCCCGGCGGGTATTTCAGCCTTTTCGTATGCATAGAATAAGGCGCTGAGCCCGGTTGCCAGGCTGCCGGGTAACTGGCTGAGCACCAGGAGCGCAATTGTGAGGCGGGTGTCTGCCGTGATGCCGTCCAACAAGGTATAGGCGACGATGACCAGCGCAACCAGCGGTGCCGCGACCAGCGCAAGAACCAAGCGGAGCGCGGTTGTCTTGTAAAAGTAGCTGGTGGCGTGCGCCCTGTCGCGGCTGGCATCGCGAATCAAAAAGGTGTTCAGGCCAAAGTTCATCAGAATTTCGAACCAGCTGACGATGACCACGGCAAACGTAAAGTTGCCATTGCCGCCCGGGCCCAGATATCTAAGCATTACGAGCGCGAATGCCATATCGATGAGGCGGGCAAGCATGTTTAGTGCGGTCAATGTGAGGGAGTTTCTGGCCACGCGCCGAACCGAATGCTCGGTCAAATCTTCCGTATCGTGACCAATCCGCAACGTGCGCCACACCAGCGTGCCAGCGCCAAACACCAGAATAACCGCGGCAATAGCAGAAACAAACGCGCCCAAACGCAGTGAGTCCGGCACATATCTAAACCGCACTGTCACGGTCGCCGACGGCTTTGGGTTTGTGGGCGCAGATCCTGCAAGACCGGCCGGCTGGGACCCTAATTGTGCGGGTTTGCCGGCACCAAGGGTGCCGTCAGCCGCCATGTCTAGTCGCACCGCCCGAAAGTTTCCGTTGGCGGGCAGGATGGGCACTTCACGTTCCTCCGAAGGCGGTCCGCCGGTGGGTCGCACAGTGGCGCGCCATCCTTCAAAATAGCTGTCGGTCAGCATTAGCCAGCTCGATTCCGTGATGACCAGGTCAACCCAAACCTCATTGTTTGTGTAACTGGTGATCGTAGCAGTTTGGTATGCGCTTGCGCGTGGAATGACACAGCCGATATCCGTTACGCCGCACGATGCGTCGATCATCACAAACTTGCGCGGGTCATTGGTCTGGACCGAGGCACCGAAGTCGTTGGTCAATAGTCCGGCAGTAAGCGGCAGGGTAAAGGCTCGTGGCAACACGCGCTCGTTTTGATAGATCCAGGATTCGGCATCGTGATACACCTCCGTCAAGCCCGAGACTGGAGGATCAATGCGCCCATCGCTCAAAATATATTTGACGTTTAGCAGATCGAGCAAAGGCGACTCCAAGCCTGCGCGGGTCTTGAGCGGTGAAATCCGGTTATAGGGGAGTTCATCCTGCCGTTCGATTAGCTGCATATACGCCACATAGCGCTTTGGAATGATGCTGTCATAACCGCGCACATCCTGAAGATTAAACATCCAGGCACTATTGGCATTCAAGGGCCTGGACCCTTGATCAAATGTTGTCATGCGCCACAGGGTCTTGTCCTGCAGCAGGAAGTTAATCGCCGGCGGAACCACTGTAAGCAGTTTTGGGGCAACCGAGGGATTAAATCCACTCCAGACTGCGACACAGTCGACCACCACGATCAACGCTGGCAACAGACCCAATATAGATGAGTAGCGTCCTGGCGCAGCGGTCGGGCCATTGCTTCGGGCAGAAGCCAGCCAAAAAAATAGCAGTGCAACCGCAACCAAAACCAAGGCTAGGTGGACGAAGTTGGATGCCTCAAAACTGAAGAAGAAATCGGGTGAAAAACCCACCTTGTCCAATTCAAGCGCGGCAACCGCACGCGCGAGCACAGCCTGGGGCGCAGGCCAGGTTAGTCGCAGCACCGTTACACACGCGGCCAGTCCGACGCCGAGCACCGCGCAAACACCCGCCAAAACTCGGATACTTTGGCGCGTAAGAGTAGCGACGTCATTGAGACCAACCGCGGCCAACACGACCAGGCAGACCGTCAGAGGAAAAACCCAACGAAAGGGCGAGTGGAGCTGATTTATGCCCGGCAAACCGTAATACAGAAGCGCGTAAAGCGGCGTACCAAACACAAAGGCCACGCTAAACAGCGCCAGAAGCACGAAGAATCCAATTGGCACCGTCGTAGTCGTTGTGGCCGTCCGCAGTTGTTCACCGGTAACCGTGTGCTGCCTTGGCCGGATGGCGCGCGTCATCCATGAGGCCGTTGCGACCATGGCCAGAATAAGCGTGGGCAGACCAACATAGGCCCCACCCTCGACGGATTGCTTCCACCGCGCAGCGTTGTCCCAAAACGTGTATCCGGACGGCGTGGGAGTTGCCGCGGTGGTCAACGAAAACCAATTGAAATAGGTGTGCTGCGCTTCACTACCAAAAAAGTTTGGCACCAGCCAGCGTATCCAGCCCAGACTCTTTGGAAAACCGTAGCTCAATACGGTGGCAAACTCGGCCCGTTCCGCGCGAAAACTGGTGGCAAGCAGCTCAAATAGCGGGACCAGTTGAAGCGCGCCCAACGCACCACCGAGAACCACCATGACCACCAACCAAAGCGCGGGCTGGACGATATCGGCAGATTTGCGCCACACCGACCAGAACAACCGGTGGGCACAGTAGGCGGCAGCCACCAACGCGGTGTAAACGGTAATTTCGACGTGCCCGGCGTAGATTTGGAATGCAATGGCACACGCGCCCAGGATCACCCATTGCGCATGGGAACGCTTTCCGTGCAACCCGGGCGCGCGAAAAATAATTTTGTCGCAGAGCGCCAAAATTAGGGGAAGCCAAGCCGCAGCCGCGATCATCATTTGAAACACCACGGAGGTGATCAAAAAACCGCCAAGCTGGTAGGCTGCGCCAGCCATAAGCGCTTGACCACGCCGCAGCCCGTAGCCGCGCACGAGGATGAACATGAATACTCCGGCCAACCCGAGATTGACCACGGTGAACCAGCCATATGCGCTTGCCAATGGCAAAACATAGTAAAGGACGCTTAGCGGATACAGCGCGCTATGTTGGCCCGCGGCCAAAAATGGCACACCGCCAAACAAATATGGGTTCCAGAGAGGCAGTTCACCTTTGGACAGCGCGTCAAGAATAAAGCGCTTCCACTCGTAGTTTTCGAGAATCAGGTCGGACAGGAGGTGATTCTGAGGCGCTCCCACGCCAAGTGCGCGGGCTTCGGCATGGAATGGCGCATATTGAAAGAGATTGTCAACCGGAAGCAGCGTATTACCGCCAATTGTCACCGACCAGAAAAGGGCAAGCGGCAACAACATGAGCACGGCTATGCATGCCCACGTCTTCCAATTAAATCTCAAGACGCCGCGCCCACCTTGTCGAACGCAGCCATGGCGGCCCCAAGCGCGCCGGCATGGTCGCCCAACTTTGAGCGTACGAACTTGATCTTTTGCGCACCGGCCCGGTAGACGCTGTAGATCATCGCCTCGTGATGAATGATCGGCAGCATAAAATCACCAAGAGCTTCGATGACGCCTCCGCCATATATGACCATTTCGGGGTCGAGCGCGTTTACCAACGACGCTGCATGAATACCCAAATAGCGCGCGGCCTTGGTCACGACCTCCAACACCAAGGAATCTTTCCGTCTGATGGCCTCGGCCAGCACGGAACTGCTGATATCACCGCCGTTCTCCTCAGCCAGGACAGTCACGATTGATTCGCGCTCATTGGCGATGGCCACACGCAGGTCGCGAACGATTGCGCTACGGCTGGCCAGGGTCTCGATGCTCCCGCGCACGGCCTGGGGTGCCGCAGTATAGGGACCATCGGGCAGTACGATCATATGGCCCAGTTCGCCACCCGCCGCATGGGCGCCAAGCAGCAATTGTCCGCCCATGACGACGCCCCCGCCGATGCCAGTACCAACAAACACGACAATGACATCTTGAAGCCCGGCACCGGCACCGAGTGCCATCTCGCCCCGCGTAGCAGCCTTGACATCGTTAAGCAGCGCGACGGGAACATCAAGCCAGGCGCGCATTTTCTTTCCCAGTGCGATATTGTCAAATCCCTTGACATTGGTCAGGGTCAGGGCAATTCCGGATTGATCGTCCACAATTCCGGGTGCGCCCAGGCCAATGCCAATGATGGCGGTCTTGTCCAATCCCGCCGCTTCAAGTGCATCTTCACTCGCCTTGACAATTCGGCCAATAACATGATCAGGCCCGCGATCACCTTGAGTGGTTCGCTTGCCTTCGCCAATAATTTTTCCCTTGCGATCAATGACCGTGGCTAAAATTTTGGTGCCGCCCAAATCAATTCCCAACACATATGCTGCGCTTTTCACCGCCATTGCCCTAATGATAGCGCCCCAAACGGTCTTGCAAAGCCAATAAATAACAGCCCCGAACGGCCATGACCACATTTCGGCGTTCTCACCGTAAAATTGCTGCATGATTCGGGCTTTGATCTACGATATCGGCAACGTGCTGGTGCGCACCGAGGACTTAAGTCCACGTCGCGCTTGGGAGCACAAACTACAACTTGAACACGACGCGATTGAGGCGTTGGTTCATGCAACCGAACTAAATTCGCGGTACGAGCGTGGCGAGCTGGACACGGCACAATTCTGGAGTCTTACCGGTACGAATCTGGGCATTCCGGAATCACAGTTGGATCAGTTTCGCGCAGATTTCTACGCAGGCGACCACCTCAATTCCGAAATGATGGCGTTTATTCGGGCCAGTCGGCTTGCCGGACTTAAGACCGCGATTATTAGTAATGCACCGAAGGCAATGCGCACCAAGCTGCGCGATGAACTCGAAATCCTGGATGACTTTGACGTGGTGACAATTTCCGGCGAGGTCGGTGTTCGGAAGCCCGCTGCTTCGATCTTTGCGGCTTGCTGCGCGGCGCTGCGCATAGCCGCGAATGAAACGATATTTGTGGACGATATTGCGGAAAATTGCGAAGGCGCGCGCGCCGCCGGATTGCACGCGGTTCATTTCATTGACAATCCGAGCGCGATGCAGGCCATCGAACGGCTGATTGCGGCCCCGTAAAGCACCCGACCCAACCTTGCGCCACAGCGCCCTGCAAGCCAGAGAACGCGGGCTAGCAGATGAATGGCAAAAACGCCCGCGGGACAGATGTGACGGATATTGGATTTTGCGTGGGTGTAGTGGTGGGTGTGGCCGGTTGACCCGTTTGACTGGGTGTCGACGTCTGGTTGGGTGTGGCGGTGGTCGTAGCCGGAACGGTCTTGGTGGCGGTCGGCGTGTTTCCAGCCGCCGGAGTCGCAGTGTTCGTAGGCGTTACGGTTCGTGTCGGTGTTACGGTTGTGGTTGACGTACGCAATGCTGTGGCTGTAATAGTGGGCGTCGCCGTTGGCGTTTGAGTACCGATGGGCGTCGCAGAATTCGTCGCAGTTGATGTCGCAGTGGCGACAGGTGTGGGCGTCGGGCTGCCAGCTGTCGTTGCGGAACACGACGCCACGGAAATATTGTCCACGTACCAGCCATGCACACCCGAGCACTGATCCTGGCCAAATTCAAACCGGAATGCTATCGTATCGCCTGGATTGGCAAGCGTGCCCACATCGACGACTGTTGTCCCCCAACTTGCAGGGTTGATGCCGCCGTCGGCGCCACTCCATGCCCGTTCGCCACGCATGGGGTTTGTGCTGGCGGGGAAAGGCGAATATGGTGCGGTAAGAAACAATGACGTGTTGTATCCGTTATAAAGAAATGAAGTATCAGGCACCAATGTCCATAATCCGCTGCCGTTAAGGCTGTATTTCAGGTTTCCGCCATCGTAGCCATGTTCACTGGCCATCCACTGATCAAACGACAAGCGAAAAGGCTCAGGCACGTTTGGCAGCACAATCGGTGGGCTCTGGAGATACCTGACACCGGACTCGTCGGATAAACCACAGGTCGGGTCATTGTGAACATAGGCGGCCGAATCAGTCCGGCCAAACAAGGTGCTGGTCACTGACCATGCCGGCGACAAAGTACTCGGTTGCACGACATCACGTGATCCGGCAATCCAGAGCCCCAGATTCACACCAAACGTCTGGCTGGCAATCGTTTGGGTTTGCACAGTTCCGGCGGGACATATCGACGGCGGGTTAAGTGAAAAGTGCAGACCTACGTCGGAGCAAACCGCGCCCGGTGGTGGCAGGCGAAGTTCAGTAGCGGTGACTGCAGCATGAACAGCGTCGCAGTCGGTTGGGCTTATGGCGTCGGCGGACGCAGTGATGAGCGTTGAACTGACATTAAGTTTGTTCAGAGGTTTGCCCGTGAGGTCTTTGCAAGCGGCTTCAAGCGCATCGGCCTGATCCGCAAAATCGCTAAATGGAACCAGGTAGGTTTGTTGGGCGCGCCACGTTATTGCGGCGGTCTTGGTCAAGCCGATTCCCGAGACGTTTACGGAGTTGTAGGCGCCGCCATCAGCCATCAACTGATAGGTATGGTTCACCACCCCGCTATTTTGATGAACGCCACCGCTATCGGCCTCGGAACACACGTATTGTGCATCGCTGGTCTTGCCCGGGTCACCATGCAAAGTTGGATCGCGCATGTTTCGCAACCCACCAGACGGCCCCCAGATTGATGTGTCCTCGCCAATCTCCCATTTGACGGCCGGGGTGTCAGTGCCAATGCCGTTGAGCTGGTCAATGGTTTCGCCCCAGATATCCGAGTAGGCTTCGTTTAGCGCACCGGATTGAAAGTAGTAGAGCAAGCCGTCGGTGTACTCGGTGTATGCATGCGCCCACTCGTGGGCAACCACATCATCAGCCATTGTCCCGGCACAAAATTGAGTGTTGGCTCCGTTCCATTGGGCGTTTGGGCAACTGGAGTTGGGTGTTCCCCCATTCCATTCAACGGCGGCGTTCAAGTGGGAACCCAAACCGTCAAATGAATCCCGACCGCCGGATAGGTTGTAAAAAAAGTTATAAACCTGGCCACTCGTGGCGATCACTAAATTTGTATCAGCATTGATCGTTGCGCTTGGAGCTCCTGAATATGGCAAGTTCTGTCCTTCCTGCCAAATGGCCGGGCCACTGACCGCATTAACCCATACGGCTCGGACAAGCGCGCTGGGTTCTTCGTCAATGGTGTCAATCGTAATTCCGGTATGCGCGTCGACAAATACGCTGCGCTTCACCCCGGCGCCGCCGAGCCGCACCAACCAGGCCAGGTGGTTGGGCCCGGGCAAACCGCGCGCCATATTCTCTCTATAAATCACCAAGTGTGTCTCCTGAGCCACCAGACCCGGCTCACCATGAATTGCGGAGAGCTGTGCAACGTTCGGGTTTATAGCGGGTACGACATCCACGGCAAGGTCAGGCACAAGCGTGCCATTCATCGCCCGAACGAAGCCATCGGGCCGAGTATGCAACCGAAGTACCGCGCCGAATACTTCGACACCGCTAAACACCTGCTGATAACTGATCCGCGCGCCAATAGCATCAACAATTGTTGAGCGGTGTTGCAGATCAGTTTCCGGATGGGTAATGCCAAATCGCACGGCATGAGTGGCAAGTGTCGCGGAAAGCATGGCAGCGGGTGATACGAGCGGCGGCCCGGCCAACACGGATGCCGCGGATGGTCGTTGCTGCAGGAAGCGCGTTTTCCCTGTCGCCCAAGATATTGACTCGTGCACCACATCACCAACCGCCGGTGCCGGGGCGGCCATCGGTTCGGCTACCCGCGTGCTTGCGATCGATTGCAACCCGGTGGATGCAAGAAGGAATGCGCCGACTGCAGCCAGTATCGGTGCGGTCCACCGACGATATCCCATTTTTGCATTATCCAACGGTGGGAACACTTACAATAATCAAAATGCAATCAGATTCATCATCGGTGCAATGGCTAAACCGGCTTTCAAACACCATTCAGAAAAGCTGGCTGCGCCTGGTGGTCGGGTTTCTGTTGATTTATTCGCTGTTGCCGTTTGTTGCGCCCCTGCTAATGCGCTATGGCTATGCCAACGCGGCGCAGTTTATATACAAACCTTATCAATTGGTCTGTCACACCTACGCGTTCCGGTCATTTTTCCTTTTTGGGGAACAACCGGTGTACGCCCGTGCCGAGGGCACCGGGGATTTTGAACGCCTGTCTGGAATTGATGTGAACTCTGGCGCGGGTTTGTTGGCGGCCCGAGACTTTGTCGGGAATGCACGGATGGGCTTTAAGGTGGCGCTGTGCGAGCGCGACGTAGCCATCTATTTGAGTATGGCGTTTAACGGTATGGTTTACGGCCTGGTCGGCAGGCGTGCCCGGGGATTGGCGTGGCCTCTATTTATCGTGATCGGCCTGCTGCCAATTGGCCTGGACGGGTTTTCGCAGCTATTCAGCCAACCTCCATTTTCCAGCCTGTTCCCTTTCAGCCTGATCGGTTTTCGTGAAAGCACCTGGTGGCTGCGTCTGTTGACGGGAAGCCTATTTGGCACAAGCGTGGCGTGGCTCGTGTTTCCACTGATCGGGAGCACGCTGAATACCGATCAATCAGAACAGCCCCGCGTGAATTCCAATCCTAGCGCTTGACTTCCTTCCACTCTCCGTCAACCACGTTGCCACCTGCAGGAGGTGAACCGGTAGCCGTACCGGATTTGCTCGAATGCACGTTTCCACCTTCAATCATGGCACGGTGTTCGTCAACCACGGATTGGGGAGACAAACGAATGAACGTTTCGATCCCAAGAATAAGCACGCCGATATCGTCCAGTTGACCGAGGACCGGGATCATGTCGGGAATGATGTCGATAGGCATGATCACATACGCCAAGGACAACACCGGCAACGCTTTCAAATAAATGGGGATGCGCGCATCCATCATGAGTTTGACCGCCAATCGCACCTGGTTGAAAAGCTTTACAAACACTTCCATAGTTTCAATATTTAACCATCAAAAGAATCCAAGAACATTATCGCCGATGTGCGTTTGATTTGTATTTACACGCCTTGCGCCCGTCTCACAATGTATGCTCATTCATGCTTATTAGAATCGCCAGTTCATAAACATGGCATTGGCACTTGCAAAATACTCCCCTTTACCACCACGCTGGCGCAAGGTTATTCAAGATCTGTGGAGCAACAAAACCCGCACCGCATTGGTGGTGCTGAGCATCGCCGTGGGCATTTTTGCAGTTGGCTCGGTTGCCGGGTCGCGCGTCATCCTTGAGCAAGACCTAACGGCACAGTATCTTCCAAGCAATGACCGGAGTGCACAAATCAACGCCTCGAACATCGACGACGATTTCATAAAATCCATCCGTGACATGCCGGAAGTCGCGGACGCACAGGGCCGATTTGCAACCGTGTTCCGAATGAAAATTGGTGAGCGTCGGACTAATCTGTTGCTGTATGGGATACCGGACTTTAATGACATCCGGATCAATTCCATCACGTTTGATTCGGGCGACCATGAGCCTCCGTGGCGTCAGGTGTTGCTGGACCGCGGTTCACTCGAACTATTTGGCGTGCATGAGGGTGATTCGTTGTCCATTGAATTGCCTGATGGCACAATGCGAAACTTGGGTATTGCCGGGGTCGTGCATGACATCAACGCCCCTCCGCCAAACTTCTCAAACTTTGGCACTGCCTTTGCCACTTATGACACGATCGCCTGGCTGGGCTTCCCGAAGGCGAACAATCAGTTTCGCATTCGCGTGAGCGAAGGTTTGTCCGACCGTCAACACATTCAGGACGTGGTCGACAAAATTAAGAAGCGTGTTGAGGACAGCGGCCGTACGTTCTATGGTTTTGGCATTCAACAAAGTCCAAACGTGCATTACGCCTGGGATCCGGTCACGGCCATCACGCTAATCCTCACGGTTCTCGGCGCATTTTCGTTGTTTCTGAGCGCCTTTCTGGTCGTAAACACCATTACTGCCTTGATGGCGCAACAGCTAAAGCAAATTGGAATCATGAAGGCTGTTGGAGCCAAGGGGTGGCAAATCGGCGCGCTATATATGACGCTGGTTTTTGTCTTTGGTCTGATCTCGCTCGCAGTGGCCATTCCGCTGGGCGCGCTTGGCGCCCAGGGATTTGCCGGCTATATCTCGGGTCTGTTGAATTTTGACATCCTGACCAAAGGCGTGCCCACCAACGTGTGGCTGATAGAGCTCGGCGTCGGTTTGTTGATTCCTATCGTTGCAGCATTGGCGCCCGTACTTTCCGGACTTCGCGTAAGTGTCCGGGAAGCCTTGTATTCGTCCGGTCTGGGTGAGTCAAAGAAGCAAAAAAGTCGCCCGTCCGCACAACCGCGCCGCTCACTGTTTTCATTTGTCACACGATCAATCAGCCGCCCGATGCTGATTTCGCTGCGCAATACGTTTCGAAAGGTTGGCAGGCTGGCGTTGACGCTTGGCACTTTGACGCTGGCAAGCGCAATTTTTATCAGTGTTTGGACGGTGCGCGACTCGTTGACCAACACGCTTGACAAGAGCGTCCGCGTATGGAACTATGACATCTCGGTCAACCTTGAGCACACACAGCAGCCTGAAAAGGCGGTGCGCGAACTGCTGCAGATCCCCGGTGTGACGCAGGCCGAGGGCTGGATCACCAGCGGTGGGCGCCGTTTGCGGGACGATGGAACCGAAAGCCGTCCAATCTCTATCCTCGCACCGCCGGGTGGTTCGCAGTTGCTTCGTCCGCAACTTGTTGAAGGCAGACTGTTGCTCCCGGATGATGTGAGCGGCGTCGTCGTGAGCAGTGACGTCATAAACGACGAGCCTGATGTTCGCGTGGGTGATCAAATCACCATGAAGTTTGGACCGAGGCGATTCAAGTTCGAGATCGTCGGCATTGCCGAAAACACGCTTGCCGGCAATGTCGGCAATTCGCGCGTGATGTATATGAACGAGGAGGGCTACCGCAAAGTGCTGGCAGCCGGTCCGAACGTTTCAAACTTTATCGTGGTGACCGAGTTGCATGACGCCCAGAGTCGCCAGGCCGTGGGCGCAGCGATTGAGGAACAATTCAAGCGACTGCAAATGCGCGTGGACAACTTCGAAACGATCAGCGAACGCCGCGGTCAGATCGAGTTTCAATTTAACATTCTTGTTGTATTCCTGCTACTCATGGCGGCGCTTCTGGCAGTTGTTGGCGGGCTGGGTCTGGCAGGGACCATGAGCATGAACGTGCTTGAACGCACCCGCGAAATTGGCGTTCTGCGCGCAGTGGGCGCCAGTGACGGCGCGGTGCGCGGAATCGTAATCGTGGAAGGTCTGTTGATCGGCTTTATCAGTTGGGCAATCGGGGCATTGGTGGCGATCCCGATCAGCCAGACGTTGTCCGGTGCGGTTGGCCAGGCGTTTTTGCGCGGCAAGCTGGCCTATGTGTTCAGCACGAACGGCGTGTTCATCTGGCTGGCTGCCGTGCTGATCATAGCCACCATTGCCAGCCTGGTGCCAGCTCTTCGAGCCAGCCGCCTTACCGTTCGCGAGGTGCTTTCATATGAATAGCGAACATGATTCAAATTAAACAATGGCGGGCACAATTGCATGTCTGCCCTGCCGACAACCTTACATTTCAATGCTAGCAAAACTTCGACGCGGGAAATCACCTGCGGCCAACCCGGCAATCAACTTGTCTTTTGACGGATCCAAAGGTTCAAACGGACACCCCAAATCCGGCGCGACCGATGCAGCCAGTCAGACGGACGCAACACGCTATAAGCACGGCAACACAGACCTGATCGAATGCCGCACACTGGTCAAGGAGTATGAAACGGATGCCGGTAGATTTCTCGCGCTAAAAGGTGTCAACCTTAGCGTGAGCACTCATGAATTTGTGGCGGTCATCGGCAAAAGTGGAAGCGGCAAGACAACCCTGATCAACATGTTGACCGGGATCGATCGACCCTCGCGCGGCGAGGTTTTGGTGGGGGACACCGCCGTGCACCGACTTTCGGAAGGTCAGATGGCGGTGTGGCGCGGTCGAAATATGGGTGTTATTTTCCAATTCTTTCAACTCCTGCCCACGCTCACCGTGATCGAAAACGTGATGTTGCCGATGGATTTTTGCAACATGTATGCACCCCGCGAACGCTTTGATCGGGGGATGCAACTGCTTGAGTTGGTTGGCATTGCCGAAAATGCCAGCAAGCTACCCAGCCAGACGAGTGGTGGGCAACAGCAGCGTGCTGCCATTGCCCGAGCCCTGGCAAATGACCCGCCGATCATTTGCGCGGATGAGCCCACTGGAAACCTGGACAGCAAGACGGCTGATTCCGTCTTTGAACTGTTTAGCGACCTAGTGGCGCGGGGCAAGACCATACTCATGGTTACACATGACAAAGACCTTGCCAAGCGCGTCACCCGTGCGGTGACCGTGGCCGATGGCGAGATCGTGGACGAAATCAGGAATTAACTAGGGCCGTGTGCTGTCGTGCATGGCGTCCGAACGCCTTCGCATGAGGGCCAGAAATTCCTTATTCCCTTCGGTTCCAAGAATGGGCGATTCGATAATGCCCTGAACAGGCCAGCCTTGGTTTGCGGCGAACCCACTGATGCGAGCTATGACTTCTGCATGTATGGCGGGGTCACGCACAATTCCCCCCCTGCCCACATTTGCTTTACCCGCCTCAAATTGCGGTTTGATTAACGCGATAACGTTTCCGGACCCTGGTTCCGTCCACGAAAACACGTTTGGAAGAACCAGTTCCAACGAAATAAACGATACATCAATCACGGCAAGGTTTATCCGCTCCGGCAGAGAGTGCACATGACGAACGTTGACGCCCTCCTGAAGAATGACACGGGCGTTGTTGCGCAGGTGCCAGTGCAACTGGTTCTTGCCAACATCCAACGCATATACTTTTGCCGCACCCCGTTGCAAAAGACAATCTGTAAAACCGCCGGTGCTACTGCCGACGTCCGTGCACACCATACCTGACGGATCTATCCCAAACTGATCAAGCGCGGCCTGGAGCTTGAACCCACCCCGACTAACGTATTTCGGCGGTTGTGTCACAACCAGTTGAATAACTGGATCGTCAAGGATCAGTTTCGCAGGGGTAGCCACCACTTGATCATTAACGCGCACTTCGCCTGCACGAATAAGCCGCTGGGCCCAATCCCGACTGCTGGCCAGACCCCTGGTAACGAGCAGGCTGTCGAGCCGCACCTTTTTACCCATCGTAGAATCATACATGGCAACCGTGCAAACATCGGTAGAATCTCAGGAGAGGGGATCTACGTAGAAAATTTATTTACACTATGGAAGCTATTCGAGAACTCATACCGTTTGTCCTGGGTGCATTAGTCATTGCGCCAATTCTCGGTTTGTCGCCGCTGGGCAAGACCAAAACAATGGCACATATGTTGTTACTGCTAATTTTGTCGGCGGTCGTAGGATTTCTGGGCAGCACCTTGGTTGGGGAACAACAACCCGTCATCGACCTTCCAGAGCGTGTCGTCGCACTTGTGATTGATACCTCGCTCGCCTTCACCGGCGCGCAGGTGGCCGATGCATTTGTATGGAAACGCCTGCTGGCCGCTCTGCGCCCGGTGCAGACCTAGTCACTTACCCGTCCACAAACCAACCGACTTTTGTAGCGCAGCGCCACCCTTTGATGGACCGGTCCTGCCATCATGCCGTCTAGCTATCCAACGACAGGCGGTCAATATGGCACTTTGTTGATGTAAGAGACCATTTTTGCCTGGTTGTCGTTGTCAACCATGACCGCACTAACCGAGGCCGGGGCGCACCCCAACCGCTGAAAATTGTCAAACGGCATTCCCAGGTAATTTGCCAGTGCCGCCTTGATGGGATCGTTATGCATTACGACGACGATCACCGTCATCGGTGGCGGCTCATGCGCAACAGGTGACGATTCTTTGGGTGTGGCTTCAGCCACTTTGTTAGTTTGATCTGCTTGTGCCGGTTTCGGTTCCGGCTTGGCATCTGGGTGGCTGCGCACAATGGCTGCCAGACATGCCACAACTCGATTCTGCATGTCTGCCAATCCTTCGCCGCCAGGCAACCGCCCCTCGGATGGTTTTTCAACAATAACCTTCCACGCATCCTTGTAACGGTCATCCTTGGAGATGTCATTGACAACAAAACCGGTGAGATCGCCTGCGTCGGTATCAGCCAAGTGCGGCCGAATCATAATGCTTTGATTGTGCTTTATGGCAACCATCCAGGCTGTTTCAATTGCCCGTTCCAGTTGACTGGTGTAAATCGCCGCCACCGTTTGATCGGCGAGGGCTTCCGCCAACTTGGAAGCCTGTGACCTGCCCTCATCGTTAAGATGAATATTTGGGCTCTGACCAGGCAATCGACCGGTTTTTACAAAATCGTTGGTGGCGTGACGCGTTAACAGAAGAATCGGCATGGGCTGATTATGGCCTCAGTGCAAATACAGGTTTGGATTCAATCTAACGCCATTGAAGATCATTTCAAAATGAAGGTGTGGACCCGTGCTGTGACCTGTAGTACCCATTGCGCCAATCACCATCCCGCGGGTTACCGGCGTGCCCACCTGAACATAATAAGCACTCATGTGCGCGTATAACGTACGGAACCCATTACGGTGGTCTACGACCACGTAGTTTCCATAACCTACCGTGCTCCATCCGGCGGTCACGACGTATCCATTATCCGCTGCCCGAATCTGCGTGCCCTGGCTGTTTGCGATGTCGAGGGCCTGATGCCCATACCAGTAGTTTTGCGTAAGCACGCCCACGGTCGGATACAAAAATGACCCGCTGGCCGCGCGCGCAGGGCCTGTCGGCACATTGCGCGGCACTTGTGCTGCCGCCGCAGACTTAGGCGCCGGGTTCACCACCGCCTGTGCCTGTACCTGGACAACCGGCGCCACATACGGTTTAATTCCATTTGGGACCACGATCTTGGCGCCAGGCAACAAATTTGCCCCCGTTGAAAAATTATTGTAAGGCGAGCCCACAATGTCATTGACCGTCACCTTGTATTTTTTCGCAAGGGCCTCAAGGCTGTCTCCCGCTGTTACGTCGTGCAACACACCATTAACGGGCAAGATGACGAGTTCCTGACCAACCGAGAGCTCATCGGGAGAATCTTCAATGCTAGTGTTTGACCAAAGGATTGTGGTTGGTTGGATTCCAAACCGTGCCGCAATCGCCTCGACATTGTCGTTTGGCTGCACCTTATATACAATGATTCCACGTCGATCTTCAATTGGCTTGGACGTAAGCGCCAACGCCAGCCTCGGCACCAATCCGCCGTCCTGATTAAGCTGGGTCAGATAATTTTGGGGCAGACTGGGCGCAATACTTAAATTTCCCTGGCCGCTTCCGACAATCACATGGGGGCCAAAGTCAAGCTCATCATCACCCTGCCCGTCAAAGCCCAAAGGTGCGTCCGGCCCCACCGCGTTTGGGTCAATTGCGTTCGCCGCTACCCGACCGCTATTTAGGCGCGCGCCGGCCAGCAACACCGCAAACAATGCAACTGCGACGATAGCGATATGGCTGGTGTATCTACCCACCACGACCAGAAGGCGCCATCGCAAGTCGCCGTGCTGAAAGTCGTTAACGGCGTTCACGGTTGCCCGGCGAACCTGGTTCGCCCGCGCGGCAATAATGCCAGTTGATCTAGGTTTCATTCAAATTAAAGCGGATGCCGTTCTAGCTGTTATGTCACGTTGGTGCCGCTAAGACAAAATCTTAGCATGGCAAACTTATCCAAAACGAAAACTAGAGTTCACCGGTCAATCGCTTGCTTGCCCGGATGGCGATTTGGGTTTGCAGCGCATTGTGCCGGCTGGATTGATATGCCACCGAATCAATCGTTTTTCGCAATGCCGTTACGGGCGACCCGCCGGTGACAGAGGGCTTGGGGTCATATTCCAGCATTAGGCAAATTTCCCTGGCAACCGCCTGGCCAAACAAATTAGCACAGACGGTCAGGGCCATATCCACACTCGCAGTGCCACCGCCACACGTAACCCGATCTCGGTCGACCACCACGCGCTCGCGCACCTCCAGGGCACCAAACATTCCGATGAGGTGTGTTGCAGCCCAATGGGTGGTGGCGCGATAGCCGTGCAAAAGACCGGCCGCGCCCAGCACCAACGCACCCGTCCCCACGCCGACCACCAGCTTTGCAAACCCGGCCAGATGCTGCAAATACATGCCCGTTTTAGGATCTTCCATCAGCGCGTTTACACCCGGTCCGCCCGGCACGCAAACCAAGTCAAATCGGGCGGCCAGGTCGTAAGTGGCGTCTGGAGTTAGCACAAGGCCCGTGTCGGATCGCACCGCTTGGGGCGCAGGCGCAACTGCGACGATACGCACACCAGGCATACGCGCGAAGACATCCCAAGGGCCGGCTATATCAAGCGCGCTCATCCCGTCAAAAATGAGCATTCCGATCAAAAAAACTGCTCCGGTTTCAACCTTCTCAGCCTTATCGGCCTTGTCACCCATCTCAGTCTTCCAAGCCATTGCACCTACGAATCAATGATGCCCAAAATCCCGTATCCCAAATCAGCCAGCCCTCGGCGCAACTCATCTTCGCAAACTGCCACAGTGGTGCGCACCGTTTCAAGATTTTGGCCGCCGCTAGACAACACGACCGTCAACCGTTGACCGTGGTCGGGGAAAATTTGACCACGACTCTTGATATATACGCCCGCGTGCAGCGCTTGGACCTCCTGCAGCATCTGTGCAATCCGGCTTTCATCCCCGCGCTCCAGAATAATATTGCGCTCTATATATCCGCCCGCTCCAATCGTGCGCGCAAGCACCGCTTGCATACTGTTGGAAAATATTTCCTTCATCTCTTTGGGCACGCCAGGCAAGCATACGATCGTCAAGTTTCCTGCTCCACAAGGCACAATTTTGCCGGTAGCGGAGTCAATATCGAGCTCGATGGCCGGCGCCGCGCCATCGACATTGGTCAGTGGGCGGGCACCCACTGGAAAATACGCCATTTTTCGACGCGGTTCGTTCAACTCGGCGCTGTAATTCGGTCGCAAGGTGGCAAGGTAGGCATAACGTTGGCGCACCATCTCGAGCGCGACCTCGTTTACCTCCAAACTCACGCCAAGTGTTTGGGCCAGTGCCCGGGCGGTCAGATCATCATCCGTTGGGCCCAATCCGCCGGTTGTGATGACCAGGCGTGGACTACGGGCAAAAACCGCCTTGAAGGTGAATTCAATTTCGTCATATTCATCACGAATCAATTGGACCCTGCGTACTACAGCCCC
The DNA here is from genome assembly GCA_025354985.1 of Chloroflexota bacterium. GTDB lineage: Bacteria > Chloroflexota > Anaerolineae > J036 > Brachytrichaceae > AQU-03. Next base: position 105,615 of record JANXLU010000005.1, read on the forward strand.
AATTGTTGTCAAATTCCGCACCAACCAATGCGAATTGGTGTCCTGCACCTGTCCCACCAATAATTCATTTCCAATTGCCAGCAATTCGACATGGGGTAGCGTTTGTTGCGCGATCATATACATCCATTATCGCGATGATTCTTCCAACGCGCGTTCCAGTGCAACACGCATAACTCCGGCTACGGCAGCAGCCGGGACGCTTGTCCACATTTCAAACGCCGCGGCACCCTGAGCCACCAACATGCCCAAACCGTTTGCATGGCGCAACCCTTTGGCGCGTGCAGCCCTCAAAAGGCCGGTTACAGTTGGTCGATACACCAAATCGTAAATGAATGCGCCACTCGGAAGCGACAGGTCGACCGGCCACGCACAGGAGGTTGTATCAGGAGCCATCCCGGCGCTGGTGCAATTTACAACGAGGTTGGCAGCGCCCAAGTCACCGGGCGAATCCAGATTGCCGACGGAGATGGCGCCAAACTGGACGAAGTCTCCAACTAATTTTGCGGCGCGTTGTATGTCCCGGTTTACGACCTCCACCCGTGCGCCGACAGACAGCAGCGCGTAGACTATGCCACGGGCCGAACCGCCTGCGCCCAACACAATAGCATCGGTATTATGGTTTGCCTCAAAGCCCTCAGCTCGCAGATCGGCCAGCCAACCGATCCAGTCGGTATTGTGTCCGGACAGTACGCTCCCGGACTTTACGATTGTATTGACAGCACCAATTGCCCGGGCGTCGCTGGCAACAAGATCCAAGTATGGCAGCACGTTAACTTTGTGGGGAACAGTCACGTTACAGCCGGATATGGTCTCGTCGCGACGAATGCCGTCCATGCGATGAGCCAAGTCATCCAAGATGGTCGGCCACAATTCATATCTGCACATAGCCAAGCCGCAGGAGGCAAAGGCGGCGTTGTGCATGGGCGCGCTCAAGCTGTGGCCCAATGGGTGCCCGATAAGACCTACCCTGTTCCCTTGCATGGTCGGGCAACTTAGGAGACTATCGATGCAAGATCCCGGAAGAACCCGGGATATGTTTTGCTCACACTGCCCGCGTCCGTTATGGTGGTCTCACCCGTGGCAACCAGGGCCGCGACCGCGAGCGACATCGCCACGCGATGATCACCCAGACTGTCTACAACCGCACCATGCAGAGGCGTGGGACCTTCAACTATGAAGCCGTCTCCGGTTGGTTCGATTTGTGCGCCCATCTTGCGCAGCTCGGTCACAAACCCCTCCAATCGATTGCTCTCCTTTACGCGAAGCTCTTCGGCGTCGCGAATGACGGTCGTCCCTTCAGCCTGTGTCGCGGCCACCGCCAACACGGGCAGCTCGTCCATTGTCCGCGCGGTCAAATCTCCACCGACATCGATCGACGAAAGCGCCTGACAACTAACGGTCAGGTCTGCGACCAACTCACCACCTTCGAAACGCGGATTGTCATGTTCGACGGAGGCGCCCATTGCAAGAAGACAGTCCAATAATCCGGTGCGGGTGTCATTCATTCCCACGTCACGCAGGATTACTTTGGCACCGGGGACAATACTGGCTGCAACCATGAAGAACGCCGCACTTGAAAAATCTGCTGGAACTGCGATCGACAGCGGGTTCAGCGTGGTCACCGGCGTCAACATGCTGGACCATAGTGCAGCATCAGCATCGGCTTCCCGCACAATCGTGACGCCCATGCTGGCCAGCATCCGCTCGCTATGGTCCCGCGTCGGCGCGGATTCAATCACCTTGGTCGGATTATCAGCATACAAACCCGCAAATAGAATGGCGCTTTTGACCTGAGCGCTCGCGATTGGACTGGTGTAGGTAATTCCTTTGAGCTTGTGCGATCGGCCGCTGATCTCAATGGGTGCACAGCCATCAGCGTCTTCAATCCTGGCGCCCATGCTTCGCAGTGGATCGCTTACACGGCGCATCGGTCGTCGGCGAAGCTGTTCCGTACCATCAAGTGTGCTGCCAAAAGGTTGCCCGGCCATCAAACCGGCCAGCAGCCGAATGGTGGCACCTGAGGAGCCGCAAAACAAGGCTTTGCCAGGCGAACGCAACCCATGGAGGCCACGGCCAGTTACGCCCAGTTTTTCATGGGACATGTGCAGCACGCTCTGGGTGAGCGCTCCAACCACGTCCATGCACGCACGGGTATCGTCACAATCCAGCGGATGATGAATGACGCTGGTGCCGGAGGCGATCCCGGCCAGCAGTACCGCACGAACGGTAATACTTCGATCACTTGGTACGCGCAATGTGCCGTTCAGAGTTCCGGTTGGGGCTGCAATGGTCTTATGCACTGTTTCCATAACGTGTTAAATAACGTTGACACGCTGCCTCCGTGCACGTGCCGCATGGCCAAGATAGTCCCGCAGGCCACTTTCGTCCTTGCGTTCAATCAGGGCGGTAAGCTGGTCCAGCTGGAATTGAAAGTCGCGAATCGCATCGGCCACGGGCCGCGCATTTGATAGCAGAATATCGGTCCACATGACCTCATCACTGGCGGCTACGCGCGATGTGTCACGAAATCCGCCCGCCATCACCCTGAACACATCCGGATTATCCTGACCAGCGCGCTCGGCAGTGGTCATGAGTGCAAGCGCCAGCGAATATGGAAGATGGCTTGAGATGGCGAGCGTAGCGTCGTGCCGCTCGGCATCCAACTCAATGGTACGCGCACCTGCGGCGCGGGCCAGTTCTTCGACCACACAAAATGCCTGCTCGGTCGTGCGTTTGGTACGGGTAAGCAACCAGGGTCTCCCATGATATAGACCGGCTTCCGCTACATCCATGCCCGCGGTCTCTTTGCCGCACATTGGGTGGCTGCCAACAGCAGCGAGGTGCTCTGGAAGCTGGTCCATCGCGCGTACGATTTCGAGTTTGGTGCTCCCAAGATCCGTAATGACCGCGCCAATTCTTGCGAGGTCTGCACACTCGGCCAACTGGGCAACGACGGTGCGGACAGGTGTGGCGAGGACAATGATGTCAGCTGCGGCAACGGCACCCCTAAAGTCCTGGGTGGCCTCATCAACAATGTTGCGGTTTAGGGCTTGCGCAACTGTTTCAGCACGCCGGGCGACTCCTGTTACAAAATACTTACCGCGCACGGCCATTGCAAGGGAAGCGCCCATCAGCCCGAGCCCGACAATAACCAGCCGGGGCTGGGTGTTTGAAGAATTGGTCACGCGTTCCAAGTGTACTCGAACGGGTATACTGATTTAATCAGCACGGAGCTTGACCTTCCACATGGCGTATTGACACTGCCAGCCTACCTCCCGGATGCCACGCACGCCATTGTGCGCGGTCTGGATGCCACGGATGTAGCCGACGTCGGAATCGACGCTCTGGTGATGAACACGTTTCATCTGATGCAGCGTCCAGGCATAACAACCATCAAAGCCCTGGGCGGGCTGCATAAGATGAGTAACTGGTCGCGACCAATCGTTACCGACAGCGGTGGATTTCAAGCCTATAGCATGATCCGCGAAAACAGCAAGTATGGCTCGCTGACGGACAAGGGAATCATCTTTCGTCCGGAAAACGGCGGTGACAAAATCGTGTTTACGCCGGAAAAAAGTATACAGTTGCAAGTGAGTTTTGGCGCTGACGTGGTCATTTGCCTGGATGACTGTACCCATGTGGATGACAGCAATGAAATTCAGGAGACCAGTGTGCGTCGCACCATTGCCTGGGCACGCCGCTGCCGGGACGAATTTGTCAAGTTGACCGGTCAAATCCCTGGGTCAGCGAAGGTGCGCGCAGAAGGATCCGCCCTGCCGATGCTATTCGCGGTAATTCAAGGAGGAGGCGACAAGTCCTTGCGAAAACTGTGCGCGGAAGCATTGCTCGAAATGGGCTTTGACGGCTATGGCTACGGCGGCTGGCCACTGGATAAACAGGGCAACCTGGTGGCCGACATTGTGGGATACACACGCGAATGTGTGCCGTCCACGTTCCCGATGCACGCGCTTGGGATTGGTCATCCCCGCAGCGTAATTGAATGCGTGCAGATGGGTTATGAGTTGTTTGACTGCGCCATGCCAACGCGGGACGCACGACACGGGCGCCTTTATGTCGGCAACCCATTGTCTGGAGACTGGCGATATGTTTATGTGGAAGATGACAAACACATCAAGGAAAGCCGACCGCTTGATAGCGGGTGCGACTGCAGGACATGCCGCGGCTACAGTGTTGGTTACCTGCATCACCTTTACAAAATCAAGGATATGGGATTCGCCAGGCTGGCGACCATCCACAACCTGCGCTTTATGTCGCGGATGATGACCGGCTTGCAGGCACAATACAATTAGTAATCATGACTCACCCACTTGTAAATCAACTTAAATTTGCACGGTCCGAGTGGCAGCGCGGACTGGACGGCGTGTCCGATGCGGATGGCGGACGGCGGTTTGAGCCCATCAACAGCCTGGGCTGGATCGTGGGGCATATGGCTTGGCACGAAAATCTTTGCTGGAATGTCCGTGGGCAAAATGTCAATCCAGCCCCACAATTACACGATGTGGTTGGATACGGGAAACCCGCATCCACACCAGCCTTGAGCGAAATGCAGGCAGCTTGGCGCGCGGTTACGGCCGCTGCCGAGCCGTATTTGGAAGCACTTGACACGACCGCCTTGCTAACACATTGGACACGCAATGGCAAGATGCACCCGGAGTCCATTGGCACTGTGATCCAGCGGGTGATCTATCACTATTTGTTTCATACCGGTGAATCCCAAGCCATTCGCCAACTGTTGAATCACCCCGGTAGACCCGAATACATCGGGGACTTTGGAGCCGAATACGCCTATCGACCGTGAGCTTGAAGGATCATACGACGGCGCTCGCCGCTGTGATCGGCGCGTTAAGGGCCAGCCCAAAATATCAGCATGTCTGCGATGATGTTCTCGCCCGGGTCGCGTTGACAGAACTGACCAAATTTCCACGCCCGGCCGATGCAATCAAGGAAGCCAAAAATACGCTTCATCAAATTGGCGCGGCGTATCTCATTGACCGGCCCAATTACGCGGCCTGGCTACGTGACATTGAGCATGGTTGGTCGGCCGATGCAACAACTGCTGGAAAGGCCACGCATACCGAACGCATCCTGGCCCATCATGCCTCTACGCGCGAGCGCCTCCCGATCCTGAGTACGTTTTACCCCGTGATTTTTGAGGCGATCAGGGACCTTGCCGGACCAAATGGGCGGCGCTCACAAGTTGAGTCTTTGCTTGACGTGGCGTGCGGTCTCAATCCGCTTTGTCGTCCCTGGATGCCCATATCGTCGGAATGTGACTACGTAGGTTTGGATGTGTTCGAGGACATGATCGCGTTTATCAATGCGGTGTACGCAACCTGGCGCGTGCGCGGGTGCGCGCGAGCATGCGATTGCTCACGCCCAACCGAAGGCGCAGCCGGCCCGCACTTCATGCGCCATTATGACGTTGCCTTTCTGTTCAAGTGCCTGCCTGTCATGGATATGGTTGAACGCGGATCGGCGCGCAGGCTTTTGGATGCCATTCGCGCAACCTACCTTGTTGTGAGCTATCCAATTGCCAGCCTTGGCGGCCATGCACGCAACATGGCCGCCACGTACGAAGCGCAATTTAACGACTTGATCGCCGATCGTGGCTGGATCGTGCGCAAGCTCACGTTTTCAACCGAGCTCGTGTTCGTGGTCCGGTGTGCAACGATCTAGGTCATTAAGCCTTGTCAGGCAGCACAGCGATCCCCGGTAGTGTCTTGCCCTCCAAGAATTCAAGCGAGGCTCCGCCACCCGTGCTGATATGGGTAATTTTGTCCGCCAGGCCGGCCTGTTCAATAGCGGCCACGCTGTCACCGCCACCGACAATACTGATTGCGGCAGAATCTGCCACCGCATGGGCCAATGCATTTGTACCAAGCGCAAAAGCCGGCATTTCAAAAACACCCATGGGCCCATTCCAAACCACCATCCGCGCCGTTTTGACCGCCGCACTGTAGGCTGCGATGGTGGCCGGGCCAATATCCAGAATCCGCCAGCCAGGTTCCACTCCGGAAACGCCAACCACCTTGTGGTGTGCATCAGCCGCGAACTTGTCGGCGACAGTCGCATCTATTGGCAGCATCAACTTGTCACCGGCTGCGGCCAATACCGTTCGTGCGGCATCCAAGGCAGATTCCTCAACGAGAGAATCACCCATTTGCAACCCCTGCGCCTTAAAAAATGTGTTGGCCATGCCGCCACCAATGAGCAGCTTGTCGACCAAAGGCAGAAGGTTCTGAATCACGGGCAGCTTGTCGCTGATCTTGGCCCCACCCAGAATTGCGACCAAGGGTCGCTCTGGAGCGTCCAGCACCTTCCCAAGGAATGCGATCTCCTTTTCCATGAGCAGGCCGGCTGCACTAGGCAAGAAGTGCGCCACGGCCTCGGTGCTGGCGTGTGCACGGTGTGCGCTGCCAAACGCGTCGTTTATGTAAACATCACCAAGTTCGGCGAGCTCTTTTGCAAACGCGGGATCATTCTTCTCTTCTTCTTTATGATATCGTGTGTTTTCTACTACCAGAACCCCGCCATCGGCCAGCGCTCGTGAGGCCAGGACGGCCCGCTCACCAACACAATCATCTGCAAATGCCACTTCTGTGCCGATCAGCTCAGACAATCTGGTCGCAGTTGGCTTCAGGCTTTGAGCCGGGTCAATACTCTTGGGGCGCCCCAAGTGGGACATTAATATCACCCGAGCACCTGCGGTTCGCAGCGCCTGAATCGTGGGTTGTGCTCCGCGGATACGCGTGTCGTCTGTAATGCGACCTTGTTTGTCCAGAGGCACGTTAAAGTCAACGCGCACCAACGCACGTTTGCCCGCTAGCGCGCCTAAATCGCCAATCGTATGTTTGTTGAGAGCCATGGCGTCAAATTATCCCGCACCGCCGGCCAATTTTCGCCTATCGCTCGGCAACCGCCTGCTTAACCGCTGCAAAGGCGTCTACCATACCGTATCCGATGACATTCCGGGGTTGGGCAGGAGCGCCCGATTCAGCGCATCCAATTGCGGCTGCTCCACGATAGGGGCTGACGGATTGGCGTAATATCGCTTCGGTGCGATCAATATTTCCGATCAACTTTGGATTGGCGGACCACATAAGCGCCACGATACCTGCGACATGCGGACCGGCCATGCTCGTGCCACTGTTTGCCATGTATTTATTGTGTGGCACGGACGATATGACCTCCACGCCAGGGGCAATCACGTCAGGCTTTATACGACCGCTGCCGTCACTCGTCACCGGCCCGCGGCTGCTGAAATCCGCGATGTCTCCGCGCGCGTCATAGGCGCCAACCGTAAACACGTCTCCGTAGATGGCTGGCGCCGCGGTGACGCTACTGCAAGCAGGTCCGCTGTTGCCCGCTGAAACCGCCATGAAAATGCCGGCTGTCCGCAGGGCGTGCACGGCGTCAATGTAGACGTTTGGGTCACATCCTTCAAGATCAGGGCATCCCCATGAGTTATTGACCACATTGGCGCCAAGATCCGGCCGTCCCTGGGTAAACGGGTCTCCCAGCTGCGGATGAGGGGCGAGCATAAACTGCATGCAATCCAAATAAACGGCCGGGTTGCCGAGGTTGCGAGCCAGGTTAACGCAGCCGATCCATTTGGCATCAGGGGCCACGCCCGTAGTTTTGCCAAGAACCGTCCCCATGGTGTGCGTTCCATGTTCACCATAGTCGACAGGGGATGGCTGCCCACCCCATGGATCGAACCAGTTATATTGATCGCCTTTTATAGTCGCATCCGTCGAACCGCGATACGCATCTCTGAGATTCTCGTGCACGCCGTCGATCCCGCTGTCACCATTGCCAACCACAATACCCGCGCCACGGGTTTCAAACCACGTCCATACACGATCCGCGCCAGTCTGCTTGATTCCCCAAGGAACGACCGACGGACGGCCAGTTGACACATCCCCGGGCGAGGTGAACTGAGGCGCGGGGACGCCACCCAACGCACGCGACAGCGGATGATGATGCGGGCTGGCCAGCACGCGGTCAACGTCCGATCGGGTCATAAGCCAGCGCGATAGGAGCGCACCACCATCCAGCGGGCTCTCAATTTCGATGGCGTTGACGAGGTAGTATGGCTTTGTGCGAAATCCAAACTGCGTTAGCTGTGATCGCAGTTCAAATTGATTTGCAGTTGCAAAGGTCGTCAACACTTTGTAGGTTGCTTCGGCACGCGTGGCCGGCACCGGTATGGACGCGATGCTCTCCAGATCCGCCTTCTGCTTCATGATTACAAAAATGCGATCGGCATACAAGCCGGGTTGACCCAGCACGATGTATGCGGCCGCTGCCGCGGCCAGGGCACCCGCGGCCATGCCAACTGTCATCACCTTATTCTGTGATGTCATGGACCTGCGCCAACGAGACAGGACTATTGATAGGGCTACCGAGAGCACAAATGCCAGCAACGCCGTAAGCGGCATCACGCCAGGAATGTCATCACCACCCAAAACAATGTTGAATTCCTTGCTATCGACAAAAGCCAGCGGTCCAAATGCGATTCCCGCGGCCAAAAGCCCGGCACCACTTCTGCCATTTGGGCCGTGACCAGCCAACCGAGCAAATGCAATACCGGCCGCGGGAACCGCCGCCAACAACAACAGCACATGACCGTTAAAGCCAAAGGACTTGCACAACAGCATAGTCAGCACACCAAGCGCCACGCCGCGCAACAGCGTAGCGACCCCGCTGGCGTCGCTTGGGCCATCAAACGCCGGCGCAAGCACGAGTTCGTCCAATGTCACGAGCCACAGCCCCAATGACATGGATACGATTCCAGCAAGGATCGAATCCAGGACGGAACCCAAAGCCCCACGGACCAACCACGGCAACCAGGCGACGACTACGAAGGGCAAAACCCACAGCGCCGCCGTACGCGACAGTGGCGCCAACAACCCGCGTTTGGACGCCAAAAACCGCAATAAAACTACGACCAGAAGTGACGTGAACCCGACGGTGGCATAGGCCGAGACGTCCTGGCCTGCGGCAAACAGCTGCACCGGCGCGCTCATCATCAAGATTAGGGCGCCTGCCAACCACAAGGTGGAAATTGCCCGAATCCGGCGCCAACTTTTGGCCAGACGCAAAAGAAGGCACAGGACAGCCATCAGACCGGCCTGAGCCAGCGATAGTAGCGGTGTGGCAGCCACCGGACGAACAGCGTCATTTGCCGTCTCGAACTGTTGCCAAACAAACACGACCACCGGCATCAAGCTGGCGATGACAATACCGGCGAGCAACACTGCGGCCAGCGCAACCCCGAGCAGAGTTCGACGTGCATCAGACGTGGCAGATGACGTCACGGTTGGGCAGCCCCCGCAAGACGCGCCCCATAAACGACGAGTGCCGCCATGAGGTTGCCATTTTCGATTTTGCCTGCGCCCACGGCCGCAATTAGGTCGGTAACGTGGTACCAATCCGACTGGATTATTTCAAAAGCCTCTGGTGCGGGGGCACGCTGCTCAAGGTTGGTAGCGTGCAAAACGTGGCAGATCTTGTTCGTCCGCCGGCTGTCCACGCGGAATTGCCCGATTTTGACAACCGTATGCGCATACCAGCCCGTTTCCTCAAGCAGCTCGCGTCGACCGGCATCTTCTGGGGATTCACCGGGTGCAATACCACCGCCTGGAAATTCATCGACGACCTTATTCGGCGGGTAGTTGTATTGGTGGCTGACCAATAGCCGACCGGTCGCGTCCTCGGCAATGATCAGTACAAACGACTGGGCACCGGGTGAATATAACCACTTGGTTCGCTCCCCATCGGGCGACTGAACTGTGTCCTCAACCAGACGCAACCGCGGATGATCAAACACCACCCGTGAATCGATCTGCTGCCAGGGTTTCGCAAAAGGCCTGGCCGACTCCTGCGACCGTTCGTCGGCGATGTTACGGTTACCTGCCATACCGTTTAAGAACTTCGAAGATAGCCGATGTTCCAAACTCCAACGCGCGCAAGGGTATCCGTTCGTCTTCCTTGTGGATCATTTGCAGTGCGTTCATTCCAGCCGGCATGGGTGTTGGCAGGAACCCGTAGGTTTGTATGCCCAGCCGGGAAAAAAATCTGCCATCTGTTCCACCGGGAAACAACATGGGAATCGGCACTCCGTCCGGATCCAGTTCCTTAAGAATTCCGGTCAACATGGGCCACAGCGACATATCGGGTTCTGCGACGTCTCTGGGTGTGTGGTTGATGACTTCCAGTTCGGGAATTGGTCCAATTATCGATCGCAATTCATCAAACCATTCGGCCTGTGTAATGCCGGGAAGCAATCTGCAATCCAGTGTTACCTCAATCAAGGCCGGGATGACATTGCCCTTTTCACTGGCCCGAATGACCGTTGGGCTCATCGTATTGTGAAAAACGGGATAAAGCGCCTCGCCTTCGGAACCAAGAGCGGTCAAAATTTCGTCGGTTTTTGCCGTATCAAGCAACTGCTCGAACAGCATTTTGTGCTCACCTTCGAGTGCGGCAGTAATGCCGTTGATCATAAGTCGGGTCGCCGGCGTGATGTGCACGGGCGTATGAACGTTGTCAATCAGTGTCAAAAATTGACCAAGCGCACCCATCGCGCTGTCTCGCCCACGCACTGGAACGCTGCCATGACCCGCCCGACCGCGCAACCTGGCCAACGTGCCGCACCCGCGCTTTTCATCAACCATGATGGGATAAAACCGCTTGCCACCGATTTCCTGGGTATAGCCGCCAAATTCTCCAATGCCATATTTGATGCCTTCAAACAGGTCTGGATGATTGTCCGTGAGGAACTTGGCGCCAAGCGGGCTACCGGCCTCTTCGTCAGCCAGAATCAACAACGCTACATCACCAGCCAAAGCCACATCGTCCTCGTGAATCCGCAAAAAGGCCGACAACATCATTGCCACGCTGCCCTTCATATCAAGCGTTCCACGACCCCACACAAATCCATCGTGAAGCTCCGCCCCAAAGGGTGGGCGCGACCACTTCTGCCCTAACACGCCCACCACATCAACATGCCCCTGCAGCAGCAAACCAGGAGCCATGCCCTCCCCCTTCAACCAACAGATCAGGCTTTGGCGGCCGGGCTGGGGTTCAAAGATCGTAGTTTCCAGACCGGCCTTATGCAGCAGCCCATCGATATATTGGATGCATTGCTTTTCATTGCCCGGGGGATTCACAGTTTCAAAGCGAACCAACTTTTGCAAAATCTCTAGAACATAGGGTGACTGCGACATTGCGACTATGATATCTGGCGAAACAGATGTCCTAGAAAACGATGAGATAGACAAAAATCCACTCGCACAGCTTGGCGGCCAACAACCAACTGCCGATGACCAACCCGGTCCAAACCAACAGACCGCGCACACCATTGTGCAGCAAGGACCCTTGGAACAGACCCACGAGCGCCGAGGCCGGCAACATCAGAATTACAAATCCGAAGTTGTTAAAGGCCCAGGTAAAGATTGGACTATTTGCCCGATTGACAAACGGCCCGATGCTCACCGCGATGCCAAGCACCGTCAACAAGGTCGTCCCCACCAACCACACTGTGGTTCGCCGCGCGCTCATGTGCGTAGGCTTGCCAACCAACGATTGACTCGTCAGTGCCTGAAACGCACCAATTAAGAGACCGGCCAACAACAGTGAGACTACATTGGCAATCTGCAAATCCGATGCATAGCGTTGAATCGTTCGTAAGGCCACGTAGGAAACCGACCCGGCAAACAGGCAGGCGATGACAAACAAAAAGATTCCAAGCACAACCAGTCGCACCCATAGGTGGCCCGGGATGTACGTTTCATCGGTGGCCTTTAATTTCATGCTTCTCTCCACGGTAATTTCTCTCCGAGCGCCGCACTACGCACAAAACTCGCGTGCAACCGCCACATAAACATCGACACAGTTTGCAACACTCTGCAAGTCAACCCACTCATTTCGCGAATGCGCGCCGTCGCCGCGCGGTCCATACAAGACGCTGGGGATGCCAACCTGATGCAACGACGCGGCGTCGGTCCAGCCGGTACCACCGACAATCTTCGGCGCATGTGCCAGCGAGGCCGCATCCGTCCAAAAGCTGACCCCAGTAAGCCGTGGCGCCTTGCCCGTAATCGCGGCGCCATGTTTCAAAATTAGTTGCACGACGGGACTTTCAACCGGCGTCTCAAGGGG
>JANXLU010000016.1 GCA_025354985.1 Chloroflexota bacterium
CATTCGATGAAAAGCGATAAGCGTCGTTTGAAACCATGCAGCGTTTCGGCCCGCAATCCGCGCACCACATAGGCGCGTATGGGCACGCCTGCCAGGACTCCGGCAACAATCCCCAGCATGCCGGCCTTTGGAGTGCTTGCATTGACAACATTCGGCCTGAGCTCCAGCAGCGTTCGCCACAGGGACCACAGAGCTTTCAAATCTTGGATGGGGTTGATCTCGCGCTCCATATTCACCCAACGCGCCGCAATACCCTCGGTGCGTACAAATTCCTCCGCCTCTTGGGAATGGTTGCAGATCAGCCACACTTCGTGCCCCTGTTCAACCAGATTGCGCAAGAATCCTTGCAAAAAAGCGCGCGCTGTCAGAAAGCCCGGAAGCACATACACTATCTTGCGGGGAGTCTCTCTTTTATTGGTGGTGTTCGTGTGATTTGGCATGGCAAAAGGATCCTGTGGTGGCGCTCCCCCAGGAATTCCCTTCATGCTTATGGAGCATCCCGACGCACTGGGGCATTAACGTTGGAAACCATGGAGCGAGTTGCGAAGCAAGCTTTCCATACGCGGTGCGGTCACTTGTAAACAGTATTGTTGTTCGACCTTTCGTCTTCCCATTTGACCCATCTTATATCTCAGGTCTGGGTGTGCGCTTAGCGTGTGCAACGCATTCAACCATTCCGCTGGGGTTGATGCAAGGAACCCATTGACGCCGTGCTCAACAATTTCACGATTTACGCCAACAGGAGAAGCGATGACAGGCAAACCACAGGCCATATATTGGATGAGCTTGAAGCCACACTTGCCGCGTTCAAAATCAGTGTCAGGCAATGGCATTATCCCAACATGAAAGGTTTGCATCTCGGCTACTTCTGTAGCACTTGCCCATGTTCGAGTTTCAATTGGCATCTCAGCCAGCAGCGACGGGTCGGCCCCTATCGCAACAAAACGAACGTCGTGCTGTGCCGTGAACAGTTGTGCGCACTCCTTCAGCGTAGCCAAATGCCGCGTGGTGCTTTGCGAGCCGATCCATCCGACTGTAAAGGGGCGATTTTGCGGTGCCGGTCGCGCCAATTCAACCGCAGGATACAAACTCAGGTCAATGACGGTTGGCACCTGTTCTATTCTTTGTGCGCCGGCTGCGCGCGCGTGGTTGGCGATGTAGGGGTTGCCGGCGATCACGAGGCACGCACCCGCCATTATTTTGCCTATTTTATTTCCCAACAGGCTGCGAACAAATCTGCTCCAATGGTTATCGTAACGATGAAACCACGCGTCGTCATATTCCGCAACATACGGAAGGCTTCCCTTGACTTTAAGAAGGCTTAACTCAAATCCAGCCGGCAACCATGGGAACGCCTCAATTTGCAACCATATCAGGTCATATTGATCCTGCTTTGCTCTCAGAAGCATCCTTATTCGCGCCATGTAAGCGGCAAGCATTCTTCTCAAAGCGAAAAAGTCAATGGCCTTGTCGTTTGTCAAGCGTGGGCTGCCAAGCAAGGGAACAAGATCAATATCTATATCCTGAGATCGCAGATATGGAATGTATTGCGCGAAGCGATAGCGACTGCTCGCTGCGTGCTTGTCATATCGCGTGAGGGCGAGCACTTTCATCAATAAGGTATATAAATCACTCTCAATTGCAGGCGCAAGCAGTGGTTGTCGAAATTACGCATGTGCCGTCAACGAAGCGCCGGTGGAAGTCGCAATGCTGAGTGGTTCTGGAATTGGATCGTTGAGATTGCGGGCTTTCCGCCTGAGCAGATATGAATTCACAAACGCTATCGGCAAAAAGAGTGTCCACAAGTGACCATATGCTTGAAGGTATGGATTGGTTGCGTTTGCGACAAGAAAGCAGGCGGTGCCAACCAGTACAGGCACAAGTTGAGGCCCCAGCAACGGATCGTTTCGAATGACCTCGCGCGCGCGCAAAAAAATCCAAATCACACCTGTTGCATACGCGCATACGCCAATAATGCCGGTGTGAAATAACAGAAGGGAATATTGCAATTCATATTCCCAGGGTCGATTTTCACTGCGAATAACGGCCTCTGCAACGGAACCCAGGCCATTGCCCCAAATAGGGCTCCTGAGCCATCCATCCAAGAGCGCACTGAATTGATCGAAACGCAGAGTTTCCTGCGATGAGTCAAATCCCGCGGCGATTTGAAGCAATTGATCGGTAAGCCGAAAGTTGGTCACCGCGACTAAAGCGATGAGAATGATGACGCCAACAACAAGGATTCCCAACAACGCAAATCCCATGCGCAAGCTGAACATTTTTTTGTTCGGTAGCCAACGGGCAAAAATGATCGTGAAGATCGGGGCGAGTGCCACGTTGATCAAGCCTGCGCGGCGTCCGCTGACCAGCAGTCCGCCCGTGCTGAGGATGAGTGCCGCAATCAACAAGGCGCCAGGCAACGACTTGTGGTTTCGATCTGGCCGCGTCATTACAAATCCAATGAGAAACGGAACGAGGTATACCAGGGAAGAAATGGAATAGAACCGCGCTCGCGTATAGCCATCATAATACACAATGGCTTGATTCTCGGAAAGAGTGAAATGCAAAAACTCCGGCAGGATCCCCAATCCAAACAACACCTCATTAGCCATGGCCAACCCAATTGCAATGGATCCAAAAATGCACAAATTCGGGGTCCCCAGCAGCATGGTTGTGGTCCAAGATCGAGCTATAAATATCGCGTATACGATCGGCCAGATGACGAAAATCATTGAAGAAAATAGTGCGCCCGGCGCCCCATTCAGCAGCCCAAGAAGCACATAACACAATCCAACCCCAACAAAAAAAACGACCCTGCGTGCCACCTGACCGTGCATTCGCATTTCGCGAGCCCCCCATGCGCGTTCAAGGGCCAACGTCATAAATACAATCGAAATTGCACCCGCTTTGTACCAATCATACGAAACCGGAATGTAAAGGACAAAACCGAAAATAAATCCGATCGTGAGACGCGCGACACCTGAGAGTGCCGCAGTTATCAACTTTGATTGATGTCGTGGCCTGTTCAAAGGACGGTAGTCCGGCACAGTTTGGTTAATAACCTTCATTTTCACTGCTAAATACGGCACGGCAGTGTGGGATCACACACCGCCAACGGGTCTGCTGAGCGACCTGGAAACACCCCATTTGGCGACCAGGGATAAGACCACAAAAAGACCGAGCTGCAGGGTAATCAACCAGGGCATATTCGCAATCCCGCCGCTTGCCAGCCCTTTGGATTGTACTGTCAATGCGATAAAGAACCCCAAACCCCCGATGAGTGAAATACTGAGAAACTTGAGCAGACCAGATAGATATCCCTGGCGCAACATGGAGTATGAAATCATGTTCACAGGCAGTATCAATGCGCTTTGAAGGGCAAATGGGAGCAAAACATTCAGGTAGGACACATTGTTTGCCCCAAAAAGAGAATAAAAATACAATGCTGGCAGGCAGAGTGCCACGCCACTGCACACAAACATGAGCAACCACCGGACGTGTTGATTTCGGCTGGCGATTATCGCAACAGACCCAAAACCAGAATATTGTATATACAGCATTGGAAGGAGGATGGGACCAATGCTGACCATGATCATTGAAACAAGCTCGGGAAAACGGGAAAGGAAAAGATACTGCTGGATTTGCTGTGTATCGCTGCTGATCAGCCCGCTTATTCCCACCAGCAGCACATCGAGCCTGAAAAGAAAAAGATTGAGGGCCTGCTGGCACAGCATGGCTATGTTCGCCGCGCTTTTCACCCGCCTAATAGGAACATCTGTCAGTTCTGCCTGGGACCAGCTTGCGAACCCTACGTAGATCGCCCTGCACAGGCTTGAGAAAACAAACAAACCTGATACGGACACCTTATCAATCACCCCAAAAAGGCTTCCCGCAAAT
>JANXLU010000028.1 GCA_025354985.1 Chloroflexota bacterium
TTACCCGAAAACGCTTTCCGATTTCAACGATATTTGAAGGACCGAATACGTCCCGTTGTCCCGCCTGGCTGAGCATGCAGGCGCAGGCCCGGCTTCGGCTTGAAAAAAACAGGAAATATAGATGTCAAAATTACTTACACAGCTTATTGACGAACTCAACCACGGAACCATAAAGGTTGTGGACTTGACCCAACCACTTGGAGTCGATACACCGGTTATTGGTTTGCCACCCATATTTGGCGCGTCACCGGGCTTTAGCACGCACGTCATTAGCAAATATGACGAGAAAGGCCCTGGCTGGTATTGGAGTGTCATCACACTCGGAGAGCACACCGGCACTCACTTTGACGCACCAATACATTGGATTACCGGAAAGGACTTGCCGGAAAATGCGCTTGACACTATTCCCGTCCGCAAACTTGTGGGTCCGGCATGCGTCATTGACTGTAGCAAGGAAACCGCGGCCAATCCTGATTTTCTGCTGACGGTCGATTTTGTGAAACGTTGGGAAACGACCCATGGCATGATTCCGGCCGGCGCCTGGCTCCTGTTACGCACCGATTGGTCGCACCGCACAAACCCGGTGGATTTCCTCAACGTCCTGGCCGATGGAGCGCATTCACCCGGATTTCACGCAGACTGCAGCAGGTTTCTGGCCCGTGAACGCAATGTGCTCGGTGTTGGGGTGGAAACCGTGGGCACCGATGCCGGGCAGGCTGGCGGGTTCACGCCTCCGTTCCCTAACCACACACTAATGCATGGCGCTGGCAAATTCGGATTGGCCTCCCTGAGAAACCTTGATCAACTGCCGGCAACCGGTTCAATTGTTATTGCATCACCGTTGAAAATCGTGGCTGGATCGGGTAGTCCATGCCGCGTGCTGGCCTTGGTTGGCTAGCCCAATCGGTTTCAGATATACAAAATTTATATGAATACAACACAAGACATTTCCCGTCCGGACAAATCCCTCATAGAAGGTTTACGCGAAATAGGTAGCGCCACCGCGAGTGGAGAGCTAAGCCGCTTGGGTGTGAAGAACCCTCACATGGTGGGCATCACAAGCTGGCACAAGGGCACAACAGTTGTAGGGCCGGCTTTGACGCTCCAGTTCATGCCCAAGCGCGAGGATATGTATGGCGTGGACGAATATGCCGATCCGGAAAAACAACTGCATCGTCACGTGCTGTATCACACGCAACCAGGTGACATAGTGGTTGTGGATGCACGCGGAGACATGGCATCCGGTGTATTCGGTGAAATGATGTTGACCTATTTCAAGGGACGCGGTGGAGCCGGTGTCGTGATTGATGGATGCGTTCGTGACTGGCCCCATGTAGGCAAACTGGACTTGGGCATCTGGTTGCGTGGCGTTACGCCAAATTTCCACACGCAAACCGGGCTTATGCCATTTGCTGTGAACGTGCCAATTGCATGTGCGGGTGTTCTGGTCATCCCGGGCGACATCATTGTCGCGGACGACGATGGCGCAGTAGTGGTGCCAATCAAGCTTGCGCCAGAGCTGCTCAAAAAGGCCAGCGAACATTCGGAGTGGGAAGTGTTCAGCCGAATGAAGCTTGAACTAGGTGGCGATTTGCGCAAATACTACCCATTAAATGCCGAAGCGCGCGCCGAGTACGATGTCTGGCGCGCCACGCAGGCGCACAAATAGCGACCTTCGTTAGGGCACCCTGGACAGCGCCGACGCAGCCGTCAGGGTGCCCTCATAAAAATCGTTCCAGCCAACTCATGACTTCCCAGCGCATTTCCGCCGTCTCGAAGTGTGCAACGTCATATCTCAACAACCGCCAGTGATCCTGGGCCTGCTGGGACCCATAAACATTCTTCAGGGCCGCATCGATGCGGGCAAGACCCGCAGGCGGTGTCAGTCGATCATAATTGCCTGCAAGGGAAAGGTGGGCGCGTGGGGCGATCAAACCGTTGACGTCCGCTGCCGTAAAGTGCCGCAAGAGCGAGGGGACGTAATAGTAAACTCCGTGACCGTCAAGCCCGCGCGCGTCAATTAGCGCGTCAAAATCCGTCAGACAGCAAATATCCACACATACCGAGATCCGCGGTTCGAGCGCCGCAAGCCATTGGGCCATGTTGCTACCCATCGACATTCCCACGGTCGCCAACCTGGCATGATTGATATCCGTCCGCGTGCACAAATAATCCACTGCTCGCAGCGAGTCAAAGACCATCATGCCCCACAACACCTGACCGTGCCAAAGCATATGCTTGAACAATTCACTCTCAGTACGCCCTCGGCGCTCGCCAAACAGCCAGTGATCTATGCACAACACCGCGTAACCTCGCTCCACAAAGTCTTTTAAATACGAACGTTCAAACAAATAATCTCGCCCTATCAAGAGCTCGCGCTTCCCTCCCGCGTAGTTGCCGCCATGCGAGTGATTGAACAGGACACAAGGGAAGGGGCCATCACCCTTGGGTCGGGCAAAGAGCGCGGGTACTGACTCCAGCCCGTTTAGGTCCAAAATTAGCTGTTCCACCTCAATTTCTTCATGGACGATCGATCCAAGGGATTTCGCGGAAATTGGACGCGACCGGTCCGGCAATTCACCCAATAGGGCATAGAGTTGGTTCCGCCGTTCTTGTGTCAAGATGTTCATGGCAGGATTATCGGTCACCGGTGATATTAGAACCTTGGCAACCATCTGCCGGTGATATCATCCGCGATGTGATCCGCATCAAACCCGTGCTGACCCCATTGTTGCAAAGTCGTTCCGCTGGCATGGTTCTGGCGGGTGTGGCTGCAACGCACTTGATTCTGGTCGCACTTGGTCTGCCAAGTTTTAGCTGCCCAATACGTGCCGCCACGGGGGTACCGTGCCCGGGTTGTGGTCTAAGTCGGGGCGTATCTGCGCTTATTCATGGCGATAGCCGCGAAATGGTATCGCTGCACGTATTTTCTCCGGCGCTGTTGTTGTTTATTATTCTTGTTTTAGCCGTCGGTGTGCTGCCAAACGCAAATCGAGCATCCGTTTTACGATTTATTGACCGGTTTGAACAGCAAACATCCTTCGCCCTTATTGGCCTTTTGCTGCTGATGGCTTACTGGCTGGTTCGATTGCTGTGGACTGGTTTCCCCGCCGAGCTTTACCGCTAACGAAATAACGATGTTCATACTTACAAATGACCAACTCACGGTTGAAATTTTGGATCCAGATCATGATCAAGCTAATTTGGGTGCACGTTACTGCTGCGGTGGTTACATTTTCCAAATAACGGATCAAAAAGTCGGGCCGCTGCTATCCGGTCCCACCTTTCCGGCGGCGCCAAACACGTTCGACGGTCAGGGTATTCCAGATGCCTTTAACCTGAGCCCACTGCGTACAGTCGGCGATCCGGACCAAGCATTGATTGTCGGCGTCGGAATGTGCAAGCTTCACCAGAACTATCAAAAGAACTCGGTTATTGCATTTGACAGTTGGAGCGTTACAAAAGGCGCCAACTCGGTTGAAATGGTAACCAGCCAGACTCATGCCGCTTGGAATGTTTATGTAAAGCGCACAGTCACATTGCTGGGACGCACGGTACGCAGCAACACGCTCGTTGTCAATCACGGCAGTGCGCCAATTCCATTGTGTTGGTTTCCACACCCGTTCTATCCGCAGCCTGTTGATGACGCCCTGATCAAACTGAACATCCCGGTAACTTTGGCTCAAAATGACGGATATCAGCTGACAGCTGATGGCATCATTCGGCGTCTGGGAGCACCGATTATGCCCGGCCATTACCTCGCGCTTGCTCATGAGGCCCGGGTGCCACTCGTGGTTCAACAGCGACACCCCCTGCTTGGCCTTGTGACGGCATCGACCAGTTACATACCCGCTTTTTTTCCAATCTGGGGCAATGCCAACACCTTTTCGTGGGAACCGTTTCTCGAGCGCACGATTGCACCGGGACATCAGTATGCCTGGTCTATTGATTACGATTTTTAGGCACACGAATACGCTGCAATGCGCGTCCCAGTGGCCCGTCATTTTCCTGCCCGCTCACAGATAGTTGGCTCGATGCCGGAACAATCATTGTTTCGCACCGCGAGGCAAGCCCACAGACCAGGCGAGCAAGCATAATGCGCTGTTCCTCGTGTTCATCGTGATCCTCCCAAGCGCGGCCCGGGCCGGCAACCCACCGGCGACTCAGAACGTGCGGATGTGTCAACGGCTGACGGATGCGCTCATACCAACCCGGCGAATGCACGTCCATCCAAAACTGTACCTTTGACTGAAAATCACCCGTTACGTACGCAAACGCAGGCGCCAGCACAACGGAATTTTCTTCCGCCATTAGATCAGCCATCCCAGTGCTCGTCACGGGAGAATACTGGGATGGCAAAATGCCCTCCCCCAAAAAGCTGATAAACGCAAGACCTGTGTCCCTGGCGTCCATCTCAATATCCGGTGTCTGCAGTTCCTCATGGACCTCACGAAACATACGCATGCATCGAATCACTCTGTGACCGGCGGTTGCAGCATCCAGATCGACATGAAATCCGTAACCATCGTGAGACAGCACCTCGCCAAACAATCGCTGCCAAAACACATCCAGAGGAACGTAAGAGCCTCTATTCTCGTCGCCCACCGCTTCAGAAACAACGTGAACCAAGCGCTGAAATCGCTCATGGAACCTCATCCCGATACGTTCCCACGTGGCGTGATCGTCAACATACGCCAGTGACTTGCTCGACACATTCAATGCAGCGCCGGCAAGTACTTGAGCGCGCGCTACATCCAAACCATCAATCGCTACCGCCAGTGCTCGCGCCAACTCACCTGTTGTGATCGGGCGTTGCCACTGCGCATGCGCAAGTTTTGCGAACGTAATTAATGCCCGAACCGCGGGATGGTCATTCAATGGGCGTGAAGGCCGGACTGCGTGCACTCCGATGCCGTGCGGACCAAGTTGTTCGCCAAGTTCAAACCGAAGCACATCTTCTACAAAGGGCGCGATAACGGCAATATTTGCGGGAACCATACCCTGGTTGTGCACCAGCGAAATTATGTGCTGACCGACTTCTCGCACCATTTCGATCCAATATTTGGTTGCAATCGGTCTGCTCAACGCGGCCGAGGTCAAGCCAACGTCAACCTGCTGCTGTTCATGGCGTTCTTCATTTGTAAGCAACACGTTTGCCAACGCCGTGCCAATCTGCCCGGGCAGGTCTCCAAACGAGCGTCTTTCATTTGTATCAGTCTCTTGGACCCGGGCGGGCACTGCTCTTTCAACACGGCAGCCAGCTGCCAGCGACCGAGCGCTGCTCGGATCGGCGCCCAAAAACAGACGAAACCCACCCGGATCGTCCTCAACCAGCCAGCACGTGTCACAGGTTTTCAACAGTCTTGCCACGAAATCGTGCATAACGGGTGGGTTTTCCTCAACGTTATCAACCAGCACATGGCGATACCTGGCGGTAACGTAGCCAAGGTAGCCCGCATCAGACAGCAAGAAGCGTGAAAATACCTCGATCAAGAGTGAAAAGTCCAGAAATGAGTGTGACAAACATGAAGCGCGAAAGGCTTGGGCAAGCCGCTGGGCTGTCCTATAGTGGGTCAGGCGCCGCTCGTCGCCACCCCACGCCCCAGCGAGTCGGTCTGCGATCGAATCCAGATCAAATCCGCATTCGGCCACTTTGTTCATGCTATCCAAAATCTGACCAAGTAGGCGCGGTCGAAAAAGCTTGAGCTCATCGAACGCAGCCACATGTGGCTCAACGATTTCATTAAGCAGGTATTGAGCCAGCTCCACATTCAGAAAAGTAGGTTCTTTAGATGAATTTGAAAATCCAGCCGCAGCAGCAATGTTGGGGAAAAACAGCGCGACGTGGCGCTGTGCCAGACCGTAAAACGTGGTGATGTCAGGCTCGCCGCGTGGACGACCAATCCCCGAAATTCCCTGAATTACCACACGAAAGCGCTCGATCGCGCCGTGACGCGGAACAAGCACCAAAATGCGATCCGGCCGCGTGCCAGCCTCAAGAAGCTGTCGCAAGCGACCGGATAAACGCGCGGTCTTGGCTGAGCGTGCCGGGCCAACGAGATAAAGCCGCTCCGCCTCAATCATCAAGTTCTACTTATTGTCAATTTTGCTGATCTTAAACTTGATGGTTCCCGCCGGTGAAACCACAGGCACCACATCATGGACCTTTTTACCCAACAGTGCTTTGCCCATGGGGCTTTCGTTGCTAATTTTTCCGTGTGCGGGATCCGCCTCCGCGGATCCAACCAGAACATATTGTTCCTTTTCCGAGCTGCCAACCTCGCTCACGGTAATCTTGCTGCCCAGGCGCACGTCTTTATCGGCGCCTTTAGCAAGATTATGTTCAATTAGTACGGCATTTGAAAGTACAGTTTCAATCTGCAAAATGCGGCCTTCTACAAAGGCTTGCTCATTTTTGGCATCGTCATACTCTGGATTCTCTTCAATCTCGCCCTCGGCCATGGCCTCGTGCAATCGTAGCGCTACTTCCGAGCGCCTGACAGTTTTTAGATGATCCAGTTCAGCTTCCAGTCGTTTTAGTCCATCTGGAGTGAGATATTCGTGATTTGTCATTACCCACTCACCACCTTGCGAAAATTTTGAGGCGGAAATTATACCGCCTTTAACAGGCTTCCACAAGTTCGTTTGAATAATGCTTGCTGTAAGATCAGCTTAAGATGGATCCGCCTCAACACGGGCAAACTTACGGGCGAGGGACAGCACTTGTTTGGCCGCGCCCACATTGGCGCGGTCCTTTATACGTATTTAGCAAGCTGCTCATTTGCGCTTGATGTCCTGTTCGTGCGGGTGTAAAATGGTTAACTGGAATTAAGTTAAATGGTAAGTGGCTCTGTAGCTCATGTTGCCGCCATTTTGTTCAACTTGCCCATGCCGTGCATGCCTCGCAGTGCATATCTGCGGGGTTTTTTTGCGCCGATTTATGGTGCAATCCGCCCTAAGCTGTGAACATGGTTTACGCAACATAACGCTATGATTAAAGGTCTATGGCCGGTGAAAAATGGATAAAGACGGACTTCTAAATTTATATCGCCAGATGCAACTAATTCGCGCGTTTGAAGACGCGAGCGCGCAACAATACACGCGAGCCAAAATTGGCGGTTTTCTACATCTTTACAATGGTCAGGAGGCGGTGGCCGTGGGCGCATCCTCTGCGCTTAACCCTGATGATGATGTAGTGTGCAACTATCGTGACCATGGTTGGGGACTCGTGCGTGGCAGCACGGCTCGGGAAGTCATGGCCGAGCTGTTTGGCAGGGCCACCGGCACAACAGGTGGGCGCGGCGGCAGTATGCATGTTGCTAACGTAAAACACCACTTTTGGGGTGGATATGGCATCGTGGGCGCCCATCTGCCCTTGGCCACCGGGCTTGCGGTTGCCGCGCAATATCTGGGCACGGGTCGCATCACCTTGTGCTCTATGGGCGACGGTTCAACCAATATTGGTACGTTCCACGCGGCGCTCAACTGGGCAAAACTATGGAATGCACCCATCATATTTATGGTTGAAAACAACCAATATGCCATGGGCACACCGTATGAGATTCACAGCCCCGTGCCCATGAGTCGCAAGGCCGCCAGTTATGACATGTATTCCGAAGATGTTGATGGCATGGACGTCATGGCTGTACGCGAGGCGTTGTGTCGCGTCGCTGATCGAGCACGCACTGGACAGGGACCATCATTTCTGAACGTGATTACCTATCGTTATCGCGGACACAGCATGGCTGATCCTGACGTTCAACGCAGCAAGGAAGAGATCAATCTGTGGAAGCAGCGCGACCCCATTACATCTTTTGCGTCAAACGTACTTTTGAAGAAAGGCGTGACAACGGCCGAGCTCGAGGCCATTGATGCCGCCGTCGAAGCAGAAGTGGACGATGCAGTCAAATTTGCCGATGCCAGCCCGGAACCTGCGCGGGATACGCTCTTTAATTACGTATACCAGCAACCGGTCGAAAATATGCAAATAGATGGGTCCCTTTTCAAGCCTCCGACCTTGTATCGCAACGGTCACGCCCGCTAAGTTCCGACAAGCCTTGTGGGCCAACTTCAGGTTGGCACCTGAAGTTGGCCCACAGTTATCTCAACAATACCCATGCCAGAAATTACTTATAAGGAAGCCCTCAAACGTGCGCTCCGCGAGGAAATGACGCGCGACAAAAATGTGGTCATTTGGGGTGAAGACATAGTAGCCTACGCCGGCGGTGGCGCCTATGGCGTCACAACCGGGCTGGCAAAAGAATTCCCGGATCGTGTGCGCGATGTACCAATTGCCGAAGAGGCCATCGTCGGTGTTGCGCTTGGCGCCGCCATGGGCGGCTTGCGACCCGTTGCCGAAATAATGACTGTCAATTTCACGCTGGTTGCGTGGGATCAAATCGTGCAGCACGTAGCAAAAGTCAGTCATATGTTCAATGGGCAAATCAAGGCACCCATGGTTATCCGGACACCAAACGGGCATGGACGCACAGCGGCAACCCATTCGCAAAATTTCGACGGCTGGTTTGCACATGTTCCGGGATTGAAAGTGGTCGTGCCCGCCACGCCTTATGATGCCAAGGGTTTGTTAAAGAGCGCGATCCGGGATGACGATCCGGTTGTCGTTTTGGAGAGCATTAATTTGTACGCCACCAAGGGTGAAGTACCCGATGCAGAATACATCGTGCCAATCGGTGTCAGCGATTACAAACGCCGGGGATCTGCAGTCACCATCGTAAGCTGGGGCCGCATGTTGGTTGAATCGCTCAAGGCCGCCGAGTTGCTGTCCAAGGAAGGCATCGAATTGGAAGTAGTGGACCTTCGCTCGTTGCGACCATTGGATTTGAGCCTTGCGTTGGAAAGCGTGCGCCAAACCCACCGGATCATCGTGGTCGAAGAGCAGATGCGCACGGTTGGCATGGGTGCCGAAATCGCGGCATCGATTCAGGAAATGGCATTCAATGATTTGGATGCGCCGGTGGCACGGGTTAGCGGGTTGGACGTTCCAATGCCGTATGCACGCAACCTTGAGCGTGCTACGCTGCCTTACGCCGAAACGGTCGTAGAAGCGGTTAAGGCAATGATTCAAAAACAATACTGAGTTTGAAATCGTACTATGGCAACGGAAATTGAAATGCCCCAGATGGGATTCGACATGACCGAAGGCACAGTGGCTGGTTGGTTAAAGCGCGTGGGAGACCCCATCAAAAAAGGCGAGCCCATCGCTGAAATCGAAACCGATAAGACCACGATTCAGGTCGAGGCTTTTGCGAGCGGTACGTTGCTGTCTATCGAGGTTGAGGCCGGTCAAAAAGTGCCCGTAAAGACGGTTATCGGCATCATTGGAGCTGTGGGCGAGCTGGCACCCAAGTCCACCCAACCACCTACCGCAATCGCGCCACCAAAGGTCGATGTTCCTGCTTCAGCAGCGGCGCTTCAGCCCGCGGTTGCACCATCGGCACCGCCAGTGCAGTCCGCTCAGCCTGTCGTCAGCTATGAAGGCGCCACCGAAATCGAAATGCCCCAAATGGGGTTCGATATGACCGAGGGCACCGTCGCCTCATGGCTCAAACAGGAAGGGGACAAAATCAAAAAGGGCGAGCCAATTGCTGAAATCGAGACCGACAAAACCACAATTCAGGTGGAGGCATTTGCAAGTGGCATATTGCTCAAAATTTTGGTGCAGGCAGGCGCAAAAGTGCCGGTAAAGACCGCCATTGGTCTCATCGGTGACCCCGCAAAGTTTAAGACGGTGTCGGCACCCCCTACGGTTCCAGCAGTTCCTGCACTTAAGCCAGCCACAAGTGACCAACCCGTGTCACCCGTTGGTATGCAGGTTTCGGCTGACGCCACACCCGTGGCCCGCCGCATGGCAGAGGAATTTCACCTCGATCTTCGCAAGGTAACTGGCACCGGACCAGAAGGCCGCATAACCAAAGGCGATGTTGAAGCGGCTATTGCGCGTTCTGCAGATGTCATCCAACCCGCCAATGGCAGGATTGTCGCTTCACCCTATGCGCGTACGCTGGCCGCGAAAAACGGCGTTGATCTTGCTACCATCAAAGGCACGGGACCAGCCGGGCGCATTATTGCGGAGGACGTCCTAAAGGCGCCGAAAACAGCCGCTGTCGCAGCGCCAGCCAATATCATGGCCATCGTCGAATCCAAAGCACCACCAACCAAAGAAGCGGTTGTTGTTGCACCAACATCCGGGCTGGCCCCGGCCACACGTGTGGCTTTGTCGCGGATGCGCCAAACGATTGCCCGGCGCATGACCGAAAGTAAAACTACCGTGCCCCACTACTACCTGACCATGCAGGTTGAAATGGATGCGGCGCTTACACTCCGCGGCCAAATAAACGAAAGTCTTAAGAGCGAAGGGATCAAGGTAAGTGTCAACGATTTGGTCGTTAAGGCGAGCGCCGGCGCACTACGAAAATTCCCGCACATGAACGCAACGTTTGCGGGCGATGCCATCGATCTCCGCGAATCAATAAACATTGGCATCGCTGTCGCCATTGATAGCGGATTACTGGTCATCACCTTAAAAGATGCCGACAAGAAAACGCTCAAGCAGATAGGTGCTGAGGTGCCCATGATTGCGAACCGGGTTCGCGATGGCAAGGCTCAGACCGGAGATTTGGGCGGCCAAACGTTTACGACCAGCAACCTGGGCATGCATGGTGTCGAATCCGTCTTCCCAATCATCAATCAACCCGATTCAGGCATCCTGGGCATCGGCGCGAGCGCGCCCACGCCGGTCGTGCGCGATGGCCAGATTGTCATCCGTAACGTGATGTCACTGGTTCTCGCCGGTGATCACCGTGTTACGGATGGTGCTGAAGGCGCCCAGTTTTTGGGAGAAATCAAGCGCTTGCTCGAAAATCCATGGGGTCTGGTATTGTGAACCAGACCTTGGTGCCAACGTCCAGGGTGCTCGTGATGCCAATTTGTCCGCCATGTGCCTGCACAAAGGCCTTGGCGATGGCCAAGCCCAGACCCATACCAGTCTGAGCACCACTGGTTGCGCGTGTGCGAGCGTGCTCGGCACGGTAGAACCGATCAAATACATGGCCCAGGTCATCCTCGGCAATTCCTTCGCCGCTATCAGATACAGAAACCCGAACAAATTTGGCTACTCGCTCGGCGTGAACGTGCACCGTCCCCACAAACGTGTGCTTTAGCGCATTGCTGACCAGGTTGTTAAGCACCCGCTGGATATGCTGCGGGCTTAACCACACGGTATCAACAGTTACATCAACCTGACCTGTGAGGCTGATGCCTTTATCGCTGGCCACGACATGCAAGCTCGTAATCGTATCGCTGACAATATCCGCGAGTACGCATGGCATAACATCCAGTTTCAGGCCACCCGCCTCAATCGTGGCCAGCTCAAACAGGTCATTCGTTAGCAGGGAAAGACCCTCAACATCACGCTTAATGGCGTGCAAATAATCCAAGACCTCGGCCTGGTCGGTAACCACGCCATCGCTGAGTGCTTCCGCTCGAGCCCGGATGCTGGTTAATGGTGTGCGCAGATCGTGAGACACCCAGGCAATCCAATCGCGTCGTGCCTGCTCCAATCGCCGTTCCTGATCTCGCACATCCCGCAACCGGGTGGTCATTTGGTTGAACTGTCTGGCAAGCTGGGCAAGCTCATCCCCACCAATTTCGTTTGCCCTGGCCATCAAATTTCCGTCCTGAACTTGCTGCGCGGCAAATGTTATGTTGTGAATGCCGCGCCGCAACGAGCTGGTTACAAAATAACCGAAAACCAACGAAACCGCGGTCGCATAAAGAACAATCATCTCCGCCAATCGGGCATCGTGATCACTCAAAAACATCAACTGTGCTGTAATCCGCAATGTCAGCCAGATTAGAAGCGCACCTATGGCATAAGCTGAAAGCAGTGCAAACGCCACGCTGCTAAAGCGCCGCCACCACATGCTGAGGCTGGTTACCCAAGCCCCGGCCGTTGCCAACGCCACCGGTGTCGCCAGTAACGTTGCAAATACCGGCAATTCCTCCCGGGCCGGGCGCATGACCAGCACAACGAATGCCAGAGCCGATCCAAACACCGACAGAAGCGCGATGATGAAAATAGACCGGCTTTGCAAGCGCGGAAGCGCCACCCTACTCCTCCAGCGCCAGCTTATAGCCCACGCCCCAAACAGTGGCCAGCCGCGCTACTTTGTTCACACCCCGTGCAATTTTGTCACGCAATCGATGGATATGAACCGTGACCGTGCTTGCATCTATAAACTCACTAAATCCCCAAACCTGATCCAGCAATTGTTCACGGCTGAAAACCTGTTTGGGATGACGCATAAAGAACCACAGCAAATCAAATTCCTTCGCGGTCAAATCACAAATCTCGCGGTCAACTGTAACCCGACGTTCGGTTGGATCCAACTCAATCTGACCCAGCACCAACACTTTTTCACCCGCCGGCAGGGTGTCGTTCTTGGCGGATCGACGCAACACCGCGCGCACGCGGCTGACAACTTCGCTTGGGCTGAATGGTTTTGGAATGTAATCGTCCGCCCCAAGATCAAGCCCCCGAACCCGATCAAACTCCTGACTGCGTGCGCTAAGCATGATCACGGGCAGTTGACTGGTAGATCGCAGTTCCTTTAACAGCGTAAGCCCGTCCAAACCTGGCAGCATAACGTCAAGAACAACCAAATCAATGGCATCCTTTTCTTTTTCCAATATACGGGATGCTTCCGGACCGTTGTCAGCCACGGATACCAGAAATCCATCGCGCTCCAAATATTTGCGCACCACGTCGCGCACCCCGGATTCGTCGTCGACTACTAGGACATGCCCCTTACCCATCATGACATTCTAGGCCGAAACACATTACAAACATATTTCAGCGCCACGAGACACCAGACCTAGCGGTCATCACCTTCGCCTTTGATGGTGCCTCGTTCAAGGCGCGCGAATAGCTTTGTAAGGTTGTGCGCCGCAACTTCCTCCAACGTCAAATCAAGCTCCGTGCAGATTTGCGTCAGGTACCACAATACATCGCCAAGCTCGGCCTTTAACGCCAGCCTATCTGCTTCCGTTACGCGTCCACCATGATCACGAAATATCTTTTTTATCTTTCCGGCCACTTCGCCCGCCTCGTTCGTCAAGCCGAGGGTGGGATATACCAGGGCATGATCAGTATGAATCAAATGCCAGGTCTTGCGGCTATCACGTTGATATTCGTCAAAATTGATCATGAATTCAGAATCTGATAAACAAAGAAACAAAAAGGGCCTGACGAATTTTGCAATCCGCCAGGCCCTCTCAGCACACACATGCGCCAATAATTACATATTCTTGGCCGCGTAACCCGGTCCAACGCCTTCCTTGTAGAACTCATGGTTCCATTGGGAATCGTCGGTCAGGTCTACCAATTCGCCACCTTCAGCCACCCAGCGATCGCCGCGGAAAAGCTGCAGTTCTTGTTTTGGTTTCATCTCGAAGCTGGCGGGAACCTCAGCTTCCGGGAAGATGGCCTCAAACGGGCACTCGGGCACGCATGCGCCGCAGTCAATGCACGTGTTGGGGTCAATAAAAAACCACGGCCAATCAGCCTCGGGCTTGCCGGCTACGATGCATTCCACCGGGCAAACATCGACACACGCGCCATCGCGCAGGCACAGGCTGGTTATGATGTGAGTCATGTTGTAAGAGCTACTCCTTATTGATGTGGCCGACGGCCACAAAACGAATTTTCTGATTCTACCAAAGCACGAAACAGAATCGCAACTGTCAACTCATCCATGTTGCGAGCTCGTGCCGATGGTCAAATGTTATTTTGAAAATCGCTTGTCCACATCATCCCAGTTCACCAAATTCCAAAATGCCTTCAAATAGTCCGCACGCTTGTTCTGATACTTCAGATAATACGCGTGCTCCCAGACATCGCATCCGAGCAACGGTGTGATGTTTTCCATCAGCGGGCTATCCTGGTTCGGAGTGCTCATGATCTCGAGCAAACCGCCCTTTTTCACAAGCCACACCCATCCGCTGCCAAACCGCCCCAGGCCACCCTTCTCAAACTCGGCC
>JANXLU010000070.1 GCA_025354985.1 Chloroflexota bacterium
GTTTGGACAATTGTGACGTGAAGCACGGGCTTTCATCGGTCTACTGACCCTTATCCCGCAATTCGGTGGCAGCCGACTATGGAGCGCGGGCATCTTGCCCGCTTTTCGGCGACAGCCGAAATCTTTGAGTAACGCATACAAATAGTTTGCTCGTGCAATGCAACGTACAGCGAGTGATATTCAAAGAGCGGGCGAGGCGCCCGCGCTCCATAGCGGGCGAGGACGCCCGCGCTCCATGGCGGGCGAGGACGCCCGCGCTCCATAGTGGGCAAGATGCCCGCGCTCCATAGTGGGCAAGATGCCCGCGCTCCATGGCGGGCGCAATAGTGCTATGCCGCGGCCGCGGCGAGCTTGACCAGGGCATCGGCGTGGGAAAGCGTGCCGTTGGCAACTCCCTCCACAATAGCTCCGAGCTGATCCAGGATATACAGAATCAAGTACAGCGTTTGCACGTGAATCTCCGGGTCCAGCGC
The DNA here is from genome assembly GCA_025354985.1 of Chloroflexota bacterium. Taxonomy (GTDB): domain Bacteria; phylum Chloroflexota; class Anaerolineae; order J036; family Brachytrichaceae; genus AQU-03. The sequence continues at coordinate 474 of JANXLU010000070.1, forward strand.
CTGCTTGGGGCACGGCACCACGGAGCGGAAGCACACCAGGGCCAAATCTTCAAGCATCCCAAACCCGATCAGGGGTGACGAGGCATTGATGCGCAGAATAACCCGTGCCAGGTCGCCAACGTGGGCCGGGGAGATCGCAAATTCCAATGGCACAAAATACTGCAGAAAGTGCACGTCATCCTCATCCGGCAGGAAGACCAACTCCAACTGGCGGGCGCGACCGGCGTGATCCGCGGGCAACGCCACAAACAGCTGCTCGCGCGGCACCTCTTCAGAGCGCGGCACAATCGTAACCGGGAACTCCTCGGAGAACGCCTTGACCAATTGTCGGATGTCAGGCTTTGTCGATGTCGGCATGGCTTGTGCGTGGTAACCGCGCTATTCGCGCGCCTTAAATAGATCGATGATGTGCCCAATAATCTTGGCGTCGGACTCATCGCTCACCGGCCCCAGCTTTACCCGCTCAATCCAGGACTCGTTTCCACCCAGATATTTGAGCACATCCGCACCGGCCCCACGTTGATTGAGCAGCGCCTTGGCCATCATGTGGTGCTTCCCTTCCTTCCTGTCCGTTGTCTTGTCCCAGTTGGCTTTGAACATGACCGCCAACCGCGCCTTAAACGTGCCCTCGGTCAGCTTGCGCTTTTCCCACTCGGCGTAGGACTCCACCTTGCCACGCACGTTGTCCTTCTCCGCCCGCTTCTTGCCAGTCACGTTGCGCGCCTTTTGCTTGGCCATGCGCGTGCCCATCGCGCCATACTTCACCGCCGCACCGCTGGCAATCAGCGCCGCGCCAACGCCTGCGCTGATTCCACCCGCCATGACCCCGCCACCAGCCACCGCGAGCGCGTTCGACGTTGCGTTGATGGCGCCGCGGTTGCGCCGCTTTTTATTGACTTCGATCGCGTATTTGGCCAGTTCCTTTAGCTGAGGAGAGGCATTTGTGTCGCTGGAGATCTTTTCCAGCTGTGACGCCCGGTACAGGGCATTGCCGATCTGATAGGTGTTCTTGACCAGCCCAATTGAGCCCACAACGATGCTAAGGACCGGTATGGCCGTGCCAAGAGAACTCGATATGCTGGCCATACCCGCGCTTGATACGGCACCAACAAACGTGTTCACACCATTAACCGCACCCGTCGTGGCCGCGGTCATACTTGCCAGGTTTTCCACGATGGCCGCCGAGGCTTCAAACCCGCGCCTGGCATCGCGCGATGCCAGGGCCTTCTTGATCTGACCAGCCGACTCGATGATGGCTTTGGTGCCAAGCCCAAGCGTGACCACCGCGCCAGCGCTGCCCAGCGCCATGCCCAGACCCGATGTGCCTGCGTTGGCCGTGGCGTTGTTATAGTCACTAAAGCTGGTGCCTTTGCCCGAGAAGTGCTCGGCGCCAGACTTCTGAAAGTTTACGTCTTGTCCGCCCACCTGCTTTGTAAACGTGGATAACCCCTTGCCCATATCCACCAGCGTGGTGGTCTGCCCGGCAACGTCCGCACCTGTTCCAACCAAGCCAGCCTTGTCGCTCTTACCAAGGCCAAGACTGGTGCTGGTTGGCGATGCGCCCGTGGGGGTAGTCTGCGGCGGCGGGGTCGACTGCGGCAATTTGCTCTGCAACGACGGCTTCGGGGGCAGCGGCGGCGGTGATTGGCGTCGTCCCCGAGTTTGGGTTGGCGGTGTTGGAGCAGCGCCCCTGCTGCTTCGCGGTCGGGTCATCGCGCCCACTTGTTCTTCGCTTGTGCGGCGCACAAGTTCCATCTCCCGGATCAGCGTGTCCACCTGGCTGTTGGCCAGTTTGATCGATTTGTCGGTTGACTCGATTTCAATCGGGTCGGGCGTGGTGTTTTCGGTTTCACCTTGGGCCCCACCACCTGTTTCGGACGGGGGCTTTGTTCCGGTGCCCTCCTCTTTGGTGGCCTCAAACATGTGCACTTCATCAACCAGGTCCTCCACCTCCTGCTCGGTCTCCATGTCCTCGCTGTCTTCGCTGGTGTCGGTGGTCTCGGTGGTTGGCCCCGGTTCACGGCGGATGGTGGCGCCGCCCTGGTGGATAGTGTGCGTCAGCTCGTGAGCCAGCCGCTCCTGACCCTCACCAGAGCTAATTTCTTCCTTGCCCGCGCCGAAGAAAATGTCCGTGCCGTGGGTAAAGGCCTCGGCGTCGATCGCACTGCTCAGCTCGGCGGCCCGCTGATCCCGGTGCAACCGCACGCCCTCAAAGTCCGCGCCAAAGCCCTGCTCCATCCGCTGTCGGGTGGGGTTGGGGATGGCCGAGCCAGCTCCACGCGCACTGGACAGCTCACTTTCAAACGCCGGTGTGGTGTCAAAACCACCCATCGATGTGCCGCTGCCCTGGACTTTTTCTTCCTGGGGATTCCGCGCGGGTGCACCTGATACCGATGTTTGGCGCACAACCTGCCTGGCCATTTGTTCCGCTTCGCGCTCTTGCGGGTCGTTTGCCGCGCCCACCTTCAACCGCGCCTGCACGCGTGCGCCGCCCATCTGCCCGGCGATCAGCCGCTGCACCCCGCGTGCGCCAATCTGACCATTGAGCGCGATGGCCTGCGCCGGCGTCATTCCGCCAAGACCGGCGGCATTCGGCCGTGCTGGGGTCGCCGGTCGCCTGCGCGCCGTCTGCTGCCTGCCATCGTTCTTTTCCGTGCTTTTGACGGGGCTGACCTTGCTAAGTTGGGGCATGGTGGATAGTTTGGTGTGAATGTCTCTCAACAAAACTCTAGAAACTCGGCGGGCGCGAACACATTTCGTAGCCCAACCATGACGCTGCGCTCTTCGCGCAGCAGCGTGTGGGCAAGATCAATCATGTGTGTATGCACTGGCATGTTTTGCGCTCAAATAAGCCTTCAGCCCATCATGGGCTACCAAATGTTTTTCTCTCGAAATATATTCTACAACCCAGTTCCACAGTGCGTTGCTCAAACCCGCGGACACGAAACACGATTGAAAAATTTTCTAGTTCGGTTTCTTATATTCTACTATTGACATATTCCGATATTAGTATATAATCACATCATGGCACGATCAGCCACAACCTCCGATGCGTTTAACGCCGTGGCCGAACCCCAGCGTCGAAATATTCTGACGCTGCTGACCAAGGGCGAGCGCACGGTTAATGGCATCGCGGCCACGCTTGGGCTCACCCAGCCCCAGGTGTCCAAGCATCTGAGCGTGCTCAAGCAAGTTGGGTTGGTAACGGTGCGCGGCTCCGGACCGCAGCGCTTTTACAAAGTCAACGGTGCCGGTCTGAAGCCGATGCACGACTGGGTCAGCACCTTTGAGCAGTCCTGGAGCGAATCCATGGATCGGTTGGAGGTGTATCTGAAGGAACTGCAAGCCAAAACGCAATCGGAAAATAAACCAAACGAATAATCGAAACAAATTAGGTAATCTCCATGACAACCCAAACAAACTCAAAACTGACGATCACGAAGCCGTCTGCGCTCGAACTCCGTATCACACGCGATCTGCGCGCACCGCGCCACCTGGTGTTCGAGGCCATGTCCAAGCCGGAGCACCTTCGCAACTGGTATGGCCCGCGCTCCATGAAGATGACCGTGTGCGAGGTCGACCTGCGCGTCGGCGGCGCCTGGCGCTGCGTCCAACAAGCGCCCGACGGTTCCGAGCACGCCTTCTCCGGGGTATTCAAGGAGATCGTGCCCGGTGAGCGCATCGTGCAGACCGAGGGCTATGAGGCCATGCCCGGTCACGACTACCTAAATACCACGCGTCTGACCGAGCGCGATGGCGTAACCACCGTGGAAGTCACCCTGCTGTATCAGCGCACCGAGGATCGTGAGGGTCACCTCGCCGCCGGGATGGAACCCGGGATGAGCGAGAGCTATGACCGGCTGCAGGAGCTCTTGACGAGCACGGACACCAGCGACCGCGAAATCGTGACCATCCGGGTGGTCGCCGCACCACGCGACCTGGTGTTTGGTGTGTTTACCGATCCCGTGCACATCGGCGAGTGGTGGGGGCCCAACGGCTTTACGAGCACGGTGGAAAAAATGGACGTGCGCCCCGGTGGAGACTGGCGCTTCGTCATGCACGGGCCGGACGGTACGGACTATCCGAACCACGTGCGCTATGTGGACGTGCACGCGCCGGAGCGCCTGGTGCTTGATCAGGGTGTCGACCTGGACACGGGCGCGCCGCACTTTCGAAACATCATCACCTTTGAAACCGTGGCAGACGGCCGGACCCGGGTGACCATGCGCGGTGTGTTTCCAACCACCGCGGCGCGGGCCGCGGTTGCGGGCTTTGCGGTGGATGGCGCGCGGCAGAACCTGGAGCGGATGGCGGTACGGGTGGCCGGTCAGCAGGTTACGCAGGATCCGACTGCCCTCAACCTGTCGCGCACATTTCATGCGCCGTTGGCGCACGTATGGGCGGCCTACACCGAGCCCGAGCATCTGATGCAATGGTGGGGGCCCAAGGGAGTGACCATGAAAGTGGCGAAAATGGATTTGCGCCCACAGGGTCTGTTTCACTACTCCTATGAGATGACGCCCGGCCAGGTCACCTGGGGCATCTTCCGCTATCACGCGGTGTCGCCCAAGAACCGTCTGGTGTTTACCTCCAGCTTCGCCGACGAGGCCGGCAACGCGGTGCGCGCACCGTTTGCTCCGGACTTTCCGCTCCAGGTGCTAAACATACTTACATTTGCCGAGCACGATGGCCTGACCACGCTGTCCATGCGCGGCATGCCCTTTGAAGGCACCCCGGCAGAACAGGCCTTCTTTGCCAACATGCACGCCAACATACAGCAAGGATTCAAAGGCACGCTGGACTCACTCGAAGCCCATCTCGCCACGATGTAGGCGCGTGTATCGCGACATGATAGAGTTTCCCGCAGCATCGCGTCCAAATTAATTCGGGATCAGCCGGGATGGACGACACATAAAGGATTAACTATATGAACTGGCAGAATCACGTGGTGATCGTCACCGGGGCGGGGAGCGGAATTGGCGCGGGGATCGCCGATTTGTTTGCCGAGCTGGGCGCGCAGGTGGTGGTGGCGGATGTGAACCAGGCCCGTGGCGAGGCGGTGGCCGCAGACTTGCAGCACCGGCACGGGCGCGGCCTGGCCGTGACCACCGATGTTTCCAAGGACGCGCAGTGCGCGGCCCTGATCGCACGGGCGGTAGAGACCTACGGTCATCTGGACACGCTGGTGAACAACGCGGGGGTGAACTTTGTCAAGCCCACCCTTGAGATGAGCGAGGCCGACTGGGATCGGGTGATCGACGTCGATCTCAAGGGCACGTTTCTGTGCAGCCGTCACGCGCTGGCGGTTATGGTGCCGCGCAAGACCGGCGGCATTATCAATATCGCAAGCGTGCACACCGTGGCCACGCTCCCGGAGGCCGCGCCCTATGCCGCTGCCAAGGGCGGCGTGCACATGATGACGTGCTCGATGGCCATCGAATTTGCCCCTCACGGCATCCGGGTGAACGCGGTTAGCCCCGGGCTGACCGACACCCAAATCTGGCAGGACATTCAGGCCGCAGCCGAGAGCCGCGAGGCCGCCCAACAGCACTGGCACGACAACATCCCGCTGGGGCGGGTGCAGTCCACCCGCGAGGTGGCCAACGTGGTGAAGTTCCTGGCCTCGGATGAGTCCAGCTACATCACCGGCGCCAACCTGATGACCGATGGCGGGATGACCATCCAACTTATCAACCGCGCCCGCTACGCCAGCGCGGCGCTTGAGGGCAGGGTGTCGTAACGCCGCGGCATCCCGGTGCTGTCTTCCCCCGCAGTGGGTACAATCGTCTCCGCGGAATGTCCGCAAGGATTCACCCAATGAACATACTCGTAATCGGCGCCACTGGCGCCACCGGTCAACAATTGCTGCCGCGTTTGCTGGCAGCCGGTCACACGGTCACCGCCCTGGCGCGCACACCCGCCTCCGTCACCACCAGCCACCCAAACTTGAAGGTGGTTAAGGGTGATGTGCGCGATGCCGCGGCGCTGGACGGCGCGGTGGCGGGCCAGGATGCGGTCATGAACGCCTTTGGTCCGCGCTCGCTCAAGCCCGATGACATCCAGGAGGTCATGATGCGCAACCTGATCGCGGCGATGAACGCGCATGGCGTTAAGCGGCTGGTGAATTTGTCGGCGATGGGTGTGGAGCCTCAACACAAGTTGGCCCTCATGGGCAAATTGTTCTCGACGCTGATGCTGCGCAACGTGCTGGCTGACAAGCGGCGCGGCGAGACCCTGCTTAAGGCCGCAAATCTGGACTACATCACCATCTGCCCGGGTCGCCTTTTGGATACGTCGCCGCGGGGTGGCGTGAAAGCCTCTTTGGATGGCGCCGGTCTGGAGGCCAGCATGACCCGCGCTGACCTGGCGGATTTCATGATCCAACAGCTTAGCGAAAACAACTGGCTGCGCACCAGCCCGGTGATCGGTTACTGAGCGAAAAGTCACGAACCCCGCACAGTATGTGCGTACCCCGCACAGTACTGGCGAAACCCTCACAGGGCCCCAAGCCCTGTGAGGGTTGGCGGCGATCTCCGCCAGCGGCGGCATGCTGCGCAACAGAATTTGCGGCGTCGGTGTGCATCTCTTATTAATCACAGTGCTTGCGAACCCGGCACAGTATGTGCGAAACCCTCACAGGGCTCCAAGCCCTGTGAGGGTTGGCGGAGATCGACGCACCGCTACTTCACCCCTTTCATACCCAAATACTGCCTGCGCTCGTCGGCGTCAAAGTGTTCGATGGCGTAGCGCAGCGCCACGCGCGGCATGGTTGGAGCGTGTTTGTCTAGAAAGTCCATCAACGATGGGCGATCAACATCACCGGCCGAGCGCAACATCCAGCCCGTGGCCTTGTGGATCCCGTCTTCCGGGTCCGCCATCAGCAATTCGGCGATCTGAAAAGTGTCGGCGACGTCGCGTTGCCCGATAAAGTAGCCGGTGCTGACGATCGCAGTGCGCCGCTCACAGATATTTTTGGAACGGGCCAACTCGAACAAAACTGTGCGGGGCTTGTCGAACAAATAGCCGCCCACTACATGCATCGCACTTCGGTCCACCAAATCCCAGGTGTTGATGCGGTCGTGCCGTCGCAGGTACAGCTCAAACAATTCCTTCTTGCGCGCCTCGGGTGTTTTTGTGCGGCGCGCCTGAAAGTCCATGATGCTCACCGCCCCGACCCGCAGTTTGTGAATGGGGCTTTCGAGCAACCGCTCAATCTCGCCAAGCGGCAGGTCGATAAACTCCTTTGCAAGCGCAAATATCAGCTTCATGCGCACGTCGACAAACAGAAAGTCCTCATCGGGGTCATATTCATCAACAGCGAACTTGAAAAACCGATGATAAGTTTGCTGTTCCTCTGGCGAGCAATAGGACTCCAGAATGTCTGCAAATTGTTCCGCGCTTGATCCTGCTGTCATCAAACCTCCGTGGCCCGTTTGTTCTTCAGCCCGATATCCGATTGCGCGTCTGAATTACACACGTACAACCGCATTAGGCTGACCAGATTGTAAGAGAGAGCGGCGCAGTAGGTGCCCGCCGGTTCCCTCACCCCAACCCTCTCCCAAAAGGAGAGGGAGCGGTGCAGTAGGTGCCCGCCGGTTCCCTCACCCCAACCCTCTCCCAAAAGGAGAGGGAGCGGTGCAGTAGGTGCCCGCCCGTGTGCTGACCCTCACCCCAACCCTCTCCCAAAAGGAGAGGGAGCGGTGCAGTAGGTGCCCGCCCGTGTGCTG
>JANXLU010000082.1 GCA_025354985.1 Chloroflexota bacterium
AGGGAACGGAACTACAAACACGCGAGCAACCGGGGCGGAAATTTCCGCCCCGGTTGCTCGCGTGTTTATGCTTATGATTGACGCATGGAATACGAGGCCTACGTTTGGGCGCAGCGCGACCGCCAGACAGTGTTGCGCAACAGGGAACCAGTCGCACGTTTGAATTTTTCACCCTTCCAGCCCGCGCTGGACGCGATCAGTTCAGAACGCATCAGTTGGCTGGATGGTGTAATCCGAACGGCATCAGTTCTGGATTTGCGACAGTTGTTGGCCGATGGCTCGCTAAGTTCGTACGAACTGGTGCTCGGTTGTGTGGCGCGTATTCAAAAACATGATTGGTTGCGTGCGCTTACAGCAATAAATCCACACGCGTTGGACCATGCTCGGCTGGCTGACGCCAACCGCAAGGAACACCATAATGCGCCATCCGGCCGGCTACTTCCCATATTGGGCATCCCCGTGTTGCTCAAAGACAACATTGGGACGAGTGACGGGATGCCAAACACAGCGGGCGCCGCGGCGTTGCAGAATGTACTTTGCGATCGGGATGCCTTTCTGGTGCAGCGCATCCGCGCAGCCGGCGGCATCATCATCGGAAAAGCCAACCTGAGCGAATGGGCAAATTTCTTTGCAGACAGCGAGCGTGAGCAAGGCAAGCCACCCAATGGATTCTCTGCGGTCGGCGGTCAAACCCGAAACCCCTATGGCAATTTTGACGTGGGTGGCAGCAGCAGTGGCTCGGCCAGCGCAGTAGCGGCGGGCTTGGCGCCGTTGGCGGTTGGCACCGAGACCTATGGCTCAATCACCTATCCAGCGTTGCGCAATTCAATATGCGGATTTAAGCCAAGCGTGGGTCTGGTCAGCCGTGACCGAATCATTCCCATAACCGACGCCACCGACACCGCCGGGCCAATGACCAGGAGTGTGACGGATGCATGCGCCCTGCTGGATGTCCTCATCGGCTGCGATGATCAGGATTCGGCATGTTTATTTGCCCAAACGCTACATCCTGGAATTCATTCACCCACCTATTCCGCGGGCTTGCGTACGGATTACCTGACTGGCATGCGGGTGGGCGTGCTGCAAGATTACGACGGTCGAGCGGGAAGCGATCAACTGGTGCAGGCAGCGCGCGGGGCATTCCTACGCGCTGGCGCCAATCTGATTCACATCGACGATCCTCTCAAATGGGAGGGTGAGGTGTTCACCGAAATCATGAACTACGGGTTTAAGAACGGTGTTCCAGGTTACCTGCGCCAGGTCGGCGCACCCATTTCGTCGCTGGACGACATTATGGCGTTTAATAACAAGGATATGGAAGCGCGCGCACCAAATGGCATGGGTCGGATGCAATCCGCAGCTTCCAGCTCGTTGACGTCTGACAGGTACTCCGCGTTGGTCGCGCAAACCCGACTCAAGGCCGGAAATATTATCGGGCAGACTATGCAGCGGCACCGCGTGGAGCTATTGGTCAGCTTTGGGCAAAGCGGCGTTGGGCCCCACTTTGTTTTGGCGGGAGCACCGTTATTAAGTCTGCCGGCAGGTTACTACACGGATGGCGAACCGTTTGGAGTAACCCTCGCAGCCAGACCGTTTGACGATAAGGTGGTGTTGGCTGCCGGTTTTGCGCTTGAACAACGTCTGCCCCGACGGCGCGAACCGGCCTTGCGGAACATATAATCCGACCCTTACATGCAGCCCGTTAAAGCACCCGCCTTCGACCCTGAAACGTGCCCGTATGTCGCGGGCGCCGAAACCACGTTGCGATGTGCCAAGTGTTCACGCCCACTGCTGGTAAAGGATGCGAACCGGACACCGGTCGGGTACGTGTGTCCAAACTTTGTGCGCGGTCGGGTGGCCACGTTTTACAACGCTAATACGGTTGACTATGTGATCGTTGCCGTGGTGGCCGGTCTTGGCGGGGTGGCCGCCGGGCTCGCGCTGCGTCTGATCAGCGGCATTGGGTTCTTTGGCATCTACCTGACGCTTATCGCCGGCCCGGCGCTTGGCGGCGCAATCGCCGAGGTCATCCGTCGTGCGCTTAATAAACGCCGTGGACAGCACTCGTGGATTGTGGCCTCGATCGCAACCGTGATTGGCGCGGCGCCCTTTGCAGTGCTGCCAGGTCTCGCGGGATTGCTGAGCGGTTCACTCAACGGACTGTTTGCGCTAATCCCGGCGGTTGGACTGGGCGTGCTGGTTAGCACCTTAATCGCACGGCTCAGAATCTAAACCTTACGCGCACCTAGGGGGCCTGGACGCCAATAGTAAATGGTTTGACCAGAATTAACCCGGCGATAAAGCCGCCAATATGCGCGGCGTAGGCCACGCCGCTGGACGCGCCCAAAAGGCCGAGGCTCTGGGCAAATTGCAACACAAACCACAGGCCAACCGCCACCAATGCCGGGACGTCGGTGGACACAAAGCTAAAGACCAGAACACGGACGCGCTTTTGAGGGAATAGCAGCAAATAAGCTCCCAAAATACCGCTGATTGCCCCACTGGCCCCCAAACTTGGGATCAGCGGATCACCTCCAAACAGGGTGGTGCTATAAACGTTGGCCAGAGAAGCAAGCACGCCCACTACCAAATAGAAGACGATGTAGCGCCCGTGCCCGAGGCGATCCTCCACATTGTCGCCAAAGATCCACAAGAAGAGCATGTTGCCAAAAATATGCGAGATGCCGCCATGCATAAAGATGCTCGTGATCAACGTGAGATACACCGAGATGGGTGTAGCCTGCAAACCAAGCACAACCACCTGTCGCCCGGATGCCGGGTCGACCAGCACTTGATTGGGTGTGATCACATCCCTTCCCGAAGTTATTTCCGCCGGCACCGATGACCAGGTGTTGTTAAATGGCTGATTGTTCCCAAGCTGCTGAAACAAAACAAACACCAGGATGTTTAGCGCGATGATCGCATAGTTCACATAGGGCGTGGTGCGGCGATCCGAGTTGTCGTCACCAATCGGCATCATGGTGTCACCCACTTAAAGGTTCGGGTCACGGCCTTCTTCCAACCTTTGTACAAACTTGCACGATCAACCTTGCTCAAGTTTGGCAGCCATTCCTTGTCGCTGCCCCAATTGACCCGCAGGTCTTCCGTTTGGCTCCATACGCCGGTCGCCAGACCGGCGGCATACGCCGCCCCAAGTGCGGTGGTCTCGCTCACCGTTGGCCGGATCACCGGCACACCCAGGATGTCCGCTTGAAACTGCATGAGCAATTCGTTGCGCACCATCCCGCCATCCACCTTCAAGGCTGTAAGCTTTACGCCACTGTCCGCGTTCATTGCGTCCAGCACCTCGCGGGTTTGATATGCCGTGGCTTCGAGCGCTGCCCGAGCAATGTGACCCTTGTTGATGAATCGGGTCAGGCCAGTCATAACGCCGCGCGCATCGTTTTTCCAGTACGGGGCATACAGACCGCTAAACGCCGGCACGATAAACATCCCACCGCTGTCGCTAACACTGGCCGCCAGAACTTCAACGTCACCGCTGTGAACGATCAATCCAAGGTTGTCACGAAGCCACTGGACCAGTGCCCCGGCGATTGCGATGCCGCCTTCCAAAGCGTAGACAGCTGGCTGCCTGCCGATCTTATAGCCCAGAGTCGTCAACAAACCATGCGTGCTGGCGATCGGCTTTGTGCCCGTGTTCATCAGCATAAAACAACCGGTGCCGTAGGTATTTTTGGCTTCGCCAGGCGAAAAACAGGTCTGCCCGAACAATGCGGCCTGTTGATCACCCAAATCCCCGGCGATGGGCACGCCAGCGAGCGCCGATGTTTTGGCGGTGCCGTATACCTCGGCGGAAGATTTGATAACCGGCAACATCACGCGTGGAATATCCATCATCTTTAGCGCGACCTCATCCCACTCCAGCGTCTTCAGATTCATAAGCATGGTGCGGCTGGCATTGGTGACATCGGTGACGTGCACGCCCCCGGTCAGGTTCCAGATCAGCCAACTGTCGACCGTTCCAAATAAGAGCTCGCCATTGACGGCGCGCGTGCGCGCATTCGGCACGTTGTCGAGCACCCATTTGAGTTTGGGACCGCTGAAATATGTCGATAACGGCAATCCAACACGGCTGCGCAGCCGATCCTGCCCAAGCTTGCTTGCTTTGGCCAACATGGCGCATATATCTGCGGAGCGCGTGTCTTGCCAGACGATGGCGTTGCAAATCGGTTTACCGGTGGCTTTCTCCCAAACCACCACGGTCTCGCGCTGATTGGTTATGCCGATGGCGGCGATGTCCTTGGCGCCCAGGTGCGCGTTGATTAGCGCTCCGGCGACGACCTCCTGGGTGCGCGACCATATTTCCATCGGATTGTGCTCCACCCATCCGGGCTGTGGAAACATTTGTGTATGTTCCCGTTGGTCACTGGCAATTGGTGTACCTGTCTGATCAAAAATAATGCACCGGGTGCTTGTCGTGCCCTGATCGATACTTGCGATGTATGGCGGCATGAAACGATTCTATGCGAATCCCCATAAAATCGTGACCACATGACATCACCGCGCGTAACCGAATGCTTTCTAATCCAGAACAACCGTGTGCTGCTTGGTCGTAAAAAACGCGGTTTGGGCACGGGCAAAATCGTGGGTATCGGCGGCAAGTGTAGTGAGGGGGAAACAGCCGCGGACTGTGCCATCCGGGAAATATTTGAGGAAACCGGCGCACAAGTTCTACCCAACCAGGTGGAAGCCCGCGGAGTGGTGGAATGGCGCTTTCCCAACAAAACCAGTTGGGCAATGACCGCCAGCGTATTTGTTGTGCGTGACTGGCAAAATACGATTGCCGAGACTGATGAGATCGAGCCGCTGTGGTTTGATTTTGACGCCGTGCCCTATGACCTGATGTGGGCCGATGCGCGCATGTGGTTGCCGCGCATATTTGCCGGCGAGCACGTCAATCTGGTCTTCGTATACAACGAGGACAACGAAACCGTCGCCACCATGAACATCGCGTAAACCCTTACGCAGCCACGAGCTCGGCCACGCGGACCTTGCGCATGGCCGTGGACTTTCGCAGGGCGGTGCGGCGGTTGCGGCGCGCCACGGCCATGTCGATTATTTTGCTCACCGCTTCACCATATGTGAAGCCCAACATTTTGCATCCGCCAATAAACCCGCCATCACTTGTGATATCCGGATTCGGATTGACATCGATTACAAAAGGATTTTCGTGCGCGTCGATACGAAAATCAATCCGGGCGTAATCGCGGCAACCAAAGGCCCGATACGTCTTTAACGCGTACTCCTCCAATTTCGCGTGCAACGAGGATGACGTTTGGACGTCAAAAAGCACCTTCTGCGCGTGATAATCTTCGCTGGTTGGTATCCACTTGCTGTCCCATGTCACCATTTGATAAAACGGATTTGGCAGCGTTGAGAAATCTATTTCGCGCAATGGCAATAGCTTCGGTCTGCCGTTGCCCCAAATGCCTATGTTGATTTCGCGACCGATGATAAATGCTTCAACCAGTGAGGCCTCTTTGTAAACCTCGCGGACGTGTGCCACCCGCTCTCGCAATTGCTGCAAATGATGAACCACGGCCTCGCGGTTCACACCAGCCGAGCAATGCTGGCTTACCGGCTTGACAATGGCCGGAAAAATATCGAAATCCGCGGGTATGTCCTCGACGTTTGCGAACTCAGCTCCCGAGGGTGTCGGAATATTCCAACGTTGCAGCGCATGTTTGACGCGACCCTTTGCCACGCTTAATCGGAGTGCTCCGGGTGGATTACCGGTATAGGCATAACCCAACTTGTCCAATTCCTCGCAAATGCGGGCATCCCCTCCAATCTCATCCTCAATCCCCTCAACCCAGTTAAAAACAACCCACTCATTTGGGTCGAAGCCTTGCAACACGGGAGCGGGGTCCTTCCAAAATTCGGCCACGCGGACCGTGTGACCAACGTGCTCAAGCTCGTCCACAAGTTCGCTGGTGAGCTTGTCTGCAGCTGCCCGCTCATCCGGCAGCCAAGAGGTATAGGTGTTATAAAACACCAAGACGTTTACCTTTTCTGCCATTGCAATACTCCAGGCGCCACAATTGGACGACGATCATGACCCGCATCGTGCTCCGATGGCAAATACGACTCACTAAGGCGTCCCACATATATTTTTAGATCGTCACCTACATCGTAATATTCGGGGATGATCGTATGCAGGGAGAAGCCAAGCTCATCGAAGATGCGTTGGGCAAACGCATAGCGCAAATCGGAGCTGGTATATAGCACCATGAGTCGACCACCCTCACGCGTGGCTTGGGCGATGCCATGCCGCATTAGTGCGCTGCCGGCACCCTTGCCCCGGGCCTCAGGCAGGGCGCATAGCCAGTAATAGTCCCACGTGGCTTTGGTAAGCGAGGTCATGCCATAACAGCCAAACGCAAGCATCTGATCACCTTCCCATGCGGAAAGAAAGCGATACTGATCCGGGCCGGGCTTGGCCATGGCCTGCTCAAACATTTCATCCACGCAATCCGCATCAACCTTGCCAAAGATTTGCGAACCCATCAAAATGTTATAGATTCGAGCGCGATCTTCCGGTTCGGACGGTCTAATCGACACCATGCTTAGCTCTCCATCATGGACATTTCCGGGACGGGTTCATGTTGTGACACAACATCACGGGTGCCGGCCAACGGCATGCGAACCATCGCGATTTCGGCAATGTGTTCAAGCATTTCGCCATAGGAAAAGCCTGCTGCGTGCGCGGCATTAAAAAATCCACCGCCATCGGAAACATCACAGTTTGCGTTAATGTCCAGAACCATTGGCTTGCCATTGTGCAAGCGGATATCAATCCGCGCATAGTCCCTGAGCTCAAGCGCATGATACGCCGCAAGTGCAACTGATTCAAGCTTGCGTTTCAGTTCAATGCTTACGGGCGCCGGGCAAATGGCCGGTATGGAGCGATAAGCCTCGCTGTCAGGCGACCACTTTGCATCAAACGTGCACAGGCGATCACGGATATCCTTGAAATAGCCGTATTGCATGGTGCTTATCCCCAACACCTCGGGCGCGGCATCACCCCACAGGCTGACGTTGTATTCGTCACTATCGCAAAATGATTCGATCATGGCCGGGCCGTGAAACTCTTCAACAATGAGCGCGGCCTGGGCACGCGCCTCCAACACATTCATCACCACGCTCTGCCGCGTGATGCCATAGGAACAGTGCTCGGCGGCCGGCTTGACTATGGCGGGAAATGAATCGAATTGAAGCTCGTTCGGCTGCTCGGTTATGGCCCATTGCGGCGTGGGCACCGACTGCTCCTCAAGGCGACGCTTCATGATCCATTTATATTGGGTTTTGTCAAGCGAAAAGTAGTCACAACCCGTATACGTGTAGCCACGCTTGCCCAGCTCCAACGCGACTCTGGCGTAATAAAACGCCTGATGTGGCAGACCCTCGCAAATATTAAAGACAAGCCATTCGTCGGGTGAGAATGACTCCAGGGCCGCATCGATGCTATGCGCGATGCGGCGCGGCTCCACAACCCAGCCACGCTCACGCAAGGCGGCAACGGCTTTGTCGACCATTTCAAGCGTCGAGACAACTTCAAAATCCCTGCTGTCTTCATCGAGACCGAACAAAAATAGAATGGAAGGCTTCATTACATGCGATAGCGCTTAAGAGCGGCTTTGAGGACCATCGACACCATTTCCGCGTGGGAAATGTTTTCAACCTTTGCCATCAGGGTTAAATCGGAGCGCGGCGTAATGCCCGGTAAGGCATTGATCTCAAGGATGTACAGTTGTCCAGCATCAGTCAGGCGAAAATCAACCCGGCAATAGTCGCGCGATCCCGTAACCAGGAAGGTCTGATGGCTCAGCCGGCGCACCTCGTTGCTCAGCGCATCACCCAACGGTGCGGGGCATTTGTTTTTGTAGAGATAGTCTAGGTCATTTTTATGGACCGAGGAATACACCGGAGCCAGATCGGCGGGAAACCCGGAGAAATCGACCTCGGTAATCGGAAAAATATGCACATCGTCGCCGTTGCCAATGAGTCCGCATGTGATGTCTCTTCCTTCAATAAATGACTCGACCAGCGCGGGCTGGCGATACCGCTCAAGAACATAAGACACATATTCGCGTAATTGCGTTTCGTTACGCGCAATACTTTCGTTCTTAATGCCCATGCCGGTGCCCTCATGCTGTGGCTTTACAAACAATGGATAGTTGAGATCGGCACGCAACGCATCATCCGCCGAAGTAAACACTTGAAACAAGGGAGTGGGCAAGCCATAGTAGGCCAAAACGCGCTTGGTCGTGGGTTTGTCCTGTGTCAGCGCAGCGGCAAGCGGTGTGGGACCGCTGTAGCGCAACCCCATCATCTCCAGAATAGCGGGCATATGTGCTTCGCGGCTCTCGCCCACAAATCCTTCGCACACATTAAAACAAATATCCGGGGCGACGTCCATTAGCCAGGGCACAACATCCATCTGCGGCGCGCCCTCGTGAAAGATCGCCTCATGGCCCGCCGCGCGAATGCCCTCGGCGTAGGCTTCCATATACTTCAGAGCATCCAGTTCAGCCAGCGCATCGGGTGGCGCATTTGGAGGCAGTTCATAATTGCCTTCCAGGGTGTTTGCGAGCAAAGCTACTTTGTACTTGCGATTCATTCAGAAAAACGAACGACGTTTAAGTAGCGTATTCTATGAAGTTACAAGGTCAAAGTCAATTTGATTGCCCCGGCATTGACCTTAAATATCGCAACTTTAAGCTTTAAGGTTGGGGGGCGCCCCAACCACACAGTTGATCAGACGTTTGCGATGCAACAGTACACCATGTGCCGCCACAAGGTGGCACTCGCAGCGGTCGCGCTTAATCGTCGTCGTCGTCAGCATCGACGACCACTACGGGCTTGACATTTAATCGGGGATCGCCGCATCCACCTTCACCGCTCGGGCGCACGTGTGCCACGGCGCGCTGTTCAACGCCCTTCCAGGCATACGGATCCTTGCCGGCCACCAGCACCACGTCTCGGTAATCCAAATTGCCCATGCGCTCGCCGTCCCGTGGAGACATCCACGGCAACAGGCTCTCGGCGCTCATGTAGTGATTCACGAGCGATCGGCGAAAGCCACTTTTCGCGTAGTTTGGCAGCGAACGATGCAACAAATACCCATTGAAGAACACGATGCAGCCAGCCTTGACCTCTACCGGGATTGCGTCCGCATCGGTGTATGGAAAGTTTATGGCCTCATCGGTGCAGTCAAACCGGCGGTCATTGTGCTTGTGCTGCGGCCAAAGCAGACCGTGTTTGTGCGAACCGGGTATAACCCATAAACAACCATTCTCGACCGTTGCATCGTCCAGCGCCATCCAGGCCGCGCCCAGCGAGCGATCACGGGTCGGGATGAAGTACTCGTCCTGATGCCAGGCTTGACCAGGCTTGCCCGATGCCTTGATAAAAAGCATGGACTGCATGCATTTGACGTTCGGCCCGATGATACGCGTAAGCAGGCTGACAATATTCGGCTGCGCAAGCGCGTCAAACATCACATTCGAAAGTTTGTGGGGGAAATGAATGCACAGATATTGGCGCATGACCTCGGCATCACTCATGTCGTCCGGGGCCGTGATGATGCCGGGTGTGTTGTGACGCCCACCGATCTCGCCGCGCTCACCGCGACACAACCCTGCCGTCTCAAAGTTTAGTGCCGTTACTTCGGTGGGCGAAAGGCCGCCTTCCATGACAACAAAGCCATTTTCCTTGAAATAGGCCGCAGCGCCCGCCAACTCAACAGGCTGAAAGAAACCCGAGGGCGCACGATCTACACGGGGCCACGACGCAAACGGCGCGGCATGCGCGGCAAGAACGGGGTCAAGGTCACGTACGGCGGGCATTGGAACATCTGTCATGATATTCAAGAATACTACCGATTAGTCAAAGCGCATGGCCAATGTCACAGAAGGACGCAGCACAACAATCACTGCCGGTTTGATTACGTCATCCGACATCAGGCGCATGTGGCCGTCCTGAACCAGCGTGGCCAATATGAGAGTGGCCTCGAATTGCGGGCGCGCGTGCGTGCCCTTGCGCAGACCATTCAACTGACGCAGCTCCCCCGCGGGGATCAAACTACCCATGAAGTGCTTCTAACGCTCAGCGGCGCGTCGCGATCCCGCCGACAGCTGCAGCTCGGCTATATAAATGCAGTTGGCGAGCGCAGCGACCGGATACTTAATAGCTTTCCAGTCCAAGCCTTTTTTCTTCAGGCTGAAGGTGATGGCATTTGGATCAACAGCACGGTGGATGATTTGGACTGGGCTGCGCGACTGATCGTGCGGCTCGGCTGCCCGATACGCAGCGTGCATCCGCCGACGCTAAAGCTGGCGCTGGCGGATTTGACACAAAGATTGGTTGCGATTTCGTGACCGTCCGCCGCCGTCAGGTGGTTGCACGCATGGCCGCCGTTCGGGTAAGCAGATCGTGAAACATCGCCCGTGCGACCGGGTGCGTGCCAAGGTGCTCACTCAACCGCAGGGTTGAAATCATGATGTGACCACGCCCCAACCCCCGTTCGTGAATAAGCGCGTGATTGCGATGGATCCAACCCAGGAATAGCCCGGCATGTACGGTCTCGGCAAACTCCTGCGCACGTGGCCCGGTGATCACCTGTTCCGGGGTTAGATCGGCGAACGCGAAATTCATGAGGCCTTGAGTGGGGATGTCGTTAAACATGGGTCCCTGCTTAAACCAATTCATATTGCTTGCCCAGTCCCCCGCCAGACCAGACTTGACGCGCGATGCAATGTTGACGCCGTTTAGCGAGGTCTGCTGGCAGTCGTCCCGCTCGGCCAGAAACAACACCCGCCCACCGCCAAGTGCATGCTCCCGCAAGGCTTCGGTCATGGTGGTGGCAACCACGACATCCGCCGTCATGCTATCCGAAACCACGGCATAGCCCAAGTCAGCAAGCATCTTGCCAAGTTCCGGGGCAAACACTTTTGTCGCGTTTGGCTCGATTGGCACTGGGAAGAAGAATAAATCCAAGTAGTTTTGCGCCACGTGCCGGCCATGCTCATCAATCAGCTGCAGTTCCAGACGGGCGCTCGTAGCGCGCTTTACCTGTGGCGACGGGAAGGCCACACCACCCAGGGAAGTAACGTCAAATTCATCTGGAGCCGGAATCAAAAACTCGCCACGTATGGCTTTGAACCCACCAAGCTGCCAGCGCAATGTGGCTCCGCGCAATGACGTTTTCGAATAATGCGACAACGCAAGTGCAACATCCACCGGCTGTCCCGGCCAAAAAGCCACGGCACTGGTTTTGGGCACAATCACATCGTCGGCGTTAACGTATTTGAACTCGTCAAAATATGCCTTGGGGTTTCGGTGCATATCCAGCAATCCATTGCACTCCCAATGAACATCCGTAAATTCGGTGATCACATAGCCTTGGATCGATGACCTCTCGCGCATCCGCTCGAGTTCATACTTCATGGCTACCATCTGCATGCGCTGGCTGGCCTCGGTCAGTTTATCCAACGAGCCAAATACGCGGTCGAGGTGAAACATCTCAAAGCGATTCTGAATGCCATGAGGATAGACTTCGCCACCACCCCACTCGCCACCGGTTTCAAACCACCATGGCTCGCTACCTCCGTACCCCTTCAACAGCTTTTCCACGTTTGGCAGGCCCCAGTTGCCAAATTCACTCACCAGCAGCGGTTCATCTCCACGCCGCTGAACCTCCGCGGCGGGTTCAATATGGTTCTGGTGCCACTGATCCCGTACAAAATTATGTCTGGCAGCCGCGCCTTCAAGCGCCGGCGCATAGGTCCAGGCCGGTCGGTTGGCCATACTTTCGACCCACTCGTCCCACTTGTCATGGTGGTCCGGAATGCTGTAATACACATGCATGTCATCGATATCACTTTTGACATGGAAGTTACTATGACAAGCCGAGTTATCAACGACGAGGCGTGAAGGATCCAACGCCTTTAAATAGTCATATTCCCGCACCAACCACTGACGATGCTCCGGATTGAAGGAATCCAGCCCCCAACTCTCATTGATGATGCTGCGGATCACGATCGAAACCCGGTTCCAGTCTCGTGCCACCATGCCGTCCAACGTTTCACGCGATCTCTCTTTCGTGCGTTCACTAAGCAATTGCCAGTTGGGTATCTCGGTCCAGATGAGCAGACCAACCCGGTCGGCGGCGATGTAATAACGGGGATCGGCCACCTTGATGTGCACACGCAGGTTGTTGAGACCGAGGGCTTTTGCCTTGCGAAACTGCGCCTCGATATATTCAAGCGATGGCGGTGTGTAAATCAGTTCAGGATAGTAGTCCTGATCCAGGGCACTTCGCAAATAAACCGGGTGACCGTTCAGCCATAGCTTCCCGTCGCGACTCTCAAAGGTGCGGAAACCACACGTATCGGTCAACGAATCACCATTTTGCAAGGTCGCCGACACCGAATACAGGCTCGGAGAATCCAAATCCCACAACTTCGGCACGGGAACAACCAATACGGCGGTTGACGTGGTGGTCACAATGGTTCGGCACACGCCACCCTCGCCGTCGCGAACCTCCCACGCAATGGATTGGCCCTTTGCAAGTTTTTTGGAAAGCACTGCAATCGCGTGTATTTCGCCCGTTGCGGCCTCCGGCGAGAGCGTCAGCGACCGGATATGCTGGGATGGGCGGCATTCCAACCATACAGATTGCCATAATCCACTGATCGGGCCATACCAGGATTGTTTGCCGTGCGGTACCTCGGCAAAATCCGCATACCGATCCGCCACCCTGATCGTGACCAGATTCGATCCGGCGTTGACGGACTTGCTCACATCAATCTCAAATGAAAGATAACCGCCCGCATGCGCGCCTACCTTCCGGCCATTCATAAATACCTCGGCCTCATAGTCCACTGCGCCAAAGTGCAGAATGACGGCGTCGTTTCCGACCTTTAACTTGGGCAAATTAAAGCTGCGCTGATACCAGCCCACGCCCATATACAGGTGCAAATCTTCGTGTGCCTGCCAGGGACCGGGTACGGAAACTTTTAGCGCTTGTTTTGCGATCAGTGTGCCGTGCTTGAGCGTCTCAGACGCATCCTTCCAAAATTGCCAGGTGCCGTCCAGTGATACTTTTTGTGTTGTCATAATATTTTTATCGCGCCCTGCCGTCAGGGTTGCTTTGAATCCACTGATGATTTGACCGTTTGCGATTGCCCATATACATTTTGATATCGGTCATAAAGCTTGGCCACGTCGCCTGCGGAAATAGGCTCCGGGTTGCCAATTTGCATCGCCAACCAAACGGTCTTGGCCACATCCTCGACCATCACTGCGGCCTTGACCGCTTTGCGACCCGTCGCACCGATTGCAAACACGCCATGACGTTGCAACAAAACGGCGGTCGAATTGCCAATATATTCCAGGACCTGTCTGCCGATGGCCTCGCTTCCGATCAGGGCAAAGCCGGCACACGGGATGTCACCGCCAAACTCGTCACCCATGGCGGTTAGCACGCATGGAATGGGTTTGGCCACGGCGGCAAACGCCGTTGCATAGTTGGAGTGGGTGTGAACTATGCCGTTAACATCCGGGCGATGCCGATAGATGTAACAATGACTCAGAGTATCAGATGATGGCTTAAGGGTGCCTTCCACGACGTTGCCATCAACATCAACGACTACTTGGTTTTCAGGTAGAAGCTCGTCAAACATGAGACCGCTTGGCTTGATCACGATCAAGCCACTGACCGGGTCACGCGCACTCACGTTGCCACTGGTCCAGACCACCAACCCGTGTTTTGGCAGGGCTTGGTTCAGTTCGCACACCTCCGCCTTTAGTTTTTCCAGCATATTAATTCGAAAATCGCCATGAGTGACCTGTCGCGCCGCGCGGCGTGATCCAGGGGTTGCCTATGCAGACCGGGCTTCGCGTTTCATCCGCTTGAGCGTTTTCATCACATTGTTGGCGCCGCGCCCAAAGTAGTCATAGAGCTTTTTGTACTCGGTGAATAGCTCGTCATAAATCGCCTTGTTTGCTGCGTTGGGGACAAACGCTTCGTCCTTTAGCCCGCCCATCGCCCGGGCCGCATCCAAAATATTGGCATAAGCGCCGGCTGCAACCGCGCCATGCAACGCCGCGCCCTGGGCGGGCGCCTGCTCGGCCCGCACCACGCCAATCGAGCGCTGGGTCACATCGGCGTAAATTTGCATCAACAATTTGTTGCGCTCCGGCAGGCCGCCCGCCGCCACCAGCCGATGAACTGGCACGCCATGACGCTCCAAGGCTTCGATAATTTCGCGGGTGCCAAACGCGGTCGCCTCGATCAGCGCGCGATATTGCTCATGTGGTTTGGTCAGCAAGGTGCTGCCCAGCATCAAACCACCAAGCTCGACATCAACCAGCGTGCTGCGGTTTCCATTGTGCCAATCCAATGCGATCAGACCGCTTTCGCCGGGTTTTAACCGGGCGGCGCGTTGCTCCAAAAGTGTGTGCACGCTGACGCCCGCGGCGCGCGCTTCGTCAGATACGGTTGCCGGCACGCCATGCTCAATAAACCAGCCAAAAATGTCACCGACCGCGCTCTGACCGGCCTCATAACCAAAGGTGCCCGGCGTAATGCCATCCTCAACAACGCCGCACATCCCGGGCACAACATGCAGGTGCTCGCCAATCACCATGTGACAGATGCTGGTGCCCATGATCATGACCATGGTGCCCGGATCGGTGGCTTGTGCAGAGGGCACGGTCACATGCGCATCGACGTTTGCAACGGCAACCGCGATACCTGCCGGCAAACCGGTCCAAACTGCCGCCGCATGACTCAAACCACCCGCGCGCGAACCCAGCGGCGACACCGGGCAAGCCATTTTGTCCGAGACCACGTTGGCAAAGTCCGGATTCAGTGCGGCCAAATATTCCCTGCGTGGATAGCCTGTTTCCTTCTGCCACATGGCCTTATACCCGGCGGTACAGCTATTGCGCGTCTCGGCGCCTGTCAACTGCCAGATCACCCAATCACATGCTTCAATAAATCGGTCGGCGGCGTGATAAATCTCCGGGGCCTCAGTGAGAATCTGCAATACCTTTGGAAAAAACCACTCGCTGCTGATCTTGCCACCATAGCGATCCAACCATGGCTCGCCCATCGCCCGAGCCACGGCGTTAACGTGATCAGCCTCGGGCTGCGCGGCGTGATGCTTCCACAACTTTACCCAAGAATGAGGCTTGTGTCTGAACTCGGGCAAAAAGCACAACGGCGTGCCATCCGCACGTGTCGGGAGCATGGTGCACGCGGTAAAGTCGATGCCGATCCCAACCACATCGTTTGGTGAAATGCCACTGGCCTTGATTGCGGCAGGCACGGCGTGCTTAAGCACTTCAAGGTAATCATTGGGATCCTGAAGCGCCCAATCGGGTTCAAGGATGGCGCCACCGGCATCCGCAGGAAGGCGTTCATCAAGCACGCTGTTTGCATAGGCGTGCACGGCGCTGCCCAGCTCGCGACCGGTCGCTACGTCCACCACCAGGGCGCGACCAGATTCAGTCCCATAATCCACGCCGATGGCGTACGTTTGCTTAGTCATGGTTGTTTGATGTCATGGGTTAACAATTACCTTTAGACCTTGCCGATGCTGAGCTATGCCAAACCCTCGAATGGCCTCGCCAAGTGAAACCGAATGGGACACGATGCTGCGCACATCCACCCGTCCCGAATTAACAAGCTCAAGCGCGCGCAGATAGGTTTCATTCATGCGCCGGGCCAGCTGGATGGTAAGCTCTTTTCTGCGCGCAACTGAAGCTACAAAGGTTGTGCGATCATCATCTGGAATACCAACCAGCACCACCCGCCCGCCAGTCTCAACCGCCGCCATTGCGTCCTGCACCGCGCCGGCGTTACCCGAACAATCGAGCGCATGATTGACGCAAGCGTGCCCATCCCACGGCTGTACCCATGGGCCATGAGACTGCGCCGCGCGCATGCGATGGGGCAGTGGATCATGCACCAACACTCGCCCGGCGCCCTCAACGCGTGCAACTTGGGCGACGAGCAGCCCAATGGAACCCAAGCCAAACACACCCACCGTGCTGCCGGGCTGTACCTGGGCCAGACGAACGGCATGAATGGCAACCCCAAGTGGCTCAAGCATGGCGCCGTCGGCGGCGCTCACTGAATCCGGAATTGGAATCAGATTGCGCGTTGGCCAGGCCATCCATTCGCGCAACGAGCCGTCACAGGATCCATGACCGGCAAAGCGCGTTTCAGGGCACAGGTGCTTGCGGTTTGACCGGCAGTATTCGCAGTGCTCGCACGGCACCGCCGGATCAACGGCCACGCGCACACCGTATTCAGTGACCGCGGCGAATTCATGCCCCAATATGAGCGGTCGTGCAAGTTTTGCGTCACCAATCGCACCTTCGCCAAGCCAGTGCAAATCCGATCCGCAAATGCCAACCGCAGTCACCCGTATCAGGGTTTCATCAGCTTGCGCAACGGGCATCGGCTCCTCATGAAACCGCAGGTCGCCCGGGGCGTGCAAGCGCAAGGCTTTCATAGCTCAAAAATTATGGCAAGAGCATGCGAAGGACTGGCGGTCGCCGGTCCTTCGCATGCTCTTGCCTTATGCTTATTGATGGTGATGCACACTCCACCCCAGGTACTTGCTCAAAGCCTCATTTACGGCACCCGCGCAGTTACTAAGGTTGATGGCCACATGATGCTCAAAACCGTTCTCGCAGATATATCGCAGCAGGTTTTGCATATTGGCCACCTCAATCACACCATAGCCACCAAAGGTTGACATCGGATCATTGGTCATGGTGCCCTCGCCCAAATACGCCGCCACCTTGCCATGCGCATCATCGGTGCTCACACGGCAAAAGGTTACCGGGTCGGCCTTGACGCGTCCGTACATGGTGCCATACGTGTTTGCCGGGCCAACCGTGCCGGCAATAATCTCCTGATACTCCATCACGGGGATATCGGTAAACACTTGCGCAGGCAGGTTTGAGCAGTGAAAAACCACAGCCTTGTTGGGATCCTCGCCATAGTTGTTGTTCCAGTCAACCAGCGCACTTGGCACCTGGGATGCAAGCGCCATGGCATACATGCCAACCACGCCGGCCACATCGGTCTCGCAGGCGCTGCTCATGAGTTTGTCGGACATCATGCTCATGACCGTACAGGGAACCACGCCAAAAAACTCTTCCATCGAGGTCCAACATTGAATGGCTGTCATGTCGAGCTCGGTGTCGGCCATCCAGTGTTCAATAACCACACCCAGTTTGGCCATCTTGCTCAATGCTTCAAGCGGGACGTTGCCCCCCACCTTGGCGTATGTTTTGATTCGATCGGTGTACTTGAGCACATCACCATCGTTGTCCTTTAGCCGGCCAATCCGACCAAACACCTCGCTCAAATCAAGCGTTTCAACACTGATACCACTCATCTCAAACAACTTTTCGCTGTATCGCACGGTGTTAAACGCCTGCGGTCGCGCACCCAACGCACCAACACGGGCGTGCTTGAGCCCCTTGACTGCCCGACAAGTGGCGACAAAATTCTTGAGATCGTTCTGAAACGTAACGCCGGTGGGGTCACAGGTATGCAGCGTGGTCAGGCTGTATTTGATCGAATACTGTGACAGATTGTTGCATGCGCTCATCTTGCCGCAGAACGAATCACGACGGTCCTTGATGCTCATGCGACCGGCATCGTCGTTAAAGGCCTGCACCAATACGGGCACGTCCAAGCCCGCCCACCGAATCGTGTTCGCAATCGCCCGCTCATCGCCAAAATTTGGCAGGGTCACCAGGATGCCATCGATTTCGTCGCGGTGCGCCTTAAACAAATCGGCATAGATATGCGCCTCCTGCATGCTCTCCACGGAGCCATAGCTGGTTGCGGTTTCATCCGCGATAATGGCCTTGATGCCGAGCGAGGCCAGCACACCCAAAATAGTTTTGCGCCCGTCGACGCACAAGTGCTTTGGAAAGAAGCCGCGGTTTCCGACGATAACGCCAAGTGTTGGTTGGTTGATGCTCATGGTGTGCCTATTAAACATTCAGAACTGGTTGTTTGCACGTTACGCAGACAACCAGTTCTGACAAACTACTTCAAAGTCAGTGCGGTAAACGATAGGGGCGGCAGGCGCAGCGTGCACACACCATCCCTGATACCGGGCTTTGCAATCGCCTGGGCGGTGATTGCATTTGGGTGCTCCCAACTGTTCATAGCGGTTGGCTCGGTTCCCGATAGTTGCCACGCTTCAGTTACGGATCCGGGAGCCGTACTTTCAAAAGTGATGTTGGTTTCAATTGTTTCTGTCAGACTGCGGTTAACAACAAACACCCCGGTGGTTCCCAGGGCGGCGTCATAACTGGCACTCACGTCCAGAACCGGCATGTCACCATATTGTTTGGTGGTGGTCAGTGGGGCGCGGGTTAGCACGTCAAGGGAAACCCCGTGTGCCATATTGGCCATCAACTTAAACGGGTAGTACGAGGTGTGCTTCAGCAGGCCATCCGTAGTGGTTTGCAGCCAGGAGATGATATTTACAACCTGGGCCACGCAGGCCACTTTCAGCACATCCGCCTTTCGCAAAAATACATTTAGCCACTGGGCCACCACCAGCGCATCTTCCAGGTTGTACCCAACTTCGGCAAGGTGCGGGGCCTCGGCCCACTTGCCTTCGTGCTGACCCGGATGCCATACCTGCCATTCATCCCACGACAAATAGACATCGTGTTTGCTGCGTGTCTTGGCCTTGGCATAGCGCAGTGTGGCCGCCATGGTGTCAACAAAATCCTCAAATCGGCGCGCCGAAGCCAGATAGCTGGGCGTGTCCTGATCATGATGATTTGTCGTATACATGTGGATGGACAGATAGTCCATTTTGTCCCATGTTGTTTCAAGTGCAATCCGATCCCACTCCGGGAATGTGGCCATGCGATCGTTGCTGGATCCACACAACACGGTCTTGATACCGGGATCCTGCCAGCGCATCATCTTGGCGGCTTCAAGGGCCTTGCGGGCGTAATCAATCGCCTCAAGATGGCCAATCTGCCAGGGGCCGTCCATCTCATTACCCACGCACCAATACTTCACCGCATGCGGAGCGGCATATCCGTGGCTGGCCCGCAAATCAGACCAATAGGTGCCACGGGGCGCATTGCAATATTCCACCAGATCAGCCGCTGACTGGATCGTGCCGGTGCCCATATTGACGCCCATCATCGGCGCAATATCCACCTTCTTGCAAAAGTCCATAAACTCGTTGGTGCCAAATTGATTGGTCTCAATGGACTGCCAGGCCAGCTCGCGGCGGCGCGGGCGCGAGGCCTTGGGCCCAACGCCATCAAGCCAGTTGTAACCACTCAAAAAATTTCCACCGGGATAGCGCAACACCGTGTATTTTTGGTCGCGAATGGCGGCCATAACGTCTGTGCGCAGACCGGTCTCGTCAGCCAGAGATGACTTCGGGTCATAAATGCCCTCATATACACAGCGCCCCATATGCTCGATAAATCCACCGAACAGGAGTGGGGAAATTTCGGCTATGACGCGATTCGAATCTATCAGTACCGTTGCAGTGTTTGATATTGTCATGAATTATTTCGGGCGCGCCAAGGCTGCGCTCAAGCTGGAACGCTTCCTGCCACGCGGATTCGTGCTATCGACCGCCCAGACCGGCCGTGGTAATCCCCTGGATAATCTGGCGCTGAAAAATCGAGTAAAGAATCAGCGGTGGCATCGACGAGATGAACGCTCCCGCAAACGCCAGACCGCGCTGAATGTAACTACCCTGACCCAATATGAGCAAACCTACGGGCAGCGTTAAGCCAGTGCGTTCGCTGAGCACCACAAAGGGCCAAAACAAATCGTTCCACGAGCCAAGAAAGGTGAAGATGCCAAGCGCCACCATCGCCGAACGCACCAATGGCAAACAGACCTGCCAATAGACACGGAACCGCCCGGCGCCATCCACGATGGCGGCTTCTTCTAGATCGCGCGGAATTGCAAAAAAGTGCTGACGCAGCAGGAATATTCCACCAACGCTGGCGGCGCCCGGCCAGATGATGGCGTGATAGGTGTCCAGAAGCTTCAAGTCTCGCAGCAGCAGGAACGAGGGAATGATCGTCGCGGCAATTGGAACCATCAAACTAATCAACAATACGAAGAAAATTTGATCGCGACCTGGAAACTGCAACCTGCCAAACGCATAGGCGCTCAACGAGGACAGCAGTAACACGAGCGCGGTGGTGGACGTGGACACAATGACGCTGTTTGTAAACCAACGCACGACTGGCAGCGTGGCGTCTGCAAAGATGTGGGTGTAGTTATCCAGCGTCGGGTGGTCTGGAAAAAATCGGATGGGGTAATTGTATTGATCCGATTCGGGTGAAAAGGCCATGGCCGCGACGTGGGCCAGGGGCGCCATTGCCACGATGGCAATGGGCAACAGGATCGCCCACGTAAGGATCGTCTCCGTGGAAAGTGCTTTGCGCATGCCTCCCAATGGTTTTGTTATTGCAACTGATGCCATAAATGTGCCGCTCCTAATATTCCGTGCGATTGCGCAGCACGATAAATTGAATCAACGTGACAACAATCATGATGCCGGCCAATGCCACGGCAATGGAGGAGGCATAGCCAAGGCGAAAGAATTTCCACGCTGTTTCATATAACAGAATCACAATCGTTCGAGATTCGTTCCCCGGGCCACCCTTGGTCATGGCGTATGCCTGACCAAACATTTGCATGTGGGCGATAAATTGCGTGACCAACACAAACAGCATGGTTGGCGAGATCAGCGGGATGGTGATGCCAAAGAACGTTTGCACACGACCGGCGCCGTCAATTTTTGCGGCCTCATACAAATGCTCCGGGATATTCTGCAATCCCGCCAGGAACACCAACATTGGAAAGCCAATGGTCCACCACACGGTTGTTACCGACAGCGCGGGCAGCACCAACTCGGACGTACCAAGCCACTGCACACGCGGCAGGTTCAAAACGTCCACCAAAAAGAAGTTGAGCACCCCACGCTCTGGTTCCCAAAACTTGACGGCGGCAATCCCGACGGCAGCCACGGATAGCATCGAAGTGGCGTAAAAAAGGACGCGAAAGAAATCCCGCCCAATAAACGCACGCTTTAGGGCCACGGCCAGAAGCAACGAAAGCACCACGTTCAAGCTCATGGTAAGCACCGCAAAATAAACGGTGTTCCGCACCACCTGCTTAAAGAGATCGTCCTTGAACAATGCAACATAGTTGGCAAACCCAATCATCTGCTGATCGCTCGTGGGCAGCATGATCTTCCAATCAAACAGGCTCATTTGCAGGCCGCGGAAGATTGGCCATACCAAAAATGTGCAGAACAGAATAAAGTGCGGCAATATGAACAAATAATTTGGCAGCTGCTTGCGCACATCCTTCCACTTAACCAAGGGCTTGGCAGCAGCCAAAGGCAACGAGATCGGGTTAGCACTGGTTATCATGTTGCAACTACATCCTGACGCGCTTGCGCTGAAATGGTTTCAGTTTGGCACTGCGCCAATAACAAGAATCTTGTGCCGGAATATTCAGGCTGTGCCTTGCACAGCCTGAATATTCCGGCGTCTAAACAGTAACTCGGTTATCCGCGGTCAAGGATGGCCTGAATCACCTTGTTACCGGCGGACAACGCATCCTTTACTGGGGTGGTCTTGGCCAATGCAGCCCCGACAGCGGTCTCCCAGGCGGTTTGAATTTCGATAAAGGCCTTGTGCGGGAATTCTGTCCGGCCAAACCGGTTGAAACCGTCCGCATTGGACTTGACCGACCAGATGCCCTGCACAGCCGGATCGCCCTGCACCGACAAGCGTGCGGGAATCTGACCCGAGGTGGCCCAGGTCTTTCCGTTATTTGACAGCCAGGTCATGAGCTTGACCGCTCGCGCGATCTGGTCCGGCTTGGCACCCACTGCAATGGCCATGATGTGCGAGTCAATCTTCTGACCTTGCTTGCCATCTGGCGAAAGCGAGTTCAACGGTGCACCCACCGTTACTTTCTCGAGTTCCGGGTTGTCCTTGAAGAAACCAAGCGACCAGCTACCATCCCACATGATGGCCAATGAGTTGGTCTTCATAAAGTCATAGGAGCCCGGGATGCCCGGCAATGCGGGTGGCACGACCTTGTACTTGTACATCAGGTCATACCAATACTGTACGGCCGCCACACTCTTCTCGCTGTCCAGAGTGGCCTTGTTTGTGGCCGGGTCGAAAGGTCCGCCACCAAACTGAATCCAGGTGGAGGGCATGGTAAAGCGCGGCCAGCTAAAGTGCAGCGCCCAGACCTTGGTCTTGTCAGCATTAAAGCCGGATTCGTCCGGGTGTTTGCCGGTGTCATCCTTGACCACCTTCAGCGCAAACTTGATAAATTCGTCGCCATTCTTGGGCAATGCAGCCGGGTCCAATCCCGCATCCTTGATCACCTTGGTATTGATGTAGCCGCCCCAACCATGGTTGTCAAACGGCGCGGCCATCGTCTTGCCATCGATGGTCAACACGTTCATCAATCCCTTGTTAAAGTCACCCTTGTCAATGTTTGAGGTCTTGAAGAACAAATCGTCCAACGGCTGGACAATGCCTTGGGAAGCCATCTGCTTCACCTCGGCGGCGTGAAAGATCGCCATGTCCGGGGGCGTGCCGGCAGCAACAGCTGTCGGGTATTTTTGAAAGAAAACATCCCAGTCATAGGTTTCCGACCGTACAGTGTAATCCGCACCCTGCTCGGAATAGGTGCCAAGCATCTTGGCAAACACGGCGCCGTCGGCACCGCCCAGTCCATGCCAAATCACGGTTGGATTTGCACCTGATCCATATTGTCCGACGGCAACAGTTGGTGGTGCAGCCGGGGCCGGTGCCTTGGTGGGTTCCGGCGCCTTGGTCGGATCGGCTGCCTTGGGCGCGGCGGCTGCCGCGGTCGGGGCGGGGGCGGCGGTTGGTGCGGGTGCGCAAGCAGCCAATGCCGCCACGCCGGCCGCGGCGCCGGTGGTAACCAGCAGCTTGCGGCGCGTAATTGTCTTGGTAAGTTGATTCATCACGGATTTACTCCTCAATTTCTATCTAGTTTTGGTAATTTTTTGACATATCTAAATCATGGAACTATTCTTAACATTCTTATATAAAATCACCTCCTTGAACCACACCACTCCATTCGAATGGGGCGGCAACTTCGGGCCGGACACGCGCGGTAACTTTCGACGGTCTGCGAGTGTCCGGAGTTTCGTAACAACGCGGCAAACTTGAATAATTTTTCATTGCTCACGTTGATTCACGCACAATAAGTTTGCACGGCACATGGAACCGCCGCGCGCTGGCGACCTTCAGCCCACCAATACGCTCGAACAACGCGCCGGCCAGCCGCTCACCCATTTCGTTTGGAAATTGGGCCACGGTTGTAAGACCGGGCTGATGACGCGTGCCTTCGGGGACGTTGTCAAAACCAATCACAGCCACATCCTCCGGCACGCGCTTGTGGCGCACACGGGCTTCCGCCATACACCCAAGCGCCATCAAGTCATTGCAGGCAAACACGGCGGTTGGTGGCGTTGCCAGATTCAAGAGTTGTGCCATGGCGCGCTCGCCAGACTCAATCGAGAAATCTCCCGACGTCACAAATTCGTGCGGAACAAGCAGGTGGGCATCGTTCATGGCCTGCAAATAGCCTTGCTCACGGCGCTTGCCAGGCGCGGTGTGGGGCACACCCAAAAAGGCGATTTGTTTATGCCCACGCTCCCTGATCAACCAGGTAACGGCCTCGCGCGTAGCCGTGCCATCATCGGCATAAACCGTGTCAATCAGGTCACTGTGCAAATGCTGACCCAAGGCGACAACCGCTACGCCCGTCCGGCGCATCAATGCCTCTATTTCGGATGAACTAAGGTGATAAGGCACGAGAATGACGCCATCCACCGGTCTGCGAATAATGCCTTCAACAAAGCGCTGTTCGTTTTCCTGAAGATGATCCGTATTTGATATCAGGACGTCATACCGGTGTTCATTAGCAACGTCCTGAATCCGTCGCACCATTTGATGGTAGTACGGATTGGAGATATCCGCTATCATGACCGCAATCATTTGCGTCTTCTGACCGCGTAGACTGCGCGCGGCCAAGTTCGGAAAGTAACCCAATTCGCGAATCGATTCCTGCACGCGTTGAACGGTGTCTTGGCTGATAGCTACCGAACCATTTCCACCATTTGTCCCCTTGCCAATACTCAACACGCGGGAAACCGTGCTCTGCGCGACGCGTGCATGCCTCGCCACGTCACGCATGGTGACCTTTCCAGATGCAGCATCCTGGCTAAGTTTTGACATTCAGGGATCATTTGATCGAAAGCGTCCCGCAGTTGTGAACGATATAGGGCAATCGTATGCAGGCATACGATTGCGTGAGGTTGAATTCAAGCACCGAAGACCGTATTTGTCAAGTGGCAACTTTGGTATGCTTGCGTGTGATGAGAGATTCACATTCGTGAAAACTCGCGTTGCTCCACCATTCCTGTTCGCGGGTCTCGCGCTGATGGCGACGCTCGGTCTCGCCATTTGGCTCGAAAGCCACCGCGGTTTCACGTCCCTCGATGGTGCGACCACGGTACCGACCGTGGCGCGTACTGACGCAAACCAAGGACTCACGGTTGACGACCATCCGGACATTGTCAAGATATTCCTGCGTGACCAGGCAGACCTTGACCGCCTCGTCGCAATTGGCGTTGAACTCCACGAAAAACGTGGAAGCGATTTTGTCTGGGCAACAACCACGATCAGTTTGATTCAGAAATTACGTGCGCAGGGTTTTGAGGTGGAAACACCAACGGGGGACGCAAGTATCGCACCCGTTAGTAACAGCAATGCCGGCTATCACAGCCTGAGCGAAATAGGTGCGCATATGGATGAGTTGATGGTCAAAAACCCATCGCTAGTCCGTAACGTTGTATACGGCATATCCTGGCGCAAGGCCCGGAACCCGGCCGACGGCTACGACCTTAAAACCATGTGTATCACCAACCGCCGACCGGGGGATTGCACCCTAAACCCAAACACCAACAAGCCGCGCTTCCTGCTTATGGCCGCGGTGCACCCCCGCGAGCTCGCCACAAGTGAGATGGCTATGCGTTGGATGGATTATTTGCTGTCAGGCTACGGGACCGATCCGGAAGTAACCGCACTGTTGGACAGCAGTGAAATTTGGGTCATTCCAGTAGCCAATCCGGATGGCAAAGCACTCGTGGACAGCGGGGCCGGCCAGCCCAAGTCGCAGCGCAAGAACGCGGATACCTCACGCGTCATTAACACCGAAATTGCGGGCGCAACGTGTGACCTGAGCCCGACCGCTGCAAGTTGGAATCTGGCCGGGGTCGATCTAAACAGAAACGCATCGTTTAGGTGGGGACTGGCTGGCTCAAGCGCGAACCCATGTTCAGCGTTTTACCGCGGTCAAGCACCCGCCTCCGAGCCTGAGGAACAGGCGCTCGAATCCCTTATGCGTGCGCTGTTTCGAGATCAGCGTAACGAATCTGGATTAACTTCCGCGGCGCCACTCACGACCACCGGAGTGATGATCAGCCTGCACAGTTATGGCAACCTTTTGCTTATACCGTTTCTATCGGCAAAGTGCCAATATCAACAACCATGCCCGGCGATTGAACGTGCGCCAAACGACGCCGGTCTGCGAACACTTGGTTTTCGCATGGCGTATTACAACCAATTCGCGGTCGGGCAGGCACCCGAGATAATGTATCAAGCCAGCGGCACCCAGGATGATTGGGCCTATGCCACATTGGGTGTGGCTTCATATACCTTTGAAGTCGGCGCGGATCCAGACGGCCAACCATGCAGTGGATTTACGCCGATCTACAGTTGCAATGACTCCGTGTTTTGGCCCGCCTTGCGTCCCGCGCTGCTCTATGCGGCAAAGGCCGCGCGTCAGCCCTATGCCATCCCCTCCGGGCCCACCGTAACAGCGGTTAGCGCAACAGCCTCACCATCAGGTACGGGTGCGCTCGTATCTGTGACGGTCAGCCTGGCCGACGATGCGCTTGGCTCGGTCGGATTTTCCAGACCGGAGCCAAAGTCGCTGGACAGGGTGGAAATCTATCTCGATCAGCCACCATGGCAATCACCCAGACCGGCAATGACGGGGTCGCTTTCGGCGCTAAACACCCTCAGCCTAACACTGATCATTGCGGGGAATCAGCCGGTTACGACCACCCAGCGCACGCTGTTTGTGCGCGGGTGCAACGTGGCCGGGGCATGCGGGCCATCTACGGCTTTGTGGATCAAGGCGGGGAGCCACGCTCAGTGATTCACTAATCGTTCAGATTCGTCACGTAAACCTTATCGGCAAAATCACGCACCAGTCTGATTCGATCAATAACACCCTGGTCGCCCGAAAGCGAAATGACCACACCATCGGTGTCGCGGATATTCTCGATCATGGTCACTGGCACGGTAGGGCGGAGACCCAACTCGCCGCACGTGCGCAAGAATACCGGATCGTCGTCTCGCACCCGTGCAATGCGCGCGGTATCGCCGGGCATCATCTCTGCCAGTGTTACCCGCGAAGGTCGCGGCACGCTCCCGTCCTTGGCTGGAATGGGGTCGCCATGTGGGTCAAACCTTGGATCGCCAAGAATAATGGAAATACGATCTTCAAATTCCTCGCTGATGGCGTGCTCCAGCCGCTCGGCCTCTTCGTGCACGCGATCCCAGGGATAGCCCATGGCCTCTGTCAAATACAACTCAATCAAGCGATGATGGCGGATGATTTCGAGCGCCACGCGCTCACCACCTGATGTCAGTTGGACGCCCTGATAGGGTTCGTAATCCACCAGTTTCATTTCGGCCAGCTTCTTTACCATTCCGGTGACACTTGCGGCTGAAATGGACAAGCGTTCGGCCAGCGCATTGGTGCTAACACGCGGCCCATCTTCGCGTAAACGATAAATGGCCTTCAGATAGTTTTGAACGGATTCTGACAGCATGGGGCGTTACTCGTAGTATATTCAGTCAACGCATGAACGCCGTGTTGGTTTCGCTGGGTTGCGGTCTCGTTGGCTACCTGATTGGGTCCATCCCTTTTGGCTATATCGTCGTCAAACTGGTGACCGGCAATGACATCCGCACCTTTGGCAGCGGACGCACAGGCGGTACCAATGCCTTTCGCGCGGCCGGCTTCCCGGCGGGGCTTGCCACGGCCATCCTGGACGTGGTCAAGGGCCTCGTCACCGTGCTGGTGATTGATCGACTGGGCTTTGCCACAAATGGTTTGGCCGAAGCCCTGGGCGGGCTGGGGGTCATCCTTGGGCACAACTATTCGCTATTTTTGGGTTTTAAGGGCGGCGCCGGTGGTGCAACAGCGGTGGGCACGGGCTTTGCCTTCAGCCTGCTGGCCGGAGCACTCAGCTTGATTTTTGGTGCGTTTATGTTGCTGGTGGTCGGTTATGCGTCGCTTGCCACGCTTGTCGCCGCGTTTACGGTGGCAATTACACTAAGTGTGCTGGCCATCAACGGCAGCGTGCCCACTTGGTATGTCATCTTCGGCTGGGGCGCGGTGCTGTTGTGCGCGATTGCCCTGAGACCAAATATTCAACGCCTGCTGCAAGGCACGGAACGTCGCGTCGATATCTTAAAGTTGCGTAATTAATATGGATCGAGTTGCACTGGACCTTGGCATCGTAAAAATCTATTGGTACGGAATAGTCGTCACCTTTGGCATGTTGTGCGCGGTGTGGATCGGTATGCGCGAATTCAAACGTCGTGGCATGAACCCGGACATCATTGGCGACGGTGCGATGTGGGTGATCGGCCTTGGCTTGATTGGCGCACGCCTCTATCACGTCTTCAGCACACCCAACGACGGTAGTGGCGTCGGATGGGCCTACTACCGCGAGAACCCGTTGGATATCATCAAAATTTGGAACGGGGGAATAGGCATTTACGGTGGCATCATCGGCGGAATACTGGGCATCATCATTGTCATGTGGCGCAGTCGGGTTACCCTGTTTCGCGCCTTTGACGCAATTGTTCCGGGTGTGGTGCTTGGTCAGGCCATCGGGCGATGGGGAAACTTTTTCAACCAGGAACTGTATGGCGGGCCTACTGGTTCAAGTTGGTTTGGTCTCATCATCCAACCCCAAAATCGGGTACGCACCGGAAAATTTGATTTCACCGATCTGACCACCTACCCGCCGGAAACGCGATTTCACCCCACATTCTTATATGAATCGCTTTGGAACATCGCGGGGTTCATTCTATTGATGTGGTTGGCGCGCAGGTTCCAGGAAAATCCTGCCCCGAGAATGCGGGCCACCGCCGCGATCACCCCTATTGCACAGGTACCGGCCAATTCCGAGATGCCCGATTCAGAGAGCATGTCTCTGCACGACGCGCCGTTGGCAACCGCGGAAACGACGTCTGAATTGGCGCTCCCGATGGGCGGCGCCCCCGACGACTCTGTGTCCGAATCTGCCACTTTTGCCGAGATTCCAAGAGCGCAAGCCATGCAGGCCCCGCCCAAGTCCCCCGCCCCAGTGATTCCGCACTATCCCGGGTTTTCCGTAGTGGGAACATTCTTGCCTTCGATCCCAGGGAAATTACGGGATGGTGACATCGGTCCGCTCTATCTGATCTGGTACGCAATTGGCCGGGCATGGGTTGAATTGGGCTTTCGACCGGATGCCTGGACGATTGGAGCTCTACCCACTGCAGTTTGGGTCTCCATCGGCCTGGGTACCGCGGCCATCGTGCTATTGGTACTAAATCGAATCAAAGGCCCAAACCCACCCCTGCTTAGCCGCACGACCGCCTGATGCGAGGATCCGGCTGCGGACTGCCCAAACCGGCCCGCCATCACCGACCTTAAGCCCATGCGCGTGATCCACGACACATACGAGCTGCCGGACGACGGGGATGATGACGGCTGGGGAATGAGCGTGCCTCGCGGGCAAAAATCGCGGGGATTTCCGGTGTGGCTGGCGTTTGCATTGGCGGGTGTCGTGGTGTTGGTTGCCACCGCGTTTGCACTGAACACCGTAAATGCACGTGAACGAGATGATACATTCTGCACTAGCTGCCACACAAAACCAGAGGAGAGCTACTATCAGCATGCGCAGGAGGCCCTGGGTGGTGCGCTGCCCGTCGATCTCTCATCATTTCACTATCAGCAAATTCGGGGGCAAGGCGGACAGATTCGCTGCATCAGTTGCCACGTCGGAGATGGCGGAACCAGTGCCTACCTCGCCAAGTATCAGATGACCGCGCAACACGCCTGGCTGTGGCTTTCGGATCTTGCCAATAGAGCAACCCAAAAGACAGCGATTACCCAGACCGTTCGCAGCGGCATAACGACAACGTTGCCAATGGGGACGCTGGCGCCCTTGGTTCCCGCTCTGAGTAACGATGGCTGCATCAGCTGTCACACCGCCACCTTGCTGGTGGCCGGTCGCGCCAACCATGTGCATAACAGTCTTCCGGCTGCATATCAACTGTGGAAAAGCGGCGCACGGCTCTCGCCTGCTCGTGGCGAAAGCGACATTCAAGACGTTATTGCGCGCGGTCTGACGCAATACGGCACCACGTTGCAATGCGGACAGTGCCACCAGACCCATCGCGCGCTCGACACCAATCAATACCTCGACGATGTGGAACTGGCCCGACGGTGCAGCCAATGCCATGTCGAGAGCGGCAAGGGCCCACGGTAATGCCTACATGGTACATTTGTCTCAACTTTTCGAAAATGGATTGACTTGCACGTTGTCTTCAGTTATAAAAAGCCCGTTCGTTGGTAAAACGAATACACTCAAACTTAACAGTTCACTTAACCTTACAGGAGACACAAACATGTATCAGAGCATCACAGTTATAGGCCGGTTGGGACGCGATCCAGAAATGCGTTATATGCCCAATGGAGACCCGGTCACATCGTTCAGCCTCGCAACCGACCGCGCCTATACCGACAAATCGGGTGGCAAAGTCAAGGAAACCACCTGGTTCCGCGTGAGTGTGTTTGGCAAGCAGGCGGAAACAGTCAATCAGTATTTGAGCAAGGGTAAGATGGCCCTGGTTGAGGGACGCCTCACCGTGGATGTCAAAACGGGTGGGCCAAAGACCTATACCCGACAGGACGGCACGGTGGCCGCAAATTTTGAAATCACGGCCCAAACCGTGCGATTCTTGAGCCCCAAGGACGAAAGCAGTGGCAGCGGCCCGGTAGAGGGTGTGGATTCGGGTTCGTCCGAGGGCGGTGATAATATACCGTTCTAATGCCACAGCTACCCGGCCCAAGTCAAACAACACCAAACAAACCTCCCGAGCTTCAGCTCGAACTGCCGGCGCAACTGGATGCCACTTACAGCAATTTTGTAGTGATCCAGCATGCGCCGGCAGAATTTATTATTGACTTTGCCCGTGTGCTGCCAAACGTTCCCACCGCCCGGGTTGGAGCGCGGGTCATCATGTCTCCGCTGCATGCCAAACTGTTGCTGCGTGCATTGCATGAAAATATTGAAAAATATGAAGTCCAGTTCGGGCCCATTTACGTCCCCCAGCAAGGCGGCGATCAACTTGCCTCCAGCTTGTTTACCGGTCAAAAACCACCTCAGCGATAATTAGCCACTTAACGGTGCGCAATATACCGTGTAACCAAAGGACTTCGCACTATGCGACGCATTGCTACAACACTTCTTCTCGGACTGGTTCTTAGTATTA
>JANXLU010000035.1 GCA_025354985.1 Chloroflexota bacterium
TCCGCCACCACATGGGCTTTTCCTCCCGGCGGTGGAAATTAATCAAGTCCGCCAGGGCGATTGAAGTTTCGCCTGTTTGCTGGCGAAGCCGTGCGCCAGTGTCAAGACGCGCAACCACGTCCGGCGGGAACACCGGTGTCACTGCCGGGGCGGCGGCGGCAATCTTGCGAGCGGCGGGGATTTTGTTTTCGGCGGCAACCTTCCTCAACCAAATCAACAGTTCCGCCGTGGATTTGCAGTCGTTCTCGTTGTAATCGCGGATGCCTTCGAGGATGGGACTTTTCGCCCAATCCCCCGGCTGTCTGCTCTCGATCCAGCGCGCATAGTGCACAATGGAATCAACGGCAGTGGCGACATCCATGGCGCGCTTGGGGCGGTAGAGGCGCTCGACCTTCTTGATGGAATAGCTGTCCTCGCCGATGCGCAGGCCGTGGCCGACGATTTTATAGAGGTCAATGAAGACATCGTTGCGGAGGAGCTGATCCACCTCATCCTGACGGGTGTCGTGGCGAGTGCTCAAGCGGCGAACCGCACTTACCTCGTAAGCAGCATAATGATAAATGTGCATGCCGGGGTTTCTCTTCCACCGGTCATGAACCCAATCCACGAAGCCTTCGAAGGCCAGCTTCTCGGCATGGCGGTTATGCGCCCACCAGTCATGGAATCCAAACTTTCCTGCTACGCCGGTCAGTGTGCTTGCCCCGAAAAGATATTCCAGCCCGCCAGCTATCAACGGGTAGCCTTCCATGTCGAAGAAAACATCACACGGATGATCGGGAGGAAGGGCGGCGAGGCCCACGGGTTCACCATTCGCACCAATATGCGGCAATATCTCGAAGCAGGGCGGAGCATCGGGGTTCGCGATCCGAGTGGTGCGTGTCTGGCACTGGAGCCGGGCCTGAGCGGCGAGCTTTTCCAACGAATTGGCCGCCAGTTTGGGGATCAGTTGTCCCGAAGCAGTGGCGAGGTTGGCCATGGTGGCAATGCCGGCGCCTTTGAGTTTTTTGATCTGACCAACGCTGATGCCGGCGACTTGCACAAGGTGGTCTGTTTCGGTGAAGAATTTCTCAGCATGGGATCCCCAACGCCCATGGTCAGCCCGTGGTAACGGCTCAGGGCGATCGGCCATATTCCCGGTGAAGCCGTCTTGCAAGGCGAGAAAGCGCGCTTTGATCCGGCGGTAGTAATGGATGAAATCCTCGACGCGGAACTTGACCTTTTCCTTCGTGCCAAGAATGATCCCAAATATTTCCGGCATCGTAGCGCCCATCACCGCGGCGAGCATCTCCGAATAGCAGCAGAGCTGAACCGCGTAATAGGGCTTTGGGGAGCGCGCGAGCTTTGTGTCCCATACCTGATACCGATCTGCTTCGTCGAGCATGAGGAAATCGGCGAAGCCAGCAAACCGACCGCTTTCCAGCGCGGCTTGGTAGATGATCGGAGCCTTCGCGTTGATGGCTTTGATCGTCTGTGTCCGGGCCGCCTCAGAATCGGCCTTGGGGATCTGGATCAATTCCGGGATCGCAACCTTCAGTTCTCGGAGCACCGATTGTTCGTGTTCGTCGCCAGTCTTCGCGATGAGCTTCTGATCCTCGGTCGCCAGATCCGGAGTGACCGCATTAGGATTCTCCAAGTGGGTGCGATCCATCCACGACGCGAACGGCGAAGCGAGGTAAGTGATGAGATCACTGGGCGAGAAAAGGAGTTGGCCGGCGTTCTTTTTCATCGGTGGTCACGGTTTGGACAGTGGTTTGAGCCAATCATGCGATGTCTGCCGGGAGGATGACAAGGAACGCGACAACCTCGAAATCATTCATACCGGCGAACTCGCCTTTCATGACGTGGGTGCCGCCGGGGGTGAAGAGGCTGGCAACGGCCCGTTCCTCTTTTTTTCCGATGACGGCGGCGACGGCGGCGGCGAGGAGCTTCCTGGCGGGGGCCATGTCCTCGCCCAGCTTGGTGCTCTTGTCGAAACGGGCATAGGCCTCAGCGTCCGGCAGGTCGCGCCCGACAGAGATGCGCTTCAGGCGGTCGAGCACAGACTTCGCCTGTGTGAAGGGCAGGAGCACGGTGCCGTCATCGCCGACGTGGACGAGGTAATGTGGCGCGAGCGGGTAACCCGGCTCGAAGGATTTCGCGGCAACTTCACCCTCGGCCCGCAGACAGAAGACGATGCCCGGCGGGATGCCGGCCTCTGGCGTGCTGGTGACGGCGAAGGTGCCGAGCGGGAGAGATTCGAGCTTGCCGGGATGCGCCTTGAGGAACTGGGCAAGATCTATGCGGAAGTTTGTGAGCGTGAGATCGGCAATGGAGACGCCACTGGAGAGGTCTTCGAGGTCGATGACGGCGTCCTGGAGTTTGAGGAGCTGGGTGCGACGGTATTCCAGATCATTCATCTGGTTGCCGGACTGCTGCTCAATGAGGTTCTCCTCGCCCGTGGCCGAAATGTCGAGCAGCACCATGCGGCCGCTGACGCGCTGTTCGAGGTTGATGTATTCCTCCAGCTCGATGTTCGGCCAGAAGTTCACGAGCTGGATGCGGCTGTTTGGCGAGCCGATGCGGTCGATACGCCCGAAGCGTTGGATGATGCGGACGGGGTTCCAGTGGATGTCGTAGTTGATTAGGAAATCGCAGTCTTGGAGGTTCTGTCCCTCGCTGATGCAGTCGGTGGCGATGAGCAGGTCGAGGTCGCCTTCAGCGGCGAGGTCTTCCGGGCGCTCCTTGGAACGTGGCGAGAAAGCCGTGAGGATGCTGGCGAGGTCTTTGCGAAGGTTCGGCAGCGTGGTTTGGTTGCGTCCGGCACCGGTGACGAGGGCGGAATGCAGACCCAGTTCGGCCTTCGCCCAGCTAGAGAGTTCTTCGTAGAGATACTGCGCGGTGTCGGCAAAGGCAGTGAAGACAATGACCTTGCGATTGCCGGGATTGATCGGCTGACGAACCTTCTGTGTGATGACACCGCGAAGGGTTTCGAGCTTGGCGTCACGGGCCGCGCCCACCTGGTGCGCGGCGGAGTAGAGCGTGGCGAGGCGGTTGCGGTCTTCGATGAGGTCTTGCTTCCAGCGCACGAGGTCCACGTCCTGGAGCAGCACCTTCACCTTGCGGCCGACCAGCAAGCTCTCGAAGGCCGGGTCGTCGATCTCCACGTCCTCGATGTCGATCTCCTCCACGGATTCTTCGTGCGCCTCGATCTTGGCCAGCGTGGCCTCCACGTGGGCGAGCTGGCGGTGGACGGTGAGAGCAAATGATGGAACGGCGCTTTCCATCCGCTTGAGCACGTTGACGCGGATGAGGTGGATGAGGCTTTCCTCGCGGTCCACCTGGCGGAAGAAGCTCTCGCCGCCGCGAATCTTCGTGCTGTATTTCGCGTCGTAGGCGGCCTGTTTGTGGGGCAGCACGTAGCGGAGCGGGGCGTAGGCCGCGAGGGTCAGGCGGCGAATCTCGTTGTTGATCTCGCGGATCGAACGGAACTCGCCGGCGCGGTCCACGTCGGGTTTGTAATTGATGGGTTTCAGACGCTCCGGAAAAGAGCCTGTTTCGGCGGTGCCGTAGTATTTTTCGATGTGTTTGCGCGACCGGGCGATGGTGAGCAGGTCGAGAAGCTTGAAGTAATCGAAGCCGAGCATCTCGATAAGTCGCGGCGGGGTGCGTTCTGTTCCCTCGGAAGCAAGCCAGCGATTGAACTGGAGCTGGGCTTTGCTGACGGTGGCTTCGATGCTGGAGATGCCGTGGTCAAAGAGCGCGGTGTCGTCGGCCTCGGTGACGAAAGCGATCTGGTTCTTCAGGTCGGCGAGGCGGTTGTTGACCGGCGTTGCGGAGAGCATCAGCACACGGGTCTTCACGCCCTCCTTGATGACGCGGCGCATGAGGTGATCGTAGCGCGTCTCCCGATCCTTGAGGGAAGCCTTGTTCCGGAAGTTGTGCGACTCGTCGATGACCACGAGGTCGTAGTTGCCCCAGTTGATATGTGAAAGCTCAATATCCCCGGACTTGCCGCCGTCGCGGGAAAGGTCGGTGTGGTTGAGGACGTCGTAGTTGAAGCGGTCGGTCGCGAGGATATTGCGCCGATCGTTGGCCTTGTAGAGCGTCCAGTTGTCGCGCAGGCGCTTTGGCACGAGGACGAGCACGCGGTTATTGCGCAGCTCGTAGTATTTGATGATGGCCAGCGCCTCGAAGGTTTTCCCGAGGCCCACGCTATCCGCGATGATGCAGCCACCAAGCCGTTCCAATTTATCGATGGCCCCGATGACACCATCGCGTTGGAACTTGAAGAGTTTCTTCCAGACGATGGTATTGCGGATGCCAGTCGCAGATTTGATGACCTGTTCTTCGTCGAGCTCGTCTCCACGTGCGGCGAAGAGGTGGTGGAGGACGAGGGCGTAGATCAGGTAGGGATCACGGTGTTGTGCAAGCGCCTCCAGTTGGCTCAGGAGTCTATCCTTGGCGTGCCGCGCATCGGGCAGGCTCGCCCACTGCGCATCGAACCACTGGGCCAGCATGTTGGCTTCCTCGGGTGTCTCGGAAGCCTGAATGAGGCTTAGGGGGTTTCCGGGCGAGAGCCCAAGGCCGTCTGAAGTGAGGGCGACGGCTCCAAGGAGCGCCTGCACAGGCTCATTCAACTCCCCTCGGATGACGAGCGCTCCCTGCGGGACCCCGCTCCCCGCAGTGCGTACGGCAGCGCTCTCGCGGAGCCACGCTTGTAGGCGCGTCGCAAGCCACCGCGACTGCAAACTGTTGCGAGCGGCGCGATCGCCGTTCGAGCCAAGCAAGGTTTGGCCGTCCAGGTTCCCCGGCAGTACCAGCCGGCACGCCGGCGCACGACGGAGTCCCGCGATCAACTCGCTGCAGGCGAAGATAGACAGGGCCGGAGTGACTATGTCGAGCGAAGTCCGATCGCCAAGGTGAGGCCGGATGATGTCAGCGACGCGGTCATTTCCAGTATTTCGGACAAGTCTCAATGTGCTCGGTTCCTTCGTTGCGGGGTCGTCGCCTCAAGATGCCTAACAAATATTATACAGACCTGTAGTCATTTCATTACTCGTAAAACTCTGGCGCTTTTTTGAGTGTTTCCCACTGCCCCTGGTCATGGCCGAAAATCACCGGCTGGATATGCTCCCGTTTGACCAGATCAAGCAGTTTAATCGTACTGGCCCGAATCGCCTCGGCGTCTGGGTTGTTCGCATTGTCCTGCGCGGCGCGGGTGAACATGCCAGCGCGATCAGTCGCGCTTCGGCTACCCCGGTGAGCTTCGGCTTTGCACCCGGTCGCGGCTTCTCGTTCAGCGCCGTTTCTGATCCCCCTCCAGGTATCGCCCAATCAATCGAGACACTTGAGGCGGGTGCACCCCGAGTTCGTCTAGCAGTGCCTTGTATGACCTTGCCGCTCCCACGCTGCTGTCCACTTTCAAAAGAATCTGCGCACGCTGCAACATGCGCGCGCTGTGAACGCCCTTCTTCAACATCCCCTGCAATTGCTTGCGCTCCCCCTCACTCAGCTCAACCCGCCGTTTGGTGTACTCCATCCTCTCGCTCTAGCACAAACCCCGCGGGCCTGCTCATCACTTCCGTGTTTATGTTGGCAGTGCACTAGTGACAATGCGTCGGTTTGTCAAGAGGCTAACCTGAAATTTTCAGAATAGTGATGGCGCGGCCAAAACGGCGAACGCGCGCACCAACTCATCGCGCGCTACTGCGTGATCTTCCGCATCCAGGGGATGTGCTCGTGGAAGTGCGCGCCCGTGTTGCCCCATAGCCAACCCATGACCGGCTTGACCTCGCCG
Organism: Chloroflexota bacterium; assembly: GCA_025354985.1. Taxonomy (GTDB): domain Bacteria; phylum Chloroflexota; class Anaerolineae; order J036; family Brachytrichaceae; genus AQU-03. Next base: position 5,777 of record JANXLU010000035.1, read on the forward strand.
GCAGCCGCAGGAACAAAATAGTCATATGGGCGGAGCACATCCTCGGCGGCGAGCGCGGCCACGGTGCGTACAAATTCAGCGTGCGTTTGCTGAAACAGCCAGCGTGAATCGTTCCATGAGCGATGTATGTGTTGCAGGCGGATCACCTCGTTCATCCGGTCATATTCGGGAGACATGAAGGTCGGCTCGTCCAGACCCATGGCGGCGGCGCGTGGTTGCTTGTTTAGCAGCGCGGTCACCCCGGCCTCCCAGGCCATCAGGTGCGTCAGGTGATCCCGGACGTTCCAACCCGCCGGGTCGGTCTTGTCCATGGCGCTGCGCTCGCTCAGCGAATCCAAATACTGCATGAGGTGCAACTCGGCTGTGCGCGTGTAGGCAAGCAGCTCATTGCGGGTGCGCGGGTCATCAGATTCGTCGGCACCCGGTGTCGGTGGAAGCGCCAGCTCACCGCCAACCGCGCCATAGAACACCACCCACGCGGCGAAGTCATCCGAGAAGGCGGAAATGCGATGCGCCACGCCGGCGGCGACAAACAGCGCATCACCGGCGGTAAATGGCTTTGAGACGCCGGCGACCTCGAACGTGCCGTGGCCGGTCCGCACCAAATACAGCTCATCCTGCAGGTGCGGCTGCTCCGGGTCTGTGCCGTGCGGCGCATACAGCTCCAGCACCAGCGAGCCGCGCTTGAGCGGCGTCACGAACCTCGGCTGGATCAGCTTGGACAGTTCGTTAAGAGATTCGGCAAGCGGAAAGCTAAATTGTTCGGCCATGATGTAACTGTAGCACTGCGCCGGTGAGTTTGTTCGCCACAGGTTCCTCGAGATGGGGCCTCCACATCAAGACAGGCAGCCGTGGGCTGCGTTTCAGTGGGCACACTCCGGGCTATTTCAAATACTCGGCCATCAACCCGCCAAGCACCTCCTTGACGCCGTCATTGCCCGTGATTCCCAGGATAATCGGCGCGTCGCCGGGTGGCACCTGCAGGTCAAAGGTAAAGAATGGGCAACACAGGCGTTCGTTCTCGATAAACTCGGCGATTTGCGGGATGATGCCGGGCGCCTTGTCATAACTTAAGGCATACCCGGCGGGCAGTTCGCTTACCATGCGTGCGGCCCGGAACAGGGCCGGCACTCGGTTTTGAATATGTTCGGTGCGCTCGGTCTCGGGGATTTGGGTGAGGTCGCAGGCGATAGGTTCCATCGATATGTCGGTGTTCATAAGTCCGCTCCCGAGGCCCGGTTGTTGCGCAACCAACGGTAGGCCATGACCGCACTGACCGCGGCAAGAAGGGTGAACCCGCCATACACCCAGCCCTGGTTTGCGCCGATCCACAGCGCGGCGGGTGTGCCGGCCAGCAAGCCGAGGCCGAGCGCCACCAACAGTGGCGTGCAGCATGGGCTGAGCGCGCACGCAAGGCCAAACATCACGTAGCCGCGCACGGTGCGCCAGATCGCGCCGGGTGCCGGCTGTGTTGTTTCACTTGTTGGGTTGAGTGAAGTATTTATCATGTGCAAACTATACATGTTGAAGTGCACGTCATGTCAAGGGGAAGCTATGTCATGATTTAGCTTGAACACCCGCACACCCTGCTCCGCTCCGCCAGCGAACAGTGACCCGCCGCAGCGCGCCAGGCAGAGAGCCCGGTCATCGGCGCTGAGGCGTTTCCAACCGGCGCGGGTACGTCGGTATATGCCGTCGCTGGCGGCCGCCAGATCCCCGGAAAGCGCGTTGACGGTCACGGGCTTAAACGTCACATCACGGGTCAGTTTGGACGCCACATCCGCGGCGCGCCACAGACCGGCGGTCTCGCTGCCCACAAACAACGTCCCGTCCACGTCGATGGCCGCCGAGGTAAACGGCGCACCAGCCAGCGATTCCGGCAGTTCGCGCCAGGCCCGCCCGCCGTTACGGCTGACAAACACGGCGTGATCCCCGGTGGCAATAACATGTCCGTCGTTTGCAAAGTCGGGCGATAGCGCCAGCGCGTTGATGTTGAGATCGATCAGGCCAAAGTTCCAGGCGAAAAACGTTGCGCCGCCATTGTCGGAACGCAACACGCCATCGCGCGCGGTGGCGGCCAGCACCACGCCGTCCCGGTCATAGGCCGGCGACACCGCCAGGGCTTGAACCTCGGAGCGCACCGGCAATGTGCTTAGCTGCCAGCTTGCGCCCTCGTCACGCGACACCGCAATGTCGCCCGACGCGCCGATCCAAATGGACTTGCCGGCGACGGCCACCGCCGGTAACCCGACAGCGGCAAACTCCGGGGCGATGCGCTTCCAGCGCGCCGCGCGGCCGGCGCGCCAGCGCCAGATCCCCGCTGATGACGCGGCATAGCACAAGGCCGCATTGGGCGCGGCCAGTGCAAAAACGGCATGTTGTTCCAGTGTATCGCTCATTGGTAATTTTCAACAGAAAAGAAAGGCAGTGCAAAATCTGCACCGCCCGCTGAATCAGGGAAATGCGCTGGTGGGCGGCGCCTTGCGCAGCACCAGCGCGTCGGTTGTGACCGCCATCGCCACCGTGCTGGTGGCGACCCGGATGGCACTGCAGAGCGTCTCCACCGAGTCGATCACCCCGGCTGCGCGCATGCCGGCATTCATACCGGTTCGGACGTCAAAGACGGCATCCGCCGCGGCATGCGTCATGCTGTGCATGGACAGCGTCGGGTCATAGCCGGCATTTTCGGCAATAACCCGCAGCGGCGCTCGCAGGGCGCCGGCCATGATGTCGCGTGCCCAACGCGCCTCAAGCGCAACCGGCGCGGACTGTTCCAGCGTCGCGGCGACGCGTGCCAGCGCCGCGCCGCCGCCCGCCACCACACCGGATGACAACACGCTTTGTAGCGCGCGTGCCATGCGCTCGGCCTGGTCACGCCGCACGGAACCGGCCTTCATGGTCGCGGCGCCCACACGGATCATCGCCAGCCCGCCATACAGACGCCCCAACCGGCCGCGCAGCTTTTCCAGCATGTCGGTGTGGGTTTCAGTGTCGAGCTGGCGCTTGAGCAGGGCGATCCGCTCGCGCATCAGATGCGGGTTGCGCGCACCGGCCACGATTCCAAAACGCTTGTCATCCGCCCAAACGCGCCGGGCGCTGCCCGCCTGCGCCGGAGCCATTCGCGCAAACGCATCGTCGGCCGCCGTATCGCCAGTGTTGAGCTGTGTCGCGCCGGTGAGCACGCAGATGTCTTCTAGCGCCACCATTGCTTCGCCCTCAAGATACGGCGCCTTGACCGGCAGGAGGTTGGCCATGCCGCGATGTTGGATCTGCAGCATGACTTGTCTGGCCTCGTCACTCAGACCCTGCACCACCAGCAAAACGCGCGGCCGACCGGAATCGATCAACCCGCGCAACCCGTCGAGCACCGCTTCCGCCGAGTTGAGCGTGCCCGCCAGCACCACCACGGCCGCATCGTCGAGGCGCACCATATTTTTGCCGGGTTCGTGTGAGAAGCCGGGCGCAAGTACGCCGGTCTCCCACATCGACCCTTCAATAAACTCGCTAAAGATGGTGCGCGGTTCGTTGGCCACGATTGTGATCCCGCCGTCGGCGCCCACCAAGTCGACAGCCATGGTCAATGCATCGCACAATTCGGCATCCTGGCACATCGCCTGCGCCACGGCACGCAGGGTCTCGCGCCCGGCGCTGCCACCGCGGATGTGCTCGCTGCACGCGCGCAACGCGGTAATGGCCAATTTGCCGGATTTTGTCAGCGCTTCGCGCATCAGGGTGGGATGCACCCCGGCGCTGACAGCGCGCACCGCCCCATGCGCCATGGTCTGCGCAATCATCGCCGTGGTCGCCGCGCCATCGCCGTGTAACTCGCGCACACGCCACAGCGCGTGACGCATCATCATCGCTCCGGCATCGGCCACCGGGTCGCCGATTTGAATTACCCGCCGGGCCACGATGCCGGCATCGTCAAGAATTTCAGGCGTATCGGTACGAAAATTGCCCGACACGGCCACGGTTCGCGCCAGCGGGCCCAGCGTGCCACGCACCATATTGGCAATGGTATCGATTCCGGCGAGTAAACCGGGATGAAAAATCACGCCCGGTCGCGGGTCCGAGCGCAGTCGGTTATTCGTGCTCATGAACCGCCGAGTATCTCAGAAAGGCCATTGCTTGACAATTGCACGGGCTGATGCGCGGCATTAGAATCTACCGAACAATGGCTATTCGTGCAGCATTGCCACTCGTCGCGGTCATCGCAATCTGCGGTTGTGCGCGCCCCACCGTAACTGCGAATCAGCCTGTCACGGTTCCGGTAGCCGTGCGGACGGAGCCGTATGCGACCGCCCGCGCATGCAGCGGCGCATTTGTTGAACACCGCCTGCCATTTGCCACCGGATTGCGGGTGCGCGATATCAGTGGCTATCTCGGCAACGGCGCGGGTGTGGCGGCGGGTGATCTGGATCATGACGGCAGGTTGGACCTGGTCTTCGCCAGCATCGACGGCCCGGCCATGGTGCTGCACAACAACGGCGACCTGGATTTCACGCCGCACGAGCTGGACGCGCAATTCACCCGCGATGTCAAGATGGTGGACATTGACGGGGATGGCTGGCTGGACGTGGTCTTCACAGACCGGCCGGGCGCAGTGATTGCTTATCACAACCATGCCGGCACGCTTGAACGCATGACGCTACCCGGGGTCGACGGTTTGGCATATAGCACCGCGTGGGGGGATCTTAACGGCGACGGACGGCTGGACCTCGTCACTGCGTCGTATGACACCGAACTGCGCAAGCGGGGTGTGGCCACGGACGTCCTGGCCGCGCGCGCCGGGGTCTTTTTGTATACCAATACCAGCGCCGGGTTTGTCGCGCAACGTCTGTCCGATCATGCAGACGGGTTGTCCATCGCTCTGCTGGATCTGAACAACGACGGCGCCACCGACATCTGGGTGGGCAATGACTTCCTCGGTCGCGATGCGGTCTGGCTGAACAGTTCGACCGGGTGGCAGCCAACCGAGCCATTCAAACGGATGTCGGAGAGCACCATGAGCATCGATTGGGCTGATATTGACAACAGCGGCACGCAGGCGCTGTTTACCACGGACATGAACCCGGCCAAACGCGACCCGCACACGCTGGCCGCGTGGTTGCCGATGATGACCAAGACCGACCAGACTCGGGCGGGCGACCCGCAGATCAGCGCGAACATGCTGCAAGTCTGGAGTTCGGGCGCCTGGGTCGACGCCGCGCCCCAGCGCGGCATCGATGCCACCGGTTGGAGTTGGGCCGGGCGCTTCGCCGATCTCGACCGCGACGGCTTTCAGGATCTGTATGTGGTCAACGGCATGATCGCAAAAGACCTGTTTGGTCATCTTCCGGATTCGGAGCTGGTCGAGGAAAACACCGTTTTGCGCAACACGGGCCACGGCACGTTTATCGCGGCACCGGAATGGAAGCTCGGATCAACACTGAGCGGGCGCGGCATGTTGCCGGTTGACCTGGATAATGATGGCGACCCCGACCTGGTGGTCAACAACATGCGTGGTCCGGCCACGCTCTTTGAAAACCAACTGTGTGGCGGCGCCGGGCTGACCGTCAGTCTGCGCTGGCGCGGCAGCGCCAACACGCAGGCCATTGGCGCGCGGGCCTCGCTGCGCACCAGTGTCGGCCTTTTAACACGCGATGTGCGGGCCAGTGGCGGCTATCTTTCCGGTGACGCCCCACTGATGCTGTTCGGTATGCCGGAAAAAGCCACATTGCAAACGCTGACCATTCTCTGGCCCGATGGCGCGCAGTCGGTGATCGACGCGCCACCGGCCAACGTTAATTTGGAGGTGACCCGATGACCGCAATCCCGATGCCGCAGGCGATGGCCGGACGGCTGCCCGTGCTCTCCCTGCTTTCTCCCGGACCGCACCTGCGCGCGACGTTGCTGAACCTGGTTGCCGGTCTGGTCATCGCCGGCATCGCGGTGGCGGTGACCGGCTGGCCCTGGTGGGTGTTCAACGCCATTGTGCTGGCGACGCTGCTGCCGGTGGGCATTGGCAAATGGCGCGAGGAGAAACATCGGCTGGGTGTGGTGATCATGCTGCTGAGCATCCTGCTCACTGCACAAGGGGTGCATTCGATCGAGCATCTCGTGCAGTGGGTGCAATATCACATCGTCGGGCTCACACCGCGCCAGTCAAACGGACTGGTGTCTGCGGCCAATGCTGAATGGGTGCATTTTGTCTGGAACTGGTCGGTGCTGATCATGGTGATCGTACTGATGCGCGGCGGCATGCGCAACCCGCTGGCCTGGCTGCTGCTGGCGGTGGCCGGGTTGCACGCGGTCGAGCACACCTACACCACCATCCAACATGTGCAGGTGCTCAACGAGTTGCGCGCGATGGGCGTCACGGATGTGACCGCCCAGGGCCTGCCCGGCATTATCGGGCGCGACGGCTGGCTGGCGCGCAGCCCATGGACGCAAGGCACCATTTTCTGCACCCTGCCCGGTCTCACCACCGAGGTTCGGCTGGACGTCCACTTTTGGTGGAACATGCTTGAGACCGGGTTGCTGCTGGCCGCCGGGAACGTTTTTTTGGCAGCCCGCGCCCCGCGCGCCCCGAATCACGGGCATGAGCCAAACGGCTGACGTCAGCCTTTCATCCCGGTGGTGGTAATGCCTTCAATGAAGCGGCGCTGCGCAAAGAAATACAGAAACAGGATCGGCACGGTCACCAATGCGCTGACGGCCATGAGATACGGATATACCAGCCCGGTGGTGCCGGTTTCGCTGAGCGCGCGGCGCAACAGGCCAATCCCCAGAGCCAGCGGGAACAGCTGCTGATTGTTAATATAAACGAGCGGGCCCAAGTAATCGTTCCACGTGGCCAAAAACTGAAAGAGCGCAACCGCGATCAGCGACGGCACGGAGAGCGGCATGATGACGCGTGTGAGGATGCCAAGCTCGCTTGCGCCGTCGATGCGTGCGGCGTCCGAAAGCTCCTGCGGGATGGTCATGAAAAACTGGCGCAACAGAAAGATAAACCACGGGCTGCCAAACATCCCCGGGATCACCAGCGGTTGGTAAGAGTTCAGCCAACCGAGTTGTTTAAAGGTGATGAACAGCGGCACGAGCGTGACCTGCGCCGGGATCATGATGGTGGCCAGACACAGCCCGAACAATAGATTGCGGCCCACCCAGTGCAACCGCGAGAATCCGTATGCCACGATCGCGGACGATAACGTCACCAAAATGGTGGACGGAATGGCGTAACGCACGACCGAGTTGAACGCAAAGAGCGAGAAGTTGTATCTGTTCCAGGCGTTGTAAAAATTTTCCGGATGGGCCGGGACCGGGAACCAGATGGGCGGCACGCGATATACCTGATCATCAATCTTTAGCGCTGAGGACACCATCCACAGCAGTGGCAGCACAAACATGAAGGCCAATAGAAGCAGCAGCGCATATTTGATAAAGCTGACCCACGGCACCTTTATGCTTGTGCGGGATACGCCGGCCATCCGCGCGTTGTCGAGATGAGTGACTGCCATTAGTCGCCTCCGTAGTGCACCCAGTTTCTGGATGTCCTGAAGAAAAGAACTGTGAAGAAAATAATGATTAGGAAGAGCAGCCACGCCAGCGCGGACGCCTTGCCCATTCGCAGATAGGTAAAGGCATTCCGATACAAATATGTTGTGTACATCTCCGCCGACAGGCTTGGCCCGCCGTCCGGGAAGAGCTGGTTCGGCAATGTGAAGTTCTGAAACCCGGCAATAAAGCTGGTCACCAGATTCAGCAGAATCGCCGGTGTACACATGGGCACGGTAATGCTCTTAAAGCGCTGCCAGGCATTGGCGCCGTCCACAGTTGCCGCCTCATACAATGAGCGCGGCACATCCTGCAGTGCGGCCAGGAACACCACCACGGCGCCGCCCTGCGCCCAGACATGGATCATGATTAGTGACGGTTTTGTCCAGGACGGGTTCGAAAGAAACGGAATAGTTTGGGCGCCGATCTGCTGTAGATATCCGTTGATGGCACCGAACTGGATGTTCAACAGAAACTGCCAGACCGCCGCAGTGACGATGGCCGGGATGATCGACGGGAAGAAAAAGATTGCGCGAAACCAGGAGCGCCCTACTACCTTGGAATTCAGCAGGTTGGCCATGAGAAAGGCGGTGATCACGCCCAGCGGCGCGCTCAGCCCAACATAGAACAGGGTATTGCGCATCACCGTTTCGAACGAGGGATCATCGGTGAACAGCTCGATATAGTTATCCAGCCCGATGAACACCGGCGGGCGGATCAGATCATAGCGCGTCAGGCTGTAATACATCGAGGAGAGCAGCGGATACAGCGTAAACACCAGAAAGCCGATCAACCAGGGGGAGACAAACAACAGTCCCAACAGTGTGGTACGGCGCTGGGTGGTACTTTCGGTAAATGAATTTCGAATCGATTTGGTTAGTGATGCCATAAGCGTGTTTGCAGGGTTTAAACAGCGTTTGCCGGTTCGGGAGCCCGCAGCGGCGAAATAGGCTGCAGAATGGCGCGGCGGGACGGCGTCAGCCGGTTAAGCAGCGCTTGGGAATAGACATATCCGCGGCGGGTGGCACCCCACGATCCGCCATAGCGGTAGATCACGACGCGACGTTCGCCCGGGTTCGTGCGCAGCGCCGAGCCGTGCGCGAGCGCATCGACAAACAGCAAGGCATCGCCCGCACTGAGATGCATCTCGATGGCGCCTTCAACCGTGTCCATCGGGCCGCGGTCGTTGAAACTGCCCTTGAAAGCCGGATGCTGCAGGCTGGAATGATGGCTGCCGGGGATGACCATGGTGGCGCCATCGCCCGGTCCGATATCGGTCAACGCGACCAGCACATTGACCTGGCCGCAGTGAAATTTACCCCGGGTATATCGATACTGAGTGCGGACGATGGCCTCGTGTCCGCCGGAATGGATGGGTAGGAAACCGCCCGAGGCGCGCAGTGTAGCGAAGCATTCGTCGATATACAGACCATCGACAAAGGTGCCCGCTTCACCGACGTATTCGCGCATGTGCGACAGCCAGGCCGGATGGTCAATCAGGCGCTCAAAAGGCTCGCCGCCCTCCACGATATTCTGCAGCTCCTTGCCGTTGGCGTGGAAGTTGTCTGCGCGGTGCACGTTGCCATGCCATCCCTGTGGTTCGAGCGCACGAAACTTGTCGAGTTCCGTGTTCAATGCCGCCACATGCGCGGGCTCCACCGCGTTTTTTAAAACGAGATAACCGCGCAGGTCGAAAAGGTAATTGTCGAGCTCGGTTGGCATGCAGGCTTGTTTGTTGGCTGGCTTACTTAAGTTCCAATCGGCCAGCGGCGACAGGTGAAACGATGTGACGTCATCCCGACGCCAGGGAAGGATCCCGGATGCGGGCGCCAATATGGCTTACCCGCACGGGACCCTCCGCCTTGGGCGTCGGGACGACACGATGGGAAGTTTTGGTCTAGGCTGCTTTGCCGTAGCCCTGGTTCTTCCACTCGGTGTCGGCGCGCTTCTGCACTTCAATAGCCGCCTGTTCGGCCGTCATTGAACCGCGCGCGACTTTGTCGCGCACTTCGCTCAGCTGCGTAGTGACAAATCCGTGGATCGGGCTGCGGCGCGGGCTTCTCAGGGTCTCGGTTGCCTGTGTCCCCGAATCCAGATAGAACTGCAGACCCGGATATTCATTACCCTTAACCTTGGAGTAGTAGGCCGGGCGCGCGGGCAGCCAGCCCACCTGCTTCCAGATGGCGTCGCCCGCCACATCACTGCCGGACATGAATTCAGCGATCTTGAACATGCCATCCGAGTTCTTGCCGTCCTTGAAGAACACAATGTAATGGCCGTTGAACATCTGGATTTTGGCGCCGGCCCGTTCTGCAGGCACCGGTGCCCAGGCGGCACGATTGTTTACCGATACTTCAGGCTTCTGAATCTTGGTCTCACCCGGGTGCCAGTAACCTTCGATGATCATGGACTGCACCTTGGCGTTGTAGGCATCACCCCAGCCGCCGTTGCCTTCGACCTTGCGCAACCCGGCAAGCTGATCCGGCCCGATCACCTTGATGAACTCGGAGGTCATCTTAAGATGGCTGACCATCTTGGGATTGTTGATGTCATGCTTGCCGGCTGCTTCGTCATACCAGGTCCAACCATAGGAGGTGGCCGCAAAGTCCGGCTCGCCGGCCATTGCGTCATACGGGTCGAGGCCAAATTGTTTGACGTTGCCCGATGCGTCCTTGACTGTTAGCTTTCTGTGCCAGCCCAGCAGATCTTCCCACGTAGTGGGTGGCTTGTCCGGGTCCAACCCGGCAGCCTTGACCAGCTCGGAGTTGTAGTTCAAACCGTAGTTCGGGCCGGCTTCAAGACCGGGCAAACCATACTGCTTGCCCTGCCAGAAGCCGTTGTTCCACGGGTCGGCAAGGAACATCCCCTTGTTGACCTTGGAGCTGGCTTTGACCAGGTTGCCGATATCAAGCAGACTGCCCTTGGCCATGAACTGCACATAGTCCATGTTTGAGCCGCCGGCCGGTGGCGTGCCACCCGCTACTGCGGTCAACCAGCCTTCGGCATTGACGCCGGGCTTGAATTCAAACGTGTTGGCGCCCAGCGCATCCTTGAACTCGGGGGTCTTCTGCAGCGCATCGATTGCTGGCGTCAGGTTGCCCCAACCCACCCACCAAGCCACCGGCGCACCAGCCGCGGCGGCGGGCGCCAGGGTGGGTTCGGGGGCCTTTGTGGGTTCAGCGGCCTTGGGGGCGGCCGGTGCAGCGGTTGGCGCCGCGGCCGGCGCAGCGCATGCGGCCAATGTCGCCGCACCCGCACCAATGCCAATCGTCGTTAGGAACTTTCGTCTTGTAATCATCTTCGACATAAACTTCTCCTTGGTCTCCTGTTTTCTTGGAATTAGTTATGAATTCGCTTTCCATCAATCTGAGAAAAACGCCTTCGCTACATATTTAATGGTCATCACACATATTTGTCAAGGGCTATGGCAACAATTCTCAAGCGCCAGCATCATCACCCCGAGGGTAATCACGCCCGCGCCGGCCAGCCTGCGCGCGCCCACGGGCTCATGCAGCACCCATGCGCCCAGCACGGCGCCGATCACAATGCTGATCTCGCGCATGGGCGCAACGCTGCTGACCGGCGAAATGGTGAGTGCAAACAGCACAATGATGTAGGCCAGTGGGCTTAACAGGCCCACGCCAATGACCGCCCGGCGGTGGTGTCGCCAAACCTCGCGCACCTCATCCATGTGACGGGAAGCGTAGGGCGCCAGCGCCAGCGAAACGCCCAGGTTCACGCCCCAATTCACCAGCAGCGGGTAGATGTGGCGCGTGGCCACGGCCGCCTTGTCCCACAGGGTGTAGGCCATGATGCTGAGGCCAACCGCGAGCGCATAGCCAATGCTGGTCGCATGCGCGCGCAGATCGGGCCCGCGCACACGGCCGGCCAGGATGACCACGCCCGCCCCGATGGTGACAACCGCACCCACGCCTAGCTGCGAAGGGCGCTCGCCAAGAATCAGCATCGCGCCAATCAACGTAAACAACGGACCGCTGCCGCGCGCAACCGGATAAACAACCGAGATGTCGCCGGCTTCATAGGCGCGGTTGAGCAGCATGAAGTAAGCCAGCTGGAACAGCGCACTGATCGAAATAATTGCAATGTGCTCGGGCAGCACCACCGGGTGTACCGTGGCCGCCCACAGGCCCACCACTGGCGCATAGGCGGTCACGGCGACCCAGCCAAACACCACCGTGAACGCGGTGGTGCTTCCCGCCCGCTTGGCCAGCAGGTTCCAAGTGGCGTGGATCACCGCCGAGGTCAGGATCAGCGCTACCGTCGTCGGCGTCATGGATGGGTGTGAGGCTCACGCTTCATCAGCCGCCGCCAACCCTCACACATCCACCGCCAACCCTCACACGTCGCCGCCAACCCTCACAGGGCTCCAAGCCCTGTGAGGGTTTCGCAGATACTGTGCGTGTCTCGTACGCGTTATTCAAAATCCTCAGCGACATGGACGGCGATGTGGGTGGCGTCAAGGAACTGCTCATGAAAGGCGCGGAATTGATTTAGACCACCGTACCAATCCAGTACCGTATCACGTTGTAAACCGGTGGGCGACAATGAAATTAGCGTTGAGTACGATGACCAGGGCCAGGTCGTGAAATTATTTGTGAACCCGTGACGTTGCGGATTGAGATGGATGTACGCAATGAGAGTTGTAATGTACTGGTCAGTTTCGACCCGGATGCGATGAAAGCGATCTTCGAACAAGCTGCCGGTTCGATGGAAGGCTATGTTGATCGCCTGCGCATAGCCGTTGAATAAGTTGGACAATCCTTTGGATGCCAGGGCGTCATCCGCGGCAACGCGCACCAACAGATGGAAGTGGTTTGGCATCAGACAATAAGCGTAAAGCTCCAAAGTCGGCGCAGCATACCGCCGGAATTGATCGAGAAAATACTGGTAGTTCCGTGGTTCGCGAAACACGTCTTCACCGTTGTTCCCGCGGTTGAAGATATGGAAATACTGGCCTTGCGCGAGCGCCGGTATGTTTTGCATGATTTGATCGTATTCTCACACGCCACCGCCAACCCTCACATATCGCCGCCAACCCTCACAGGGCTCCAAGCCCTGTGAGGGTTTCGTACGTACTGTGCGTGTGTCTCACGTGCCCGGTCGGACTATGTGATCGGTTAGGGTGCAAACCGTTGGCGCGGATTGGGTGCGCAGCATTCCTCGGCCGGCGGAGGCCGCCGCCAACCCTCACAGGGCTCCAAGCCCTGTGAGGGTTTCGTACGTACTGTGCGTGTGTCTCACGTGCCTGGTGGGACTGTGTGAGCGGTTAGGGTGCAAACCATTGCCGCAGATTGTGCTGC